>NZ_JBKFTM010000003.1:0-373333 GCF_046507855.1 Microbacterium sp. 2216-1
ACACACCAACCAACAAAGGCCAGACGCGCAAGGCAACTTCACAATCATAATCATCCCGACCCGACTGTCAAATCGACTCCGGGCGGAACCGTCACGCTCTCCGACACGGGGCCGTTCATCCGAGGATGAAGTGGAGGTGACTTGTTCGCTACTTGGAGGGGAGCTGAGCCCGGAGGCTTTCCGCTCAACCGCTTGGGGCGAACAAGTAATAATTTACGTGGATCCGGGCATCCCGGCAAATCACCCCCGCACCCGGGCGTGTCGCGCGCTCCCCCGTGAGCCGGCGCTCTGCAGCCAGGCGCTCCGATACAACGAAGAGGGCCCTCCCCACGCTGAGCGTGGGGAGGGCCCTCTGTGTCCTGTGGACCTAAGGGGATTCGAACCCCTGACCTCCTCGATGCGAACGAGGCGCGCTACCAACTGCGCCATAGGCCCGTGAACTCAGTCAGAATATCACGCGTTCAGCCTGCGGATCGACGAGCGAGCAGTTCGCGCACGTGCGCCTCGATCTCAGCGTCATCGATCACACCCATGCGCGCGTACGGCGACTCCGCCTCAACACGTGCCGCGGGTAGCTCGGCCGGTGCCGGCGGTGCGATCTCCTCCGCCCGGCGGCGCAGCTCCTCGCGCTGAGCCGAACGACGGCGTTCATCCTGGGCATCCGCCTCGGCCCGAGCGCTCTGCGCACGTGAGCCGGCGACGGTGACCATCGGCTGCGGCAGCGGGCGCGGCGTCCAGTAGGCGGGGCCCTGGTCGTGAAGCGGCGGCGACACGCGTTCCGCATCGGCGGCGACGATGTGCGGGCGCGCGCGGCGCGCCGCACGGCGGGCGACGCGCGCCATGCGGGCCAGCACGGTGACACCGAGAACCATGAGGGCCAGTCCGCTGGCTGCCGCCAGCCAAGAGCCGTTCGCCATGAGCGGCCAGATCCCCAGGGCCAGAAGCGTCAGTCCGAGCACCAGCATGCTGCTCGCCGCCAGACGTACACGTCGGCGCGCACGCGCCTGCCGGACGAGTGGATCCTGTCGCGCCGCCGCGAGCTCCTGACGAAGCATCTCCAGACGCGCGTTCTCTTTCTCTGCCTGCACGCGCTTGGCCAGCTTCTGCTGTGCGTGGGCGGTGCGGGCGGTCAGCTCGAGGCGGACTTCTTCGGGAGTCTCGCTGGTCTCGGCGAGCACCCGCAGCGCCTGATTGAGACGCACCGCATTGCGCTCGGCCGCGTAGTACTGATGACGGCCCCGCCAACTCGGCAGGAAGTACAGCGCCCAGAGCAGCACCGCGACCAGTACGATCACGCCCCCACTCAGCACCGGCCCGTCCATACAGACCACGGTAGGCGACCAGCCGCAGGCCAGCCCAACTTTCGATCGCGTGTCGTCACGACATGCTCAGACGTGCGGGAGATCCCCAGGTGCGATCATCGCGGCCGACTCCGGAGCGTCACCTGCCAGCCAGCGCGCCAGCACGCCACGGGGCACGTCCTCGCGCGTCAACGCGAACGCATAGTGGTCACGCCAATCGCCGTCGATGTGGATGTACCGGCGCCGCAGACCCTCGTATCGGAAGCCGAGTTTCTGCACGACCCGCAGGCTCGCCACATTCTCCGGTCGGATGCAGATCTCCATGCGGTGCAGGCCGTACTGCTCGAACGCGGCGTCCGTCGCCAGGGCGACCGCTGTCGGCGTGATGCCGCGGCCCGCGAAGCGCTCGCTCACCCAGTACCCGATCGTCGCCGAGGCCAACGAGCCGCGCGCAACGCCCCAGATGTTGAGCTGCCCGGCGATCTCACCGTCGTACTCCATCACGAACGGATAGCCCCCACCGTCGCGGTACTGCTGGAGCAGGCGGCGGATGCTGACGCGCATGTCGAAAGTGGCGACGCCACCGGGGATCGTCGCCTCCCACGGCTGCAGCCAGGAGCGATTGGCGAGCAATTCCCGCTGCAGCGTGCGGGCGTCGCGGACGCGCACCAGGCGCAACGCCACGCGATCGTACTGCAGGGCGGGCAGCGGTTCCGAGGGGAGGATCATCGTCGGACGCCTACCGCGTTCCCGATCCCGACGTGGGAACGACCGCCGTCATCTTCGCCATGCGGCTCAGCATAGCCGCGCTGTTGCGCGGATCCTCGGAGAAGGCGGATGCCCGCGACGCACGTGCCCGTATGCTCGATGCCATGTCGAGCGAAGCAGAACAGCACAAGAGGGCCCTGCGCGCCGAACTGCGCGAGCGCCGCCAGCTCCTCTCCGACGCGCAACGCGAGGACGCCGCTACCGGCCTGGCCGCGCAACTGGATGCGCTGCTGGCCGTGCACGATGCGCAGTCCGTCTCGTGCTACCTCTCCACCGTCAGCGAGCCCAGCACGGCGGTGTTCCTGCAGGGGGCGCTCGAAAGAGGCATCCGTGTGCTGCTCCCCATCACCCGGGCCGACGGCCTGCTGGACTGGGCCGTCGCCGGCGATGCCGACGACGTCGCCGAGGGGCTCTTCGGGCTGCTCGAGCCGACCGGCGAGGTGCTCGGCCCGATCGCCGTCGGCGACGTGGACCTGATGCTCATCCCCGCAGCCGCCGTCGACCGCGACGGCACCCGGTTGGGCTGGGGGCGCGGCTACTTCGACAAGACGCTCGGGTCGATGGAGAAATGCCCACCCGTCTACGCGGTCATCTATGATTCGGAAGTACTCGATTCGCTGCCGCGCGAGATGCACGATCAGCCGGTGGACGGCGTCGTCACCCCGACGCAGACCATCACGTTCTCCCCTGCGCGCAACTGACAGGGAGCCCCATGCCCACCTATGCCTACGCCTGCACCGCATGCGAGCACCGTTTCGACGCGGTGCAGAGCTTCTCGGATGACGCGCTCACTATCTGCCCCGAGTGCGGTGGTGCCTTGCGCAAGCAGTACGGCTCGATCGGCGTGACCTTCAACGGTGCGGGGTTCTACCGCACCGACTCGCGGGGAAATGCTCCCGCTGCGAAGGCCGATCAGGCATCATCGAAGTCGGCCTCTTCGAGCAGTGCCGCTCCTGCGGCCTCGAAGAGCCCGGCATAGGCCTCGCGCACCCGGCCCAGGTCTCACACACAGGGGGAATCATGATCCAGGGTTTCAAAGAGTTCATCACCAAGGGCAACGTCATCGACCTGGCCGTCGCGGTGGTCATCGGTGGCGCCTTCACCGCGATCGTCAACGCCGTCGTCTCGGCGATCATCACGCCGCTGGTCGAGCTGTTCTTCCAGGCGGATGAGGCCGGCAACGTCGGTTGGACCGTCACCGGGCTCTACGGCCAGCCGGTCACGTTCCCGATCGGTGAGCTCATCTCGGCGGTCATCAGCTTCTTCGCCGTCGCGATCGTGGTGTACTTCGTCTTCGTCGTGCCGATGAACAAGTACAAGGAGCGCCAGGCGGCGAAGAACCCCGCCGTTGAGGAAGAGACCCTCCCAACCGAGCAGGAGCTGCTCATCGAGATCCGCGACGCCCTGCGCCGCCACAACGCCGACGACTGAACGAACCGTCCGCGAAAGCCCCGCTCCTTCTCGATGCGGGGCTTTCGTCGTTCCGGCACACGATCTCGCGGCAGGTCCGCCCCGCGAGACAGCCTGCTCAGTAGTGCGGAGGGACGTCGCGCAGCATCCGCTCGTCATTGGGTCCGCTCGCGCCCTTCGGCGCGGCGGTGCGCTCGCTCGGGGTGTGAGGCTCGCTCGTCGCCCCCTCGACCGCGGTCAGTTTCGCGCGACGCGCGCCCGCGACGCGCACGATGCGCTGGCGCGGCTGGTCAGTCATCGATATCCAGGGGCTGCGTGTCGTTGTCGGCACGCACCGTGTCTTCGCCGATGCCGAGCACGGTCGCCACGCGCCGTGCGACGGTCACCGGGTCGCTGTACAGGTCGAAGGCGTGCACGCGCACGTAGTGCCATCCCAGTCGGCGCAGCACCTGCGGGCGCAGCCGCAGGCTCTCACGCAGCGACTCGCCGCCCAACTCGGTATCGGACTCGATGATCACGGCACGACCGTCGTGCTGCGCGACCAGCGGCAGGAGCCCGCGGTAGTCGACGTCGACGGCGGCGCCGAGCCGGCGCAATTCGCGTGCCAGAGCCAGCGTGAGCGGATCCGCGAGGTCCTCCAGGCGCGCGTCGCGGCTACGCGACGCGAGCCCGCCGAGGATCGACATGAGCGTGGCCGCGCCGTGCGCGAGGCGCCCCTCATCGAAGGACGACGGGCGGATGCACGAGACGATCACCATGGAGCGCCGGGCCCGCGTCATACCGACCGTGAGCAGACGGTCGCCGTCCTCCTGCGACAAGTCACCGAAGTCGCTGAGCACACGGCCATGACGAGTCAGCCCGTAGCCCAGAGAGAACACCACACGGTCACGGCTCTCGGCGACCGACTCCTCCAGCGTCAACACGGCGAATGGCTCGGCCGTGTCGCGTCCGACGAAGTCCGAGACGTCAGATCGCCCGGCGAGCGCCGCGGCGACGGCGGTGCGCACGCGCTCGGCGTGACGCCGGCTCGCCGTGACCACCATCAGTGTCTCTGTGGGCCGGTGCACCGCGTGCTCGACCACCAGGGTGACGACCCGGGCGACCTCAGCATCGGGGCTCTCGACCGCGCCGGTGCGCGGGTCGGGCATCCCCACTCCGCCTTCGACGTAGTCGACGGTGAGGCTTCCCCGACCCAGATATGACCCCGCCCACGGCAGCGAGACGATCTCACCGCCGTAGAAGGCATCGTTGATCAGCTCGGCCAAGTCCTCGCCACCCGCGCGGTAGCTGCGGGTGAGCGTGACGACCGGGAACAGATCGGCGAGACGTTCGAAGGCCGAGACATCGTCGAAGTCCACCTCGCGTTCCCAATCCGCCGCCGGCAGCGTCGCGACGTCGAACGGCGTCGGACGCTGCGTGACCGGGTCACCGAGCGCGACGATCTGACGGGCACGACGGATGGCCGGTGCCGCCTCGGCGAGGTTGACGGCCGCGGCGTCCACCAGCAGGACCGCGTCGAAATCCACGGAGTCGGGGATCTCGGGAACCTCGTAGGGCGAAGCTATCCAGACCGGGGCGAGCACCCGCACCAGGTCGGGCGCGGCCGACACGATCTCGGCGGGTGTGGCCTCACCGCCCTTCAGCGCACGACGCAGGTTCGCGGCCTGCGCGGGCTCGTCGACGATGGCGATCCGCCACTGGTTCGCGAGGTTCCAGGCCAGCAACGGACCGGCCATCGCCGTGTGCGCCTCATCCACCAGACGAAAATCGCGCTCGAGCCGATCGACGACCGCAGTGTTGGCGCCGAGCAGTGAACGGTCATCCTGCAGGGCGCGTTCGAGCAGCGACTGCCACCAGCAGAACTCCAGTTCGTCCGCCACGCGCTCTTCGGGAACGTGCCGCACCGATAGGTCGGCCAGCAACGGGCGCAGACCGAGATCGGTGAGCGCGTCGCGGATCTCGGTGCGCTCGATCAGGTTGTCGAACACCGCCGAACGCGCGGCGAGCCCCGACAGCGTGCGCACCAGACGTGCCACCGGCAGCGCCGATAGCGGTTCCTTGCGCCCCAGGGCGGTGTCGAGTTCAGCGAGTTCAGCCGACACCCGCTGCCATGCGGCGTGCACATCCGACAGTCCGAGCGGTACCTGCGGTGCGACGCCGGCCTCTACGTAGCGCTGCCACTGCGTGCGCTGCTGCTGGATGCGCAGCAGCGCCTCGTGCATCTCGGTGACGTGAGCGCCCGGACGCACGTACTCGCGAGCGAGCTTCTTCAGCCGTCGCCGGTTCGCCGCCGACATCCCGGGAGCGTCACGCCGCGAGCCGTAGGCACGGATGAGCTCGCCCAGCGGGCGTTCGAAGACGGTCGGGCTGAAGTGATCGAGGGAGTCCCGAACGCCCTGCAGCAGACGCACGTACTCGCCGAGCTCGTCGATCGTCGAGAACGGACGCATGCTCGTCTGGGCGATGAGCTCGTACCCCTGCTCGAGCACGGCAGGAACGGCCGCGGTGTGTAACCGCCCGGCAAGCTCGTGCGCGTGCTGCGCCTTCTCGGCGCTGTCGAAGCTGACGCCGTACCAGGGTGAATCATCGGGTCCGAACCGGAACTCGCCCAGTCGTGCGGCGCGGGTCAGCGCCTGCGCTGCATCACTGCGATCGCCGGAGAGGCGCTCCAGCGCGTCCATCGACAGGCGCGCGCCGGTCGACGGCGGGACCGCGTGCAGGGCGAGTCGGGTCAGCTGTCGTGTGGCATCGAGGACGGATGCCCCCGTGCGCCCCACCGGTTGGGTGACGGCGGCACGGTAGTCGCGAAGCACGGCGCGCAGGCGCACGAGCGCCTCGTCGATCTCGGTGGCCTTCGGCCTGGTCGCCTTCTCGTTGCGTCCGATGGCCTTGATGAGGTCGCGGCGCACGGCTCCCGGCGAGACAGCGAGCCCCTCCAGTCCGACACCGGCGAGCCGGTGTGCCACCCCGTCGAGCGTGGATCGGCGCGCCGAGACCACGAGCACACGCTTGCCTGCACGCACGAAGGCGCCCAGCGCGTTGATCACGGTCTGGGTACCGCCTGTTCCCGGCAGCGTCGACACCACCAGCGAATGCCCGGCCGCGATGCGCGCGAGCACCGCCTCCTGTTCGGCGTCGGCATCGAGCAGGAGGGTCTCGGATGCCGGTGCCCGGTCGTCCGGATCGGTGACGGCGGGCGCCTCGCGGCGAGCCCTCGCCTGCTCACGATCATCGGCGTGGCCGCCGAGCGCGTTGAGTACCGGGTGGTCGAGGTCGACCATGTCGCGCACCATCGGTCCGGCGACGTCGGCGAACGTCGAGACAATCAGGCGCGGGTGCACCGCGAAGGTATCGATGGACTGGGTCAACGTGCGCAGCCGGTCGATCACCGGCTGCGGCTTGAAGATCCCGCCGTCGTACGCGAGACGGGCGAGCCCGGCCGGATCCAGATCGATACCGAAGTGCTCACGTGCGACCCGCACGAGCTCTGGGTTGACTTCGAACGCACCGTACAGTTTGAGTTCGAAGTCGGCGTGGTGCCGCCGGATGGCAAGGGGGCGTAGCAGCACCGGAGCCGCGAAGTCGACGCCACCGAGCCTCCAACGCGCGATCCCGACGGCCAGTCGCACCGCGTCGATGCCGCGCACTGCGCGCAGTTCCGCACCGCGAGTGGTGATGCGCTCGGCGGCGAGGCGCGCGGTGCGCAACCCCACCTCATCACGGAAGAGGTTCGACAGCAGCGTCGAGCGCCCCGTGATGAACTGCGGCAGGCTTCCGGGGTGCGCTGTGGAGATGTCGATGCCGGCGTCGGGCGCTTCGACGAAGGTCACGAGCGGCGAGGACCCGCCGAGGTCGGCGGCTTGGGCGCGCAGACTCGCGCGCAACGTCTCGGCAGCGTGCGCGATCTCGACGCCGGTTGCGGAGTCGCTCAGATCGCCGAGTCTCACCGTGGGTTCAGCTCCGGCATCCTCGGCGCCTTTCGTATCTCGTCGCCACACATGGCCAGCCTAAGCGGCGCACGCGCCGTGCCTCGTATTTCTGGCCGGTACACGGCGTTTCCCGGCCCCCGCGCCCACTTCTCCTCCACAATCGGCACTCTCGTGCGGTTCTCCACCGACAGCGGCACTCGGGACCACGCCGTCCGTGCCCGACGCGATGATGGGGTCATGACCTTCCGACACGACTACGTTCCGACACCGTTCGGCGATGCGCTGGCGGTGTTCTCCGATACCGGCGTCGTCGGCTTCGATCTCTCCGAGACGGACGACCCCAGCGTGCCGTGGCTGATCGAGAGCTTCGGCCGCCGCCTGGGTGTACCGCTGCGGCACGACCCGGGCGCCGCCGACGAGCTCGCACATCTGGTCGCCGACTACTTCGAGGGCGAGCCGATTCGGTTCGACGAACGCATCGCGTTCGATTGGCGGCTGATCGACGGGTTCGCCCGCGCGGCGTTGCAGACGATCTGCACGATTCCGTGGGGCGAGACGATGAGCTACGGCGAGGTGGCCGTGACCGCCGGCAGCCCGGGTGCGGCGCGGGCCGTGGGCACCGCGTGCCGACTCACCCCGTTCTCGGTGATCGTGCCGGTGCATCGCGTGATCCGCTCCGACGGGTCGCCGGGCCAGTACGGCTCCCACCCCGAGCGCAAGCGCTTCCTCCTCGACCTCGAACGTGAGACGGGTTCGGGATCGTGAACGCAGCGGACCCCGGCGAGTAGGCCGCCGGGGTCCGCTGGTCGGTGGGCGCTGGTCGCGCCACGCGCGGTCGTCTAGTGATCGACCGCCTTCTCCGCACCGAAGCCGGTGAGCGAACGCACCTCCATCTCGGCGGCGAGCGCACGCGACTCCTTCGTCCTGGCGGTCACGGTACCGAGCCAGCCGAGGAAGAATCCGAGCGGAATCGAGATGATCCCCGGGTTGCTCAGCGGGAAGATCGCGATGTCGATACCGGGGACCATCGAGGTCTCCGAACCCGAGAACACCGGCGAGATGACGATGAGACCGATCGCTCCCAGCAGACCTCCGTACATGCTCCACACCGCGCCACGGGTGTTGAACTTCTTCCAGAACAGCGAGTAGAGGATGGTCGGCAGATTCGCACTGGCGGCCACCGCGAAGGCCAGCGCGACGAGGAAGGCGATGTTCTGCCCCTGGGCGCCGATGCCGCCGAGGATCGCCAGCACGCCGATCACGATGACGGTGCGCCGAGCGACCTTGACCTCGCCGTTCGGGTCGGCCGTCACCTTTCCGTTCTTGTCGCGCTTGATGACGTTCGCATAGATGTCATGGGCGAACGATGCCGCCGCCGTGATGGTGAGGCCGGCCACGACCGCCAGGATCGTGGCAAAAGCCACCGCCGAGATGAAGCCCATCAGCACGGGGCCGCCCAGCGCCTGTGCCAGCAGGGGTGCGGCCGAGTTGACGCCTCCGGGAGCGCTGAGGATCGTCTCGCCACCCACCAGTGCACCGGCGCCGTAGCCGAGCACCAGCGTCAGCAGATAGAACAGGCCGATCAGCCAGATCGCCCACACGACCGATCGGCGCGCCTCCTTGGCCGTCGGCACGGTGTAGAAGCGCATCAGCACGTGCGGCAGCCCGGCCGTGCCGAGCACCAGCGCCATGCCCAGCGAGATGAAGTCGATCGGGTTCGCACCGTACTTGAGGCCCGGGCCGAGCACCTTCTCACCGTCAGGCGACTGCGCCACCGCGGCCTCCAACAGCGTGTTCAAGCTGAACCCGTTCAGGGCGAGCACCCACAGCGCCATCCCGACGGCGCCCGCGATGAGCAGGCCCGCCTTGACGATCTGCACCCACGTGGTGCCCTTCATACCTCCGATGAGCACGTACACGATCATCAGCACACCGACGATCGCGATCACGACCGATTGCCCGACGCGACTGTCGATGCCGAGCAGCAGTGAGACCAACCCGCCGGCGCCGGCCATCTGCGCGAGCAGGTAGAAGAAACACACGGCGAGGGTTGTCACCGCAGCCGCCATCCGCACGGGACGCTGCTTGAGCCGGAACGCGAGCACGTCGGCCATGGTGAACTTGCCGGTGTTGCGCATCAGCTCTGCGACGAGCAACAGGGCCACCAACCATGCGACGAGGAACCCGATCGAGTACAGGAACCCGTCGTAGCCGTTCACGGCGATCGCCCCGACGATTCCGAGGAAGGACGCGGCCGACAGATAGTCGCCCGCGATCGCGAATCCGTTCTGCGTGCCGCTGAACGAGCGGCCGGCCGCGTAGTAGTCAGCCGCCGTCTTGTTGTTGCGGCTGGCGCGGATCACGATGAAGAGTGTGACGGCGACGAATGCGCCGAAGATGGCGATGTTGAGAACGGGATCGTTCTGCGAACTCGCGGCGGCATACGTAATCTCGGTCATTTCGCGACCTCCGCCCGCTCCAGGTCCTCACGGATTTCTTTCGCCACCGGATCGAGCTTGCGGTTCGCGAAGGAAACGTACGCCATCGTGATCGCGAATGTCGTGACGAACTGTCCGAGTCCGAGAATCAGTCCGACCGTGATGTCGCCCCAGACGCGCTGGCTCATGAAGTCCGCAGCGAATGCGGCGAGCAGTACATAGGCGAAGTACCACAGCAGGAAGAACGCCGCGAGCGGGAAGATGAATGACCGTTGCATGCGCTTGAGTCCCTGGAACCTCTCGGATTCCTCCACCGCGATGTAGTCGATTCCGCCACCGGATTCATCGATGATTCGATCTGTCATGAGGCCTCCTTGCCGCATGTCCATTGCCACGCGGCAGTGCCGCGCGAGTGATAGGGTCGACGCTACGAAATGGGTGGACGGGGTCGTCACCCCCGAAAGTTGGTAGTCGTTTGAGCACGATCGCACGGTGCGAACCGGTCGAGCAGCTCGTCGCCGAGGGGGTGCGCGAGCTGGCTCGCTGTACCCGTTTCCCGGTCGCATTCGGCGGACTCATCGATCACGGCACCGTGTCGGTGACCAACATCATCGGAAACCGCACGCGCAGCTTGGACGGACTGAGCGTCCGGCCCGAGCGCGGATTGGGCGGACGAGCGATGATCGAGTTGCGTCCGCGGATGACCAATGACTACCGCACCTCCCGACAGATCACTCACGACTACGACGTGTACGTGCTGGGCGAAGGCCTGCGCACTCTGCTGGCGCTGCCGATCATCGTCGATGGCCGCCCCCGAGGCGTCCTCTACGCCGGCGCGTGGGAGGAGTCTCAGATCGGCGGAGTCACGACGGCTCCCGCCATGGGCGTCGTGCAACGGATCGGCACCGAGCTGCGGGTGCGCGACGAGGTAGAGCGACGCGTGCGCGAGATGGCACCGGCCCCGGTGCTGGACGCCACGCAGCGCGAGGACCTGCGCGAGAGCTTCGCCGAGTTGCGCAGCATCGCCGCGCTGCTCACCGATGACGCGCTACGCGGTCGGATCGCGTCCGTCGAACGGCGGCTGCTGGGACTTGCCGCGACCCAGGCAGAGCCCGTGACCGAACCGGTGCAGACCGTGCACCTCTCGCGACGCGAACTTGATGTGCTCTCGTGTGCCGCGATGGGATCGACGAACGCACAGATCGCTGCCCAGCTCAGCCTGCGCGAGGGCACTGTCAAGGCGTACCTTGGTGCGGCGATGTCGAAGCTCGATGCGTCAACGCGCCACGCGGCTGTGACCCGAGCCCGCCGTCTCGGCCTATTGCCCTGAATCGATCGGCTGAATTGATTCGTCGAATTCGAGATCGTCGGCGACGCAATTCTCTGACATCAATGCGCGTGGCGTATTGCCACCTCCGAGATGTCGGAATAGTGTGACCTGCATGGCTCGACGAATTGTGCATCAACTGGTTGACGACATCGACGGAACACTGCTCGAGGTCGGCGAGGGCGAGACCATTCATTTCTCTCTGAATGGAACCGCCTACGAGATCGATCTGACGGCTGCTCACGCCGAGGAGCTGCGTGTCGCGCTCGCGCCGTACATCGAAGCGGGACGCCGGTCGTCGGCGTCTGGAGCCCGCGCATCGACCCCCCGCCGCCGTGCGGCACGCAACTCCGATTCCGCCGCGATCCGCGCGTGGGCGAAGGAGCAGGGCCACGAGGTCTCCGAGCGCGGGCGCATTCCCGCCGAGATCGTGGACGCCTACAACGCCGCTCACTGACGACGCCGAGAGGGTGCCGGGTTGTTCCCGGCGCCCTCTCGCGCTCTCGTCGCCGATCCGACACGGTTAGACTTGCCGTGCGCCTTCGTAGCTCAGTTGGATAGAGCAGCCCTCTCCTAAAGGGCAGGTCGCAGGTTCGAATCCTGTCGAGGGCACCAGCAATGCGTCGGCCGAACGGCTAGGCCGCAAGCGCCAGATACGGCTCCCACCGCGGGTCTCCTCGCTCCGCGCCCCGCAGCGTCCACGACGTACCACGCGGTTGCCGCGGCGTCACTCGCAGCGCCCAGCCCATCTCCTGCGGCGTGCGATCGCTCTTGGCGTTGTTGCACCTCAGGCAGCAGGCGACGAGGTTCTCCCAGCTGTTCCCTCCCCCACGGGAACGGGGAAGCACATGGTCGATGGTCGCCGCAGACTTGCCGCAATAGCCGCACCGGTGCTCATCGCGACGCAGCACGCCGCGACGCGTCACCGGCACTCTGCGCGTCGACGGCACGCGCACATAGCGGGTGAGCAGGATCACGACGGGTCTGTCGTAGGCGTTGCGTCCGGCCACAACGGGGTCGTTCTCCACGTGCTCGATCACGCTCGCCTTGTCATTCATGACCAGGACCAGGGCTCTCTTGAACGAGACCACCGTGAGCGGTTCATATCCGGCGTTCAGTACCAGTGTGCGCATCGTCGTCATCCCTTCGATCCGCCGGGATGGCTTCCCGGCACTCTCGACTCACACGACGTCGCACGGGCGGCAGATGAGGGCAGAGACGAAAAAGGCGCTGTCTAGCGACAGCGCCATTCGCGCTCGGCGGAACCGAACCGTCCCTGCGGACGGTGCAGATGGCTCCGATGGCCGTGCGCATCCATGGTTCGGATGCCCGGTATCGGTTCCATCTGCTTCTCCTGCCTGTACGACGACGCGTACAGGCTAGCCCATCGCCCTGACCAGAAGGCGAACCGCAGATGAACCGCGGCAACGTGTCGGGTCAGGAAGCGTTGGCGCGCAGCCAGCTGATCGGCTCGACGAGCGAACCGTTGACCTTGACCTCGTAGTGCAGGTGAGCGCCGTAGGAGCGACCGGTGTTACCGACCTTGCCGATGAACTGGCCGGCCTCGACGGTCTGCCCCGCCTGCACGGCGCGGCTTCCGTTGATCATGTGCGCGTAGAGCGTCGACACGCGCTGGCCGCCGACGACCGAGTCGATCACGATGGCCACGCCGTAGCCGTAGTAGCCCTCGGACGAGATGCGCACGACTCCGCTGGCCGTCGCGAAGATCGGCGTACCCGCAGGGGCGACCATGTCGGCGCCGTTGTGACCGTTGCCGAGGGTGCGGCTGACGTAGTACGAGCCCTGCGGAACCGGATAGCGGACCGCACCCGAGCCGGCAGCTGCCAGCCGGAGGTCGGCATCGCTGATCGCAGCGCCGCTGTTGTTGGCCGCGGCGACACGAGCGGCGGCTGCGGCACGGGCCTTGGCTGCCTCTTCGGCCTTCTTCTTCGCGATCTCGTCCGGCGTGGTCGCCGAGTACTCACCGCGCTCCAGGGGCGCTGCGGTGGCCTCTGAGGCGACAACGAGCGACTGCGCATCGCTCACAGCCATCTGCTGCAGGGTGGTTGCCTGGTCTGTGACCGGGTTAGTCGCCGCGTAGGCGGGAAGTGCGACAGCGGCGACCAGCGCGCTCACGGCCGCGAAGATCGCGACCGTTCGCATCGGCTTGACGCTCGCGCGGCGTGCGTCGGATACGCGCGCCCGTACGGACTTCTTGTCTTCAGCTGTCTCGGTCGTGACGATATCTGCGGCCAAAAGGGTGTCCTCCTGCGCCTCCGCGCTCGGGTAAAGCGCCGGTTCATCAGCAATGTCGATTCTCGGGCACGTATGACACGGCACGTTGTGCGAACTGCTCGCGAGGACGATGAACCGGGGAGGCGATCCTCGCGATCGTCACCGGCGGGCTTCTGCGCCGACGACTTCACCGAGGCTACCGGACGATAACGTTTCTGTCACCCTCAGAACCTGGCAATCCGCTCCACCGACCGAAAAACAAGTCCTGATCAGGCCTTTGACTGCACCAGGAAGATGTGCGATGCGAGCTCGACCGGAAGCTCCAGCCCCTCTTCCCGACCCTCCATACGGATCAGGACGTACCCCTCGCTGTAGCGGTAGTCGCCTGTTGCGCCGGGCACGACACCGGCCTCGCGCAACTGCTCGAGAAGCTCGGGGTCGACCTGCGCGGGCTCGGCGAGACGGCGCACGGTGCCCTGAATGGGGCCACCCTCGGCGTCGAGCTTCTTGACCAAGCCGATGACGCCCTCGTCGAACGCCGGCGTGGCGACGTCACCGAGCTGGTCGAGACCGGGGATCGGGTTGCCGTAGGGAGATTCGGTCGGATGCCCGAGCAGTTCGACCAAGCGGCGCTCGACCTGCTCGCTCATCACGTGCTCCCACCGGCACGCCTCGTCGTGCACGTACGCCCAGTCCAGACCGATGACATCCGACAGCAGGCGCTCGGCGAGACGGTGCTTGCGCATCACGTCGACGGCCTTGCGGCGACCGTCCTCGGTGAGTTCGAGGCGCCGATCCTCGGACACGACGACCAGGCCGTCGCGCTCCATGCGCCCCACCGTCTGCGAGACGGTCGGACCGGAGTGCCCGAGGCGCTCCGAGATGCGTGCGCGCAGCGGCACGATGTTCTCCTCCTCGAGTTCGAGGATGGTGCGCAGATACATCTCTGTGGTGTCGATCAAATCGGTCATGCGGGCCCTCCGAAGCGTGTTAGGCAAGCCTACCTTCCCGGCGGTCGTCAGCGGCTCGTCACACGACGGATGGCACTTCCCATGCGGCATACAATCAACAGCATGGCGATCGAGATCCCCCGTGAACTCCTGCCCGTCGACGGACGCTTCGGCTGTGGTCCGTCCAAAGTGCGCCCCGCGCAGATCGAGGCGCTGTCCTCGGTGGGCATGAGCCTGCTGGGCACCTCGCACCGCCAGGCGGGCGTCAAGAACCTCGTCGGCAGCGTCCGAGAGCGTCTCACGAGCCTGTTCCGCCTGCCGGACGGGTACGAGATCGTGCTCGGCAACGGTGGCTCCACGGCGTTCTGGGATGCCGCGGCATTCGGCCTCATCGAGCGCCGCAGCCAGAACCTCGTGTTCGGCGAGTTCGGCGGCAAGTTCGCCAAGGCCGCCGCCGCCCCGTGGCTGGAGGCACCCGACGTCCGCCAGGCAGAGCCGGGCACCGCGACGACGCCCGAGCTCGTCGACGGCGTCGACGTGTATGCCTGGCCACACAACGAGACCTCCACCGGCGTCGCCGCCCCTGTACAGCGCGTCGCCGCCGACGGGGCACTGACGGTCATCGATGCGACCAGCGCGGCCGGCGGCATCGACTTCGACGCCACGCAGGCAGACGTGTACTACTTCGCACCGCAGAAGAACCTCGGCTCGGACGGCGGCATCTGGTTCGCCGCGATGTCTCCGGCTGCCATCGAACGCATCGAACGCATCGCCGCCTCGGACCGATACATCCCCGAGTTCCTCAGCCTGAAGAACGCGGTCGACAACTCGCGCCTGAACCAGACGCTGAACACACCGGCGCTCACCACCCTGCACCTGCTCGACTCGCAGCTGGAGTGGATGCTGGGCAACGGAGGCCTCAGTTGGGCCGCTGACCGCACCGCGGAGTCCTCCGGCCTGCTGTACGACTGGGCAAGCGCATCCGACGTCGCGACGCCGTTCGTCGCCAACCCGGCCGACCGCTCCCCCGTCGTCGTCACGATCGACTTCGACGACAGCATCGACGCCGCAGCCATCGCCAAGACGTTGCGCGCGAACGGGGTCGTCGACACCGAGCCGTACCGCAAGCTCGGCCGCAACCAGCTGCGGGTGGCGACGTTCGTGGCGATCGAGCCCGATGACGTGCGGCAGCTGATCCGCTCGATCGACTACGTGCTTGCGCAGCAGGGCTGATCCAGACCTGACTTCAACACAGAGCCCCGCCCGCAGACCATCGATCCGCGGGCGGGGCTCTTTCGTCGTGAGTGCGCGAGTTCGTCAGTGAGCGAGCGGTTCAGTCGTCAGAGAGCGCGAGGCTCAGAGCGCGGGGCTCGGCAGACGCACGGCTCAGGACTCGTCGTCCGCCTCATCAGCGTCATCCTCATCGAGCTCGTCGATGTCGACGCCGTCGAGATCTCCGCCGTGCAGGTGCGGCGAGCCGTCTTCGTCGAAGTCCGACGCGTCGAGGTCGTCGACGTCGTCGAGGTCGGCGTCATCGTCGTCGGCGTCTTCTTCGTCAGCATCCGACTCTGCGCCCTGCGCGGCGAGTTCCGCCTGATGTGCACGGTACTCGGCCAGGCGCTCAGCCCACGGCACCCAGTCCGGTGCCAGTAGCGCACCCTCGCCCGGCATGAGCTCGACCTCGAGCACGGTGGGCTCCGCGTCGTCGACCTGGGCGACACTGACCGTCCAGTACCACCCCGGATACCCGGAGAGACGGTTCTCGAAGCGCAGTGAGACGGCGCCCGAGTCGTCGACGCTGTACCCGGCGGGCGGGCCGACAGTCGCTGCAGGAGTGATCTCGTGCAGCGCGGCCAGGGCGAGCTCTCGCGTCGCCGCGGCGAGTTCGTCAGGCGTCGAGGTCATCGGCGACCTTGCGCAGCACGGCAGCGATCTTGCGACCCTGGGCCGGGGAGGGGTAGCGCCCGTGGCGCAGTGCTCCGCCCATCTCGTCGAGCAGACGCACCAGGTCCTCGACGATGACGGCCATGTCGTCGGCGTTCTTGCGTGCGGCCTTCGCCAGGCTCGGCGGGGCGTCCAGCACGCGCACGGACAGCGCCTGCGGCCCCTTGCGACCATCGGCGAGACCGAACTCGACGCGCGAGTTCTTCTTGACCGCGACGCCTTCGGGAAGGGCCGAGGCGTGCAGGAAGACGTCCTGACCGTCATCGCCTGCGATGAAGCCGAACCCCTTCTCGTCGTCGTAGAACCTGACCTTGCCGGTGGGCATGCGAGAACCTCACTGAAGAATGATGAAAAGCCGCGCGGCGCGCGACTGCCTCCAGCCTACCCGTCTGCCGGTGAGCCGCAGGCGATACGCTGAGAAGGATGAGCACGCATGAGCAGAGCCCCGAACCACGCACCGGCAGCCTGGAACGATTCCTGGCGTACGGGGCGCTCGGCCTCGCCGCCGCCTCCATCATCAGCTTCTTCGCGATCATCATCGGAACGTCCACCGGCATGGATCAGGAGTCGTTCGGCAGCGGCGTCTGGCCGTTCGTCGCGGCGCTCCCCCTGTTCGGTCTGCCGCTGGCGTTCGTGATGATCATCGCGCTGCTGACGATCAGTTTCGTGCGCAAGGGACGCGCGAACAAGCGGTCCTGAGAACAAGCGGCCCCGATGAGCACCCACGCACGCCCGCTGGCCGACCGGCTCGCCGCGGCGAGCGATGCGCAGCTGGAACGGCTGCTGCGCATCAGGGGGGTGCGCCCGGACGTCGCGTGGGAGGACTTCTTCGACGCGGCCGAGGCGTTGCTCGAGTCCGCGTCGATCGATCGCGGTCTCGAAGCACTCACTCTGCCTGAGGCACAGACGGTGCACGCGGCGGTCGCCGGATCATCGGATGCCACAGCTCCGGCCGCCCTGGACGATCTCGCGCTTCTGGACGCCGACGGCCGCGCACCGGCACCGGTCACCGCCGCCGTGACGGCCCGCGGCCCGGTGCCGCACCCCGCGCAGACCACCGTGGAGAGGGCATCCGACGCCGTCGCCGCACGCGCCGCGGAACGCGCCTTCACGACCATCGGCGCGGTGGCCGATCTGCTGCTTGCGACGCGTTCCGCACCGCTGTCGTTGGTGGCGACCGGCGCGCTGAGTGCCTCGGAGCGGCGACAGTTCGCCGGTGCCGGCAACGTCGAGGATCTTCGGATGCTCGCCGAGATGGCCGGGCTCGTGCGTCCGGTCGACCGCGAACTGCGCCTCACCGCCGGCGCCGAGGAGTGGCTGACTGCCTCGTTCGGACCGCGATGGGCGCAGGTCGCCGACGCTTTCCGGGCGGCTCTGCCGCGCGGCATCCGCTCCGCGAACGGGTGGCTTCCGGCGGCGCACTGGCCGCAGGCGCATCCTTGGGACCCGGCCTGGCCGGCGCGGGCCGCGCAGCTGCAGCGGCTCGCCGAGCACCTGGGCTTACTCGCCGAGGACGGCACCGAACCCGAGTGGGCTGAGCCGCTGCGCACCGGCGCAGCCGTTGACACGAGCGCGCTCGAAGCACTCCTGCCGACCGAGGTGGACCGGCTGTTCCTGCAGAACGACCTCACCGCGATCGCGCCGGGCCCCCTGGTGCCGGCACTCGACAACCGGCTGCGGGCGATGACCGAACACGAGTCGGCGGCGCAGGCGTCGTCGTACCGTTTCACGGCGGATGCCCTCGCTCGTGCACTGGCCGAAGGTGAGACCGAGCAGAGGATCCTCGAGTTCCTGCGCGAGGTGTCGCTGACCGGCGTCCCGCAACCCCTGGAGTACCTGCTCGCCCAGACGGCGGCGCGTCATGGCCTGGTGCGAGTCGGCCCCGACGCGACCGGCGGCACGGTGGTGTCGAGCGCTGACGACCATCTACTGGAAGCGATCGAGATCGATCGCAACCTGCGCCCGATGGGCCTGGTGCGCGATGGCGACGTGCTCGTGTCGCGGGTCGGTGCGCAGACCGTGACCTGGGCGCTGACCGACGCCCGCTACCCGGCGACGTTGGTGGATCGAGACGGGATCCCGGTGGCCGCCTCGCGCACCCGGCTGGCACCGGCCGAGGGCCCGCACGAGCCGTCGTACGCGCCGCTGATCGCACGGCTGCGCGCCCGGCAGGGGCCGGATGCGGATGCCGCCTGGCTCGACCGCGAGTTGGATGCAGCAGTCCGCGCTCGCGCACTCGTGGTCGTCGAGGTGGCGATGCCCGACGGTTCAAGCCGGGAGCTCACGCTGGAGGCATCCGGGCTCGGCGGCGGCCGCCTGCGCGGTCGCGACCGCGCCGCCGACGTGGAGCGAACGCTGCCGGTGCGCAGCATCCGCTCGGTGCGGATGCTGGAGAGCTGACCACATGGGCGGCGGGTAGACTGATCCGCTATGTCTGATGGCCCCCTGATCGTCCAGAGCGACCGCACCGTGCTGCTGGAGGTCGCGCACGCCGATGCCGAGTCGGCCCGGCACGAACTGGCGATCTTCGCCGAGCTTGAGCGCGCACCGGAGCACATCCACACCTACCGCATCACGCGATTGGGTCTGTGGAACGCTCGCGCGGCGGGCCACACCGCTGAGGACATGCTCGAGACGCTCGACCGGTGGTCGCGCTTCCCCGTGCCGCCATCGGTGGCCGTCGACCTGCGCGAGACGGTGAACCGGTACGGCCGCCTGGTGATCGAGCGCGACGACGAGGGTGCGCTCATCCTGCGCTCCAGCGATCCGGCGGTGCTGACACAGGTGGCGGGGAACAAGCGCATCCAGCCGCTGCTCATCGGGCATCCGAGTCCCGACACTTACGTCGTCGACGCCTGGGCGCGCGGGCAGGTCAAGCAGGAGCTGCTCAAGATCGGGTGGCCGGCCGAGGATCTCGCCGGGTACACCCCCGGCACTCCGCACGAGATCGATCTCGCCGAGGACGGCTGGACGATGCGCCCCTACCAGCGTGAGGCCGTCGACGCGTTCGCGAAGGACGGTTCCGGGGTGGTCGTGCTCCCCTGCGGCGCCGGAAAGACGATCGTCGGCGCGGGAGCCATGGCGGCAACCGGGACGACGACCCTGATCCTGGTGACCAACACCGTCTCGGCCCGCCAGTGGCGCGACGAGTTGCTCAAGCGCACCTCGCTGACTCCCGAGGAGATTGGCGAGTACTCCGGGCAGGCCAAGGAGGTCAAGCCGGTCACGATCGCCACCTACCAGATTCTGACGGCGAAGCGGAAGGGCCAGTACGCCCACCTGTCGCTGCTCGACGAGATGGACTGGGGGTTGATCGTGTACGACGAGGTGCACCTGCTGCCGGCGCCGGTGTTCAAGCTGACCGCTGATCTGCAGGCGCGCCGCCGGATCGGGCTGACCGCCACGCTGGTGCGCGAGGACGGCCGCGAAGGCGACGTGTTCAGCCTGATCGGACCGAAGCGCTTCGACGCACCGTGGAAGCAGATCGAGGCACAGGGATTCATCTCGCCCGCGGCATGCTTCGAGGTGCGGGTGGATCTGCCGCCGAGCGACCGGCTGGAGTACGCCGCCGCGACCGACGACGAGCGCTACCGCCTCGCGGCATCGGCACCGGCGAAGATCACCGCCGTACGCGAGCTGATCGACAAACACCCCGGTGAGCGAATCCTCGTCATCGGCCAGTACCTCGACCAGCTCGAGGCGCTTTCGGATGCCCTCGGTGCGCCGCAGATCACCGGTGCGACACCGGTCGACGAACGTGAGGAGCTGTACCGGCAGTTCCGCGAAGGCGAGATCTCGCTTCTCGTGGTCTCGAAGGTCGCGAACTTCTCAATCGACCTGCCCGAGGCATCCGTCGCCATCCAGGTGTCGGGTTCGTTCGGTTCCCGCCAGGAGGAGGCCCAGCGTCTGGGCCGGTTGCTGCGCCCCAAGCAGTCGAACCATACCGCGAGCTTCTACACGCTGATCGCCCGCGACACCGTCGACCAGGACTACGCGCAGAACCGGCAGCGGTTCCTCGCCGAGCAGGGGTACAGCTACACGATCCTCGACGCCCACGACCTGACCGCCGCGTAGCGGGCATCCGACTCACACTCACTCCATGAACGGGTGAAGCGCCGCACCTCCGAAGACAATCAGCCGACACCATGGCGAAGTCACCATAATGGGGTCATGACTGATGCGCGCATTCTGGTCGTCGACGACGAACCGAACATCCGCGACCTGCTCTCCCGGGGTCTCAGCTTCGCCGGCTTCAAGGTGAAGACGGTCGCCAACGGCGCGGCCACCATCTCGGCCGTCCTCGAAGAGGAGCCTGACCTCATCATCCTCGACGTGATGCTGCCCGATATGAACGGCTTCAGCGTCACCAAGCGCCTCCGCGGTGCCGGATTCACCGCGCCGATCCTGTTCCTCACCGCGAAGGATGATACCCAGGACAAGATCGAGGGCCTCAACTCGGGCGGCGACGACTACGTCACCAAGCCGTTCGCACTCGACGAGATCGTCGCCCGCGCGCAGGCGATCCTGCGACGCACCATGCAGGCCGATGAGGAGTCGCTGATCCGTGCCGGCGAGCTCTCGATGGACCAGGACACACACGACGTCTTCGTCGGCAAGATCCCGATCGAGCTCAGCCCGACCGAGTTCAAGCTGCTCAAGTACCTCATGCTCAACCCCAACCGCGTGCTGTCGAAGGCCCAGATCCTCGATCACGTCTGGGAGTACGACTTCAACGGCGATGCCGGCATCGTCGAGAGCTACATCTCGTATCTGCGACGCAAGATCGACCCGCACACCGAGGAGTCCGTGATCCAGACCAAGCGCGGTTTCGGATACATGCTGAAGGTCGGCAAGTCCGCCTGACGCCCAGCGGAAGACGGTCATGGCAAACGGATCCGATGCCGTCACCCAGTGGTGGCGGCGCATCAGCCTGCGCGCGAAGGTCACCGGCGTCACCGTCGCGGTACTCGCCCTGGGCCTGGTGATCGCCGGAATCGGCACCGTTCCCATCCTGCGCACGGCGATGATCGACAACATCGACGCGCAGTTGCCCGCGCTGGCGACCACCGGGCAGGCCGAGCGCTTCTTCGACGTGTCGGCGGGCGACGGCGGCTTGATCTTCGATCCCGCGGCGGACGCGCCGCGGGCCACGGACTTCGTGGTCGCGTTTTACCAGACCGATGGCACGATGATCGCCGAGGCCGGCGGTCACTCCGCAGAACGCCGCCCCGTCTTTCCCGAGACTCTCACCCTTCAGCAGGCGAAGGCCCGAGAAGACAAGGTCATCCCCCTGAGCGGGCCCGACGGGCTGCAGTTCCATGCCGCGGTCTCGCCGCAGCCCGCGCAGAGCGCACCGAACAACCTGTATGTGCAGGTCGTCGCGCTGCCCTTGGAAGAGGCCGACCGGATCGTCGGCACCTACTCAGCCGTGTACACGACCGTCGCGCTCGTCACGATCCTGCTGGCGGCATTGCTCACGCGCGTGCTGGTGACGCTGACCTTCCGGCGCCTGGGCCACGTCGAGTCCACGGCCATGGCCATCGCCGCCGGGGACTTCAGCCAACGACTCACCGACCTCGAGCCGACCACCGAGGTCGGACGCCTCAATGCGGCCATCAACACCATGCTCGACCGCGTCGACAGGTCGATCGCCCAGCGCGATCGCACCGTGCAGAACATGCGCCGCTTCATCGGCGATGCGAGCCATGAACTGCGCACTCCGCTCGTGAGCGTGCGCGGGTACGCCGAGCTGTACCGCATGGGCGCCATCCACGGCGATGAGGACACCGCGCGGGCGATGGAGCGCATTGAGAAAGAGGCGATCCGCATGGGCGTCCTGGTCGAGGACCTCCTCGCCCTGGCACGTCTCGACGAGGAACGCTCGCGGGAGCTGCAGATCGAACCGCTCGATCTGCGTCCGATCGCTCGTGACGCTGCTCTCGACGTGCGCGTCGCCGCCCCCGGTCGCACGGTCACGGTGATCGACACCACCGCCGACGGCCCCGTCGAACCGCACCTGCACGCACCGGTGAGCCCCGCTCCGACCAAGCCGACCCCCGCGCCGGGGCGCGCCGGCGGGCCGCTGTCTCGGCTGCGACGCCGCCCCAAGCCCACCCCGACCGAGCAGGTGCCGTCGATCGACTTCACCGAAGCGACCGATGCCCCCGTGCGCACGCCTCCGATCGTGATGGGCGAGGACAACAAGGTGCGGCAGGTCGTGACGAACCTGCTCGGCAACGCGCGCCGCTTCTCGCCGGAAGACGCGCCGATCGAGATCGTCGTCGGTGCTGACCGGCGCCGCGGCGTCGGTACGATCGCGATCGTCGATCACGGCGATGGCATCCCCCCGCAGATTCGTGAGCACATCTTCGAACGGTTCTGGCGCGCCGACACCTCGCGAGCCCGTGAGACCGGCGGTGCCGGTCTGGGACTCGCGATCGTGGCGTCCATCATCGAATCGCTGCACGGCTCGGTGCGGGTGGATGAGACCCCCGGTGGCGGCGCGACCTTCGTGGTATCGCTTCCGCTGGCCTCGCCCCAGGCGACGCCGGCGCACCTGCTCGAAGAGACGCAGCCGATTCAGCGCCTCGACCTCTGACGGTTCGCCGTGCACATTCGGCGGATGCCGGAAGTTGTGCACAGCTCCCGCGAACGGCACCTCTCGGCCCTGCCGCGCGCTTCTAGAGTCAGAAGCCCGTTGAGAGGAGAACCCATGTCCGTCTTCACCGTCGACACCGATGCGGTCAACGCCGCACACGGAGCCGCCCGCGCCACCATGGAGCGTCTGCAGAGCGAGTCCACCGCGCTGATGGCGCAACTGACTCAGCTGCAGTCCACCTGGACCGGCACCGCGGCCAACGCCTTCCAGCAGTGCGGCGAGCAGTGGCGCGGCGCACAGATGCACGTCGAGCAAGTGCTCGCGTCGATCAGCACCGCGCTCGGGTCGGCCGCCAGCCAGTACGCCGAGGCGGACCAGTACTCGGCGAGCCTGTTCCGCTGAGGCCCGTTTCAGCGGCCGGCGGGCGCGACACGCAGAACGCCCCCTGCACAAGCAGGGGGCGTTCTGTGTGTGAGCCGATGGGCCCTGATCAGATCAGATCAGATCAGATCAGAAGTCCATGCCACCGGTCGGGTCAGCCGGAGCGGCCGGAGCCTTCTCGGGCTTGTCAGCGACGACGACCTCGGTGGTGAGGAACAGACCGGCGATCGAGGCCGCGTTCTGCAGCGCCGAGCGGGTGACCTTCGCCGGGTCGATGATTCCCTGTGCGAACATGTCGCCGTACTCGCCGGTGGCCGCGTTCAGGCCCTGGCCCGCGGGGAGCTCCGAGACCTTGTGCGACACGACACCGGGCTCGAGGCCGGCGTTGATGGCGATCTGCTTCAGCGGTGCCTCGGTGGCGACGCGCACGATGTTCGCGCCCGTTGCCTCGTCACCGGTGAGCTGCAGGTTGTCGAGAACCTTGGCCGACTGCAGCAGCGCGACGCCACCGCCGGGGACGATGCCCTCTTCAACCGCAGCCTTGGCGTTGCGGACGGCGTCCTCGATGCGGTGCTTGCGCTCCTTGAGCTCGACCTCGGTGGCCGCGCCCGCCTTGATGACGGCGACGCCACCGGCGAGCTTGGCGAGGCGCTCCTGCAGCTTCTCGCGGTCGTAGTCGCTGTCGGTGTTCTCGATCTCGCGACGGATCTGGGTCACGCGACCCTCGATCACGGATGCCTCACCGGCACCCTCGACGATCGTGGTCTCGTCCTTGGTGACGATGACCTTGCGCGCGCGGCCGAGCAGGTCGAGCGTGGTGTTCTCGAGCTTGAGGCCGACCTCTTCGGTGATGACCTGACCACCGGTGAGGATCGCGATGTCCTGCAGCTGCGCCTTGCGACGGTCGCCGAAGCCGGGAGCCTTGACGGCGACCGACTTGAAGATGCCGCGGATCTTGTTCAGCACGAGCGTCGCGAGAGCCTCGCCCTCGACGTCCTCGGCGATGATGACGAGCTCCTTGCCGTCCTGGATCACCTTGTCGACGACCGGCAGCAGGTCCTTGATGTTGCCGATCTTCTGGTTGGCGATGAGGATGTAGGGGTCCTCGAAGACCGCTTCCTGACGCTCGGGGTCCGTGACGAAGTAGGGGTTCAGGTAGCCCTTGTCGAAGCGCATGCCCTCGGTGAGCTCGAGCTCGGTGCCGAAGGTCTGCGACTCCTCGACGGTGACCACACCCTCCTTGCCGACCTTGTCGATCGCCTCGGCGATCAGCGCGCCGATCTCGTTGTCGGCGGCGGAGATCGACGCGGTGGCGGCGATCTGCTCCTTCGACTCGATCTCCTTGGCGCTGCTCAGCAGGTCTTCGGTGATGGCCGCGACGGCCTTCTCGATGCCGCGCTTGAGCGAGATGGGGTCCGCGCCGGCTGCGACGTTGCGCAGGCCCTCGCGCACCAGTGCCTGGGCGAGAACGGTTGCGGTGGTGGTTCCGTCACCGGCGACGTCGTCGGTCTTCTTGGCGACCTCCTTGACGAGCTCCGCACCGATCTTCTCGTACGGGTCGTCGAGCTCGATCTCCTTGGCGATCGACACACCGTCGTTCGTGATCGTGGGGGCGCCCCACTTCTTCTCGAGCACGACGTTGCGACCACGCGGGCCGAGGGTCACCTTGACGGCGTCGGCCAGGGTGTTCAGGCCGCGCTCGAGGCCGCGGCGGGCCTCCTCATCGAAAGCGATGATCTTTGCCATGAGTCTTTCGTCCCTCCCGGACGTAGGCGATGGGTGTTAGCACTCAGAGTACGCGAGTGCTAACACCCAGTTTGGCACTCGACCCATGAGAGTGCAAGCCGCGTGGTGCCGGTGCGTCCGGCACGGATCATTCGGCGGGAGAGTCTTCGGATTCGTCGGTCGACGGGGCCCCGCCGCTCACGCGGTCCGTTCCCAACACGACCGTCAGCTGTGGGTGTTCGCTGTCGTTGAAGTCCGCGTAGAAGTCGCTCTGCTGCACGGCAGCACCGCCGATCACCTCGGCCACGCCGAGCGCGGCCGCCTCGTCGGCGTCGTCGACGTAGAACACCGTCGTGGTCTCGAACTCTTCGCTGGCCCTGTCGCTGCCGAACACGTCGCCCTGCGACCAACCCTGCGCCAGCAGCGCCTCCTCGGCCTCGGCGACGAGCCCATCCTGCGAGGTCGCGTTGAGGATCAGCACACGGTACGACGTGTCGATCTCAGCTGGCGACCCTTCCTCGCTCTGCGACGCGGAAGGCGAGGAATCCCCCGGCCCGAACGAGATGCGATCCATCATGACGAGGGCTGCGAAGATACCGGCGACGATGAGCACGAGAGCGACGGCCGCTGACCAGAGCAGCACGACCAGCGCATTCATACCGGGCTGCTCGGCGCGGTGGGCGCCGACGCGCCCCGAGCCGCGGGGGATGTCGTCGAAACGATCGTGGGGCTGCTGTGACACCCCTTGATGCTAGCGGGCGGTTGCCGTGAATCCCCAGCGAGCGCCGGGCTCGACGTCGGTGTCAGCCGACGAAGCCCCGCATCCGAGACGAGCGCTGCGCGCCGCGGGCGTCCCGTAGCCGACGGAGCCGCCGCACCAGCAGCGGGTCGAACTGCAGCGCCTGCTCGGTCTCGATGAGCCGGCCGAGCAGTTGGTAATAGCGTGCGGGGCTCATCCCCAGCTGCGTACGGATCGTCTCCTCTTTCATGCCGCCGTGCCGCGGCCAGGCCGCTTCCAGCGTCAGGATCGCGCGGTCGCGATCAGAGAGGTCTCCGAGCATGGTTTCAGGCTACGTCGCATCCGTCCCGCCCTCGGCACGCCACTCCCACCAGCGCCCGAGTGGATCGGCATCGGCACACACCCGCCCGTCAAGGGCGACCGCGAACCCGCGGAAGTCCTCCACCCTGATCGGCGGTTCCCAACCGTCGTGCAGACCGGGCTGGTCGATCGTGATCCATCGGGCATCCATCCCGCCGATGCGATCGATCAGCGTCTCCCGCTCGGCGCGGGGAAGGTAGACCAGCATGCCCGGGGTGCTGATGACGAGCGTCGCGTCGGGCGGCGCGGCGGATGCCAGTTGCTCAAGCCGCTCGATCGCGTCGCCAGCCACGAGCAGCGGCGGGTCGGCTGCGACGATGTCGATGGCCGCCGCGATACGGGCAGCGCGCTCGTGCTCCCCCGGCCAGATCAGGGCATCCATCCACGCCCGGTCCTCGGGGTCGCGCACGTCGATCGGGGCGAGATCGATGCCCGCGCGCCAGACGATGCGTGGCATCCGCAGCGGCGGGAGCGGTCCGCGCACGACGCTGGTCAGTACGACCGATGACGGGCCGCCGTCGGGGTCGAGGCGCATGCGTTGCGCGCCGTCGCCATCCACGTACCGGTAGGAGTACCGATCGGGGTAGAGGCACAGCCCGGCCGCAGCACCCAGCTCGAGCAGGGCGATGGGGCCCTCGATCGCGCTGAGCGCGGGCAGCAGCGCGGCCAGACGCAAGGGCTCGTTCGCCTGCACCGTACGGCATTCGCATTCGGCGACCACGTCGTCGGCGTGCGCGAGCACGAACTCGCGCCAGGCCACGTAGCCCCCGAGGGGCGCGCCGAGCAGGCGGGTGACGGCGAACACCAGAGGTGGCTGCCGATGCTGCGGATCGATCCGGGTGAGAAGCCGCTGCATCTGCGCATCCGACGCGATCCCTGTTGCCCACTCGGCGTACATCTCGCTACGGCCCGGGGCCTCGGCCTGGGCGAATCGGTCAAAGCGTTCACGCACAGCATCCGTCACCCCTTCATTCTCACCGGGAGCGGGCCGCCAATGCGACACGTAGAACACGACCCCGCGCCGCCAGGAACGCGCGAGAATGGAGACATGTCGTACAGCGTGAACAAGACCGATGCCGAATGGCGGGCCGAGCTCGGCGAGGAGCAGTACGCGGTGCTGCGCAACGCCGCCACGGAACGCCCCTGGACGGGTGAGCTGCTCGATGAGAGTCGCAGCGGCCTGTACACCTGCGGTGCGTGCGATGCGGAGCTGTTCCGCAGCGGCACCAAGTTCGACTCAGGATGCGGGTGGCCGAGCTTCTACGAGTCGGTGCGTCCCGAGGCCGTCGAACTCATCGAGGACCGCACGCTGGGCATGGTGCGCACCGAGGTGCGCTGCGCTGCCTGCGGATCGCACCTCGGGCATGTGTTCCCGGACGGGTTCGGCACACCGACCGGCGACCGGTACTGCATGAACTCGGTCGCGCTGTCGTTCACGCCCGACGCATGAGCGCGCGCGAAGCGGCGCTGGCACGCACGTCCTGGTCGAAGGTCACCGAGGCGGCGCCCACGCGCGATGAGCTGGTTCCGCTGATCGAGGCCGCCGGCCGGGTCGCCGATCACTCGTCGTTGCGCCCGTGGCGGCTGATCGAGCTGCGCGGAGACGATCGTTTGACACTCGGAGCGGCGCTGGCCGAGGCAGCCGGCGACGACAAGCCGTCGACGAAACCGCTGCGCGCGTCGCTCTTGATCGCGATCGTCGCCTCATACCGCAAGACCGACAAGGTGCCTCGGTGGGAGCAAGAGGCCGTCGCCTCGGGCGTCGCACACACCCTCAGCCTGCTTCTCGATGAGGCCGGCTGGGGTGTGATCTGGCGCACGGGTGGGCTCACACGGGCCGAGGCCGTCGCGCGGGCGCACGGACTGCACGAGAACGAGGAGCTGCTGGGCTGGCTCTACGTCGGCGGGAAGCCGGAGGGCAAGAGCGCGGGACGGCGCAAGCCCGTCGACGTCGACACCGTGCTCACGCGGATGCCCGACGCTGGCCACGAAGGCGACGAGCAGCCGCCCACCCCGACGGACAAGAAGAAGTCGAAGAAGAAGACGAAGAAGCAAAAGAAGAAGTCGAAGAAGGACTGACCGAGTCGCTCAGCGCCGGCGGGGCAGCGCGACCACGACGGATGCCACCGCGACGACCACCATCGCGATGAGCTGCCACAGTGCGGGCGCGCCCGTGACCGGCCAGACGAGGTCGATCACGACCGATGCGACGAGCTGCCCGAGCACGCTGCCGAGTCCGAGCAGCAGCACGCCGGTGTGCGCCACGAGCCAGGCCCCGAGCAGGATGTAGACGAAGCCGAGCAGACCGCCGACGTACAACCAGGGTTCTGCGGGGAGCGCCGCGGGCATGCCCGTGACGGCGACACTGAGCCCCGCGGCGAGCGCCAGCACGACGGTTCCTGCGGTGAAGCTCATCAGCGTGGCCGTGATCGGCGACGCGGTCGCACGCGCGAGCCGCCCGTTCGCCCCCGCCTGCCAGGCAATGCCGGCCCCCGCGGCGAACGGCAGCAGCAGGAGCCACAGCGGGGCGCTGGCGAGCACATCGCCGCCCAGCGAAATGGCGACGGCGGCGAGCGCGAGTGCTCCTCCCAAGACCCGACCCGGCGTGACGGCGACAACACCGGACGGCCCAAAGCCGATGCGGTCGAGCACCAGACCGTGAATGGTCTGCCCGGCCACGACGCCGACGGTGAACAGTGACACACCAAGCACACCGGCGACAAGGCCCTGCGTCGAGACCGTGAGGGCGCCGCACGTGCCTCCGAGCAGCATCCAGAACGGGATGGTTCGTGAGCGGATGCCCTGCCACAGGCGTCGCACGCCCGCGCGGGCCGATGGGATCAGCGGCACGACGATCAGCAGGGCGGTGAGCCCGACCGCGAACGACACCAACCCGGCGACGATGCCATCGTCGAGCCGCACGCCGAGCACCCCGTTGATGCGCGCCTGCACAGCGGTCATGACGCCGATCGCCACGGCCCCGCCGAGGGCGATCCAGGCGGGCATGCGTCGGGTCTCGGTCATCCTGGCAACCTTATCCGAGCCGGACGACCGGGATGTCGGATGCCCGGTCTACGCTGAGGCCATGTGCGCGAGCTACGGGCTGGATCCGAGATTCGACGACAGCGAGTACCGGGCTGCGGTCGACGCGGCGGTGCTCGACGGGCTGCGTTCGTGGGCGGCGGGCAATGCAGATGAGGTGCTGCGCCCCACCGGCAAGAACCTGCGCAATCTGAACCCGATCCTCACCGGTCCCGACACAATGGAGCTGGCCTGGTGGGGATACCTGGTGAACGGCGCTCCGGCGAGCTTCGCGTCGATCAACAACCGCTCCGAGCGTCTCGCGGGTACCCGCGGTGCGCTCCCTGCGCGCGCGATCGTCCCTGTCTCGTACTGGCGCGAGATGGCCAAACCGTCACGCGTCTGGCAGCACTTCGCCACGGCTGGAGGGGATCTTCTGGGGCTGGCCGCGGTGACCCGCCCCGGCCGCACGGCCGACGGCACCGACTACACCTGCTACAGCATCATCACCCAACCCGCCGCGGCGCATTTGCAGCATGTCCACGATCGCATGCCGCTCCTGATCGCCCCGGGCTTCGCCGAGGAGTGGCTGCTGACGCCGCACCCGGGCGGCGAGATCGTCGAGGGCGCGGTCGCCGCTGCGATGACTGTCAGCGAGCGGATCGAGATCACTCCCGACCCTTGCCTGTGATGACAGGCTGCTGCCACACTGGCCCCATCCCCCGTCAATGACGACATAGGAGCAAGTGATGCAGGATCGACGCCCCCCGTTCTCTCTCACCCGACGCCAATTGCTGGCAGCCGCGCCGCTGGCGGCAGCACTCCCCCTGCTGGCCACCCAGCCGGCCATCGCCGCCGGATCATTCCCCGAGCCCGGCTCCTTCCCGCCCCGCGACGCCCTGATGACCTATGACGATGTCGTCCAGGCCCTCAGCAGCATCCAGAAGACATCGAAGGGTGCCGTGCAGGTGCACACGCTCTCCGGGCTCGGCATCTCGCCCGGGCTCAGCGAGGCCGGGCGCGAACTCTACGTCGCGACGGTCGGTACCGGACCGACTTCCGTGTGGTTGCAGGGACGCATCCACGGCAACGAACCGTACGGCCCCGACACACTGCTCGCCATCCTCAAGGCGGCGGGGTCCAGCGGCTCCCCGCTGTGGAAGGCCGTGCGAGAGAACCTCACTCTGCATGTGATCCCGATGTACAACCCCGACGGTTCGGAGCTGTACATTCGGCACACGGTGCTGCAGGACGGCAGCGAGCGGCGTATCGACCTCAACCGGGACTGGTCTCCGACCGGCTTCGCCGCCAAGGAATCGCTCGCCTGGTACACGTACTGGACTCAGGTCAAGCCCGACGTCGGCCTCGACATCCACCACCAGGGACTCAAGTACGACGACTCCGACGAACCGATCACGATGTCGCTCGGGATCTCGCTGGCGCCCAGCGGCCCCACGCTTCCCGGCATCCTCGGAGGAGAGTACGACATCTCGACGCGCCGACTGCAGGGGCATGTGTATGACGCGCTGCAGCAGTACGGCTACATCAATATCGACCGCTACAGCGTCGGGTCATACGAGATCGACATCAAGGGCGGTGTCGCTTCGGCCGTGATGCTGGGGCTGGACTACAACGGTCTCAACCCCACGGGCCACAGCCACCCGATGGTGTTCTTCGAGACCTACGGCGGCTCCATCGGGCAGAAGAGTCGAGGCAAGGCGATCAAACAGAACGTCCAGGGCGTCGAGGCGCTGCTCGCGGGCCTGGCGGACGGCAGCATCTGGAACACCGACCCGATGATCTGGCACAACATCCCGCACGTCGATTACACCGGGTACTTCACCGATTCCGGCGCGGTAGGCGGCTGGCCGACGCAACCGCCGGTGGTCTGACCCCCGCGGACTCGACTGCGAGCTCAACGGAACACCGAACAGAGCCCCGGAAACACCGAGAGTCCGCACGAACCGGCAGTGCCGGTTCGTGCGGACTCTTTTTCGTGGAGCCGACTACGGGACTCGAACCCGTAACCCCCGTCTCATTTCGACAGAGGGCGACTGACCACCGGGGAGGCAGGACTAGATCGTTCTACCGCGGAATCTCGCGACAACACGTCTCCCGTCAGATCGTCCGAGGTCGACTCAGATTGGCGGTGTTCTGCGAGTAATCATGACTGAAGCATGACTGCCGACTCAGTGGCACCGTCAGCACTCCCCGATGCCGCCGCGCTTTCGTGAGCGCGGGAGTGACATCCCGCAGCTGGGTTTTCGATCGTGTGTTTTCGAGGGATCACGGGGGGGCATTCTGGCGGTGACGGTGGGATTTGAACTCGCGTGGTAGCCGCACGGTGGTCGTGCAAGAACTCAGATCCTTGTGTTTACCTGGTCTTCTGGTTTCCAGAATGATCCGGAAATGGCGTCGGTTTCGCGAGGTGTTAGCACCGTGTTATCACGAACCGCCCTGCGCTACGAGGCGTGCACGCGCTCTGCGCCGCTTCTGAAGCACGCAGCCTCGACGGTGCCAGCGAGCGGCACCGATCGAGCTGCCGGCGACGCTCGACATCGCCGATGTGGAGCTCTCCCCTCGATATGGCGCGCTTGACCGCCGCTCGATGTTCTATGAGAAGAGTTCGCCGAGAGCATCAGCCGGATCGGGCGGTAATGGGAGTTCGAGGCTCTCGCGTATGCCCTCGGGGGTTGCACCAGTCTGCTGAATCTCAGCGATCGCGCACGCCCACTTGTACGAGTCGAGCTTGCCGGAATGTTCAGCCTCGTAGCGCATCCGCTGGATTACGCCCCCCAGCCCTATTGCCAAGACCAAGAAGAGCGCCATCAACATGTCAGAGACAGTCGGACTCTGCACGTGTACTGGGGAGGGTTGGCGCCGAAGCCCAACCACGTCTTCTACGCCCGCGCGAATCCGCGCGGGTAGCTTTTGAACGAGCACCGATACTCGATCAAGCGTCATGACTGCATCTAACCGATGCGCCAGGCGGTTCCGTTCTTGATTCACGAGCCGGATTGCGGTCACTAGCTCTGCCTCTAGCAACTCGAAAGCATCACAGACACTCAGCTTCGTTGAGAACGACGCGCGATCCAAGAAGGCCCCGGCACGCTCCCCGCGAAGTTCAATGATGGTGGCTAGCGCCTGCTCAACCAGGAGATGCCCCCTAAGGAAGGTCATTCCAGCCTCGGCATCCCGGTCAAACAGTAGGTCTCTGAACTCCTTCGTTCCTGCATACGTCGACGACATGGTTGGTAGTCAAGCACGTCGAGCGCAGATCCCACGAGAAGTGGAACGTCAGCGAGACCTTCACCGATTCCCGCCTCGAGATATTTCGAGCCTACAAGCGGGGAGAGAAGAGTCGACTCCCCGGCGGTACCCGGCGAAGAGGGCGAGGGGGTCTACCCCCATGCCCTCGTGAGTGCGCGCGGTTGTCGCTCCCCGGGTGCTGTGCTGGCGCGTGTGGGCTTCGCTTGGTCGCGTTGGTGGTTCGCTATGCTGTAGGCGTTTCCGGCCGTCCTGCGTGCGTGTGAGCGTTTCGCTCTGGGGGTGGGTTCGTGTGCTCGGCGGCGGCGTGCGCGGCGTGCTGGTGTTGCGCCTGCCGCTGTGCGCGGTGCGTGTGGTCAGTACCTCGGCGATCAGTGATCGATGTTGGTCGACTTCTTCCGTTCGCTGTTGAGCATGAGGTGGGGGTGCTGGTGTGTGTGCTCTGCTGCTCCTGCTGAGCGGCATACCCCCTCCCCCTGCACGCTGCCGCCTGTTGGTGTGGATGCAATCGGTGTGAGGTGGTGGCAGCACCGGCCAGCCGTAGCCTGTGAGTGTGGCGTGGGCTGGTCGGCGCTGCCGGGGCCGGGGTTAGCCGGCGTGCTCGATCATCTCCCGCTTGGTGTGCTCCAGGGTGAGCCCGTGCCCGGGGTGATGGGCGTCGAGGAACTCGTACCACTCGGCCTTGCTTGCGGTAGTTGCGGGCTTGCCGGCGGGTGGCTGGGTGGCTGCACTGACAGGCAGCTGTGCGAGGTGCAGGCCGCTCGTCGGGTTCTGTGCGGTCGCCTCGGGCTGGGTGCTCGTGGTCGCTGCCGGGGGGCGACGGCTCGGCCAGCGTCGGCGTCGGCACCGGCACGGCTTCCTCGGTGATCGTGTATCCGGCGCGTCGGAAGTAGCGCAGGGCGTTGGGGTCGTCGGTGTCGCCTGTGGCCGGATCGACTCGACGAGGTGACGAAACGGCTCGAAAAGGCTCGACGGAAGGCACTCAAGCCGAAGGCATCATGACAGGATCATGACTGTCACCCGAAACGAGAATAGCCCCTCACCAGATATTCCTGGTGAGGGGCTATTTCTTGAGCCGACTACGGGACTCGAACCCGTAACCCCCGTATTACAAGTACGGTGCGCTACCAATTGCGCCAAGTCGGCGGACAGGTGACCGTGACAAGCATAGTCACCACGCGGCGAGTAGCCGCATCCGGCGTCAGGACTTGGGAGTGGAGGTCGGCACCGGCGTGGGTGTCGGGGTGGGCTGAGTCGCCCCGAAGTACTCGTCGCTGGCCGTGGTCAGCACGAACTGCGAGAACTCGGCCGGATCCCCCATCGCGCCCACGTACGCCTTGCCCTCGACGACGACGAGCGCCTCGTTGGTGAGCTTGAGATCCTTCGAGCCGGGAAGCGGGCCTTCCAACGCACGCGTGGTCGCGCCCTTCGCCCACTTCACGAAGTCCTGTTGCTCGATGCACTCGCGCACCTGCTTGGGGTTCTGCACGCCGACGGCGACGGCCAGGTCGGCCAGTTGCACATCCGTGCGCCCGTCGGTGTCGATCTCAGGCTGGTCGGTGAGCAGTTCGTGGTTGTAGTCGTAGAACTGATCCTGCGAGTAGGTGGCGACACACGCGGCCGCCGAGGCAGCGCGCAACGAGTACTTGGTGCCGTTCGAGCTCGCCGTCAGCATCGCCACCGGGTGGTAGGTGACAGTCACCGCGCCCTGCTCGATCCAGGTGGCGAGCTGCCGTGCGTTGGCCCCCTCGAACTCGGATGCTGCGGCGGAGAGGTAGTCCACATACACGTGGATCTCGGTCGGACCGGTGGCGGTCTCGGTCGGGTCCGGTGTCGGCGTGGCCGTGGTCCCCGCCTCGGAGGCAGTCGCCTCCGGTGTCGGCGTGGCGCCGTCGCCCTCGGCCAGGGTGACATCACTGACCGTCACGCCGTCAGCATCCATTCCGAGCGGGCTCAGCTCCGGCTTCGAGATCGAAGAGCCGACGGTGTACGCGACAGCAGTGCCGATCGAGCCCACCGCGACGATCGCGACGACTCCGATGATGATTCGTCGCATCACCCGGGCTCGGGATTGCTGCGCTCGCACCTGCTGTGCTTTGTTCCGCACCGCGTCGCGCGAGTTGCGAGTGGTGGGGACGTTCGGCGTTTCGTCGCTCGACATCGTTCCTCTTGAAGATCGGGTGGGACGGGTGATCCCGCGGCCGCGAAGAAATGCGGCGTCGGGTTCGATGTTAACCAGGCAGCCTGAGAAATACCCAGATGCGCCACCGCATGCCATACTGATCTCGACCCGATGACGGGTCACGGCGGGCAGGTGCCCACCGCTTCCATCACGACGGATCGTCCGGCACGTACCTGCCGGTGAAGGAGAAACGCAATGGCAACTGTGACCTTTGACAACGCCACCCGCCTCTACCCGGGCGGCACGCGCCCCGCGGTCGACAAGCTGAACATCGAGATCGCCGATGGCGAGTTCCTCGTTCTTGTCGGCCCCTCCGGTTGCGGAAAGTCCACGTCGCTGCGCATGCTCGCCGGCCTCGAAGAGGTCAACGGCGGCCGCATCCTGATCGGCGACCGTGACGTCACCGATGTGCCGCCGAAGGACCGCGACATCGCCATGGTCTTCCAGAACTACGCACTGTACCCGCACATGACGGTCGCCGAGAACATGGGCTTCGCGCTCAAGATCGCCGGCGTCGGCAAGGAAGAGCGTGCTGCTCGCGTTCTCGAAGCAGCCAAGCTGCTCGACCTCGAGGAGTACCTCAACCGCAAGCCGAAGGCACTCTCGGGTGGCCAGCGTCAGCGCGTCGCCATGGGCCGCGCCATCGTCCGCCAGCCGCAGGTGTTCCTCATGGACGAGCCGCTGTCGAACCTCGACGCGAAGCTGCGTGTGCAGACCCGCACCCAGATCGCATCGCTCCAGCGCCGCCTGGGCGTCACCACCGTCTACGTGACGCACGACCAGACCGAGGCGCTCACGATGGGTGACCGCATCGCCGTGCTGAAGGACGGCCTCCTGCAGCAGGTCGGCACGCCGCGCGACCTGTACGAGACCCCGAGCAACGTCTTCGTCGCCGGCTTCATCGGCTCGCCCGCCATGAACCTCTTCGAGGTCCCCCTCACCGAGGGCGGCGTGCAGTTCGGCACCAAGTCGGTCGCCACCGAGACGGCAGCCGTCACCAAGGCGCACGGTTCCAGCGTCACGGTCGGCATCCGCCCCGAAGACATCATCGTCGCTCCCGAGGACGGCCTCGGCCTGACCGTCACGGTCGACCTCGTCGAGGAGCTCGGCGCCGACGGATACCTCTACGGCCACACCGAGATCAACGGCAAGCGCACCGACCTGGTCGCACGCGTCGACGGCCGTCGTCACCCGATGGCCGGCGACACCGTGGTGCTCGCCCCCATCCCGGGTCACGTGCACTTGTTCGACATCGAGACGGGTGAGCGTCTCAACGAGCAGCCGGTCCTCTCGGCCTGACATCCCACATCCGACGGCGCGGGCCGACCTCCGGGTCGCCCGCGCCGTCGTCGTCCCGGCGGCCACGTCGAGAGATCGGCATCGGAGGATGCATGAACACGACCGAATCCTTGCGCATCACCGCCAGCACGGTCGACCCCGGCCTGCTGTCGCTACCGTGGTCGACGCCGCTCGGGAAGTGGCCGTCCGAGCACATCGTCTCGCTCCCCAAGGGTCTCTCACGCCATCTGGTGCGCTTCGCCGACCTTTCGGGCAAAGTCGTGGCGGTCAAGGAGACCACCGACGAGATGGCGCGTCGCGAGTACGAGATGCTGGGCAGCCTCGCCAAGCTCGATGTGCCGTGCGTGAGTCGCGTCGCCGTGATCGCGGGACGCACGGATGCCGATGGCAAGCCGCTCCCCGCCGCGCTGGTCACGTCGCACCTGCGGTTCTCGATGCCGTACCGTTCGCTGTTCACGCAGCTGCTGCGTCCCGACACGGCCACGCGTCTGGTCGATGCGCTCGCGCTGCTTCTGGTGCGCCTGCACAACGTGGGCTTCTACTGGGGCGATGTCTCGCTCTCGAACACCCTGTTCCGCCGCGATGCCGGCGCGTTCGCCGCCTATCTGGTGGATGCCGAAACCGGAGAGCTGCACGAAGAGGGCCTTACCGACGGTCAGCGTGCGTACGACCTGGATCTCGCCCGCACGAACATCGCGGGCGAGATCATGGATCTCGCCGCGGGCGGTCGACTCGAGCACGGCATGGATGCGCTCGAGATCGCCGACGGCATCGTCTCGTCGTACCGATCGCTGTGGGCGGCGTTGACCGACGAGGAGTCGTTCTCGGTCGGAGAGACCTGGCGGATCACAGAGCGGGTCGAGAAGCTGAACGCCCTCGGCTTCGACATCGACGAGATGTCGATGGTGGCCACTCCCGACGGTACGTCGGTGCGGATCCAGCCGAAGGTGGTGGATGCCGGTCACCACCAGCGTCGCCTGCTGCGCCTGACCGGGCTGGACGTCGAGGAGAACCAGGCGCGCCGACTGCTCAATGACCTCGATGAGTTCCGGGTGCGGTCGAAGAAGCACCTCGCAGACGAGGAGATGTACGCCCACGAGTGGCTCACGCGAGTCTTCGAGCCGGTGGTGCGCGCGATCCCCTACGACCTGCGTGCCAAGCTCGAGCCCGCTGAGGTGTATCACCAGGTGCTCGAACACCGCTGGTACCTGTCGCAGGCGCAGGGACGGTCCGTGCCCCTCGCCGAGGTGCTGACCAGCTACATCAACGAGGTGCTGCGGCACCGCCGCGACGAGGCCACGATCATGGGCCCACCCACCGAGACCATGGGACTCCCGGTGGTGACCGGCGCTGTCGCCGTCTCACCCGAGACCGCGGCGATCAACTGGCGCGACCTGGTCTAGGCGGGCTCTGCGCTAGTACCCGACGGTGAACCGCCCCCGGTGGTGCTTCGGCGTCTCGATCTCGTCGATGACGGCGATCGCGAAGTCGGCGCCCGAGACCGTGGACGTGCCGTCCTCGGCGCGCACGACGACGTCGCCGCCGTCGCGGTAGCGTCCGGTGCGCTCACCTTCTGCCCACGGCCCGAACACCTCAGCGGGGTGGATGAAGAACCAGTCCAGATTCTCGTCCGAGCGCTGCAGCAGGTCGAGCGAGTCGATGCCGACCTGCGCCTCGTGCTTGTACTCGTCCGGGAAACCCTGATCGAAGAGCCGCGGCCCGCCAGGAGCGACCAGGCTGCCGCCCGCTCCACCGACGACGCCCAGGCGCGTACCTGTGCCGGTCAGGCTGGCGGAGAGCCCCTCGAGCGCGTCGAGCACGGCATCCTGCATGTCGCCCCGCGGCGAGAGCGCCGAGACCACGGCATCCGCTCCGTCGAAGACGTTGCCCAGCGCGGCCGGGTCAAGCACGGAGCCCCGCGCATAGCGGACGCCGTCGACAGGGGCATCCGGTATCGATCGCGAGACCGACACGATCTCGTGTCCTCGACGCACCCCCTCACGGACGATGTGCGATCCGGCGTAGCCGGTTCCTCCGATGACGACGATGCGAGCCATGTGGGGCCTCTCCGATGCGGTGCGTATTGAGTGCCGCCCGCTGCGGGCGGCACTCAATACAAGCGTCGAACGGTCTCCGTCATTCCGCGGCGCGGATGGTCGACACCTGGTACAGGGCGACGGATGCGGCGATGCCGGCGTTCAACGACTCGGTCGCGGCCGAGATCGGGATCGACACGATCTGATCGCACGTCTCGGTGACCAGGCGCGAAAGGCCCTTGCCCTCGGAGCCGACGACGATGACGACCGGACGGTCGGCGAGCTCGAGCGCGGGCAGCGCCACGTCTCCCCCGCCGTCCAGGCCCAGCACGAACACGCCCTGCTTCTTGAACTCCTTGAGCTGCGTGGTCAGGTTCGCGGCGAGAGCGACGGGCAGACGCGCGGCCGCACCGGCGCTGGTCTTCCACGCAGCCGAGTTGACGCTCGCCGAGCGACGCTGCGGCAGGATGATGCCGTGGCCGCCGAACGCCGCGGTCGAACGGATGATCGCGCCGAGGTTGCGGGGGTCGGTGATGCCGTCCAGCGCGATGAACAGCGGCGTCTGACCGCGATCGATGACCTGCTCGAGCAGGTCCTGCGGGTGCGCATACTCGTACGGCGGCACCTTCAGTGCGACGCCCTGGTGCACGCCGTCGAACCCTGCCATGCGGTCGAGCTCCTGCCGGGTGACCTCGAGGACGGGGATCTCTCGGTGACGGGCGATCGCGAGCATCTCTTTGACCCGGTCGTCCATCTCGACGCGCTGGGCGATGTAGAGCGTGGTCGCGGGAATCTTGGTGCGCAGCGCCTCGAGCACCGAGTTGCGGCCGGTGACCGTCTCGGTGTCATCGGAGGACTTCGCGCGCGCCTGACGGTTCACGTCGCTGCGCTGCGGCTTGCCTCCGGGTCGCCCCTTACCGCCGGCAGCGGCGAAACGCTCCTGAGCCGCCTTGCGCTTTCCGGCGACGTGCCAGGCGCGGTCCTCGGCCTTGGGCGTGGGCCCGCGGCCCTCGAGCGCCTTGCGGCTGTGCCCTCCGGTGCCCTTGGTGGCACCCTTCTTCTTGCTGTTGCCCGCTCCGGGGCGCTGAGGCTTAGCCATCGATACTCCAATGTGTTCCGTCCGGAGTGTCCTCCAGAGTGATTCCTGCCGCCGCAATCGCATCGCGGATGCGATCGGCTGCGGCCCAGTCCTTGTCTGCGCGCGCCTGCGCGCGCTGCGTGATCATCGTCTGCACCAGTGTGTCGAGCGCGGATGCCGTCGCGCCGTCGTCGCCGGTGGTGGATGCCGTTGGCGCCAGGCCCAGCACGTCGGTCATCCCTGAGACGGCCGCGAATGCCCGCGCCGCGGCATCGCGGTCGCCGACGTCGAGCGCGGAGTTGCCGGCTCGCACTGTCTCGTGCAGCACGGCGAGCGCTTGCGGTACGCCGAGGTCGTCATCCATCGCGGCTACGAACTGCGCCGGGATCTTCGGCGCAACGGCGAAGAAACCTCCGCCTGCGAAGATCGGCCCCTGCTCACCCGCACCGCTGACGGCACGTGCGTACCGCTCGCGGAAGCCTTCGACGCGCCCGAGTGCGGCCTCGGCTTCCGCAAAAGATGATTCCGACAGGTCGAGGCTCGAGCGGTAGTGCGCGGCGGCGAGTGCGTAGCGGACGACCAGCGGATCGTGCTTCGCGAGCACGTCGGATGCCAGGGTGAAGTTGCCGAGCGACTTCGACATCTTCTGGCCGTCGACGTTTACCAGGCCGTTGTGCACCCAGTAGCGGGCGAATCCGTCACCGGCCGCGGTCGACTGGGCGAGCTCGTTCTCGTGGTGAGGGAAGCGCAGGTCGAGTCCGCCGCCATGGATGTCGAACTCGGCGCCGAGGTACCGGCGCGCCATCGCCGAGCACTCGATGTGCCATCCGGGGCGTCCGGCGCCCCAGGGCGATGCCCAGGTGGCATCCGACTGCTCATCGGCTTTGGCGCCCTTCCAGAGGGCGAAATCCTGAGGGTTGCGCTTGCCGCGCGGGTCGGCGTCGGCAGCTGCCTCCATGTCGTCGATGCGCTGACGTGTGAGCTCGCCGTAGGCGGGCCAGGAGCGCACGTCGAAGTACACGTCGCCTGATCCGTCGGATGCCGGGTACGCGTGACCGCGCTCGATGAGCGTCGCGATCAGCTCGTGCATCTGCGGGATGAAACCGGTCGCGCGCGGTTCGTAGGTCGGCGGCAGGATGCCGATCGCGGCGTACGCGTCCGAGAACTCCTGCTCCATGCGGTAGGCCAGCGCCCACCACGGCTCGTCATCGGTAGCGTTCGCGAGCACCTTGTCGTCGATGTCGGTGACGTTGCGCACGAAGGTCACCCGGCCGTACCGGTACTCCAGCCAGCGGCGCAGCAGATCGAAGCTGAGAGCTGCGCGGACGTGACCGATGTGGGGGCCGGACTGCACGGTGGGTCCACACACGTAGATCGTCACGTTCGAGGCATCGAGCGGAACGAAATCGCGCAGCTGCTGCGCGCGGGTGTCATGGAGCCGGAGAGTCACCTCCCTAGCGTACCGGGGCGCACCTGGAGCACAGCCGTCGATCGGACTTCTGCAGCTCTTCGGACACTTTGGTCGGAGGCGTCCGACGTTGCGCAGAACTCCGCAGAACGGATGCTGTCAGCGGGTCGGCACGACCAGCGCGACGGCCGTCACCGCGATGCCCTCGCCACGGCCCGTGAACCCCAGGCCGTCGGTGGTGGTGGCCGCGACACTCACCGGCGCCCCGCCGAGCGCGGTCGACAGCGTGGCTTCCGCCTCGGGGCGTCGTGCGCTGAAGCGGGGGCGGTTGCCCTGGAACTGCACGGACACGTTGCCGATCGCGAAGCCCGCCTCAGCGAGCATCTCGGCGGTACGGGCGAGGAACACGTCGGCGTGCGCGCCGGCGTACTCGGGGTGCGCGGTGCCGAAGTGCTGGCCGATGTCACCGAGTCCCGCGGCGCCGAGCAGCGCATCGACGATGGCGTGCGCCACGGCGTCGCCGTCGGAGTGCCCGGACAACGGCTGTTCTCCCGGCCACTCCAGACCGGCCAGCCAGAGGTTGCCGTCACCACCGAAGGCGTGCACATCGGTGCCGACGCCCACCCGGGGCAACGAGGGGTTCGCGGGGGTGTCGGCGAGCAGCATTCGTGCCCTCTCCAGATCGGCGGGTGTGGTGATCTTGAAAGCGCGTGCCGAGCCGGCGATGCGCTGCACAGCGCCCCCGGCCGCGGCGAACAATGCGGCATCGTCGGTGTAGTCGATGCCATCCGCCTCGGCGTGCGCATAGGCGGATTCGAGGGCCGCGCGCGGAAAACCCTGAGGAGTCTGAGCGGCCGCGAGCACCGACCGATCGACTCCACCCACGATGACATCGCCGTCGACCTGTTTGAGCGTGTCGATCACTGCCAGTGCCGGGATGATCCCCGCATCCGACACCGCGGCCACGACCGCGTCGATCTGAGCGGCGGGCGTGAGAGCGCGGGCAGCGTCGTGCACGAGCACCGTCTCAACCGTACGGTCAAGGGCCGCGATCCCGGCGGCGACCGACTGCTGGCGCGTCTCACCGCCCGTCACGACAGTCGCCCGCCAGCCTCGATCGCGATTGGCATCCGCCAGTGCGTCCGCCGCGGTCTGCTCGTGACCGGCCGGTGCGACGACGATCACCTGTGCCGGCTGCGCCGCAAACACGCCATCGAGTGCGTGCCGCAAGATCGAGCGTCCATCGAGCGCGACCAGCGCCTTCGGCGCGCCGGCGTCGAGTCGCGTGCCGGAGCCTGCTGCGACGACGATGATCGCGGTGCGAGGAGAGCTGTGCACAGTCACGCTCACACGTTACCCGCCCCGCCGCAGGCCACAGACGCGAAGAGGACGGATGCCCATGGCATCCGTCCTCTTTCCGACTCCGGTCGGTCTCACATCACGAGGCGAGCACCTCGTCGAGCAGAGCGCCCGCCTTGTCCTCGTCGATCTTCTCGGCGAGGGCCAGCTCCGAGACGAGGATCTGGCGAGCCTTCGCCAGCATCCGCTTCTCGCCGGCCGACAGGCCGCGGTCCTGATCGCGGCGCCACAGGTCGCGCACGACCTCGCTGACCTTGATGACGTCCCCCGACGCCAGCTTCTCGAGGTTCGCCTTGTAGCGGCGGGACCAGTTCGTGGGCTCTTCAGTGAACGGGGCACGCAGCACCTCGAACACGTGGTCGAGGCCCTCCTGGCCGATCACGTCACGCACGCCGACGAGGTCGACGTTCTCAGCGGGAACCTCGATGATCAGGTCACCCTGAGTGACATTGAGCTTCAGGTACTTCTTCGTCTCGCCCTTGATCACGCGGTCCTTGACCTCGATGATCGTTGCGGCTCCGTGGTGCGGATAGACGACGGTTTCGCCAACCTCAAAAAGCATAAAAACGTGTCCTTTCGGCAATCTCCAGGATACCACAGCGACTATGTACTAGAGTTCGCGCCGACGTGCGCAAACCGATCCGGCGGTCAGGTCCTGAACCGCGGCGCACGACCCACTAGACTGATCCTCGACACCCGTCGCATCTCAGGAGGATCCGTGAACTCGCGCTCTGCTGCGTCCATCGCCTCGCGTCTCGTCGCCGCTGTCGCTTTGGGCGCCGTCGTCGCGCTCGGCACCACTGGCTGCACGTTCATGACGAACCAGGCCACGACCATCGACTACTCGCCGTCCGACGGCGTCAACGTGGACGCGACCGGCGGCGACATCGTCGTCCGCAACGCAATGGTCATCGCCACCGAAGACGGCTCGACCGGCAACCTCGTCGCCGCGTTCGTGAACACCGGCGACAAGAGCGGACGGGTGAACATCGACATCGCCGGCACCATGCTGACTGTGCGGGTTCCCGCGGGCGACTCCGTCAGCCTCGGCGCTGACAAAGACCCGCTGCCGATCGACGGCCTGAACGTCATGCCCGGTTCCAACGTCGAGGCGCTCTTCGTCTCTGGAAACGGCGAGGCCGCAGCCACCGAGATTCCGGTGCTCGACGGCACCCTGGCCGAGTACTCCGACCTGGTGCCCAGCGCCGGCGAGTGACTTCCGCGCTCCGCGCGAACCACAGAAGAGGCCGATCCCGAAGGGATCGGCCTCTTCTGCATGAGTGCCAGGGCGACGTACTCAGCCGGCTGTGCCCTCGAAGCGGTAGCCGAGACCGCGCACCGTCACCAGCATCACCGGGTCACCCGGGTTCTTCTCGATGCGGGAGCGGATGCGCTTGATGTGCACATCAAGAGTCTTGGTGTCGCCGAAGTAGTCACTCCCCCAGACCCGGTCGATGAGCTGCCCGCGGGTGAGCACACGACCAGAGTTGCGCATCAGCACCTCGAGCAGCTCGAACTCCTTCAGCGGCATGCTGATCTCGTCGCCGTCCACGGCGACCGTGTGCCGGTCGATGTCGAGCACGACGCGTCCGCCTTCGAGCACGCGCTCGTCGAGCTCCGCCTCCGGCTGCACCACGCGGCGCAGCACGGCACGCATGCGGGCCAGCAGCTCGCGCGATGAGTACGGCTTGGTGATGTAGTCGTCAGCCCCGAGCTCGAGCCCGACGACGATGTCGACCTCCGAATCCTTGGCCGTGAGCATGATGATCGGCACCGACGAACTCTGCCGCACCTGGCGGCACACCTCTGTACCCGGCATTCCCGGCAACATCAGATCGAGCAGGATCACGTCGGCACCCCGCTCGCGGAACGCATTCAGCGCGCCGGGACCGTCCTCGCAGATCTCGACCTCGTAGCCCTCTCTGCGCAGCAGGTAGGCGAGCGGGTCAGCCAGGTCGGGTTCGTCCTCGACCAGCAGGATCCGGGTCATGCGTTCTCTCCGTTTCGTGCCGCAACAGCCTTCGCGGCGCTCTTGTCCGTGCGCTTCTTCTTGCTCTTCTTGGTCTTCTTCTTGCCGGTGTCCGGCGCCTCGATCCGCGGCAGGCGGATCGTGAAGGTCGATCCCCGGCCCGGCCGCGACCACAGCCGCACCTCGCCTCCGTGCCGCTGTGTCGCGTGCTTGACGATCGACAGCCCGAGCCCGGTGCCCCCGGTGCGTCGCGAGCGGGCTTCGTCGGCGCGGTAGAAGCGCTCGAAGATGCGCTCAGCATCCGCTTCCGCGATACCGATTCCCTGATCTGCGACGGCGATCTCGACGATGTCGTCGACGACCTTGACGCCGATTCCGACGCTCGAGCCCTTGGGCGAGTAGACGATGGCGTTCGCGATCAGGTTGCCGACGGCCTCGACGAGCACCTGTGCGTCACCACGCACCCATGCGCCCCGCTCGCCGCCACGAGTCAGCGTCACCCCCGCCGAATCGGCCTGCACCAGGTGTGCCTCGACCGAGGCCGCGACAACCTCATCGATCGAGATCGGCCGGACCTGCGCCAGAGTCTCGGCGGCCTGCAGTCTGGCCAGGCTCAGGATGCGACCGGTGAGCTGACCGAGGCGACCGGCTTCGGCTGCGATCCGCTTGGCGAACACACGCACCTGGTGCGGGTCGTCGGCCGCCGACTCGATGGCTTCGGCAAGAAGGCTGACCGAAGCGACCGGCGTCTTGAGCTCATGGCTGGTGTTGGCGACGAAATCGGTGCGCATCTGCTCGAGGCGCTCCCGCTCGGTGACATCGCGGATGATCAAGAGGGTCAGCTGCGCGCCGATGCGACTCGACCGCGCCGACACCAGGCGCGGGTCGAGGCTTCCGCCCACGGCGAGACGCAACGTGTCGGCCACGGTGTCCCCGTCATCACGCGCATTGCGCACGAGCCGGCGCAGATCGGCGTTGTCGAGCACGGCCCCCGGACGGATCCCGAACCGCTCGGCGGCATGGGACATCGCGACAACCACACCCGAAGCGTTGAGCACGCAGGCCGGATCATCCATGCCCCGCAGAACCTCGGCCACGCCAGCGGGCACCGCGGTGGAGGTCTCTTGTGCGGCCAGTGCCCGGACGCGGTAGGCCCAGACGACCAGCAGCACGGTACCGGCCCCGATGATCGCGCCGATGGCGAGTGCGAACAGCGCGAGCTGGGGCGAATCCATGGCTCCAGCGTACGGGGATCGCGCGGCTTTGCCTGCCGTTCAGCGCGCCGTCATGCGGCGGGAAGGCTAGTATTCACATTCCGGGCACCGTTCGTTAACCTTCGGCGAACACAATCGTGTCGACCTCGCGCGAGCGTGCCCCTCAGGCACCCGTGCCCGCGCACTCACCGTGCCGAGTCCCCGACGAAAGGTTGCGCGACATGCGCCAAGTGTTCCACCAGTCCCTCGAGGACCTGCAGGCGAAGCTCACCGAGATCGCCGACCTCGTCACGATCGCCATCGAGAAGGCGACCACCTCGTTCGCCGAGAGCGACGTCGCACTGGCTGATGAGGTCATCGCCGACGACGCCAAGATCGACGAACTCGCCGTCGCGCTCGACGAGCAAGCCATCGAGATCCTGGCGCGCCAGCAGCCGGTCGCCCGCGACCTGCGCATCGTGATAACCGCGCTGCGCGTGAGCGCATCGCTCGAGCGCATGGGCGACATGGCCGAGCACATCGCTCAGCTCGCCCGCCTGCGCTTCCCCGAGCGCGCCGTGCCGAAGGGCCTCAAGGGCACCTTCCGCCGCATGGGAGAGCTCGATGTCGAAATCGCTCGCACGCTCGCCGACCTGCTGCGCACGCAGGACCTGCGCTTCGCCGACGCGATCCGCAACGCCGACGATGACGTGGACGAGCTGCACGCACACGTCTTCGACAAGGTGCTCAGCGACAACTGGAAGGGTGAGGCCGAGGCCACCGTCGACGCCACCCTCGCGAGCCGTTACCACGAGCGCTTCGCCGACCACGCGGTCGCCGTGGCCAAGAAGGTCGTCTACCTCGCAACCGGCGACTGGGCGGTCGAAGAAGAGGACATCGCTCTCGCCGTCGAGGCGCAGCTCTCGGCCCCTGACGAGGACGCACCGGAGGCCTGATCCGCGGCATCCGCTGTTCGATACGACGAAGCCCCTCTGAATCCGCCCAGGACTCAGAGGGGCTTCGACGTATCGGGATTACTTCTTGCCCTGCGCGGCGACAGCCGCGGCACCGGCCGCAGCGGCCTCAGGGTCGAGGTAGCGAGCCGGTCCGGTCGGCACGTTGTTCTCATCGAGTTCGTACACCAGCGGGATGCCGGTGGGAATGTTCAGCTCGGCGATGTCGTCGTCGCTGATTCCGTCGAGGTGCTTGACCAGACCGCGCAGCGAGTTGCCATGCGCGGTGACGAGCACCGTCTTGCCGGCTTCGAGGTCGGGGACGATCGCGTCCTCCCAGTACGGCAGCAGGCGGTCGATGACGAGCTTGAGCGACTCGGTGCGCGGCACGTCGCCGTCGATGCCCGCGTAGCGCGCGTCGTGCACCTGGCTGAACTCGCTGTCGTCGTCGAGCAGCGGCGGCGGCACGTCGAACGAGCGGCGCCAGAGCTGGAACTGCTCGGGGCCGAACTCTTCGAGCGTCTGCGCCTTGTCCTTGCCCTGCAGCGCGCCGTAGTGACGCTCGTTGAGGCGCCACGAGCGGGTCACCGGAATCCACAGCCGATCGGCGGCATCCAGGGCGATGTTCGCGGTCTGGATCGCGCGGCTCAGCAGCGACGTGTGCAGCACGTCGGGCAGCAGCCCGGCTTCGGCCAGCAGCTCGCCACCACGGCGGGCCTCTTCTTTGCCCTGCTCGGTCAGGCGAACGTCCACCCATCCGGTGAACAGGTTAAGCTTGTTCCATTCGCTCTGGCCGTGCCGGAGCAGAATCAGGGTGCGCGTCATGCACCCAGCCTATCGGCCGGGCACGACCGGCTCAGCGGCTGTTGCGAGGATCCTCGCCCAGCGGTCGCCGCGAAAGGCGCGTCAGACGCGGCACCTCGGCCGTGGCCCCGGCGTCGGCCGGCACGATGACCTGCTGCGCCGCCGCGATGTCGACGCCGTCAGCGCGCACGACCAGGTCGCCGATCGGCGCGCGTCGTGAGAGCATCGCCAACGCGATCGGCCCGTCCTCGTAGTGCAGCGCGGCGGACGTCACCTGACCGACCTCGGCGTCACCGGCCAGCACGGGCGATCCCGGCTGCGGCAGGGTCACCTCGCTGCCATCGAGGTGCAGGGCCGCGAGTCGTCGCGGCGGATGCCCGAGATTGTGCACCTTCGCGACGGTTTCCTGGCCGCGGTAGCACCCCTTGTCGAGGTGCACGGCGGAGCGGATCCAATCGGCCTCGTGCGGAATCGTGCGCTCATCGACCTCGTGCGACCAACGGGGGCGCCACGCGGCGATACGAAGAGCCTCGGCCGCCAGTGCCCCCGCGAACGGCCCCGTGAGCGCGTCCGCGTCATCGAGCACGGCGATCGTCCAGGCGTAGTCCGCGCCGGGATGCCCATCGACGGCGGCGTACTGGTGCCCGCCCGGCTGCACGCTCTGCCACGGGTCGTTCCAGACGAGCGCGTGGCCATTCGGAGCCGCCACGGCGACGCGGGCCTGCGCACCGCCTCCTGCGAAGAAACCCGCCAGGACAGCATCCGACTTCACCGTGACGGTGACGCGGGAGCGGAAGACCATGCGCTGCAACCAGGTGGCCAGCGCATCGGCATCCGCGCTGTCGGCGATCAGCCACGTCGCCGTGCCGTCCTCGAAGACGGCGGCGGCGTGCTCGACGCGACCCTGCGGGTCGAGCACGAGGAGCTCAGTGCTGGCACCCGCGGGCAGGCCCTTCAACGCCTGCGAGGTGAACGAGTCGAGCCAGGTGAGGCGGTCTGCGCCGGCGACCTCGATCAGGGTGCGATCGGTCAGCGGCACCAGAGCCTCGCCCGCGGCCAGCTGTCGCTGCTCGATGAGCGGGTTGCCGAAGTGGGCGATCACGTCGCCTTCACGGACGGCACCGGGGATGCTGTCGAACACCGCCGACTCAGACCTTGGCCAGGCGGGCGGATGCGTGCGATTTCAGCGTCTCGCCCATCGCCGCGATGTCCCAGGCCCAGAGCAGGTGTCCATCGACCAGGCCGTACATGCGGCTGGCTGCGGTGTACTGTTTTGCACCCGCTGGACGCACGACGGCATCCGTGGCGATGTCGATACGGGGGCCGGCGATGCGCCCGAGGTAGAGCTCGAGCGTGCCGTCCGAATGCGCGACCGAGACCTCGAGCGGGAAACCGTCGTCGGTACGCAGCACCTCGACGTCGTCGACCGTGCGCTCGGTCGCGGCCTCGGCGGGAGGCAGGAGTGCGGGGCCGGGATCGGATGCGGTGCGCGGCCGTGCGAGGTGCCAGAAGCCGGTCTCGGACAGCAAGGCGATCGGCTCGTCCTGACCCTCAGCGCCGCGGAACGAGGCCGTGGCGGCGTAATTCAGGAACGGCCCGCCATCGTGGCTGAAGCTCACGCGATGGGTGAACTCGCCCTCGAAGCGCTGGTCGCCCGCGCTGTACTCGATGACGCCGGTGCCCTCCCAGACGCCGAGCAACCACGACAACGGTGCCAGATCGGCAGGCAGATCCGTGGGCAGTTCGATCATGATCGGCTCTGGATCAGCGCTGACCGCGGAACAGGTTCACCAGCACGACGCCGGCGACGAAGGCGATCGCGAGGCCCGCAAGGCCCAGCAGACCGAGGAAGAAGAGTTCGAGCGCGACGATGTCCATGCCCGACAGTCTAGTCACCTGTCACGCAACCCGGTCGCGTCAGAACGCCGAGACGAGTGTCGCGACGCCGAAGGCCGCCGACACCATCCCCATCAGCACCAGCGATCCCACGATGCTGGCCGATACCCGCACGACGAACCCCTGGGGACGGGCATACGCCAGCTGCACGGCGAACGACAGCAACACGACACCACCGAAGGCGATCAGCAACCAGCCGATCCGGGTGTCGGCCGGTAGCAGGAATCCCAGCAGGATCGCCGTCACCGCTGCCACGCCCCAGACGGCGATCACGCCGTGGAACGCGTTGCGCGGAGCGAGTGCCACTTCTTGCATGACGCCATCGTACCCGTCACATACCCGGACCCGTCTGACGCATTCCTCCGGCGGCGGGACGCACCCGACTAACATGTGTGCGTGGCCGTGTTGGTGGTACTCACCCCGGCTCCCGATGCGGAGCCGGTGCTGCCAGCGCTCGGGTTGCTCGCCCACAGCATCCGCCATCACCCGATCGAGCCGTCCCGTCTGCTGTCGCTCCCCGAGTGCGCGGCGATCGTCGTGGACGGCCGCGAAGACCTCGTCGCGGCCCGAGCCGCCTGTCGTCTGTTGCAGACCGCGGGCGGCGAGGCGCCGGTGCTGCTCGTGGTCACCGAGGGCGGCATGAGCGCGATCTCCACCGAATGGGGCTTCGCCGATGTCGTGCTGGCCACCGCGGGCCCCGCCGAGGTCGATGCCCGTCTGCGCCTCGCACTGACCCGGCCCGACGCCGAGACACCCGTCAGCGTTCAGGCATCCGGGATCACGATCGACGAGCAGTCGTACTCTGCCAAGTTGCACGGACGTCCGCTGGACCTGACGTACAAGGAGTTCCAGCTGCTGCACTTCCTGGCGACACACCCTTCCCGTGTCTTCACCCGAGAACAGCTGCTCAGCGACGTCTGGGGCTACGACTACTTCGGTGGCACCCGTACCGTCGACGTGCACGTGCGTCGCCTGCGCGCCAAGCTCGGCGACGCCGAGCAGGTCATCGGCACCGTGCGCAACGTCGGCTACCGCTTCAATCTGAACGACGAACCGGGACAGGCGGCGGGCTGAGTTCTCCTGCTCGTAACCGACGGATGCAAGGATGTACCCCATGATCGATCACGTACTTGTCGACGCCGGACTCGAGGACGCCGAAGACGACGACTTCGACGCGCATGAGACCCCGGACTCGGTTCTGCCCGATCATCGCTACCACGACCGGGAACTGAGCTGGTTGGCGTTCAACCAGCGTGTGCTCGAACTGGCCGAGGACCCCACGGTCCCCGAACTCGAACGGGCGAACTTCCTGGCGATCTTCGCCAGCAACCTCGACGAGTTCTTCATGGTGCGCGTCGCCGGACTCAAGCGGCGCATCCTCACGGGGCTGGCTGTGCCCACCAATGTCGGCCGCGCGCCCTCCGACGTGCTCAGCGACATCTCCCGCGAGGCTCACGCGCTGCAGCTGCGGCACGCCGCCGTCTGGAGCGAACAGGTCAAGCCCGCACTGGCTGACGCCGGCATCGAGATCACCGACTGGGACGAGCTGACCGACGCTGAGCGCGCCGCGCTGGGCGAGTACTTCCAGGCGCAGGTCTTTCCCGTGCTCATGCCGCTGGCCGTCGACCCCGCGCACCCGTTCCCCTACATCTCCGGGCTCTCGCTGAACCTCGCCATCCGCATCCGCAACGCCCGCACCGGTCGCCAGGAGTTCGCGCGCCTCAAGGTGCCCTCGATGCTGCCGCGCCTCATCGCCGTCCCCGGCGGCGGGCAGATCGTGCGCTACATCCGCCTCGAAGACCTCATCGCCAACCACCTGGATGATCTGTTCCCGGGGATGGAGGTGCTCGACCACCACGCGTTCCGGCTGACCCGCAACGAGGACGTCGAGATTGAAGAGGATGAGAGCGAGAACCTGATCCAGGCGCTCGAAGCCGAGCTGCTCAGGCGCCGGTTCGGTCCGCCGATCCGCCTCGAGATCACCGACGACATGGACGATGTGACGCTCGAGCTGCTCATCACCGAGCTCGACATCACCGACCAGGAGGTCTACCGCCTACCTGGGCCGCTGGACCTGCGCGGCCTGTTCGGCCTGTCGCGGATCGACCGCCCCGACCTGCGCTACCCGCCGCACCTGCCGACCACGGCCGTGGCGTTCCAGCCCGGCGACAGCAATGAGCGGCCCGACATCTTCCGGGCCATCGGCAAGTCCGATGTGCTCGTGCACCACCCCTACGAATCGTTCGCGACGAGCGTGCAGGCGTTCCTCGAGCAAGCCGCTCGCGACCCGCACGTCCTGGCCATCAAGCAGACGCTGTACCGCACCTCGGGCGACAGCCCGATCGTGCAGGCCCTCATCGACGCCGCCGAGGCCGGCAAGTCGGTGCTGGCACTCGTCGAGGTGAAGGCCCGCTTCGACGAGGCCGCCAACATCGTCTGGGCACGCAAGCTCGAGAAGGCCGGTGTGCACGTCGTGTACGGACTGGTGGGTCTGAAGACGCACTGCAAGCTGGCACTCGTGATCCGCGAGGAGGACGGCGTACTGCGCCACTACTCGCACGTCGGCACCGGCAACTACAACCCCAAGACCAGCCGCATCTACGAGGACTTCGGTCTGTTCACCGCCGACCCGCTCGTCGGACGCGACCTCACCCGCCTGTTCAACGAACTCAGCGGCTACGCGATCGAGAAGAAGTTCAAGCGTCTGCTCGTGGCGCCCCTGCACCTGCGCAAGGGGCTGCTGCGTCACATCGACAACGAGCGCAAGCACGCCGAGGCCGGCCGCCCGGCACGCATCCGCATCAAGGTCAACTCGATGGTCGACGAGCAGATCGTGGACGCCCTGTACCGCGCCAGCATCGCCGGCGTGAAGGTCGAGGTGTGGGTGCGCGGCATCTGCGGCCTGCGCGTGGACCTGCCCGGCGTCAGCGACAACATCACGGTGCGCAGCATCCTGGGGCGCTACCTCGAGCATTCGCGACTGTTCATGTTCGACAACGACGGCGACCCCATCGTCTACATCGGCAGCGCCGACATGATGCACCGCAACCTCGACCGGCGCGTCGAGGCGCTGGTGCGCCTGGAGGACCCGGCGCACACCAAGGAACTGCACGCGCTGTTCGATCTCGCCATGGACCCGCGTACCAGTTCGTGGCATCTGGGTGAGGGCGGGGTGTGGACGCGCGCCGAGTCGACAGAGGAGGCACCGCTGATCGACCTGCAGGACCGCATGATGGCGGCTGTGCAGGGACGCCGCCGTCGCAAGCAGACCCGTCGATGACCGACACCGCCGTCTACGCCGCCGGCGCCGTCGTCTGGCGGATGCTGGAGGGCAAGCTGCGCGTGCTGCTGATCCACCGCACGAAGTACCGTGACGTGACGCTGCCCAAGGGCAAGGTCGACCCGGGCGAGATGCTCGCCGAGACCGCGGTGCGTGAGGTTCGTGAAGAGACCGGCATCCGCGTCTGCCTGGGCGTCCCGGTCGGCGTGAGCAAGTACTGGATGCGCCCCAAGCGCCAGAAGGTCGTGCACTACTGGGCCGCCGAGGCGACCGATGACGCGATCCGCGCCTCATCCTTCGTCCCCAACGGTGAGATCGCCGCCATCGAATGGGTCAGCGTGAAGCAGGCGCGCCAGCGCCTGAGCTATCCCGTCGACATCGAGATCCTCGAGAACTTCGCACGGCTGGTCGAGGACGGCGTGCTGCACACGTTCCCGTTGATCGCGCTGCGCCACGCCAAGGCGGTTGCGCGATCGGACTGGGACGGGCCGGACGCTGCGCGGCCGCTCACCGGCAAGGGCGCGCGCCAGGCGAAGGCGATCGTCGCGCCACTGCGGGCCTTCGGGGTGCGGCGCATCGTCACCAGCGACGCCGAACGGTGCCGGCAGACCGTGGCTCCGCTGGAACGCAAACTCGGGCGGGCCGCGCGCGTCACCGACAAGATCAGTCAGGACGCCTGGGAACACGGCACCGCCGATGTCCGCTCCGTCATCGGGCGCCGCGTGCGCTCGCGCAAGCCCGCTGTGCTGTGCAGTCACGGCCCCGTTCTGCCGGAACTGCTCTCAGAGATGGCACTGGCGACCGGCACCATGCGCGGGTCGTATGTCAACAGCGCAAGCGCACTGGCCATGTCCGCGTTCTCGGTTGTTCACCTCTCGGCAACCAATCCGGGGTCGGGGATCATCTCGATCGAGACCCATGAGCCGAAGGTCTAGCCGACAGCAGTCGTTCACCTTCCGTTCACCATCGTGGGAGAGTCTCGTTAACCGTCGCTCGTAGCGTCACTGTGTGCCCCGCACCAGGGCATCCACAAGTCCCCGATCGAACGGATCCACAGTGAAGATCTCCAGCATCGCTCGAATCGGCGCCATCGGCGCCGTGGCCGCACTCGCCCTCACCGGTTGCGCCGCGAACGAAGCCCCGGCTACCGAGGGCTCGACCTCTGACTCGACTTCGACGCTCGAGGGCACCCTGCGCGCCACGGGCGCTTCCTCGCAGGGCGCCGCCCAGGAGGCATGGGTCGCCGGCTTCCAGACCGCCAACGCCGGCGTCACCGTCAACTACGAGCCCACCGGTTCGGGCACCGGCCGCGAGAACTTCCTCGCCGGCGCCAGCGACTTCATCGGCTCGGACCGCGCGTTCAAGCTCGACGAGTTCACCGAGGGCGGCTTCGGCATGTGCTCCAGCGACGCCATCGTCGAGGTGCCGCTGTACATCTCGCCCGTCGCCGTGGCGTTCAACCTCGAGGGCATCGACTCGCTCAACCTCGACGCCGCCACCATCGCGGGCATCTTCGCGGGCACCATCACCAACTGGAACGACGCGGCTATCGCCGAGCAGAACGAGGGCGTCGAGCTGCCCGACCTGGTGATCTCGCCCGTCCACCGCTCGGACGACTCGGGCACCACCGAGACGTTCACCACCTACCTCGCAGCGACCGCTGCCGATGTCTGGACCCACGAGCCCGACGGCGAGTGGCCCATCAACGGTGGCGAGGCCGCTCAGGGCACCTCGGGTGTCGTGCAGGCGATCACCGCGGGCAACGGCGCGATCGGCTACGCCGACGCATCGCAGACCGCAGAGCTCGGCCAGGTGCACGTCGGTGTCGACGGCGAGTACGTCGCGTACTCGGCAGACGCCGCCGCGGCGCTCGTCGAGGCCTCGCCGCTGGAGGAGGGCCGCGGCGCCGGTGACCTCGTCTTCGCCATCGACCCGGCCGCCGCTCCGGCAGGTTCGTACCCGATCGCCCTGGTCAGCTACCTGATCGCATGCGAGCAGTACGAGGACGCCAACACCGCTGCCCTGGTCAAGTCGTACTTCGAGTACATGGCCAGCGAAGAGGGCCAGCAGGCTGCCGCCGACAACGCAGGTAGCGCTCCCATCTCGGCCGGACTGCGCGACAAGGTCCTCGCCGCGATCGACACCATCAAGGTCGACTGATCCACGAGTTGAGCTGAATCCGATGCCCTCACGCCCCGCATAGGGCGTGGGGGCATCGGGCGGTCGACACCCCGACTCCGACACCACAGCATCCGATTCCACCCGAACAGCAGGAGAACATGACCACGACGACCAGGCCGGCACAAGCCGCGCCCCCGATCAAGGCCAAGCAGCGTCTCGGCGACCGGGTCTTCTCGGGCACCGCGCTCGGCGCCGGCATCACAATCCTCGTCGTCCTCGTGGCGGTCGCGGCGTTCCTGATCATTCAGAGCCTGCCCGCGTTCGCTCCCGACACGACCGACAACCACATCCTCGAAGGTGACTCGTTCTGGCAGTACGTCGGACCGCTCGCGTTCGGCACGGTCTGGGTGTCCTTCATCGCGCTGCTGATCGCCGCCCCGATCTCGATCGGCATCGCACTGTTCATCTCGCACTACGCCCCGCGCCGCCTCGCCGGCGTGCTGGGCTACATCATCGACCTGCTGGCTGCTGTGCCGTCGGTCGTGTTCGGCCTGTGGGGCGGTCTGGTACTCGCCCCGCTGCTGCAGCCGATCTACGCCTGGATGAACGAGAACATGGCCTGGGTGCCGTTCTTCGGCGGACAGGTCTCGTCGACGGGAAAGACGATCCTGACCGCCGCACTCGTGCTTGCCGTGATGGTCATCCCGATCATGACCGCGATCTGCCGCGAGGTCTTCCTGCAGACGCCGAAGCTGCACGAAGAGGCCGCGCTTGCGCTCGGCGCCACCCGTTGGGAGATGGTGCGCATGGCCGTGCTGCCCTTCGCTCGCGGCGGCATGGTCTCGGCGACGATGCTCGCTCTCGGTCGCGCCCTCGGTGAGACCATGGCCGTGACCATGGTGCTCTCCCCCGCTGCCGTCTACAGCTTCCTCGTGCTGACGGCGACCAACCCGACGCCGATCCCGGCTAACATCGCCCTCGCCTTCCCCGAGGCGCACGACACGGGTGTGAACACCCTGATCGCCACGGGCCTCATCCTGTTCATCGTGACCTTCGCGGTCAACGCGCTGGCGCGCTGGATCGTCGCCCGCCGCGCCGAGTTCTCGGGAGCGAACTGACATGACCATGCAGACCTCCGCCTCCACCTCGCTCACCTCGGGCCGCCTGGCATCGTGGGCCCCGTGGGCCCTGCTGGCCGCGTCGCTCGTGCTGTCGGCCGCCGCGTTCGCGGTGACCGCTCCCAACGGCGACCTCGCCGACTTCAACATCGCCGGCGCCGTGATCACCGGTGTGCTGCTGTACATGGTGCTCATCACGGCCATGTCGGCCATCGCCGAGAGCCGCCGCAAGGCTGTCGATCGGCTGATGACCGCGCTGGTCGCGACCGCGTTCACCGTCGCGCTGCTGCCGCTGATCTCGCTGCTGTGGACCGTCATCAGCAATGGCATCGCGCGGTTCGATGCCGAGTTCTTCAGCTACTCGATGCGCAACGTCGTCGGTGAGGGCGGCGGTATCGTGCACGCCATCTGGGGCACGGTGCTGATCACCCTGATGGCGGCTCTGATCGCCGTCCCCGTCGGCCTCATGACGTCGATCTACCTCGTCGAGTACGGTCGCGGGCGCATCGCCAAGGGCATCACGTTCTTCGTCGACGTCATGACGGGCATCCCGTCGATCGTGGCCGGTCTGTTCATCTACTCGGTGTTCGCCCTGCTGATCCGCCCCGGCATCTCGATGGGCTTCATGGGTTCGCTCGCGCTGGCTGTGTTGATGGTCCCGGTGGTCGTGCGAGGCAGCGAAGAGCTGCTGCGGATCGTGCCCAACGAGCTGCGTGAGGCCTCGTACGCGCTCGGCGTGCCGAAGTGGCTGACGATCCTCAAGGTCGTGCTGCCCACCTCGATCGCCGGTATCACCACCTCGGTGATGCTCGCCATCGCCCGTGTGATCGGCGAGACCGCTCCGCTGCTGCTGACCGCCGGGTTCACCGCCAGCCTGAACACCAACCTGTTCAGCGGGCAGATGATGACCCTGCCGGTCTTCGCCTACAACTCGTACATGAACCAGGGCACCAGCCCCGACGCCTCACTGGCTCGGGCGTGGGCCGCCGCGCTCACGCTGATCCTGATCGTCATGTTGCTGAACCTGCTCGGTCGCCTGATCGCGAAGTGGTTCGCCCCCAAGACCGCCGGCCGCTGAGCCGCATCCCGATTCCACCCGATAGAAGGAACCTCGTGTCCAAGAGCATCGAAGTCAACGACCTCAACGTCTACTACGGCGATTTCCTCGCCGTCGAGGGCGTGTCCCTCGAGATCCAGCCCCGCAGCGTCACCGCGTTCATCGGCCCGTCGGGCTGCGGCAAGTCCACGTTCCTGCGCACGCTGAACCGCATGCACGAAGTGATCCCCGGCGCGCGCGTCGAGGGTGAGGTGCTGCTCGACGGCAAGGATCTCTACGGCCCGGGTGTCGACCCCGTGCTGGTGCGTCGCCAGGTGGGCATGGTCTTCCAGCGTCCGAACCCGTTCCCCACGATGTCGATCAAGGAGAACGTGCTGGCGGGCGTCAAGCTCAACAACGGCAAGATGTCCAAGAGCGACCAGGAGGCCCTGGTCGAGAAGTCGCTGCGTGGCGCCAACCTCTGGAACGAGGTCAAGGACCGCCTGGACAAGCCCGGTTCGGGTCTGTCGGGTGGTCAGCAGCAGCGTCTGTGCATCGCCCGCGCGATCGCCGTCTCGCCCGAGGTCATCCTGATGGACGAGCCCTGCTCGGCCCTCGACCCGATCTCGACCTACGCGATCGAGGAGCTGATCGGCGAGCTGAAGAACGACTACACGGTGGTCATCGTCACGCACAACATGCAGCAGGCCAGCCGCGTCTCCGACAAGACGGCCTTCTTCAACATCGCCGGCACCGGCAAGCCGGGCAAGCTGATCGAGTTCGACGAGACCTCGACCATCTTCACCACGCCCAGCGTGCAGGCCACCGAGGACTACGTCTCGGGTCGCTTCGGGTGATTCCCGGGCGCGCTGAGCGCCCGCACCGTCGGAAATCCCAGACGATCGTCTGCAGCCCCGGCGTGTCACATGCTGACACGCCGACCGGGTTGCTGATCGTCTGGGATTTCCGTTTTTCCCCAGGCGCCGTGCCGAGGCACGTTGTGCACAGGGCTCGGGAATCGGGCATCCGCGGTCCCTGCCCGGCAGGCATTCTCGACGGATGCTGGTGCGCCTCGCCCTCTCCGAACTCGGCCGCCCCGCGCGCACGAGTGAGCTGAAAGCGCGCGGGGTTCCCGAGCGCGAACTCACCCGCGCCGTGCGCGACGGTGAGGTCGTGCGCGTGCGTCAGGGGGTGTATGCGCTCCCCGATGTGCCGGCGACATTCCGCCACGCGACAGAGCACGGCGGCGTTCCCGCCTGCGCCGAGGCGGCCCGCCTGCATGGACTGTGGGTGCTCGACGGCGCGGCCGACCACGTCTGGCTGGGCACCGCAGGCGTGCCGCACGGCCCATGCACCCGGTGCACACTGCACTGGGATGACGGAACCGCCATGGTCGGCGAGCTGCCTCCGGTGCACAACGTGCTGCTGCAACTGGCCACGTGCGAGAGTGAAGACACCTTCTTCGCGGCGTTGGAGTCCGCCCTGCGGCAGGCGAAGATCTCACCGGCGGGTATCGCCTGGCTGTGGCACCGTCTGCCGCTCGGCATGCGCTGGCTGGTCGGCTTCGCCCGCTCGGATGCCGACAGCGGCCTCGAATCACTCATGAGGCTACGGCTGCACAGGCTCGGGATCACCGTGCGCTCGCAGGTCAGCATCCGCGGTGTCGGCGAGGTCGACTTCGTCGTCGGCGACCGGCTTCTGATCGAATGCGACGGACGCGAGAACCACGCCCACGAGCAGAATCGGCACAAGGACCTGCTGCGCGACGCTCGTGCCGCAGCCCGGGGCTATGAGACGTTGCGCTTCGACTACGCGATGATCGTGCACGACTGGTCGAGTGTGCAGGCGGCGATCCTGGCGAAGGTCGAGGCCGGCGCGCACTTGCGGGCGCAGGATGCCCCGGACGGCCGTCGGAAATCCCAGACGAAGATCGCTCGGCGCGGCGCGTCGCGCCCCGACACGCCGCCCGCGGCGGCATCCGTCTGAGATTTCCGACACTGCGCACAGGGCACGGAGCCGAGTGCGCTGGGCGCGGCTCAGCGCGGGGAGAGCAGGAAGGTATTCAGTTCGGCGGTCAGAGCGGCGTCGGATGCCAGTGGCTCACCGTCGATGGCGGTGATCGCCACTGCCAGTCGGATGCTGGAGACCAGCCATGCGGCATCCGCCCCCCTCAGATCGGCGGTCGACAACGTCGCATAGCGCGTACGAAGACCCTGTGCCTCGAGGTACTCGAACACGGCCAGCTGCGTGGTGCCGTGCAGAATGCCGGCCGACGGCGCCGTGGTGATGAACTCGCCGCCGGAGCGGATGATGAGCGACGCGGTCGGTGCTTCGAGCACGTCACCGTCGCGCGTGACGAAGATCGCGTCGTCGGCGCCGCGCCGGTGCGCCTCGCGCAGCGCCGCCATGTTCACGGCGTACGACAGCGTCTTGGCGCCGAGCAGCAGCCAGGGTGCCCGCTCCCCTGCCCCGAGGTCGTAGCCCCGGTCGAGCGTGACCACACGCACGCCTTCTCGGCGCACGCGCGTGTAGTCGGGTGCGGTGGATGCCGTGACCCATGCCGTCGGCGCTGGCCCATTCTCGACGCCACGGCTCAGGATGAGTTTGACCACGCCCTCGCCCTCGGGCGCCTGGGCAGCGGCAGTGGCGACGGCCTGTCGCCACTGCGCGAGGTTCGGGGCGGGAAGATCGCACACCCGCGCGGAGTGCGCCAGGCGCTGCACGTGCGCCTCGACCTCGTTCGGATGCCCGTCGATGACGCCGATCGATTCGAAGACGCCGTCGCCGCGCTGGGTGCTGAGCTCGCCGACGCTCAGTGCGGGTGCGGCGACATCGACCGGGGTGAAGGTCTCGGAGTAGTCCGTGCGGGTGTCGGTCGCATCCGCGGGCGTGATCATGAGGGCGTAGCGCTGAGCCATGCGCTCAGCCTATTGCCCGGCAGCTTGTGCCCGGCAGAAGTGCCGCCCGTGAATCACCACGGCCGCGTACGCGTTAGACTGGAATCGGCCGGGCCGCATAACCCCGGGCTCCAACTTCTGCCGCTGCGAGCGGCCTTCCGCCGAGAGGCGTTCTTGCGGTCCGGTCTTTTTCATGCCCGCTCCCGCGCCCATCCGGGGCACCGAGCGCCACGCGCCGCGCCGCGTTCTCAGACGAGGGTTCCGCGCCGCCAGGCCGTTGCCGACGCGGCGAGATCCTCGGCGTAGGTGCTCAGGCGCAGTGCCCGGCGGGTCAGGGCGCCGGCGCGCTCGGGCTCGGTCGCCTCGTAGTCGTCGGCGACGTGGGTTGCCCCGGATGCCTGCACCCGGCAGTACGCGGCTGCCCTCTCGAGGGCGAGGGCGAAGTCGCCGCGGAAGACCCCGCGCAGGATCGCGTCGACCAGGGCGACGATCTCTTGCGGGTCGGCGGGTGCGGGTGCACCGGCGATGGCGGCGTCTGGCGAGCGCAGTTCGACGCGCCCCCGCTCGTACAGCAGCGCGGTCTGCTCGGCGTCGTTCCGCGTCGCGAGCTGCAGCAGGTACAGCCGCCAGAGAGCGCCGGGCAGTGAGCGCGCCGGCGCATGAGACCACAGTTCGGCGATCTCGTCGATGCCGTGTTCAGCGGCGAACCCGATCAGACGGTCGGTGACGGCACCGCTGTCATCGGTGCGAGCACGGTCGAGGAGTGCGGATGCTGTCGCGTGAGCCATGCGCGACTGCTCGGCCGGATCCTCGTGGCCGACCAGGTTGTCGAAGGCGGCCGTGGGGCGGCGGACGGGGCGGTGGAACTGCTCGGGCATCCCTCCAGGGTACGCGCGCTGCGCGCGATCGGCACCGGCCCGGCACCGGCACCTGACACCCGGCACCGGCACCCGACACCGCGTGGCGGTCAGCTGGTCGGGATGACGATGACCGGGTCGGTCGTGGGTTGCCCTGTCGGTGACCCGCCGGCGGCCTCGATCGTGACGGCGATGGCGTCACCGGGTTGCATGGGTTGATCCAGCAGGGCGGTCGCCTCGCCCTGCGACGTGTCGAACACTCCCGCGGCAATGGGCTGATCGCCGCGCACGAACCACAGCTCGTAGCTCGCATCGGCCGGCAGATCGTCGAGTCCGTGGGTCACGAGCACCGCTGTGCCCAGGGTTTCGGACCAGTGCGCCGTCGCGGTACCGCCGGCGACGGTCTGCACCGTCGCCTCATCGGCATCCTCGGCACCGAGGATCTGCTCCAGCGCGACGACCGCCTCGGGACGCTGCAGTTGCGCCAGCACGACAGCGGTGCCGATGCCGGCGCCGACGAGCAGCACCAGGCAGGCGGCGAGCGCGAACAGCATCCGATTCCAGCGTCGACCGCCGGGCCCGCTCGTGCCGGGAGCGGGGACCTGCTCGGATGCCACCGGCGCTGCCTGCGGTGTCGTCGCGATCTGGGCGAGAAGGTTTTCGCGCAGAGCGGCGGGCGGAGCGATCGGCGTGAGCATCGCTCCCAGCGCGGACGCGGTCTCGAGCTCGGCGTCAAGGGTCGCCTGCCATTCGGGGTGGGCGGCCAGTGCGGCGGTGAGGCGCTGCTGGTCAGCATCCGACAGCGCGTGCAGGGCATGGCCCGCCGCGAGCTCGGAGAACTCCTGCTCGTTCATGTCGTCACCCCCAGTTCGCCGCGCAACCGCGACATCCCATCTCTCATCCTCGTCTTGACCGTCCCCAGGGGGATACCCACCAGGGCCGAGATCTCACTCTGGCTGTAGCCGCCGTAGTAGGCGAGAATCAGCGCCTCCTGCTGGGCCTCCGGCAGGATCTTGAGCGCACGTACCAGCCGGTGGCTCTCCAGCCGCGACTCCACTTCATCAGAAACCACGTCCCGCGCGGGGTCGAGGTCACGCGCACCGACCCGAACGTCGCGGTCAGCGCTGGACTGCGAGGCCCTCACGCGATCGACCGCACGTCGGTGGGCGATCGTGAGAACCCACGATCTTCCCTGCCCCTTGTTCGGAGCGAAACGCCCGGCGGATTGCCAGATCTCCAGGAAAACCTCCTGCAGCACTTCTTCGGCCTGCGAACGGTTGACGATGACGCGCAGGATCAGCGCGAACACGCGGGGCGAAAGCAGGTCGTAGAGCTCAGCGAACGCCTGCTGATCGCCGTCAGCGATGCGCAACAGGAGCACGGTGGCGTTGTCTCCCGCCGAGCCGTCCTCCGGCACCTCTACGCCGTCGATGACCATATCGACCAGCATGCCGCATCCTCTCTCGCTGCCCCTGTACGCCACTCCGTCACCCGAAGGTGAACGAGTACACCTCGACACCCTCGGAGACGTCGACGGTGAGCACACCCGTGTGCGGGTCGTCGTCGACGACCTGATACGAGCGCGGGGTCCCGTCGACGCGCAGTGTGCGCGTCGAGCCGTCATCACCACGCACCGTGACGTCGCCTGCGCCGGCGAGGACCATACGGACCTCGGATGCCCGATAGTTGAGTCGAATGCCGCTCTCCCCCGCCACAGGTGTGGCGTACTGCGTCTCGATCTGCCAGTCACCATCGAGAGCGAAGGAATCATCCGGTTGCTGCTGTGGCAGCGTGTAGCTGCCACGTCCGGCCCGGTAGGCGCCCGGCCCGCCGTAGTTGACGTCCTTCGCCGAACCGAGGAAGGTCTCTCGAGTGGTCGCCCCCACCTCGGGGGTGACATCGGCGATCTCGGTGGCCTCGGGCAGGGACGCATTCGGATCTGCGTCCTGCAGCAGCTCGCGGATCATCTTCTCGGTGGCGGCGTAGTTGCCCTCACCGAACGAGATGTGGCGCACCGTTCCCTCGGCATCGATCAAGTAGTGAGCGGGCCAGTAGCGGTTGCGATACGCCGTCCACGTCGAGAGGGTGTTGTCGAGCGCCACCGGGTAGTCGATGCCGAAGTCGTCGATCCCGGCGCGGACGTTGCCGGCGTCCTTCTCGAAGGCGTATTCCGGGGAATGGATGCCGATGACGTTCAGCCCCGCATCGCGGTACGCGTCATCCCAGGCGACGACATGCGGGATCGAACGCTGGCAGTTGATGCACGAGTACGCCCAGAAGTCGATCAGCACCACCTCGCCACGCAGTTGCTCGAGGTCAACGCCTTCGCCGTCGGGGGTGTTCAGCCACTGCTCGATACCGCGGATCGCGGGAGCGGTGCCGCACTCCTCCAACACCGTCGCGCCGTTCGTGCAGTTGTCGAGCTCGCGGTTCTCATCGGTGACGAGCCCGCCCAGGTCAAGCGCATCTCCACGTTCTGCCAGATCCTGCTGGAGTCCGGCGGTGTAGTCGGGAACCAGCCGCTGCAGCATCTGCGGCACGTTGAAGACCAGGCCGACCGCCAGAGCGATCATCGCCGCACCCGCGGTGATCCGCAGCATCCGCTCGCGCGAACGGAACGCACGGATGCGCTCGACCAACCCGCGGCCGGCGAGCGCGAACGCCAACAGCGGAGCAGCGACACCCACCGCGAACGAGGCGGTCAGCAGCACGGTGTCGAGCCCGATGCGTCCGGTGGATCCTGCCACGATGATCGCGGCCAGCACCGGGCCCGCGCAGGGGACGAACACGGCGCCGAGCGCCAACCCCACCCCGAACCCGCTGCCCCGGTTCTCGACCTGCTTGCGCGGGATCCACTGGAACGGCTTCTCGAGCAGGTGCTCCAGCCGCGGAATGATCAGCGCCAGTCCGAGAAGCAGCAGCACGATGATGCCCGCCCACCGCAGCACATCCTGTGGCAGGTTGAGCAGGCCCAGCAGCAGCGAACCGAGCAGAGTCACGAGCGTGAAGCTGAGCATGAGCCCGGCGATCACAAGAAACGGCCGGCTGCGTCGCGCCGGCAGAGCCTCTCCCTCGAACCGCGCGGACTGCGCGCCGCCCGTGAGGAAGATGACCGGCAGCACCGGCAGGATGCACGGCGAGATGCCGGTGATGAGGCCGCCCAGCAGCCCGATGATGATCAGTTCCATGATCCGCCTTCCGTTGCTGGTGCTTCGGCCCGGCACCCCGGATCGGATTGCTTCAGCCCGGAAATCCGCGGCGCAGAGAAAAATCTCGAGATTCTCCGATCCGATCTGGCGAGGCCTCCGAACAACCGTCAACGCCGCGGGAAGTCCGCGGCCCCGAACCCCGGAGGTTGAAATGCTCAGCACCAAGAAGAAGACCACCGCAGCTCTCGCCCTCGGCTTCGCCGGCGTTCTCCTGCTCGCCGGATGTTCGGCTGGGTCGGACACTGAGTCGGCATCGACCGAGCCCGAGGCCCCTGCGACGTCGGAAGAGGCAACCGACGACATGATGGACCCGGCCGCGAACCTCGTCGGACCCGGCTGCGCCGCCTACGCCGAGCAGGTGCCGGACGGCGACGGCTCGATCCAGGGCATGTCGCAGGACCCGGTCGCGGTCGCCGCGTCGAACAACCCGCTGCTGACGACGCTCGTCTCGGCGGTGAGCGGTCAGCTCAACCCCGACGTGAACCTGGTCGACACGCTCAACGGTGATGAGTTCACCGTGTTCGCCCCCGTCGACGACGCGTTCGCGAAGATCGACCCCGCCACCATCGAGGCGCTGAAGACCGACGCCGACACGCTGTCGTCGATCCTCACGTACCACGTGGTGCCCGGTCAGATCGAGCCCGCCGACATCGCCGGCATGCACACCACCGTGCAGGGCTCCGACCTCGAGGTGACCGGCTCGGGCGAGGAGTGGATGGTCAACGACGCAGGCGTCATCTGCGGTGGCGTGCAGACCGCCAACGCCACCGTGTACCTCATCGACTCGGTGCTGCTGCCGACCGAATGAGTGCAGTCGCGCCAGTGGTGGGGACCGCTCGGCGCGAGAACTGAGAGGGAGTGCGGCTTCGGGGGATGCCGCACTCCCTCTTGTGCGTCTACTCGTCGGACCGCTCGTTTCGCCCTGGATGATCACGTCGCCCTAGACTGGAGCCACGGGCCTCTAGCTCAGTCGGCAGAGCATCGGACTTTTAATCCGCGGGTCGTGGGTTCGAGCCCCACGGGGCCCACCGCACAGGTTTGTTCCGCACGCCCGCATCTCGATACGCGGCACGCATCGTTCACCGGCCGTTGTCCACACGGCCGCCCAGAATCACTACGGTTCGGAGCGTTCAACCGGAGGAGAGCAATGCACATGGTCGGCGTACGACGGGTATCCGCACCCGTGTGCATGGCATCCTCGTTGGCATGAACGCGTCGCTTGGCGAGCCGCCCCTGGGCGGCACGATCGAACAGATCCTGTCGTTGTTGCCGTCCCTGGTGCCGAGCGCGCAGCGCGTGGCACGGCTGTGTGCTGAGCGGCCGCAGGATGTCGTCGAGATGTCAGGAGCTGAGCTCGCAGAAGCTGCCGAGACCTCCCCCGCCACGGTCAGCCGTGCGAGCCGCGGGCTGGGATTTCGAGGGTTCCAGCACCTGCGCATGATGCTGTTGCGCGACCTCGCGGCCGAGGGAGCACAGCGACAGGAATGTCCGACGGGCACAGAAGGGTATCTGCGCAGCCTCGCCGAATCGGCAGGGACGATGCTGCAGACCTCATTGGCTTCCGTCGACCCCGACGCGTTCGATGCGGCGGTCGCGGCCATCGCCCGCGCGCGGCGAGTGCTTCTGGTCGGCACGGGCGGTTCCCACGCGGCCGCGCAGGCCGCCGCCATGGCGTTCACGATCAACGGGCGCCCCTGCGAGGCACCGAGCGATGGCGTCGTCGCGCAACTGACGGCACGCGTGCTGAGCCACGACGACGTGTGCCTGGTGGTGAGCGCCAGCGGCGCAAACTCGCTGTCGCTGGCTGTCGCGGATGCTGCCATCGAGGCCGGTGCAACGGTCATCGGGCTGAGCAGTTTCGCTCGTCCTCCGCTCGCCTCCCGCGCCGCGCACATGCTGGTGACTGGCGCCCGTTTTCAGAGCTGGGACCAGGGCACGATGGCGAGCGGATTGGTGCAGTTGCTCGCACTCAACGCCTTGCAGATCGCCGTCGCTGAACGAATGGCCGATGCGTCCGAGCGCGCCCGCACCGCCGTACGCGAGGAAGTGCTCGACCTCGTCGCCGACGATGCCACAGACACGGATGAAGATGAAGATGTTACCGCCGAGGGCTATCGTCGTTGACCCCTCGTTAGTAGGAAATTAACTTTCCCAGATTCGAATGTAACCGCAAGCGAATTTCACGGGAGGGTCCCGGCATCATAGGTCGCTTGCGGAAAGCGACTCATGGGAACCATCCAGCTCTCGGGCATCGGTCGCAGCTTCAGGAGCACCGTAGCTGTCGGCGACATCGATCTGACGATCGAGGACGGCGGGTTCGTCGTTCTGCTCGGTCCCTCGGGGTGCGGCAAGACGACACTGCTGCGCATGATCGCCGGCTTGCTGGAGCCCACCGCCGGTCGCATTCTGCTCGACGGCGATGACATCACCGAGCTGCCCTCGAAGAAGCGTGACCTCGCGATGGTCTTCCAGAGCTACGCCCTGTACCCGCACCTGAGCGTCCGCAAGAACCTCGCCTTCCCTCTCAAGGTGCAACGACTGAGCGCCACAGAGATCGAGCGGCGCGTCGAGGAGGTCGCAGAAAGCCTCGAGATCGGCCATCTGCTGGAGCGCAAGCCCAAGGAGCTGTCCGGCGGGCAGCGTCAGCGCGTCGCCGTCGGGCGCGCGCTCGTGCGGAACCCGAAGGCGTTCCTGATGGACGAGCCGCTGTCCAATCTCGACGCGAAGCTGCGCACCCAGACCCGACACGAGCTGACCGCGCTGCACCGGCGGCTGGGCGCGACCTTCGTCTACGTCACCCACGACCAGGTCGAGGCGATGACGATGGCGACGAAGATCGTCGTACTCAACGCCGGCCGCATCGAGCAGTACGGCACTCCCGAAGAGGTCTACGATCGCCCCGAATCGGTCTTCGTCGCGGGGTTCCTCGGCAGCCCGGCGATGAACCTGATCGACGCGCGCATCACCACGAGCGACGGCGAGGTCGCCATCGAGGCAGACGGCGTCACCGGCCGGCTGTGGGCGGGACGCAGTGACGACCTCGACATCGTGCTCGGGGTACGCCCCGAACAGGTCGCCGTCGCGACGGCACCGCTGACCGGCCCCGGAGTGCGACTCGCCGGCCGTGTCGAGATCGTCGAGAATCTCGGCGGTGAACAGATCGTGACAAGTCTCGTCGCCGGAAGCCGGGTCTTCGCGCGCACATCACGCGATCTGATCGTCACGCCCGGCCAGGACGTGACGCTGTGCGTCGCCGCCGAAAACGTGCACCTCTTCGATCGTGACTCCGGGCGACGACTCGTCTGGGTCGACGACGCCGAACCTGCCGCCGTGGCGGACACCGAACTCGCTGCCGTCTGAGCATCGCCCTTCCTTCTCCCTTCTCTACCCACCCCTCATCAAAAGGAACATCATGAAACTCCGTGCCCGTCGCGCCGGACTCGCCGCCACGGCGATCCTCGGCGTCGCCGCCCTTGCAGGGTGCAGCTCTGCCACCGGCTCCGCTGCGGATGCCTCCGGAACGCTTGTCGAGCTGTCGGACGACCAGCAGGTCGAGATCGTCTTCGAGTCGTACAACCTCGCCAACGTCGGCACCTGGTCGGATGCCATCAACCAGTTGCTCGACGAGTTCATGGTCGAGCACCCGAACATCTCTGTCGTCGGTCAGCCGAGCTCCTCCGCAGGCACGGCGGCGAGCGTGCAGCAGCAGCTGCTCGCCGGCGCCGCCCCCGACATCGCACAGCTCACGTTCAACGAACTCGACTTCGCGGCGACCACGCTGGGCGCTCAGAACCTCACCGCGCTGGTGGGACAGGAAGGCCTCGACGCGCAGTTCGGCGGCGAGTACCCGTACCACGAGCGCGCCGCTGTGCTCGCGGACTGGGACGACGCCGCCTACGGCCTCCCGTACGTGTTCTCGACTCCCGTGCTCTGGACCAACGCCGAGGCGTTCGCCACCGCGGGCCTGGACGCCGAGACGGTCGACCTGTCGACGTGGGAAGCCGTCTCGGAGGCCGCGGCGACGATCACGGCCGCAACCGACGCGCCGTCGCTGAGCATCTCGTGCGTGATCACCGGAGGAAGCTGGTGCATGCAGGGCCTCTTCCGCTCCAACGGCGCGGATGTGCTCAGCGCGGATCGCGCATCGATCGAGTTCGGCTCCGACGCCGCGATCGAGACCGTCCAGACGTTCACCGACATGTTCGAGTCCGGCATCCTCACCAACGAGGACTCCACCAGCCAGTACGAGGCGTTCGCCCAGGGCAAGACGGCCATTCATGTGAACACCTCTGCCCTGCAGGGGGCGTTCATGATGGGTGCCGAGGCCGGTGGCTGGCAGCTGGGCGCTCGCACGCTCCCCGCCTTCGACGACCAGGCTGTCGTTCCGACGAACTCGGGCTCGTTCCTGGCGATGTTCGCCACCGACCCCGCCAAGCAGGCCGCGGCATGGGAGCTCATGCAGTGGATGACGAGTGAGCGCGCGTACGAGATCATCTCCACGCAGATCGGCTACCTGCCGCTGCGCAGCAGCATGACCGAAGAGGGTGGCCCGCTTCACGAATGGGTCGCGCAGAACCCGCTCGTGAAGCCGAACCTGGAACAGCTCGACGCACTCGAGCCCTGGGTGTCGTACCCGGGCGACAGCTACGCGCAGGTCGATCAGGTCCTGGCCACAGCGATCGAAGAGTCGATCTACTACGGCGCTGACCCGACCGCGACCATGCGCGAGGCGGCAGACCGCGCCCAGGGGCTGATCGAGTGACCGGCCACCCTCTGCTCGACGCGGAACACGCGGCATCCGCGCGCCGCAACCAGCCGCTCCGCGGGCTCTACAACCTGCGTGACACCGGCGGTTACCCGGCAGCATCCGGCGCCAGCCGCTGGGGCAAGCTGTTCCGGTCCGACGCCCTGCACCGGATCGACGATGCCGGACGCGACCGTCTCAGTGAGCTGGGCATCACCCGGGTGATCGACCTGCGGGGCACTGAGGAACGCCAATCGTCGCCAAGCGCACTGGACGGCATGGATCTCACGGTCTATCACCTGCCGGTGTTCGATGACGCCGCTCCCGCCGCGCAGGCCGCAGGCGGTGTGGCCCTCGCCCCGGTATACGACCACATGGTGGACCGACGCGGACGCCAGCTGGCCGCTGCCATCAAGACCATCGCAGACGCCCCGCAGGACGAGGCCGTGCTGGTGCACTGCACGGCGGGCAAAGACCGCACCGGCATCGTCGTCGCGTTCGCGCTGAGCGCGGCCGGCGTCGAACGCCGCGCTGTCGTCGACGACTACGCCGCCAGCGAGGAGAACCTGCGCGGCGAATGGGTCGATGCCATGGTCTCGTCGTTCGAGCAGCGTGGGTTCACCCTCACCCCCGACGTCCTCGGGCTCATCGCCGAGAGCCCGGCCCCCGTGATCGACGCGCTGATCGACCGTGTTGAGAAGCAGCACGGGTCGGTCGCCGACTACCTGCTCGCGCACGGCCTCACCGGTGATGACCTCACGCGGCTCACCGCCGCGCTGGTCGACACCCGTACATCCGCCTGACCCCCGACTCCAGAAACGAGACACATGTCCACTCTCATCGGACAGCACCCTGCTCCCGAACACTTCATCCTCCACGTCTCCGACACGCACTTCGTCGGCGACGGCGACCTGCTTCACGAGAAGATCGACTCGGACAAGAACCTCGCCGAGCTCTTCTCCGGCTTCGAGAAGGCCAACGCCCGCCCCGAAGCGATTGTCTTCACCGGAGACCTCGCCGACACCGGCCGCCCCGACGCCTACCAGCGACTGCGCGCCATCGTCGAGCCCGCCGCTGCCGCGCTCGGCGCCCAGATCATCTGGGTGATGGGCAACCACGACGAGCGCGTCGCGTTCCGCCGCGGTCTGCTCGACGAAGACGCCGAGCAGTCCGAACCGGTCGACCGCGTCTACGACATCAACGGCTTGCGGATCATCGCCCTCGATTCGACACGGCCCGGTCAGCACTACGGTGAGATCACTGACGCGCAGCTCGAGTGGCTTGCGAACGAGCTCGCCACCCCGGCGCAGGACGGCACGCTGCTCGCGCTGCACCACCCGCCCGTGCCGAGCCCCCTGGGCCTGATGGGTCTCGTCGAACTGCGCGACCAGGAGCGCCTTGCGGACGTGCTGCGGGGCTCAGACGTCCGTGGCATCCTCGGGGGCCATCTGCACTACTCGACGACCAGCACGTTCGCCGGCATCCCGGTATCGGTGGCCTCTGCCACGTGCTACACCCAGGACCTCGCGGTGGCGAACCCGGGGGCACGCGGGCAGGACGGCGGCCAGTCCTACAATCTGGTGCACGTGTACGGCGACCGGGTGCTGCACTCGGTCGTGCCGATCGGGCAGTTCCCGACGGTGTACGAGATGACCCCCGAGATGCTCGAGGCGTTCATGAAGATGAGCGCCGACGAGCAGCTCGCGGCCGTCAACGGATCGGCGCAGGAGTAACTCCGGATGTTCGTCACCGTCACCGCACCTTCGCCGGCCCGCCCGGTCGGCGAAGGTGCGGGCGCACCCGCGGCGCCGGCACGCCGTCGCCGTCTGCGCCCGCAGTCGCTGCAGCCCTACCTCTACGTGCTGCCGGGCATCCTGTTCCTCATCCTGTGGACGTACAGCCCGCTCGCGCAGACCTTCGGCCTGTCGTTCTACGACTGGAACCTGCTTCCGACCAGCCCCAAGACCTTCGTCGGCACCGACAACTACGCCGAGGTCCTCGCTCTTCCTGAACTGCACACGGCACTGCTCAACACCGTCGTCTACATTGCGGCGTTCTTCGTGTTCTCTCTCGTGTTGCCGATCGCGATCGCCATGATGTCGCGCCAGGTCACGGGGCGCGCACGCACGTTCTACCAGGCGCTCATCTTCGTGCCGTTCCTGATCACGCCGGTCGCGACAAGCGCTGTGTGGCGCTGGCTGCTCGCCGAACAGGGCGCCTTCGCCACGGTGCTCGCGCACTTCGGTGTCGACATGCCGAATGTGTTCCGCGACCCGAATCTGGCGATCTGGAGCATCATCGTGATCGTCGGCTGGCAGATGTTGGGGTTCGGCGTCCTCGTCGTCGCTGCGGGCTTCGCCGGGATCGCCCCGGAGTACGCGCAGGCGGCTTCGCTGGACGGTGCCGGTTCCGGTCGCATCTTCCGGAGGATCACCCTGCCGCTGCTCTCGCCGACGCTCGTATTCCTCTCGCTGATGACGATCCTGCTCGCGGCGCAGTGGACGTATCCGATCATCGACCTGCTCACCCAGGGTGGCCCGACCAACTCGACCACGAACATCTACTACCTGCTCTACCAGTTCGGGTTCCAGAACTTCGACGTCGGCATCTCGTCGGCCGCAGGCGTGCTCTTCTTCGTCGGATTCGGAGTCATCGCGTTCATCTTCCTCGAGCTGCAGGAGCGGCTCAGCTTCTACGACAACTAGGACCGACATGTCTTTCGTCACCGTCACCACTCCTGCGCTGGCAGCAGCGCCACGGCCGTCCGCCGCGCGCCGGCAGGGCGAAGAGGACGTCGCCGTCGCTTCACGGAGCCGCGTCGGCACGGTCGTCGGGCACCTCGTGCTCGTGCTGCTGGCCGTGTTCAGCGTCTTCCCCGTCTACTGGATGTTCGCCACCGCGTTGCGCGCCCCTGAGAACGCCCTCGACCAGACGCTGCTGCCGTGGCCACTGAGCCTGGAGAACTTTGCGTACGTCTGGGACACGATCCCGATCGGTTCGATGCTGGTGAACACGTTCGTCATGGCGCTCACCCTGGCAACAGCCCAGCTGCTGATCGCCGTGCTCGCCGCCTACGGGTTCGCGGTGTGGAACTTCGCGGGCCGAAAACTGCTGATGTTCCTCTTCATCGGGTCCTGGCTCGTGCCGTTCCAGGTGACCATGATCCCCAACTACGTGCTGGTGTCGCAGATGGGGCTGCTCGGAACGATCGGCGGCGTCGTCGTACCGCAGCTCGCGGGCGCGTTCGCGGTGTTGCTCATGGTGCAGCACATGCGCGCGTTCCCGCGTGAGCTGATCGAGGCTGCGCACCTCGACGGCCGCTCGAGCTGGGCCACTCTGTGGTCGGTCGTTGTCCCGAACATGCGGCCGGCACTGGCGGCGCTGGGCATCATGGCATTCATCTCGGCGTGGAACGAGTACCTGTGGCCCACGCTGATCATGCGGCAGAGCGATGCACTGCTGCAGGTGGGCGTCCGCAGCTTCCTCAGCGCCGAGGGCAACAACTGGGGCGCCACGATGGCCGCCGCCGGACTCGCCTGCGTACCGGTGCTGCTGATCTACATCTTCCTGCAGCGCTACGTCGTCGACGCGTTCGTGCGCTCCGGCTTGAAGTAGGCCGCGCCTGCGGCATCCGCGAAGTGGGTGCGGGCCGGGAATCCGGTCCGCGCCCGCATCATGTCTGCTCCCCCGTGCGCACCCGATGGACGCGACGCGTCGTCGCCACACGCGCGCTCGGGGCCAGCGAGTCGAGGAACTGCTGCGCATCCTGCCCGGCCAATGACGGCACCCGCAGCACGTATCGACCGAAGATGACACCGATCACCAGTGTCAGTGCTGCCGTCGCTCGTGCGCGCGCATCGGGGCCGCCGAAGTATTCAACAATGCGGGTCATGACCTCTCGATCGAGGTATTCGAGGAACGGCTGGCGCACCTCTTCATCGGTCATCGCCATCTGCACGAGGTGCGTCAGCGAGCCGGACACCTCGGGACGCTCCCATGCCGTCGTGACGAGCACGAGCAATCGGATGCCGAGCGTGTCCGGATCGCCGGGGAATGCCCGCTCGAGAACTTCCGCCGGGGCCAGCTCTAGCGCCATCGCCTGCGCGAACAGCCCTTTCTTGGAGCCGAAGTGGTAGGAGATGAGCGCCACGTCGCACCCCGCTCTCTCGGCAATGGAACGCAGTGTGGTGCGCTGATATCCGCCACCGACGAACAGCTCACCCGCGGCCGCGAGAATCCGCGCCCGCCCGTCGTCGGCCCCCCTCTTCGGACGGCCTCGCTGCTTATTCATCACGCTTGATCCTACTGGCGCCTCGACAGCAGGCTCGTCTCATCCGACCACGAGATGAGGAGAGCGAACGTGACCGCAGCGATCGACCTGGTAGGCGTCGACGTCGAGTTCAAACGGCGTGGACGGGCCCCGTTCCACGCCCTCAGTGATCTGACGCTGCGCGCCGAGCGCGGTCAGGTGACCTGTTTGCTCGGACCGAACGGTTCCGGCAAGACGACACTGATCAACGTGCTGACGGGATTGCTCACCCCGACAGTCGGAGAGGTGAAGGTGCTGGGACTGATCCCTCGTCAGAACCGCAGGGAGCTCCTGAGCCGCGTGGCAGTGGTCCCTCAGGAGACGGCACTGTACCCCGAACTCACCGCCCGGGAGAACCTGACCTTCCACGCCGGCTACTACGGGGTGCCGCGCGACCAACAGAAACGTCGGGTGGCCGAGGCGCTCGACCTGGTGCAGCTTCAGCAACGCGCTGACGATCGCGCGGGCACGTTCTCCGGCGGGATGCAGCGTCGGCTGGCGTTGGGCAAGGCTCTCATGATGGCCCCGGACCTGTTGGTGCTGGACGAGCCCACGCTCGGGGTCGACGTGCAATCGCGAGAGGCGATCTGGGCGCGCATCCGCGAGACCGCCGCCGAAGGACGCGGCGTACTCCTGACGACGAACTACATGGAGGAGGCGCAGCGTCTGGGCGACCGGGTCATCATCATCGACCGTGGTCGGAACGTCGCGGCCGGCACGATCGACGAGCTCACCGCGGTCGTGCCCGAGCCCGAGCAGGTGCTGCGGCCGCAGGCGAGCCTGCAGGACGTGTTCCTGCACTACACCGGTCGAGACCTGAGGGATTGAGAGGACGTAATGCGATCCATCACGGCTCTGCTGTTCAAGGATCTGAAGGTAGCGTGGCGGGCTCCGCTGTTCGCATCGATCAGCATCCTCGTGCCCGTCGCGTTCACCTTTCTCTACGCGATTGTGATCCACGTGTCGACGACCGCGACCATCGCTGTTGCCGATGAGGACGACTCTTTCCGATCGCACCAGTTCGTCCAGGTCATGGAAGACATGCGAAACGACGACGGGCAGTACTACGAGATCCTCACGACGGATCCCGAGCGGGCACGAGAGATGTACTCCTCCGGCGAGGTCGGCGCGGTGCTGACGATCCCCGACGGCTTCGACGACGACCTCGCCTCCGGACTCGCTCCGCAGGTCGAGCTCGCGCTGTTCAACATCAACTCCGACGGCACGAAGAACCAGCATCTGCGCCTGGAGCAGGCGCTGCGCACGTTCAACGCCGAGGTTGTCCCGGCCTCTTCACCGCGTCTTCAGATCGTCGAGACAACGGCGATGGAAGATGACATCCCGATCACGATCTACCTGGGTTCGGCACTCATCCTGTTCGCCGCCCTGTATTCGGGCATCGTCAATGCCGGCGTCTCTCTCACCCGGGAGTGGGAGGAGCGCACCGCCAAGGCACTGATCCTCTCTCCTGCGGGCCCGGGCGCGCTCGTCGCGGGCAAGTGGCTCGCCAGCCTGGTGCTCTCTCTCGTGACGATCGGCTGCGCGACTGTCGGAATCGGCTGGGTGCTGGGCTTTCCGCTCGGTCGGTTGGGACCGTTGGCTCTCGTGTCGGTGATCGTCATCTGGGCATACGGTGCGGCCCTGGGAACGCTTCTGGCCGTGACGCTGCGCCGCAGCCTCCCGCTGATCCCGATTGCGGTGATCCTCGCGGTCGGGCACTTTCTGGTCTCGGGGTACGAGTCGTACATCCGCGGTTTCGCTCACGGCGGGATCGCCGAAGTGCTGTGGCGGTTGACCGAGTGGATCCCCCTGCACCATCTCTTCGACGCCGTCCGGTTCGAGGCGGCCGGTCTTTCCCAACCGCCCGGGCTGGCCTGGGGGCTGGTGAGCAGCATGCTGATCGCCGCAGCTCTCGCCGCCTTCGCGATCGTTCGACTGACCCGCACCGCGACATTCACCCAAGGACAATGACATGACGCAGCTGAACGCCCTGTTCGCCCTCATCGGCAGGAACCTGCGCCTCGCCCGCCGCCGGATCGACCTGCTGATCCAGACGATGGCCGTTCCGGTCGTGGTGCTGGGACTCGCCTCGATCATCTTCGGTGCGAGCGATGCCTGGCCGATCGCCGTCATCGACGAGAGCGATTCCGCCGATTCGCGCAGCCTCATCCGCACTCTCGATGACACACACGGCGCCACGGGCCCGTACTTCGACACGGTCACCACGGACGCCGATGTGGCCGAGGGGATGCTGCGCGATGGCCGGCTGCACGCGATCGTGACCATTCCGCCCGACTTCGCAGAGACGCAGCGCGTCTCAACGAGCACGTACAACATCAATACCGATGCGATGAAGAACGTGCGGTTGCGTCTGACGACCACCGCGAACCTCTACGACGACCTCTCACACCTGACGGGGGTCTCTGCCAGCACCATCAAGGAGCAGCGAACGGACGTCACGCGGACGGCGTTCATGGGCGGCTCAGCGGTCATCCTCGCCCTGCTCCTCGGAGCCGCCCTGATCTCGGCGAACCTGTACGCCGTCGAGACAGAGCACCGCACGCGCAAGGAGATCGCGCTGACGCCGGTGGGCACGCATCTCGCGGCGGCAGGCGCCGCGATCGCGGGATGGATGCTGTCGCTCGTGGCAGCGATCCCGACGGTGCTGCTGGCGTTGGCTTTCGGTACGCGCATCGCCCCACTCGACCTGATGCAGGCCGCACTCATCGTGGTTCCGGCCGGTGTCGCTTGCGCGGGTCTGGGCGTGCTGGCGGCCGTCGGGCTCCACACGCACCGCCTGATCCAGCCGGTCATGATCATGCTCGCCCTCGGCAGCTATTTCGCCAGCGGAGGGTTCATCCCCGTCTCAGGCCTGCCCCCGCTGGCGCGCACGGTCGCGGAGTGGTGGCCGCCGACCTACGTCTTCGAGTGGGCCAATCCCGTGCTGCATGGCTTCGCGGCTGGGCCCTCCGCGCTCTCTGTCGCGGCCGTGCTGACGGCAGCGGCGGTCACGGTGGGTGCGGCCATGTGGGCCGCGCGTCAGGACTACCGGCGCTCACACGCACAAGGCCAGTAGGGCGCAGCCACCCGGCACGGCGCGCGCCCGAACCATGCGTGGGAGGATCGAGGCATGAACACTCTCGACGCCGCTCTCGCCCGCATCGAGGACTGGCCGGCGCAGAACACCGCAGCCGCGGTGATCTCGGCCGACGGCCGCGTGCTCGCCTCGCACGGTGACATCGAGCAGCCTTACCGACTGGCATCGGTCACGAAGCCGCTGACCGCCTATGCAACGCTGATCGCGATCGAAGAGGGGGTCTTCGCGCTCGATGACCCGGCGGGCCCCGAGGGGTCGACGGTGCGCCATCTGCTCGCGCACACGTCGGGACTCGACTTCTCCGAGAACAAGGTGCGCTCGGCCCCGGGTACCCGACGCATCTACTCGAACCGGGGCTTCGACGTGCTCGCCGAGACGCTGACCGACCGGTCTGGTATCCCCTTCGACACCTATCTCGATGAGGCGGTGTTCGCACCTCTCGGCATGGACACCGCTCGGTTGGATGGGTCGGCGGGCGCCGGCGCGGCGGCATCCGTCGCCGATCTCTCACGCTTCGCCGCCGAACTGCAGCATCCGACGCTCCTGGCGCCGCAGACGCTCTCCGAGGCGACCTCCGTCGCCTTCCCCGACCTGGACGGCGTCCTGCCCGGCTTCGGCGCGCAGCGCCCGAACGACTGGGGGCTCGGCTTCGAACTGCGCGGCCAGAAGAGTCCGCACTGGACCGGATCTGGCAACTCCGCCCAGACCTTCGGTCATTTCGGTCAGACGGGCACGTTCCTGTGGGTTGACCCGCAGGCCCGCGTCGCATGCGTCGCCCTGGGCGATCGCGACTTCGGCCCGTGGGCGGCCGAGGTCTGGCCGCCGTTCTCGGATGCCGTCCTGACCGCTCTGCGCAGCTGAGCGCGGGCACCTAACCGCGCGGCACGTCGATCACGCGTCGTTCGCCGGTCTGCACCGCCGCCACGGCACCGCCCGAGGCCTCGGCGACCTCGGCGGCGAGCGCGGGCAGCGCATCCGCCGGGGCCCACACCTCGAACCGGGCTTCTGCCGCGTAGACGGTCTCACCCAGCACCGCACCGTGTGCGGCCACCCAGGTGCGGACGAGATTGTCGAACCTCCCCGCATCGGCGTGCGGCACCGCCAGCGTGGCCTGCGCCAACGGCAGCCGGTCGACGAGAGCCGCCCCGTCGAGCGCCTCGGACACCGCCGTCGAGTAGGCACGTACCAGGCCCCCGGCACCGAGCTTGATGCCCCCGAAGTACCGCGTGACCACCGCGACGACGTCGGTCAGCTCACGCCGACGCAGCACTTCGAGCATCGGCATGCCGGCAGTGCCCGACGGCTCGCCATCGTCGGACGAACGCGCCCGGTCTCCGCTCAGCCCCGTGACCTGCGCGCTGCAGTTGTGCCGGGCGTCCCAGTACGTCTTCTTGAGCGCGGCGATGATCTCGTCGGCGTGCTCGGGCGACTCAACCGGTGCGACCGTGGTGAGGAACCGCGACTTCTTGATGACGAGTTCGTGTTCGACGGGGGCCGCGATCGTGGCGGGGAAGGCGCTCACGTGCTCGTCAGCTCGATCAGGCGGCGCAACGTGTTGAGATTCCGCGCCGTCCCCGTGGTTGTGAGCGCCCGGTCGAGCACGCCCTTGGAGAGCTTCGTCGCTCCCGCCCCGCCGGGCCCGTAGTCGATCCAGAGGTCGCGTCCGACCAGCGCGATCCGCTCCCCCGGCAGCAATCGCGGTGTGAGGGCAGCAACGGCATCCGGTGCGGGATCGGACGCGAGGAACATCACGTGCAGCGTCTTATCGAGCGGCGCATCCGGGAAAGGGTTGTCGCGCAGAGCGGCGACGAGCTGCGCATGCGTGCGCACGATCACCGGCGTATCAACACCGAAGTGCTCGGCGATCAGCGCCCGGACCTCAGCGCTCACGTCGGCGGCATCACCGGCCAGATCGCACAGGATGTTGCCGCTGGCGATGTACGTCGACACGCCCGTCAGCGCGGTGTGCTGCGCAAGCACCGCTCGGAGCTCTGCCATCGGAACCCTGTTGCGGCCCGAGACGTTGACGGCGCGCAACAGCAGCGCGCACCGCGGCGCGCCGGCGACCGGTTCGGTCACGTTCAGACGTCCGCGCTGACCGCGAGTTCAGCACCGGCGTGAGCGAGCTCGGCCAGCGCCACTTCGCTCGTCTCCTCCCCGACGCCCGCAGTCAGATCGGTCAGCACACGCACGTGAACGCCATGGGCGATAGCATCCAACGCCGATGCGCGCACGCAGTGATCCGTCGCGATGCCGACCACGTCGGCGTCGGTCACGCCGTGGGACGACAGCACCTCGGCAACACTCCGCCCCTCCTCGGTGACGCCCTCGAACATCGAGTAGGCGGGGATGCCCTGCCCCTTGCGCACATGGTGCGTGACGGCGTCGGTCACCAGCAGCGGATCGTACTCGGCGCCGTCGGTGCCGGCGACGCAGTGCACCGGCCACGTGTCGACGAAATCGGGAGCGTCGGCGAAGTGCCCGCCGTTATCGCCGTCGGCGTCATGCCAGTCGCGGGACGCCACGATGACGGCGTAGTCGCCCGCGCGGTCGGCGAGCAGCTGCGATACGGCGGATGCCACGGCATCACCACCCGCGACGGCGAGCGCCCCGCCCTCGGTGAAGTCGTTCTGCACGTCGACGATCAGCAAAGCCCGGCTCATGCCTCGAGAGTACGCCGAGATACCGACATCGCGAACACCGTGCGCATTTGACTTGACCAGGCGGATTGCTACGTTGGAGAAGCGGGCCCAGTGCGCTCGCTGCGCTGCCGCCGTTCGCGAGCGCCCGCCTTTTCGGGGCACGAGATGCCCCGCCTCAGGCGCGCCACGACTGCGCCTCGTCGTGAGCAGCGCGGCGCTCTCGCCGGTCTCGTGCGGGTGGAATCTCCGTCCGCGCACGCGTGCAGCACCCCGCAGGGCGACGGATGCTGTGGCGCGCGTGCTCACCGACGAAAGGACCTGTATGCCGGCCCGCGTGACGCCCGCCTCCCGCTACGACTCCGCCCGCACCTCCGGACCCCTCAAGGCCACGCTCCCCTCCCGTTAGCGCTCTCTCGCTCCCGTGATCCGGCACCGACGCCGACCTTCGATACGAGAGAGAGAAACGTGGAAAACCTTCAAGTGCTTTCCGGACCCATCACGGTCCTTCTGATGCTGCTGTTCTTCGGCGGCAGTCTGTACATGTCCCTGCGCATCCGCAAGCGCACCGAGAACGCCGATGGCTACATGACCGGCGGCGGCAAGATCGGGTTCGGCATCTCGGCCGCATCGATGACCGCCACCTGGATCTGGGCCGCTTCGATGTACGCCTCAGCCACCTCGGGATACACCTACGGCATCTCGGGCCCCATCCACTACGGCCTGTGGGGCGCGCTGATGATCCTGCTGATCTACCCCTTCGGTCGGCGCATCCGCCAGGTGGCCCCGAAGGCGCACACGATCGCCGAGGTGATGTTCGCCCGCCACGGCCGCTCCAGCCAGCTCATGCTCGCCGGATCGAACGTGCTCGGCAGCGTCATCAGCCTGACCTCGAACCTGATCGCCGGTGGCGCGCTGATCTCGCTGCTGTCGCCGTTCACGTTCAGCCAGGGCATCCTCGCCATCGGCGCCGGAGTGCTGCTGTACACCCTGTGGTCGGGATTCCGTTCCTCGGTGCTGACCGACTTCGCCCAGGTGTGCGCCATGCTCGGCGCGGTGATCGTGATCATCCCCGTCGTGTTCTTCGCGGCCGGCGGCCCGAGCCTGTTCGAGACGGGCGCATCGAACCTCACGCCGCAACAGGCGGACTTCTTCTCGTCGGACGCGTTCTTCAACCAGGGCGCACCCTACATCGCCGCCGTGCTGGCCTATGCGATCGGCAACCAGACCATCGCACAGCGCCTGTTCGCGGTGCGCGAGGACCTCATCAAGAAGACGTTCGTGACGGCGACGTTCGGCTACGGCGCCACGATCATCGGCGTCGGCATGCTCGGGGTCATCGCGCTGTACGCGGGCATCACACCCGAGGGCGGCGACGTCAACAACCTGATCCCACAGATGGCCGCGACCTACCTGTCGCCACTGCTGCTGTGCATCTTCTTCGTGATGATCATCGGGTCGCTGTCGTCGACGGCCGACTCCGATCTGACCGCGCTGTCGTCGATCGTGATGGCCGACATCTACGGCCAGAACATCGCCGGCAAGAAGAAGGCCAACCCGCGCACCATGGTGCTCATCGGCCGCATCACCATGGTCATCGCGATGGTGGCAGGACTCTACTTCGCCGGCAGCCAGTTCAACATCCTCGACCTGCTGGTGTTCGTCGGTGCGCTCTGGGGTGCACTGGTGTTCCCGGTGATCGCGAGCTTCTACTGGAACCGGGTGACCAACCTCGCCTTTTCGGTGTCGGTGGTCGTTGCTCTGGCGGCGTTCCTGCCGGTGCGGTTCGAGTGGGTCGACCTGAGCGGCCCGATCGGCATCGCCGCAGACGTCCTCTCGACGATCGGCATCGGCGTCGTACTGGGCCTGATGGCCTTCGGCTTCTTCGGCACGCGGGTGGCGCTGATCGTGGGCGTCGTCTCGACCCTCGCCGCGGCACCGTTCGCCATCGGCTTCCTGCACACCTACCCGGTGCTGTCGGGCTCGCTGATCGCCTACTCGGTCTCGACGATGGTGTGCGTCGCCCTGACGCTGCCGAGCCGCAAGCCCGACTTCGACTTCGACGTCATCAAGCAGCGCACCGGTGACTTCGACACCGTCGACACCGACGCGCTGAACGTCGAACTGGCGCAGCTCACCGACACCGAGAAGCCCCTGCGGGCCGAGAACGAGAGGAACTGACATGGAACTGTCGACCGTCGCACTCACCGTGTACGTGCTGATGTGGCCTGTGATCGTGGCCGGCACGCTGACCGTCATCGTCCGTGCCTTCATCAAGGAAGCCCGCAAGGCCAAGGCCGAGGGCCGCTCGGTCATCTGATCCGACGCGAGTACGCAGAAGGCCCGGGATGCTGGCATCCCGGGCCTTTCTCGAGCCACCTGTCAGGATCGAACTGACGGCCTTCCCATTACGAGTGGGATGCTCTACCACTGAGCTAAGGTGGCGTGCGCGGTGAACCGCGGCACGATCAAGAATCCTACTACGCCAGAGCCGTCATCGCGAAACCGGCCGTGTCACCACGGGCGTGTTCACGCCCGTGCGGCGATCGCGACAGCATCCGCTCCCGTCGGCAACGCGCCGAACAGGAACCCTCCCGCGTCATCGCCGAGGCGAGAGCCGACGAAGCCGTCCGCCACGGCGGACGGCGCGTGCTGCACCAGCAGGGCCCCCTGCAGGGCCAGCGCCAGAGCGCTCGTGAGTGCGCGTGCCCGCCGTTGGGGAGCATCATCCGCGCCGACCGCGCGCACCAGCGTGCGTGTTCGGTCCAGGTGCGCGTCGAGGCGGGCATCCGCTCCGCGCGCGTTCGAAACCTCCGCATCGAACGCGTCGAAGGCCTCAGGCTCGCGACCGAGCGCCCGCAGCACGTCGAGCGCGATCACGTTGCCGGACCCCTCCCACACGGCCAGCACGGGCTGCTCGCGGTAGCGCATCGCCAGCGGGAAATCCTCGGTGTAGCCGTTGCCGCCCAGGCACTCGAGCGCCTCGGCCGTATGCGCGGGACCGCGCTTGCAGGCCCAGTACTTCATCACCGCCGTACCCAGACGCGCGAAGGCGGAATCCTGCGCGGTCGCGTCCCGGTCGTACGCACGCGCCAGGCGCAGCACCGCCGCTGTCGCCCCCTCGGTCTCCAGCTGCAGGTCGGCGATCACTGCCGTCATGGCCGGCTGATCGATCAGCGTGCGGTCGAAAGCCAGGCGGTGTCTGGCGTGCCAAGCCGCCTCGGCGACGGACTGGCGCATGCCGGCGACCGACCCGAGAATGCAGTCCAGCCGCGTGTGGGTGACCATCTCGATGATGGTCGAGACTCCCCGCCCCTCCCCACCGATCAGGTGAGCGATCGCACCGTCGTACTCGACCTCGCTGGAGGCGTTGGCGGCATTGCCGAGCTTGTCCTTCAACCGCATGATGCGCATGGCGTTGCGCGTGTCGTCGTCGAGCAACCGCGGGACGAGAAAGCATGACAGCCCGCCGGGCGCCTGCGCGAGCACCAGGAAGGCGTCCGACATCGGCGCCGAGCAGAACCACTTGTGCCCGGTCAGCTCATACCGGCCGTCACCGATCGGGCGCGCGACCGTGGTGTTGGCCCGAACATCGGACCCGCCCTGCTTCTCGGTCATCGCCATACCGAACAGCGCGCTCTGCTTGCCCGGCACGAGCCGGCCGTCATACGACCGCGACAGCAGTCGTGGCATCCACTCCGCGGCGACATGCGGATGCTGCTCGATCACAGGCACGGCGGAGTGCGTCATCGACACGGGGCATGCGTGTCCGGGTTCGATCTGCGCGTAGAGCATGAAGGTCGCAGCCCTGGCGACGTTGGCACCGGGGCGCGGGTCGGCGAACGCGCTGGTGTGCGCGCCATCGGCCACAGCCGCCGAGATGATCCGATGGTAGGCGGGGTCGTAGTCGACCTCGTCGATGCGATGACCCCAGCGGTCGTGGGTGCGCAGTTCGGGCTTGTGCCGGTTCGCGCGTCGCGCGTCGTCCTGAAACTGTGCGGTTCCGACGCGGAGCCCGGTGGCGCGTAGCGCCTCTTCGGCCCAACCCGCGTCGTACCGCGCGACGCCCTCGCCCAGGGCGACGTTGGCGGTGTACTCGTCGAGGTCGACGCGGGGCGGCGCCTGGTTGAAGACCTGGTGCGTGCTCATGGCCCCGGTTCCTCGCCCGAGAGACCGTGCGCTGATGAGGGAGGATCGCACCGCGCACCGACGGCGCGCAGGCACAGCGCGGTGATCGCCTCGACGACGGCATCGGAATCGTCATGCTCGGCGCTCACCGGAGCAAGTGGCCCGGCCAGTGCTTCGCCGATGGCGCCGACGAGTCCGGCCGCGGTCAGTCGCGCGTTCTGCAGCGCGAACTCACCGCTGCGCACGCCGTCCGTGACGATCTCGGTGAGGATGCCGACATAGCCGCGACGATAGATGAGCCGTTCGTCGTCGACGATGCGGTCGACGGGTTCGGCCAGCAGCGCCCACGCGAGTCTGCCGCCGCGCAGCGCCCGATCGGCGAACGTCTCGATGAGCGCGACCAGTCTGCTGGTCGCGTCGGCGCTCGCGACCGCGGTCACGGCCTGGTCGACTGCGGCCATCTCGACACCGGCACAGCGACGGAACACCTCGGCGAGCACATCGTCGAGTCCATCCGCATATCGGTAGAGCAGACCGGTGCTCATCCCCGCACGCGCCGTCACCGCTTTGACGGATGCGGCGCCGAAGCCGGAGTCGCGCACGATCGCGGTCGCCGCTTCGACGAGGTCCTCGCGCCGGCCCGTGCCCCGACGTTGGAATGTCATGCGGGTATTGAACCACGGTTCACCGCGCTCTGACAGCCCTATGACCTCCGGGCTACTCGCAGCGCAGACCGTCCTCGGGCACGATGCCATCGATCAGGAAGCCCTCGACCGCGGCGTCGACGCACGCGTTGCCCTTGTTGTAGCCCGTGTGCCCCTCGCCGACGCGGGTGACGAGAACGCCGTTCTCGAGCTGGTCGGCGAGCGACTCGGACCACTCGTAAGGAGTGGCCGGGTCGTTGGTGGTGCCGACCACGACGATCGGCCCCGAACCGGATGCCGCGATCTCGCCGCGCGTACCGGTCGGCGGGTACGGCCAGACCGCACACGGGTCAGGCCCCTCCCAGTACGGTGCGAAGGTCGGCGCCTGCTCGCGGATCCGCTTCATCGCCGCCTCTTCGGCGACGGGATCATCCTCGACCGGATAGTCCATGCAGTTGTACGCGCGGAACGCCTCAGACGAGTTGTCGAGGTAGACACCATCGACGTCGCGACTGTTGTAGCTGTCGGCGAGCAGCATCATCACCGACGGGTCGCCCTGCAGCGCCAGGGTGAGCCCCTGTGTGAGATACGGCCAGCTCTGCTCGCTGTAGAGCGCCGTGATGACGCCGGTGATCATGGTGTCGGCCGTCAGCATCCGCCCATCACCGTTGGGCAGGGGCGAGCGCTCGACGCTCGCCAGCAGCGCCTGCAGGTCGGCGGTCGCCTCGTCGACCGTGCCGTTGAACGGGCACTCGGCCGTGTCGAGGCAGTCCTGCAGGTACGCCCGCAGCGCCGACTCGAATCCGACAGCCTGAGTGGTTCCCACCTGCAGGCCCGGCACCGCCGGGTCGATGGCGCCGTCCAGCACGAGGCGCTGAGCCCGCTCGGGGTAGAGCTTGGCGTACGTCGCTCCGAGGAACGTCCCGTACGAGAATCCGAGGTAGTTCAGGTGGTCGTCGCCGAGCACTCCTCGGATGAGGTCCATATCGCGGGCGGAGTTGACCGTGGTGATGTGGGGCAGGATGCCGTCGCTGTTCGCCTCGCACGCGTCGGCGAACTCGGCGTTGCGGGCCGTGACCTCGTCCTCCCACTCCGGTGTTCCGCGCTCGGCGGTCAGGACACCGTAGTTGTACTCGTCCATCTCGGCATCGTCCAGGCACTGCACGGCCGTCGAGCGACCGACGCCGCGCGGGTCGAAGCCGATCACGTCGAAGCTCTCGATCAACTCGGGGCCCACCGCGTACTCGAGCGAGTCGGCGACGAAGTCGTAGCCGCTGCCGCCGGGGCCACCGGGGTTGATCAGCAGCGAGCCCTGGAACTCGCCCGTCGCCTGATGACGCACCAGCGCGAGCGAGATCTCACCGTCGCCCGGATTGTCCCAGTCCAGCGGCGCGGTGACCTCGGTGCAGTCGAAGCGCGCACCGCACGATTCCCACACGATCTCCTGCGAATAGAACGGCACCAGTTCGGGCGCGATGCCCGCGGTGTCGGGTGCGCGCGTCTCAGAGGCCTGCATCTCGGGGATCTGCGCGTAGAGGCATCCGGAGAGGGCGAGGGAGGCCACCGCGAGCCCGGAGACGACAGCGACAAGACGACGCACGCGACCCGATCGGGGTGCGCGGGGTTCGGTTGAGTGGTTCACGGGGTCCTTCCGCTGGCGACGGTGACGAACAGGCTCTCCAGGGCGAGCAACGGGGCGACATTGCGCTCCAACGACTCCCGCGTTTCGGCGATCGCGTCGAGCACCACGAGAGTGCGCTGCACCGGCCAGGCAGCAGCGACGGCTTCGAGCTCGGCGAGCAGTTCGGCGTTGATCAGCCCCTCGCGACGCCCGAACTGCAGCATGACGACGTCGCGGTACATCGACTGCAGGTCGGTGAGCACCCGGTCGATACCGTCGCGCAGGCTGCGCGTGGCCCGCTTCTTCTGCTCGTCTTCCAGCGCCGAGATCTGCGATCGCAACGCGGGCGGTACGGCCTGCCCCTCGGCGACACCGACCATGCGCAGCAGTGCGGCGCGTTCGGCAGCATCCCGCTCGGCGGTGAGCGACTTCGCGTCCTCGGTGGCCGCCTGAATGATGCGCCCGGCCACCTCGACGGCGGTGCCAACGCCCCGCACGCCGAGCACGGCGCGCAGGCTCTCGTCGCGTCGACGTCGGGCGTCGTCGTTGCCGGCCAGCCGCTGCGCCATGCCGATGTGACGCTGGGCATGCCGAGCCGCCTGTTCAGCGACGACGTCATCGGCCCCCGTGCGCGCCGAGATCAGACGCGCGACGTCCGCCACATCGGGCTCGCGCAACCGCAGTGCACGCACGCGCGAGCGGATCGTGGGCAGCAGGTCTGCCTCGCTGGGCGCACACAGCACCCACACGGTCTGCTCGGGCGGCTCTTCCAGGGCTTTCAGCAGCACGTTCGAGGTGCGTTCGACCATACGGTCGGCGTCTTCGACGACGATCACGCGATATCGCCCGGCCGATGGCGCGAAGTACGACCGTTCCACGAGCGCGCGGGCCTCTTTGATCGTGATGATCACCTTGTCGGTGCGCAGCGCGGTGACATCGGGATGCGTTCCGGCGAGCACTTGCCGCATCGTGGCCTGATCTTCAGGGCCCGCGGCGATCAGCGCCGCGGCGAAGGCATAGGCGAGCGTCGAGCGTCCCGACCCCGGCGGACCGGTGATCAGCCACGCGTGCGACAGCGCGGCCGGGTCGGCTGCTGCCTGACGCAGCGTCTGCACCGCAGCTTCCTGCCCCCAGACATCCGACCACGGAAACGGGGCGGTCGAGACGGCGGTCATGCTCTCCAGCCTAACGGCGTGACCGACATCGGCTGCTGTACCCGACGTCAGAGCAGGCGCGCGAGGCGCGCACGCACGACGACGGCGATGTCGTCGGGATCGGCCGTCGCGTCGACCACCAGGAACCGCTGAGGCTCGGCGGCGGCAAGAGCGAGGAACGCGTCGCGGACACGCGTGTGGAACTCCTCCTTCTCCGCCTCCAGACGGTCGAAGGGCTTGTCGTCGGCATCCAATCGCTTCCGCGCCAGCGACGGATCGATATCGAGCAGAACGGTCAGGTCGGGCAGCGCGCCTTCGGTGGCCCACAGCGAAAGCTCGCGCACCTCGCCCGCATCGAGCACTCGGCCCGCTCCCTGATAGGCGACGGACGAGTCGAGGTAGCGGTCCTGCACGACCACGTCGCCCCGCTGCAGCGCCGGCCGGACGACTGTCGCGACGTGGTGCGCCCGGTCAGCCGCATAGAGCAGCGCCTCGGCCCGCGGCGCGATGTCGCCGCGGTGATGCAGGACGATGTCGCGAATGAGCACCCCGACCTCGGAGCCGCCGGGTTCCCGCGTGCGCAACACGGTTCGCCCCTGCGCCTCGAGCCACGAACCCAGCAGCGCGGCCTGCGTCGACTTGCCGGAACCGTCGCCGCCCTCGAAGGTGACCCAGACGCCCGCTGAGCTCACGAACTCGCCTTGGCCTGCGCGGCCTTGATGCGGTTCGCCGCACGCGTGGCGGCTGCCTTTTTGGCGGCGGCGGAGCGAGCCGCAGCCTTCTCCTCGTCCGTCTTGGCCGCTGCCTTCTTGGCCGGCGCCTTCTTGGCAGGAGCCTTCTTGGCCGGCGCCTTCTTGGCCGGCGCCTTCTTACCGCGCTTGGGCGCGGGGCCCTTTGCGCGCTTGTCGGCGAGCATCTGCACGGCGATCTCGAAGGTGATGTCGTCCGGAGTCTGACCGCGCGGGATGGTGACGTTCGTCTCGCCGTCGGTCACGTACGGGCCGAAGCGCCCGTCGCGCACGCGGATCGGCTTACCGCTGACGGGGTCGGCGTCGAACTCGGCGAGCGCGCTCGACGCCTTGCGGGCGCCGTACTTCGGCTGCGCATACAGCTCGAGCGCCTGCTCCAGGGTGACGTCGAAGATCTGCGCCTCGCTCTCGAGCGAGCGCGAATCCGTGCCCTTCTTCAAGTACGGGCCGAAGCGACCGTTCTGGGCCGTGATCTCGTCGCCCGACTCGGGATCGACGCCCACGACGCGCGGCAGGCTCAGCAGCTTCAGCGCGGCATCGAGGTCGATGGTCTCGACCGACATCGAGCGGAACAGCGATGCCGTGCGCGGCTTGGGCGCATCCTTCTTGGCCTTCTTCGCCTTGGGCGCCTCGACGACCTCGCCCGTGGCCGCGTCAACGGCGTCCTCGTCGGAGACCGGGTCGTTCTCCTGCACGTAGGGCCCGAACCGACCGTCCTTGACGACAATGACCTTGCCGTTCTCGGGGTTCTCGCCCAGCACGCGGTCGCCCGCGACCGGCGCGTCGATCAGCTCCTGAGCCTTCTCGGCGGTCAGCTCATCGGGCGCGAGATCCTCGGGCACGTTGACGATACGGGGCTTCGCCTCGGGGTCGGCGGGGTCGGTCACCTCGAGGTACGGGCCGTACTTGCCGAAGCGCAACGTCGCGGTTTCGGTGATCCGGGTGGAGTTCAGTGCCCGCGCATCGATCTCGCCGAGGTTGTCGACGACCTGCCGCAGTCCGACCTGCGAATCCGATCCGTAGTAGAACGAGCGCAGCCACTCGACGCGGTTCTGCTCGCCACGGGCGATCGCATCGAGATCGTCTTCGAGTGCCGCCGTGAAGTCGTAGTCGATCAGGTCGGCGAAGTGCTGCTCGAGCAGACGCACGACGCTGAAGGCGAGCCACGTCGGCACCAGCGCCTGACCGCGCTTCGAGGCATAGCCGCGATCGATGACCGTACCGATGGTGCTGGCGAACGTCGACGGACGGCCGATGCCGTGCTCTTCGAGTGCCTTCACCAGCGACGCCTCGGTGTAGCGGGGCTTCGGCGTGGTGCGGTGGCCCTTGGCGGTAGCATCCGACATCGCCACCTCGTCGCCGACGGCGACGGCGGGCAGCGACTGCTCATCGGCCTTGTCCTGGGCGTTGCGCTTCTCGTCGAGTCCCTCTTCGTACGCCTCGAGGAACCCACGGAACGTGTACACGGTGCCCGAGGCGGTGAACTCGGCGGTCTGCCCGTCGGCGTCGACCTCGAGCGTGACCGTGGTCGTCTCGTACTTGGCATCCGACATCTGGCTGGCGACGGTGCGCTTCCAGATCAGGTCGTACAGCTTCTGCTCGTCGCGGTCGAGTCCGGATGCCACGGACGAGGGCGTACGGAAGGTGTCGCCCGAGGGGCGGATCGCCTCGTGCGCCTCCTGCGCGTTCTTGCTCTTGGACTTGTACACGCGGGGCTTCAGCGGCACGGCCGCGTCGCCGTACAGGGCGACGGCCTGGCTGCGGGCGGCCTGCGTCGCCTGCGCGCTCAGCGCCACCGAGTCGGTACGCATATAGGTGATGTACCCCTTCTCGTACAGACGCTGCGCGACGCCCATGGCGTGCTTGGCGCTCATCGAGAGCTTGCGACCGGCCTCCTGCTGCATCGTCGAGGTGGTGAACGGGGCGTAGGGGCTGCGGGTTCCGGGCTTGGCCTCGACCTTGCTGACGGTCGCCGACGCGGCGGCGTCGACCGCCGCTGCGAGCGCGGTCGCCTGCTGCTCGGTGAGCACGACGACGGCCTTCTTGAGCTTGCCGGTGTCGTCGAAGTCGGTACCGCGTGCCAGCTGTCCGCCGTCGACGCGCACCAGGCGCGTGCGGAACGACTTGCCGGTTGCGGCAGCGTCGGCCTCGACGTCCCAGTACTCGGCCGACACGAACGCCATGCGCTCACGTTCGCGCTCGACGATCATGCGGGTGGCGGCGGACTGCACGCGGCCGGCCGAGAGACCGGACTTGACCTTGTACCAGAGCACCGGCGAGACGTCCCAGCCGTACAGACGGTCGAGGATGCGGCGGGTCTCTTGCGCATCGACCAGCGCGATGTCGAGCTCACGGGTGTTGCCGACGGCCGCCTGGATGGCGTCCTTGGTGATCTCGTGGAACACCATGCGCTTGACGGGCACCTTGGGCTTGAGCGTCTCGAGCAGGTGCCAGGCGATCGCCTCACCCTCACGGTCTTCATCTGTGGCGAGCAGCACCTCGTCGGCGCCCTTGAGCGCGCGGCGCAGTTCGGCGACCGTCTTCGTCTTGCGGTCAGAGACCACGTAGAAGGGGTCGAAGTCGTTCTCGACGTCGATCGAGTACTTCCCGTACGCCTTCTTCTGGTCGGCGGGGATGTCCTTCTTGTCGGCCAGGTCACGGATGTGGCCGACCGAGCTGAGCACCTCGTAACCATCACCGAGGTAGCCCTGGATCGATCGCATCTTCGTCGGGGACTCGACGATGACGAGCTTCTTGCCTTCAGCCAAGGGTGCGTCCTTTCTTCGAAGCACACCATACACACCGCATTCCCGGCGTGAGCCGAGAGTACCGATGACCGGATTCATCGGAAAGGGGTATGCGTTAAGAGGGGTTCGTCGTCACGTTCTCCGCGTGTGCCCGCACGGGCTCGCGAGACGGCGACGACACCAGCGTACGCGGAACCGGCCCTGTCCGTCGCCGGACGACGGCGCCGATCGTCACCGGGAGCGGCCGAGACCGCGCCCGGTGACGGTCTCAACCCGCCATCTGGTCCGCCGTCGGAAGGATCTGCCGCAGCAGGTCGTCGACGGTCACCACACCGATGAGCTCGGCCTGGGAGACGACGACCGCGAACTGCGCACGAGCGGCGCGCATGCGGGTCAGAGCGTCGTATGCGGAGTCATCGGGCGCGAGCACCAGGGGCACACGGGCGATCTGCGCCACCGGCGTGTCGGAGGCGACCCCAAGGGTGTCGCGCACGTGCGCGACACGGCAGTCCGCGCCCGTTCCGACGAGGATGCGCAGATGCGTGGATGCTTCAGCCGCGGCCTGCACGTCGGCGGCCGTGGCATTCTCAGCCACCGCCGTCGGTCGTCGATCGGTGCGCACGATATCTCCCACCGTCGACGACCCCAGGGTGATGGCGCGCACGATCGGGCGCGAATACTGCTCCTCGAGAGCGCCGGCGGCGCGCGAGTGCGCGACGAGTTCGCGGATGGTGTCGGCGTCCTGCCCGCCCACCGCGGCCTTCTCAACCGGTTCGACGCCGGATGCCCGCACGAGCCGGTTCGCGATGCGGTTGATCCACAGCAGGAAGGGGCGCAGCGGCCACGTCATCGCGCGGGCGGCGAGCGCGGTCGACTTCGCTGCGGTCTCGGGGTGCGCGATCGCCCACGACTTCGGCGCCATCTCACCGATGACGAGATGCAGGAAGGTGACGATCACCAGGGCGATCATGAACGCGATGATGTCGGCGGCGACCGCCGGCACGTTCCACTGCACCAGCACCGGCGCCAACGCGTAGTCGATAGCCGGCTTGGTGATCGCGCCGAGCAGGAACGTACAAGCGGTGATGCCCAGCTGGGCAAACGCGAGCATGACGGTCAGCTCGTTGACGCTGCGCAGCGCAGCACGGGCCGAGGCGCTGTGCTCGGCCTCCTCTTCGAGCCGATGACGGCGCGCGGCGAGCAGCGCGAACTCGACGATGACGAAGAACGCACTCGCCACGATCAGAGCGATCGTGATGATCGTGACCATCCACCAACTCATCGTGCCGCCTCCTCGTCGCGTCGATCCTCTGTGGGCGCGTCAGCGGTAGCATCCGCGTCGTCGTCGGTCTCGTGCAGACGCACGGCGACCCGTGACGGCACCAGCCGCGCCACCTCGATGACCTCGACCTCCAGGCTCCGGTGGATCCGCAGGCCCTGCACCGTCTCGCTCGGCCGGTCGGCCAGGCTGATCGTGACGATGGCGCCGACCGGGGGCAGGTCTCCGTACTCGCGGATGATCAGGCCCGCGATCGTCTCATCCTCATCGTCGTCCTCGTCGAAGTCGTATCCGACCAGACGCTCGACCTCGTCGAGGTGCACGTCGCCGTCGATCCACCAGCGGTCGTCGTGCATGCGCAGGGGGTCGGGGGCGTCGTCGTGCTCGTCCGAGAGTTCTCCGGCGACCTCCTCGGTGAGATCCTCGATGGTGAGGATGCCGTCGAAGTTGCCGTACTCGTCGACGACGCAGGCCATCTCGTTGCGCGCCAGGCGCATGCGATCGAGCGCCACGGGCAGACGCATCGCGGTGGGCAGGATGACGGGTTCGCGCATGATCGTGCTCACCGGAGCATCGCCGGAGCCGCCGGAGCGCAGCAGGTCGATCAGCTCGACCACGCCGACCGGCACGTCCTCATCGCCGACCACCGGGTAGCGGGTGTGACCGACGGCCATCATCGCGCGCACCTCGGCGATCGTCGTATCGGGCTGGACGGAGTCGACCCGCGAGCGCGGAACCATCGCGTGCTCGACGTCGCGCTGCGGAAAGTCGAGGATGCGATCGATCATGATCGACAGGTCATCGGGCAGGTCACCGCTGGCGCGGGAGTCCTCGATGATCGCTTCGAGATCGCGAGCGGTCGCACTGGCGTCGACGTCTTCGAGGGGTTCGATGCGCAGCAGGCGCAGCAGGGCGTTCGCGGCGAGATCGAACACGGCGATCAGCCAACCGAACAGCAGCAGGTAGATGCGCGTCGGCACGGCCAGAGCACGGGCAAGCGGTTCGGGGCTCGCGATGGCGAGATTCTTCGGGTACAGCTCGCCGAAGATCATCGTCACGACGGTGGCCAGCAACAGCGCCCCGGTCGTTCCGATCAGCACCGAGACGGCGGGATCGAGGCCCACGCCACCGAGCAGCGTGCCGATCGACTGACCGATCAACGGCTCGGCGACGTAACCGATCAGCAGACCCGTCACGGTGATGCCGAGCTGCGCGCCCGAGAGCATGAACGAGGTGCGCTTGGTGATCGCCAGCACGCGCTTCGCCTGAAGGTCGCCCTTCTCGGCTTGAGCGGCCATTCGCGACCGGTCGACCGACATGTACGCGAACTCCTGCGCGACGAAGAACCCGCAGGCCGCGATGATCGCCAGCGTCAGCAGCACGCCCAGCAACAGTGTGAGCGCCGCGATCAGCATCCGATCTCACCCCCTCTCATCAGATCGAGAGGGCTCGGATATCCGCCCTCCTGGTCGGTGGAGGTTCGAGGAATGCTCACGGGTGTTCTTTCTTGTACGGTCCGCACGGCACGGGTGGGCACTGCCAGCGTAGCGAGAACTGGCGAGGAGCGCGCTGTGAGGCCGTGGCCGCCGCGCGGATCACCCCACGAGGGGCCCGCCGACCTTCCAGTAACCGAGGAACGCCACCCGGGACTTGGGCACACCGAGGCTCGCCGTGAGATGGCGACGCACCCGCGCCGTGGTGCCGGACTCCCCCGCCAGCCAGGCGTAGAACCCCGGGTCCGCGTGCATCCCCTCGCCGCGTTCCCGGCCCCATTCGACGACCGCGCGCTCGGCGCCGGTGCAGTCGGGGTCATCGCCGCGCGATACGCGCGTGATGTGCGCATGCGCCGGGGCATGCGCTGTCACGATGTCATCGGCCGGGTCGGTGCATTCGAGGATCACGTCCACCCGCTCGGCGTCGGGCACCGCGCGCAGGATCGCGGCGACGGCCGGGAACGCCGTCTCGTCGGCCACCAGCAGCATCCGCTTGGCATCGCCCGGCGCCCAGTGCAGCCCGTAACCGGTCCAGCCGTTGCGGCTGTCCGGACCGGTGATCACCACACGGTCACCGGGAACGGCCTGTGCTGCCCAGGCGGATGCCGGGCCGGCTGGATCGTGCAGGTAGATGTCCACGTCGATCTCGCGCGACTCCGGACGAATGCCGGACGGCGTATACGTGCGCATCACGTTGCGCGCACCGTCAGGCAGTTCCTTCCATCGCGTGTACCAGTGCGACGGGTGCGGCGTGGGTTCGTCGAGCAGTCCGACATCCGGAAAGGACCCGTCGGCCAGCGACAGAACGATCTTGATGCGCTGATCGGTTCCCCAGGTCGCGAAGTGCTCGAGTGCCTCACCCCCGAACGTCAGCCGCACGAATCCGGGGCTGATCTGCCGCCGGGCGGTCACCACGACCGGAAAGGCGCTGTACTCCCATGGCCGCGGGCTGCTCATACGTTCTCCTTCATCTTCGTGTTCCGTGCCGCGCCGCCGAGAGGGACGACGAGCGGGCCGCCGGTGACCGGATCGTCGATCACCACGTTCGCGAGGCCGAACACCTCTTCGACCCGCTCGCTCGTGATCACCTCGGCGGGCGGCCCCTCGGCGAGGATCCGTCCCCCGCGCATCGCGATGATGTGCGAGGCATAGCGGGCGGCATGGTTGAGGTCGTGCAGCACAGCGACGATCGTGCGCCCCTGCGCGTTCAGCTCGGCGAACAGCTCCATCAGCTCGATCTGGTGAGCGACGTCGAGATAGGTCGTCGGTTCGTCGAGCAGCAACAGGTCCGTCTCCTGTGCGAGCACCATCGCCACCCACACACGTTGACGCTGTCCTCCCGAGAGCTCATCGACCGCACGTTCGGCCAGTTCGCTCGTGCCGGTCGCTGCCAGGGCACGGCGCACCGCGTCCTCATCGGCGACCGACCACTGTCGCAGCAGGTTCTGATGCGGGTACCGGCCACGGGCCACAAGATCACCGACCGTGATCCCGTCCGGCGCGAGTGCGCTCTGCGGCAGCAGCCCGAGCCGTCGGGCGACCTCTTTCGCGGGGTACGTCGAGATCGATCTGCCGTCGAGCACCACCTCTCCACTCGCCGGAGCCAGCAGCCGCGAGAGTCCGCGCAACAGTGTGGACTTGCCGCAGGCGTTCGCGCCGATAATCACGGTGAACGACCCGTCGGGGATCACGACGGTGGTGTCGTGCACGATCATGGTGCGGTCGTACGACAGGGTGATCCCCTCGGCGCGCAAGCGGGCGGAGGGGTCGTTGCGGGGTGCGTGATCAGGCACGGCGGCGTATCTCCCAGATGATCATCAGAACGAGGTAGGCGCCGCCGACCGAGACGGTCACGACCCCCACAGGAAGGGGCACCGGCAGCACGTGCTGCGCGATGAGATCCGAGGCGAGCAGCAGCACCGCACCCAGCAGCGCCGAGAGCCCGAGAGACAGGGTGGGCGTCCGCGCGATCCGGCGAGCGATCTGCGGGGCGGCGAGCGCGATGAACGCGACGGGGCCGGCGACCGTGGTGGCGGCGGCGACCAGCACGACGCCGATCAGCAGAGCCGCGGTACGCACGAAAGCGGGGCGTGCACCGGTAGCCGCGGCCATGTCGTCTCCGAGGTCGATCTGCCGCAGTCGCGGTGCGAGCATCGCGGCGGCCACGGCGAACGGCGCCGCGCACAACAGAGCGATTCCGAGAGCATCCGCCGTCACACCGTTGAGCGACCCTGTGCCCCAGGCCGACGCGAACATCGCCGTCTCGAGTTCGATCTGCAACAGCATCCACGTGTTGACCGAGGCCAGCATCGCCGAGATGCCGATGCCGATGATGATCAATCGGAACCCCTGCACCCCGCCCCGCGCGGCGAGCAACCAGATCAGCGCGGCGGTACCGAGCCCACCGATCAGCGCACCGGCCGTACGCGCGGGGGCGCTGGCCGACACGAACACCAGGGTCAGCAGCATCCCGGTGAACGCGCCGTTCGACAGTCCGAGGATGTCCGGGCTGGCCAGCGGGTTGCGCGTCACCGTTTGGAACAGAGCGCCCGCGATGGCCAGTAGAGCGCCGAGCGAGATCGCGGCCAGCGCCCGTGGCATCCGCCAGTCGAGGACGACGGTGCGGTCGATCGCCTCTCCCCCGCCGAGAAGGACGCGCACGACCTCGGTGGGCGCGAGGGGATACGAGCCGAGGCCGAGCGATACTACGAGCAGAACCACCAGGGTCACGATGGCCGCCGCGCCGACCCACAGACTGCGCACGCGCACCGGCATCCGCAGCGGCCCCGCGGCGAGGACGACCCGGCGCGGTGCGGCGACGAGCGATGAGGCGGTCATAGCGTGCTGGCCTTTCTGCGACGTGCGAGCACGATGAGAACCGGGGCGCCGACCAGCGCTGTGACAATGCCGACAGGTACCTCGGCGGGCGCGATGATCACCCGGCCGACCACATCGGAGAGCAGGACGACAATGGGTGCGAGCACCGCCGACAGCGGGATGATGAGGCGCTGATCGACACCGAACGTCCAGCGGATCACATGGGGCACCATGAGTCCGACGAAGGCGATCGGTCCGGCCAGCGCTGTCGCGCCGCCCGCCAGCAGGGTGACGGCGACGATGACGCCGATGCGGATGCCCGCGACATTCGCCCCTTGTGCCCGAGCGACGTCCTCACCGAGGCCCACCGCGTTCAGTCCGGACGACGATGCGATCGCGATCAGCATCCCGACGGCGAGGAACGGAAGTACCGAGAGCAGATCATCGGTGGTGCGTCCGAGCAACGAACCGGCGTTCCAGCTGCGCATCGAATCGAACGCGTCGGGGTTGCTGAGAATGAGTCCCGTGGTGATGCCCGAGAGCACAGCGCCGAGCGCCACGCCGGCAAGCGTGAGCCGGATCGGGTCGGCAGGGCCCCGCCCCGCCGACCCGACGAGGTACACGGCCACGGTGACGACGAGCGCGCCGAAAAATGCCAACCAGATCGTGTGCGAGGCGCCGCGAACACCGAGGAACGCGACGCCGAGGGCGACGGCCATGGCGGCCCCCGCGTTGACGCCGAGGATGCCGGGGTCGGCCAACGGGTTGCGGGTGAACGCCTGAATCAGCGCACCTGCCACTCCGAGCGCGGCACCCGCAGCGAGGCCGACAAGGGTGCGGGGAACGCGCAGGTCGAAGAGCACAAAGGAGGTCTCGGGTGTGCCTGCCCCGTTCAGCGCGGCGAGCAGCGCGGACGGCGAGAGAGGGTTGGCGCCGATCAGCAGGGACAGCAGCACGGCGACGGCCAGTCCGGCAACGAGCGCGGCGGCCCCGGCCGTGGCGCGACGGAACCGCCGGCGAGGCGGGACCGCACGCGGCCCCGCCTCGATGGCCGGCCTCACCGGTTCGCTTCGAGGTACGCCTCGATGTCGTCGAGCACGGTGTGGGCTCCCTTCGGTCCGACGCCCGACACCCAGTAGCTGGTGTCGACAAGCGTCGCGGCGGCGAAAGCATCGGCGTTCTGACGGAGCGCGGCGGGCATGGTCGAGGCGTCGTCGACATCGATGGTGGTGACGAAGACGTGATCGGCCTGCGCGTCGAGGATGTTCTCGGGTGAGAGGTCTGCCTGCAGGCCGTCGGCCCAGTCGCGCTCGGGGATCGTGTAGCCGACGCACTCGAGCAGGCTGCCGGCGAACGAGACCGGCCCGTAGAGGCTGAGGGTGGTCTCGTCGCGGGGACGGATCAGTTGCGCGGTCTGGCCGTCGACGGCGTACTCGTCGGCGAGGGTGTCACAACGCTCATCGACCGAGGCCAGCAGCGCGGCGACCTCGTCCTCTCGGTTCAGGGCCTGGCCGATGAGCGCGGCGTTGTCGCGCCACGGGTCGGCCTGCGTCGCGATGAACACCGTGGGCGCGATGGCCGACAGCTGCTCGTACAGCGCGGAGTGGCGCGTCTCGGTGCCGAGGATCAGGTCGGGCTTGAGCGCTGCGATGGCCTCGAGATCGGGCTCGGGGACGGTACCCACGCTCTGCACACCCTCCACCCCGAGGTAGGCGGGCGCTCCGGTGATGTTCGAGGCGATCGCCGCGCCGACCGGCGTGATACCCAGGGCGACCGCCGTGTCGAGCTCCAGCGGCTCCAGCGTGACAACGCGTTGCGCCCGCTCGGGCACGTCCGTCGTGCCGCGTGCGTGCTCGACCTGGCGCAGACCGGCGTCGGTCGCGGAGGTGTCGTCAGCGGCGGTCTCGGCGACGGCGCATCCGGTGAGCAGAAGAGCTGCGGCAGCGGTGAGCGCGAGGAGCGCCGTTGCGGGACGGCGGAGGCGTGCGGGCACAGTGAGGCCTTTCATCGGGTGGGATTCGCAGGTCGAGCACCTACTTAGGTAAGGCTAACATTAGTAGACGCCTCGTCTGTGCGCGCTCCAGCAGTCAAACGCGTCGCGAGGCGTCCTTTGACCAGCTGCCCAAAGCCGGGGATCCCTTTGGACCGCAGGCCTGCATGTGACGAACGTGCGCCCTTCCCCAGGCAGCCCGGCTAACTAGCGCAGAACTCGCTGCGGGTGAGCGTGTTCGACACGCTGGACGCCTGCACCTGAAATGTGACCGTGTCGGGCAGATACCGGTCTTCCCCGAACTCGATGGGACGACCGCCGCTCGTGAAGCTTGTGCGCCGCACGCGCAACAGCGGGCTGGATCTGCGGACGTCGAGAAACACAGCGTCCGCGCTCGAGGCGGGCACAGTATCGATGGCGTAGTCCGCGTGCGCGGTGGTGATCCCGAACCGTCGCTGCATTGCGTCCACCACCGATGCCTCATCGGCCGGGATCGCGACGATATGGTTCGTCATCCACTCAGGGTAGGTCGTGCGCTCCAGCATCACGATGCGCCCGTCCAAGGTGCGGGTGCGCGTGACCCGCACCACCGGGCTGCGCAAGGCGACTCGTAGTTTGCGGGCTTCCAGAGCGCTTGCCTGACCAGCATCCGTTGCGTGGACGAGCCCGCCGGGAGTTACGCCTTTGCTCCGCGCCCACTGCGCGAAGGAGCGCAGCTCGACGAAGCTCTGGGTATGCAGCGTGGACTGCACAATCCACCCCGTCCCCTGCACGGGCATCACCATGCCGCGATCCGCGAGACCGGAGAGCGCGTTTCGTACCGTTCCACGCGCTACGCCGTAATGTTCCGCGAGCTTCGTCTCGGACGGGAGCGCGGTGCCAGCGGCAAACTCGGCGTCCACGATCCGCGCGAGTAGGTCGCGCAGAACGTGTCGATACGAGGAGGTGGATGGAGGAGTCACCGGGCCAGCGTACGGGGCCGGTGACCTCCCCCGTGCCGAGGGCGGACAGCCGTTCGCAGTTGTCCGCCCTATCCGCCACAACCCTCCAGAGGGTTCACCAGACGTTCATGGATTCGTTCGGCCGTGCTCATCCGCGGCCGCCGGAATGTTCGGGTGAACATCGCTCCCGCCTCACTGATCGCGGATACCCCTCAACGCCCCGCGCCCGGAGTCCTCTCCTCGCGCCTGGCCGTGCTGTGCGACATGGACGGCACACTGCTCGACACCGAGGCGACATGGCTCGACACGGTGCGCGCGGTGTTCTACGCGTTCGGCGTGACCCCCGCTGAGGATGCAGTAGCAAGCCTCGAAGGAGCCACAACCGAGCAGGCGAGCACCCGAATCGCCGCCTTGATCGGCGAAGAGGTTGCCAAGCCCTCCGCGGTCGCAGCGCAGCTCGAGACGCGCTCGCTCACCGCCATGGAAGGCAACATCCGGTGGCGCCCGGGAGCGGAAGAGCTCCTGCGGTCGTTGCACGATGCGGGCGTTCCGCTCGTGCTGGTGACGAGTTCCACGCGGCGCTGGGTCGATGCCGTTGCCAGCCAGGTCGACTTCTCGCTCTTCACCCACACGATCAGCGCCGACGACGTGGCCCTGGCGAAGCCACACCCCGAGCCGTATCTTCGGGCGGCCGAGCTACTCGGTCGCGCGCCGTCGGAGTGCGTCGTGTTCGAGGACTCCGCTGTCGGTCTGCAGGCTGCCCTCGCGGCCGGATGCACGAGCGTGCTCGTCCGCGCGGACAGCGCGAGCTGGACAGCGGACGCGCACGAGTCCGTGCCGGACTTGCGCGGTGCTGACGCGGCCTGGGTCCGCGCGGTCGCCCAACGGAACACGCATGCCTCCACACCCTGATCTCCGACTTCACTCACGTCATTTGTTCCGCACCCACCACTGAAAGGTATCCCCGTGAATTCACCACTCCGCCGCGGCCTCGCGCTCGTCGCTGGCCTCTCCCTCGTCGGCACGCTCGTCGCCTGCTCTGCGCCCGCTGAGTCCGCAGACACCGATGGCTTTGCCAAGGACGAGAACACCCTGGTCATGGGCATGGTCCCTGATCAGCAGTCGGTCGAGAGCAACTTCCAGCCTCTCGTCGACTACATCGCCGCGAAAACGGGCAAAGAGGTCGAGCTGGTGCAGTCCACCGACTACGCCGCGCTCGTCGAGGCCTCGATCGCCGGCCGGATCGACATCGGCAACTTCTCGGGCTTCACCTATGTAGCCGCCACGAACGGTGGCGCGCCGCTGACGCCGATCGGCGTGACCGTCACGAGTGAGGGCGCCGAGCCCGGCTACGAGTCGCTCACGGTCGTGCCCGCCGGTTCCGACATCACGAAGATCGAAGATCTCAAGGGAAAGAAGGTCTGCTTCGTCGATCCTGGCTCCACCTCCGGCTACCTCTACCCGAGCGCGGAACTGCTCGGCGCGGGGATCGATCCCGAGACTGACGTGACGCCGGTCTTCGCGGGCGGTCACGACGCGTCCGCACAGAAGACGGCTCAGGGCGTCGAGTGCGATGCGGGCTTCGTAGAGGACGCCGTCGTGGAGGTGACGGGGATCGCAGACGGGCTCTTCGCCGAAGGCGACCTGGAGGTGATCAACCGGGTCACTGTGCCGGGTGCGCCTCTCGTCGTTTCCACGAACCTTCCGGATGACGTGCAGCAGTCCCTCAAGGACTCGCTCCAGAACATCACGATCGACCAGATCGCTGCTGAAGGGATCGAGATCACCGACGCATTCAGAGCCTTCTTCACTGAGCTCGTCCCCGTCGAGGACTCCTACTACGACAGCGTGCGCAAGGTCTGCGAAGAGACCGGCGCCGCGCAGTGCCAGCCGTAGCCCACGGATAAGCCCCGGAGGCCCGACGCCGCACGCCGGCTCGGGCCTCCGGAACCGTCCGCGGGGCGCCCCGCACCACGACATCCATCCCGACCTGAGGAGCACCGCCCCATGTCTGACACACCAGCTATCCAGCTCACCGACGTCTCGAAGCAGTACGGTTCCACACGGGCCCTCGACGGGGTATCGCTCAGCGTGGCCACCGGCGAGATCGTGGTCCTCCTGGGGCTCTCCGGATCCGGCAAGTCCACCTTGTTGCGGCATCTCAACGGACTGGAGATGGCGAGTTCCGGCGAGGTACGGGTCTTCGGATCTCCCGTCGGAGACGCACGGGGCAGACTGCTGCGAGCAATCCGCAGCCGTCTCGGCTTCATCTTTCAGCAGTTCGAACTTGTAGGCCCAATCTCAGTGCTCGAGAATGTGCTGACCGGCGCACTGGCCACGCTCCGCGGCCCGCGACTCGGGCTCCTCAGCTACCCGCGCAGACTGCGGATCCGCGCACTCGAGTTGCTCGCGGAGGTAGGACTCGAGCACGTCGCGTTCCAGCGCGCTGACACGCTCTCGGGCGGCCAGCAACAGCGCGTCGCGATCGCACGGGCGTTGATGCAGGAGCCCGAGATCCTTCTCGCGGATGAGCCCGTAGCCTCCCTCGACCCCGAGTCCTCACAGCAGGTGATGACGCTGATCCGCGAGATCGCCGAACGGCGCGGCCTCACGGTCGTGTGCAGCCTCCATCAGGTAGATCTGGCTCTCGCCTGGGCCGATCGTATCGTCGGTTTGCGGCATGGCGGAGTGGTACTCGACCTTCCCGCCGGCGGGCTCGACGCGCAGACCGTGATGCAGGTGTACCGACAGGTCTCCGTGGATGCTGACTCGGCGGCACTCGACCAGCCGGGTCCGCCCGTCGTTCTCGCGGGTACCCCCGCATCCCACGACGCGCGCGAGCTGAGCGAGGTGCTCGCGTGAGCGGCGTGACGACAGAACCGGTCACGCGACAGGCGCCGTCGGGGCCGCCGGTGCCATCCCCGCGATCGGGGCGCAATCGCGCCACGCTCCCGCCACCGAGTCGCAACGCGATCATCGCGACCACTCTGCTGCTCGCACTGCTCGCCGCAGGCCTGTGGTCGTTCCGTGGCGTCGGGCTCTCCTGGGATCAACTGCTGAGGGGAACCGAGTACGCAGGGCAGTTTCTCGGTCGCACCGTACCGTTCGTCTGGCCCACGGTGGGAGAGACGGTCTGGCTCAGTGCGCTGACGCTTGCCATTGTGTTCTGCGGGACCGCACTCGCGGCCGCGCTCTCGATTCCGGTTGCGTATCTCGCCGCCCGCAACACGACCCCGGGCCGCGGTAGCGGGGTACTCGGGCGCTTTCTCGGCGTCACCACACGAGCGGCACCAGATGCGATCATGGCGATGATCTTCGCCCTTGTGATCGGGCAGGGTGCACTCGCCGGGGTACTCGCTCTCGGCATCCATTCCGTTGGCATGATCAGCAAGCTCACCGCCGACGCGATCGAGCAGATCGATGAGGGCCCTGTCCGCGCGCTGCGCGCAGCGGGGGCGAGCCGGGCGCAGCAGTTCTGGGGCGGCGTCTGGCCGCAAGTGCTGCCCGCGTACATCGCAATCGTGTTGCACCGAGCCGATATCAATCTCCGCGTCTCGGTGATTCTCGGCTTCGTTGGTGTGGCAGGTCTCGGTCAGCAGCTCAGCCACGCCATGCAAACGCTGAACTACCGCGAGGCCATCCCCTACGCGATCATCATCTTCGTACTGTGCGTCGTCTTCGAGGTCGTCTCGGCATTGATCCGGCGTTCCCTGCTCGGAACACAGCCCGCGGGCCGCAGCATCGCTCACCGACTGGTGCGACGTTTCACCTCGGCGCCAGCTTCGAAGAACGCCGCGGCACGTATCGCTGCCAGCCAGGATGCCGAGCTGCGGAAGGGGCGGGAGGGGCGCATTCCCTGGACACCGGATCGGCGACGCCAGGCGGGCCTCTTCTGGGGAGCCGCCCTCATCCTCTGCGTGTCCGTGGTCATCGCCGCGACGCAGGGCAGCAGCTTCGCATACTTCTGGAAGAACCTCGGGATCGCATCCGCACGGCTGTGGCCACCGTCGCTCGCGCACGCGAAGTGGGGCGATGTGGCACTCGCGCTCCTCGAGACAGTGCAGATCGCCTTCGCCGCGACTCTGTTCGCCGTGGTGTTCTCTCTGCTGATCGGCGCACTTGCCGCGCGCAACGTGGCTCCGAACCCGATCATGCGCGCCGGTGCTCGGCTCACGCTGATCGCGATTCGCGGCCTGCCCGAGCTGCTTCTCGCTTTGTTCTTCATCATCCTGACAGGGCTCGGCCCCGGTGCCGCGGTGCTCGCACTAGGGATCGGGGGCGTCGGGCTGCTCGGCAAACTTGTCGCGGACTCGCTCGAGGAGGTGAAGCCAGGCCCGGAACGCGCACTCACCGCGGTGGGTGCAACCCGAATGCAGGTCTTCGCGGGGGCGACGTTCCCGCAGGCGGTGCCGGCGTTCGTGGGGCACACGTTGTACCTCCTCGACACCAACATTCGTTCGGCTACGGTCCTCGGCATCGTCGGCGGTGGGGGCATCGGCTACATGCTCGCGAGTGCGGCACGAATAAACCAGCATGAGATGCTGTTCCTGCTTCTGAGCGTTCTCGTGATCGTCTTTCTGGTGGAGGGTCTCTCCTCCTGGCTGCGCCGCCTTCTCGCGTAGGCCGCGAGCATCGAACTTCGCGATGTCACGCGACATCGCTCACTGAAGACGGTGGCTTCTCCTAGGGGAAGCCACCGTCTTCCTCTGTCGGTGAGCGTCACCGCTGGGCTCTGAGTCCGGCTTCTGCTGCTGGAGACCGACCGTACGGATAACTCGCGAGGCGGTTGGCCTCACGATCCCCCGCATAATCGCGGAGGGACAGCCGCGTGGTTACTGCGCCCGTCATGTCCTTCAGCCTCCAAACATCTGTGAACAGAAAAGCACTCCTCGTGCTGAGGTTGAGACCTCAGCACGAGGAGTGCGGCTTTTCTCGGGTTACTCGGTGACGTGTTCCCGTGTTCTGCGCCCACGGCGCGCGAGCACGAGTGCCGCGCCTGCCGAGAGCAGCGCAAGGGCACCAGCCCAGAGCCCTACGGCGCTGCCCGAACCGGTCGTCGCAAGCGCGGATGCGTCAGATCCGGATGCTGCCTCACCCGGCTTCGCCGTGTCAGGAGTGGGCTCCGGCGTGCTCGTACCCGGCTCCGTGCTGACGGGCACGAGCCCCGCGACGGCGGCGACGATCGCGTCGGCCATCGCGGCCACCTCGGCCTGGCGGTCGGCACCAAGACCGCGCTCGACGGCGGCAACGGCTGCGGCAACGACAGCGGCAGACTCCGGGGTGTACCCCTCAAGTTCGGCGGGTACGGTGCCGAGAGCAGTGTCCACAGCCGAGTAGTCCGCGTCCCGCTCGCTGTCCGGCGCGAGCTGTGCAGCGAACTCAACAAGCGGGTTCGGAATTGTGATCTGCCGCAGCTGCGTGTCGGTGGCGAAGTCGTGCGCGGTGATCACGATGCGGTCCCCATAGGAGTCCAGCGTGAGCCCGCGATTGACGTCGCGCGTGGTCACCTCGGTCGCTCCAGCGGTGTTCTCGCCCCGCGCATCCCATTCGATGTGCATCGCGAGCGTGTTCACAGCCCAGAACCCGTCCGCGTGGCCATCCGCGGTGCGGCGCTGCATCGCCCAGTCGCCGAGCTCGGCGGGGTAGTGCGTGTGGCCGCTCAGCACCACCGCGTTGGGGTAGTTGCCGAGAATGCTCGTGAGGCGCTGATTGTGCTGGTGGTGGGCGCTGTACCACGGCAGCCACGAGGCGGAGACGGTGTTCCCGAGCGGGAAGTGCGTCATGACAATGACCTGCGCGTTCTGAGCCGTCCAGTGTGCGAGCCGGTCTTCGAGGAACTCGACCTGCGCGTCCGTCATCGGCACATCAGACGGTCCTGCCATCTCCTGCCCGAGCACGATCACGGGGAGGTCGCCCGCCGGCCCTTCGAGCACGTACTCGTCCCACGCGCGATCCCTGTCAGCGAACGTCAGGAACCGCTGGAAGTTGGCGTCGAAACCGCCGTTGGCGTACCGCTCGTGATTGCCCATGCCCGCTACGGTCTTCGGGGGGCGGATAGCTGCAGAGGCCTCCATTACGTCGGCTACCTCCTGCCATTCACGGGTTGTGCCGGACGCCACGATGTCCCCCACCATCAGCAGCCCGTCAGCATCGGGAGAGAGCCGCGCGAAATCCTCGATTCCGTGAGCGAGGTCCTTGGGATGCCCCTGGATGTCCGAAACGACCCAGGCCTGCGTCGGCTCCGTATCGGTCGCGGCCTGTGCCTGATGCACCGTGATGGAGTCGATTCCCCAGTACTGCGCCTCGGCGCCACCGGTGAACTCCCACGAGAACACCACGGACTTCGCTCGCGCCGGGGTGTCAATGGTGACGTCCTGGGCAGCGTTCAACTGCATGCCGTCGTAGCCGTCTGTCACGCTCGTCGAATCGAGCCGCAGCACCTCGATCGGGGCCGCCCCGTCGAAGCTGGCCAGGACGACGCCGCTCTGCCCGGGCGCCCCGCGGTAGTGGCTGTCGAAAGTGAGACGCACTGCATCGAGCTCAGCGACGCCGACCGGCGCGCTGGCAAGCGCGGCGGTGAACGGAGCCCCGCCGAACTGCGCGGCGTCGGCGACCAGGAATCCGCGGTCAGTGCGTCCGAAGCGGTCCCGCATCCGGTCACTCGTTGCAGACCAGGCGGCGCGCGTTGTGGGTTGCCAACCGGCGTACCGGTCGTCGCCCGTGACGGACGCTTCGAACGTCGTCGACCACCCCTCCGGCAAGGAACCGTCCGTGAAGCCGGCCCGCAGCAGCACACCGTCCGTACTGACATCTGTTGCGACCGGGTCGATGTTCACGGGGGCCTCCGGGTCGCCCGGCTCAAGCGGTTCCGGCGCGTTTGGATCAGCCGTGACGGTGAGCGGCAGAGGCTCAGAGAGCGGGGTGTAGCCGCCATCTGCGAGGAACCACACCTCGTATGCGCCGGGCTCAAGATCCAAGGTGAAGGCCGCCTCGCCGCTGGCGTTCGGCGTGTACTTCCAGATCACCGAGGGCGAATCCCCGGGGGTCACGTTCTCGCGGTAGATGCCGATCCAGTTCTGTGCGTCCGGCTGATCGGTCGCGTAGGTGACCACAAGTGGCGCGCCTGCGATCGCGTCGCTGGTGGAGAGCGAGATCGTGGAGCCCTCCGCGGCGTCGACAGCCGCGTCGGCGCTGGGTGCCCCGCTCGCGGGATCCGCGGGCGTGTTGGACGAACGCGCCGAGTCGTCGGTCTCAGTCGTCGCTGGAGAAGTCGGCGGTAGAGCCACTTCCGTGGCGGTGGCGGACGCCGCAGCAGTTGGCGGCAGCACGAGGGCCGCAGAGAGCAGCACGCCCGCGACGGCACAGGTCCGACGCGAGAACGCGGAAGAGGACGATGTCATGAAGTTCCTTTCTGAGGTGCCCACTCGATCGGGCCACTCGGAAGCGTCCTCAGCACAGGCGAACATGGGCTGGCAGCTGGGTGAACGCTTCATGACACACCCGCCCCAACCGGGCCGTGGCCACAGACATCTGTGCAAACCTGTCCACGCAGCGTGCTCGGGTGGGAGTACTCTGCGAACCAAGTCGATTCATAGGCGAATCGCAGCTTGAGATCCAGTCAAGTTTTCCTCGGTGCACGCATCGACGCGTGCGCCCCACGTGAAAGGAAAGAAGAGCATGGACAAAGAGACACTGAACCGCCGGGCGGGAACCGTCGGTGGCATCTACGGCGCGATCGGTGCGGCCATCCTGATCCTCGGCGCGATCGCTGCCGTGATCGGGTTCATCCAGGCGATCGTCATCGCCGACGACGTGCTCGTCGGCATCCTCGCCGGGCTGTTCACCGCGCTGGTGATCGCGGTTTCCGCGGTCGTCTCGTGGGCCGGCGTGCAGATGTTCGCGCTCGTCGCGCGGTACATCGAGTGGCGCTCCGGTGAAGGATTCTGATCGGCACGGTGGGCGGGTCATCCACCACCCGCCCACCGACAGGCACTCCCCGGCGGCGGGCTACCGCACGGTGTACAGGGTGAGTGTGCGGCGCGGCCGCGGCGACCATCGCGGCATCACTGATACAAGGAGCGCATCATCATGGCAGGTCAACGTCCCGGCGGCGTCACTCTCGTCGCCGTTCTCGCATGGCTCAACGGTGCCATCGCGATCATCAGCGGTACCTTCCATCTCTTCGGCGATGGCTTCGGCTCCTTGGCCGCTTGGCTGACGATCGCGATCGGCGCCATCACCATCGCGGTCAGCCTCGGGCTGTTCCGCGGCAGCAACACATCGCGGATCATCATGACGGTCGTGTTCTTGCTGAACGCCACGATCGCCGTCTACGGCGTGCTCACCTTCGGGAACGGGTTCTGGGGCCCGCTCATCCAAGGCATCATCGCGCTCATCGGACTCGGTCTCCTCTGGACCAGCAAGGCAAACGCGTTCTTCGACTGACACGCGGCGCACGACGAGTGCCCTCAGCGCTGGCTAGTGCTGAGGGCACTCTCGATCAATGCGCGACGCGGTGTGCGACGGCTAGCGCGAATCGCGCTGGGGATTGACCCGCTTGATCCAGTCGATGAGACTCGCGCTCGAGCGAGTCTGCAACCACACTCGGCCGGGACCGATGAAGTCGGTGACGAGCCCCTCACCGCCGAGGATCGTGGACTTCCAGTTGCCCGCCTTGCGAACCGAGTACTCCACCGTCTCGTCAAAGGCGACGACGTGTCCGGTGTCGAGAGTCAGTCTCTCGCCGGGCGCGAGTTCGGAAGGGAGGATTGCACCGTACGAGGAGATGAGCAGGTCTCCCGCGCCGGTGCAGCGCAGCAGCACGAGCCCCTCACCGCTGAAGAAGGTCTTGCCGCCACCCCATTTCGAGTCGACGTCGACGGTCGCATCGGAGGCGATCCACGAGCCGGACTGCACGAGTAGCGCCGTCCCGCTGTCGAGCGTCACCTTCGTCATGTCGCCGGGGAGCGTCGCCGCGACTCCGACTTGACCACCGCTCTCGGAGGTGAAGTCGTTGACGAAGAAGCTCTCGCCGCCGAGCGCGCGTTTGAACCCTTTGAAGAAGCCACCGCTCGCTGAGGTGGCGATCTCGATGTCGCCGCGAGTCATCGCCATCGCGCCTGCCTCGACTCGCACGGACCCTCCCGCGGGGAGGGCGACAACGCCCATCGCGAAGGCCGGGCCTGCGGTGATGTCTACATCCATGGTGGTCCTTTCTGTCTGTCTGTCTCGCTTGCGGAATGTTCCGGAGCCGCGCCGGCTACGGGGCGAGTGTCTCGTGCTTGTCGAGCAGTGCGGATCAGGCTCCGAACTGCGCCATCTTCGCGCCGCGCTCCTTGCGCAGAGTGATGAGCACGACGATGAGCGCGAAGATCCCCAGCAGGATGTTCAAGTAGACGCCGATGCTCGACGACGCCGTGGTGTGCACCCCGATGAACGTGGAGAAGTCCCACAGTCCGTGAATGAGCATCGGCACGAGCAGCGTTCCCGTTGAGCGTCGGGCGAGGTAGAGGATCGTGCCGGCCCCGAAGGTGAGTGGAAGCTGGATGAGAACACCGAGCCCCGCCCCGAAGAATCCGTTGGGGATATGGAGGGCCATGAACAGCGCCGTCGAGATGAGCCAGACGAGGGGCTCGGTAAAGCGGGCGCGTAGCCCGACAACGAGAACACCACGGGTGGCCATCTCCTCACCGAACCCGACGCCGATGCTGCCGACGATCGCCAGAATCCACACGATCGGTGCGAGTCCACTCGTGTCTTTGACGAAGAGCACTGCGATGGCGACCACAGCGAGCAGAGCACCGGGAATGATCGCCCAGCGCGCGCCGGGCTGTTTGTCGAACAGTGCCGGTTTCCACCACCCGAGTACTGAAGTCGCGACAACGAGCACGATTGCACCGGCAGCAAGCGGGGCGACGTACCACTTGAGCAAAGTCTCCGCGGAGTCACCGATATGCAGGTAGTCGATGCCCAGTGCTATCCACACGCCATAGAAGACGACCAGGTAGCTGAGATAGACGACAATGCCGATCCACGGCTTGGGCTGAACACGCATGGACACTCCCTCAGTCGAAGGGTACTGGTGCCCATGAGGCTAGTGATTGACGGGCTGCTTGCGCTAGATGCCCTCACCCGCCCGCCGGCGGCCCCGCGCGTGCCCGTGAGAGCGCGACCAGTCCGGCATACCCCGCCCGCACCTCGACGGTGGCGGTGAGCGCGTCGATCTGGCAGGCCGACAGGCGGGCACCGGATGCCGCCGCCACGCGTGCTGCGAGTGCACACGGGTCCTCACCGGTCATGACCGCCCCCGATGCGGCATCCGCGGCGGCCAGCGCGGCAGCATCCGCCGCCCCCGCCACACGCTGGGCGGTGACCGCGGCACCGCCCACGGCCGCCAGACCGAGCGACAGCGTCGCAGCCACCGTCAGCACGCCGGCCGCAAGAGCCGTTCCTGCCATCGTCCCGTCCTTTCCGTCCGCCGCTCGCTCACAGTCCGCCCGCGAGAGCGCAGCTCGATGCACGTAGCGGTACCGAGATGATCCGGCCCACCCGAAGGTCGGCCGAGGCCGTGACGCAGACCAGATCACCCGCACCCTGCGACGACGAACGCGCCCCGCTGACTGCCGCCGAGACGACACCCGCTGCTCGGGCGGCGCTCTCGCCCCGCCCGAGCAGCCTGGCCGCGTCCGCCGCAGCATCCTGCAACGCCACCTGCGTCGCGGCAGCGTTCAGCGCACCCACGCCGAACAGCACAGCCACCAGCGCCGCAGGAAGCGCCACAGCGAGTTCGGCCGCGACCGAACCGCGCTCACCGCGCAACCCGCCGCGCACCGACACCCGACCTCGGCGACCGATCACGACACCGTCAACGCCCGCCGCACCAGATCAGTGAGGATGCCACGCACCTCATCCGACCGCATGATCACCACCAACAAGCCCGCAAAGGCCACCGCCGCCATCGTGGTAATCGCGTACTCGGCCGTGGCGGCGCCCGTCTCATCGGCGAACAACTCGGCAGCACGTCGCCGGGTCAGTGGAGGCAGTTTCTCGTCATTCATTCTCTTCTCCTTCTCTCGGTGCAGAGCGCGTGTCGCCCTGCGGGTCAACGTCGTGTCAGATCGGTAGTGGCGTCGAGCCGAGCACGCTGAGCATCAGTGGTGCGACCCCCAGCAGCAGAAACGCCGGCAGGGTGCACGCGCCTAACGGCAGCAGCAGCTTCGATGCGAGCCGTGAGGCCCGCACGCGACCCTGCACACGGGCATCGTGACGTTGCTGCGCGGCCGAGGCGCGCAGCAGTTCTGCTGCGGGAACGCCCGCGGCACGCGACAGCTCGAGCACCGCATCCGTCGCGCCGCGACCAGCGCGCAGGTCTGCCGTGCTGTGCTCGACCAGGCGCAGCGCCCGCGGAATGCCGACGCCTCCTGCGAGCGCGACCGCGACGAGTTCGGCGTGCATCCCCGGGGTGCCGGGGGCGGGCCGAGCAGCGCGCACCATGCGGGCCGTCCACCACCGCGCCAGCAGCACCAGTCCGAGGCCGAGCACGACGCACGCCACCCCGAACGGGTTGGTGAACAGCACACCGATGGTGTCGAACCCGAGCGCGAGACCCAGCAGCAGCCCGGCGAACGGCAACCAGAGCAGCAGCCGTGCCGTTCCGGTGGGCTCGGCCAGGGCGATGCGCACATCATCCGCGGCTGACGCGGCGTCCTGCAGCGACTCGGCGAGCGCCCGCAGCACGTCGGCGAGCGGGGCCCCGACCGTCGTCGCGATCTCCCATGCCGCGGCGACGTCCGACCAGGCGCCGCCCTCGGCATCGATCGCGCCGACGAGTTCGGCTCCCTCACCGCAGCGGCCCACGACACGTTCCGCGACAGGATGCCCAGAGTCTGCCAGGTGCCGCCACGCCGTCATCGGACGCGCGCCAGCCTGCAGCAGCACGGCGAGCGTGCGCACGGCAGTCGCCGCGCGGCCCGCCTCGTCTCCGGCATCCGCTGCTCTCCCCCGCGCGCCGCCCCGGATGCGAGCTCCGACACCTCTCACCACGGTGTGACCTCCTCGATTCCGAGGCGGTCACCGGTGAGCGCGAAGCGCCCTGCCTGCGCGATATGACGCCGCCCGGCGGCGTCGCGTTGCAGGTGCAGCACGACCGTGAAGGCGCTGACCACCTGCCGCGCCAACGCGATGGCGTCCATCCCCGCGAGAGCACCGAGCGCTTCCATTCGCGCCGGCACGTCGGGGAGGCCGCTGGCGTGGAGGGTACCGGCGCCGCCGTCGTGACCGGTGTTCAACGCCGTGAGCAGTTCCCGCACCTCCTCACCGCGGCACTCACCGACGACGAGGCGATCGGGTCGCATCCGCAGCGATTCCCGCACGAGCATGGCCAGGCTGATCCGACCCGCGCCCTCCAGGTTCGCCTGCCGCGACTCCAACGACACGTGGTGGGGGTGGCGGGGGCGCAGCTCGGCGACGTCCTCGATGGTGACGATGCGCTCGGCAGGGCTGACCTCCGACAGCAGGGCCGACAGCAGAGTGGTCTTGCCCGTGCCCGTTCCGCCCGTGATGAGCACATTCGCGCGCTGCGCGACGAGACCCGCCAACCAGGTGCGTTGCGCGGGGGTGAAGGTGCCCGACGCGGCGAGCGCGTCAAGGCCGGCTCCGAGCACTCTCGGCACACGGATCGACAGTGCCGTGCCCGCCGTCGAGACCGGCGCGAGCACGGCGTGCACTCGGATGCCCGAGTCGAGCCGCACGTCCACACACGGCGACTGGTCGTCGAGGTGACGACCTCCCGCCGCGACGAGTGCGACGGCGAGGTCGCGCACCTCGCGTTCGGATGCCCGCCACTGCGGCACTGGTTCGGCTCCCTCACCCCGGTCGACGAAGAGGCCGTGTGCACCGTTGACGAAGAGGTCGGTGACCTGGGGGTCGTGCACATGCTCGGCGAGCGCGCCGAACGCCGGGTCGAGAATCGGCCGATCGATATCGGCGGGTTCCGTCGACGCCGTCGTACGGGTGTGTGTGCGTGGACGGAGCACGAAGGGATCGGTCATGGCAACGACGCTAGAAGCGCGCCGATGCCTGCCCCCGTCCGAAACCCATGGGCTGTGCATAAGAGGCGAGCCGCGCCGTCCTGTGCAGAACGCGGCACACCCGCTCAGAAAAGCGTGAGGCGGCACCTCACGGGGGGAATGAGGTGCCGCCTGAGCGCAAGCCCGCATAAGGGGGTATCGGGCGCGCTGAAGCCAGATGTCGAAATCGGCTGAGGTCAGTGTATGCGTGCGGGAGTGCGCTTGCCAACTGCCGCGCCAGTACCGACTTTCGGCAGTAGGCTTCCGCGCGTCGGCTCGAGTAGATTCGCCGGATCACGGTCGCGCCCGACACGACCCTTCTACCCCGCGCAAAGGAGCGAGTGCCCATGAGCAGTCAGATCGATCATCTCCTCGACGAATCTCGGAGCTTCCCGCCCTCGGCGGAGTTCGCCGCCCAGTCCATCGATGACCCCGCGCTTTATGAGCGTGCCGCCGCCGACCGCGAAGCCTTCTGGGGTGAGCAGGCCCGCGAGAACGTGCACTGGCACAAGCCGTTCACGCAGGTGCTCGACTGGTCGAATCCGCCGTTCGCGAAGTGGTTCGACGACGGCGAGCTCAACGTCGCCTACAACTGCCTCGACCGTCACGTCGAAGCCGGGCTGGGCGACCGTGTCGCGATCCTGTGGGAGGGCGAGCCCGGCGACGAGCGCCGCATCACTTACGCCGAGCTGACCGCAGAGGTCAAGCGCGCCGCGAACGTGCTCGCCGACCTCGGCATCGGTCAGGGCGACCGCGTGGCGATCTACCTGCCGATGATCCCCGAGGCGATCGTCTCGATGCTCGCCGTGGCCCGCCTCGGCGCCATCCACTCGGTCGTCTTCGGCGGCTTCAGCGCCGACAGCCTGCGCTCGCGCATCGACGATGCCGGCGCGAAGGTGGTCATCACCGCTGACGGCGGTTTCCGCAAGGGCAAGGTCTCGGCGCTCAAGCCCGCTGTCGACCAGGCGCTGAGCGACCGCAACGGCGAAGGCGAGCAGCAGACCGTCGAGCACGTGCTCGTCGTCAAGCGCGGCGGCAACGACGTGGACTGGAACGAGCGCGACATCTGGTGGCACGACGTCGTGCCGGCGGCGTCGGCCGAGCACGAGGCGCAGGCCTTCCCCGCCGAGAACCCGCTGTTCATCCTCTACACCTCGGGCACGACCGGAAAGCCCAAGGGCATCCTGCACACCTCGGGCGGCTACCTGGTGCAGGCGTCGTACACGCACAAGTACGTCTTCGACCTGCACGCCGAGACCGATGTGTTCTGGTGCACGGCCGACATCGGCTGGATCACTGGGCACAGCTACGTGGCCTACGGCCCCCTCGCCAACGGTGCGACCCAGGTGCTCTTCGAGGGCACGCCGGACTCGCCGCACCCCGGACGCTGGTGGGAGCTGGTGCAGAAGTACGGCGTGACGACCCTCTACACGGCGCCCACCGCCATCCGCTCGTTCATGAAGCTCGGACGCCAGATCCCGCAGCAGTTCGATCTGTCGAGCCTGCGTCTGCTCGGTTCGGTGGGTGAGCCCATCAACCCCGAGGCGTGGATGTGGTACCGCGAGGTGATCGGTGCCGACAAGGCTCCCATCGTCGACACGTGGTGGCAGACCGAGACCGGCGCGATCATGGTCTCGCCGCTGCCGGGCATCACGGCGACGAAGCCGGGGTCGGCTCAGGTGCCGATTCCGGGCATCTCGATCGATGTAACCGACGATGACGGCCAGGAGGTCGGCAACGGCAACGGCGGCCTGCTGGTGATCACCGAGCCGTGGCCGAGCATGCTGCGCGGCATCTGGGGCGACCCCGAGCGTTTCAAGGAGACGTACTGGGAGAAGTTCGAGAAGCAGGGCTACTACTTCGCCGGCGACGGCGCCCGCCTCGACGAGGACGGCGACCTGTGGCTGCTCGGCCGCGTCGACGACGTGATGAACGTGTCGGGTCACCGGCTGTCGACCACCGAGATCGAGTCGTCGATCGTCGCGCACGAGGCCACGGCCGAGGCCGCCGTCGTCGGTGCCGCTGACGAGACCACCGGTCAGGCCGTCGTGGCGTTCGTGATCATCAAGCAGAGCTACCTCGAGTCGCACTCCCCCGAGGGCCTGACCGCTCTGATTCGCGCCTGGGTGGGCGAGCAGATCGGCCCGATCGCGCGCCCGCGCGACGTGTACATCGTGCCGGAGCTGCCCAAGACGCGCTCGGGCAAGATCATGCGACGCCTGCTGCGCGATGTGGCCGAGGGTCGCGAGGTCGGCGACGTCACGACGCTCGCCGACACCATGGTGATGAGCACGATCTCGAGCCAGGTCAAGTAACGCGTTCGCGTCGAGACCCCCAGTAATCGCCGAGACCCCCAGTTGCAGTCATCTGCAACTGGGGGTCTCGGCGAGAAGGCGGGGTGTCGGCGGGCAGCGCCGACACGGTCACGCGAGCGTGAAGGTCACCTCAACCTCGACGGGTGCGTCGAGCGGCAGCACCGCCACGCCAACGGCGGCGCGCGCGTGGGCGCCCGCCTCGCCGAAGATCTCGCCGAGCACTTCGCTGGCACCGTTGATGACGCCGGGCTGACCGCTGAACGCGGGATCGGATGCGACGAATCCGCCCACCCGCAGCACGCCGGCAATCCGGTCGACGCCGCCTGCCGCGGCAGCCGCCGCGGCCAGGGCGTTCAGCGCGCAGGTGCGCGCGTAGGACTTCGCGTCGTCAGCATCCACTTCCGCTCCGACCTTGCCGGTCGCGAGCAGTCCACCGCCGGCGATCGGCAGCTGGCCCGAGGTGTAGACGAGGCCGCCGTGCACGACGGCGGGCACGTAAGCCGCAACCGGAGCGACGACCGCGGGCAGCTCGATGCCGAGCTCTTCCAGGCGGGCGGTGAGGTTCATCGATGATCTCCTTCGAACTGACGGGATGCCTCGGCCGCAGCCGCGAGGCCAGAATTGGCCGTCGCGTCCTGCGTCACGGGACGCTTGAAGTAGGCGACCAGGCCGCCCTCAGGGCCCTGGATGACCTGCACGAGCTCCCAGCCCTGCTTGCCCCAGTTGTTGAGGATCGCCGCTGTGTTGTGGATCAGCAGCGGTGTGGTCAGATACTCCCACGTGGTCATGGCACTCCTGCGCGTCGGCGACCTCCGGCAACGGATGCCGGCGTCGAGGCTTCTATTCAGGGAACTCCCCTACCATCAAGCGTATGCCTCAAACGAAACGCACGGTGAAGGGTGTGCTCGGCGGCCTGCTGGGCCTGGTCGGCCTCAGTGTCGTCGCCGGAGTGCTGGCCACGGCCGCTGTCACCCCCGCCATCGCCGTCGCCGGAGTCAGCGGCTCCCAGGCGCTGACCTTGTTCGACAATCTGCCGAGCTATCTGAAGCCGACCGCGCCGATGGCGCCGACGACGATCTACGGCAATGACCGCGACGGCGAGCCGTTCGTGATGGCGACCTTCTACGAGCAAAACCGCGTACCGGTCACGTTCGATCAGGTTTCGCCACTGCTCTATGACGCGGTTCTCTCGAGTGAGGACAAGAACTTCTACTCGCACGGCGGTGTGAACCTGCTGCAGACGGCGAAGGCCGCCGTCGAGAACCTCACCGGCGCCTCATCGCGCGGTGCCTCGACGATCACACAGCAATACGTCAAGAACGCGCTCATCCAGCAGTGCGAGCAGGGCGTGCCACCCAACGATGCCGAGTACGACACCAAGATGCAGCAGTGCTTCATCGACGCCGCGCAGGCGAAGGGTGCTGAGGGCATCGAGCGCAAGCTGCAAGAGATGCGGTACGCCGTGCAGATCGAGAAGGACTACTCGAAGAACGAGATCCTGCTCGGGTACCTGAACGTGTCGAACTTCGGCGGAACGACCTACGGCGTCGAGGCCGCCGCGAACCGTTACTTCGGCACCACGGCCGCGAAGCTCAACCTGGTGCAGGCCGCGACGCTTGCCGGCATGGTGCAGGAACCGAACCTGCTGCGCATCGACCGACCGACCGCGGGCACCTGGACCGACGCAGAGGGCGTCGCGCGCAACACTGAGGCAGACGGCTACGCGACCACGAAGGATCGCCGAGACTACGTGCTGCTCGAGATGCGCGAGAACGGCGAGATCACGCAAGAGGAGTACGACACCGCTGTCGAGACACCGGTCGAGCCGAAAATCAAGCAGACCACCCAGGGCTGCGGCGCGGCGAAGGACAACGCCTACTTCTGCCAGTACGTGAAGTCCGTCGTCGAGAACGACGAGGCCTTCGGCGCTACCGCCGAGGAGCGCCTGGAGAACATGCGCCGCGGCGGTATGAAGATCTACACGTCGCTCGATCTGCGGGTACAGGCTCCCGCGGTACAGTCCGTGCACGACCGCGTGCCGGCGTCGATGCCCGACATCAACATCGGTGGCGCCGGCGTCTCGATCGAGGCGAGCACCGGCCGCATCCTGGCGATCGCCCAGAACACGCGGTTCAGTGAAGCAGCAGATGCCAGCCTGGCCAACGGCGAATCATCCCAGGTCTTCGCCGCGGACTCCGACCACGCGGGCGGCAAGGGCTTCGGGCCCGGCTCGACCTACAAGCTCTTCACCCTGCTGCAGTGGCTTGAGGACGGACGCTCCATCAACGAGGTGCTCGATGGACGCGCCCGGATTTTCGGAAACTTCCCGCAGTGCGGCGGAACGTACACGCAGACCGAAGAGGTCGGCAACTTCGGACAGGGTGGGGGCTCCGTCAACACGGTGGGTCGATTCACGGCGGTCTCGCTGAACACCGGTTTCCTCGCGATGGCACAGCAGTTGGATCTCTGCGACATCAACAAGATGGCGAAGCGCCTCGGAGTGCACTGGGGCGACGGCGGCGACGTGACGACGCACGGCCTGTACTGGTCGCAGGAGGACGGCAAGTCCGTGCAGAAGCTCGGCGATGCCGACCCCAGCCAGGGTATTCACACTGACGCGAACGACCCGTTCCCGACGGTGCTGGGTTCCAAGTCGATCGCGCCGATCCAGATGGCGGGTGCCTATGCCACCGTTGCGAACGGTGGCAAGTACTGCGAGCCTCGTGTGATCGACAAGGTGATCGGCCAGGACGGCGAGGAGATCGCCCCGCCCAAGACCACCTGCACCCAGGCGATCTCACCCGAGGTCGCGGCCACCGCAGCCTTCGCCCTGCGCAGCGTGATGGAGGGCGGCACCGGCACCGGCGCCAACCCCTGGGATGGCATTCCTGTGATCGGAAAGACGGGTACCGCAGAGGCCGAGCACACCATGCTTGTCGAGTCGAGCACGGAGGTCGCGACGGCAGTCTGGGTCGGCAACGTCACCGGCACAAAGGATCTGAAGAACTACTCGGCTCACGGCGTCCGCCTGGACAACATCCGCTACGCACTCGCGAAGGATCTCCAGCGGGCAGCCAACATCGCCTACGGTGGCGATCGCTTCCCCGCACCGGACGCCAACCTCACGCGCCGTGTCGTGAAGGACTTGCCCAGTGTTGTGGGGCTGTCCGTCGATGAGGCCACGCAGACCCTCCAGAAGGCCGGGTTCACCGTCCGCGTCGGCGATCCCGTCGACAGCACGGTCGATGAGGGCCTGATCGCTGAGCAGGATCCCGGTGCCGGTTCGGCGCCCGGCGGCACCACGGTCACGATTCGACCCAGTTCGGGGACGCCACCCGAGTCAGAGATCCCGAATGTTGTCGGGTCCAAGTTCGGTCAGGCCAAGAAGGCTCTTGAGGACGCCGGCTTCTCGGTGGACGAGGAAGGCTGCAACGGCGGAGCGACCGTGGTCGCGCAGGATCCTGGCGCCGGGTCGAATGCAGCTCCTGGATCGACCGTCACGCTCAGCTGTCTGAGCGAGGAGGAAGACGAGGAATGACCTCGCGTTTCACAGCGCATCCGGCCCTCACCGCGCTCGGCGCGGTGGGGGCCGTTGGCCTCGGTGCGGCGATCTGGGGCATCGGCATCGAACGGTATCTCTTCACCGTTCGCGAGGCGACCGCCCCAGCGCTAGCGCCCGGCAGCGCACCGATCCGCGTATTGCACGTGTCCGATGCGCACATGGCGCCGTGGCAGCACCGAAAACAGGACTGGCTCGCCTCGCTAGTGGCGCTTGAGCCGGACCTCATCGTGAATACCGGTGACAACCTGGGCCACCAAGAGGGCCTTGCGGGCATCCGACGCGCCTTCGCGCCCTTCGCCGGCATCCCCGGCGTGTTCGTGCACGGCTCGAACGATGTGCAGGCCCCCGCCCCGCGCAACCCGCTGAAGTACTTCACGGGACCGTCGAAGACGGCATCCGAGCCGAAGCTCCTCGACACCGCAGCTCTTGACGCGTTCTTCACTGACGAGCTCGGCTGGCACGATCTGAACAACACGGCGATGCGCCAGGTCGTCGCGGGGAACACCATCGACTTCTTCGGCGTCGACGACGCGCACCGCGAGTGGGACGAGCTCGATGTCATCCCCGGGGCGCTCGGTTCGCTGGGCCCCGCCCCGGCGGGCGCATCGCGAATCGGAGTGACGCACGCGCCGTACCAGCGCGTGCTGAACGACTTTGTCGGCCTCGGGGCGGATGCCCTCTTCGCGGGCCACACGCACGGCGGGCAAGTCTGCCTGCCCGGCTACGGCACACTCGTCGCCAACTGCGATATCCCGCTGAAACAGGCCAAGGGGCTCAGCACCTGGTCGCACGACGGCCGCACTGTTCCCCTGAATGTCAGCGCCGGTTGCGGCCACTCGATCTACGCACCGGTGCGATTCGCGTGCCGCCCCGAAGCCACGTTGCTGACGTTGACGGCACGCTCGGCATGACAGCTGGGCGCGCCCGGGGGCTCACCCGATTCGGTACTCGCGCGGTCGGCATGTAGACTTGAACGGTTGCAATCACGGGGTGTGGCGCAGCTTGGTAGCGCGCTTCGTTCGGGACGAAGAGGCCGCAGGTTCAAATCCTGTCACCCCGACAGCACATGAAAAGGGACTCGCCTGGAGCGGGTCCCTTTTCGCATACCCCTGGCAGAACGGCGCGCACCACCGACAGCCCCCGGCCCGTTCTCCTACACTGGAGTCATCATGAACACCCCTCGCCTGGTCGCGTTCGACCTCGACGACACGCTCGCTCCGTCCAAGGGGCAGATCGACGACCGGATCGCAGACCTGCTGCGCTCCCTGTTGCTGCGGGTCGAGGTCGCCATCATCTCGGGTGGCAACGAAGACCAGTTCCGCTCCCAGGTCATCGCACGACTCGACGACCTCGATGCCGCCGCACACCAGCGCATGCATTTGCTGCCGACATGCGGAACGCGCTACCTGCGGCACGACGGCGCCGACTATACCGCGGTGTACGCGCACGACCTTTCCGAGGCCGAGAAGACCTCGGCACTCACGGCGCTGCGTGAAGAGGCCGAACGTCTCGGACTCTGGGAAGCGACGCCCTGGGGTGAGATCCTCGAAGACCGCGGATCGCAGATCACGTTCTCGGCGCTCGGCCAGCAGGCTCCGCGCGATGCGAAGCACGCCTGGGATCCCACGGGGACGAAGCGCGCCGCCCTGCGGGATGCCGTCGCACCGCGGCTGCCCGGCCTCGAAGTGCGCTCAGGCGGCTCGACGTCGATCGACATCACCCGCGCGGGCATCGACAAGGCCTACGGCATGCAGAAGCTCGCCGAGCTCACCGGCATCGCCCTGACCGACATGCTCTTCTACGGTGACCGCTTGGACGAGGGCGGCAACGACTACCCGGTGCTCGCGCTCGGTGTGCACTCCATCGCTGTGGACGGCTGGGAGCACACCGCCGACGAGCTCGACGCACTGCTGCAGACGCTTCCCGTTCCCGCCGTGCGCTGACGAGCATCCGCCGCTGCGTGACAGTGCTCTCCCGCAGCGCGCAGGAGAACAGGCTGAAACACGAGAACAGGACGGATCTGCAGCATCCGCCCTGTTCTCGGTATTCGTCCTGTTCTCGGTGACCACGCGCGAGCCCGGGGCCGCGCGGCGCCGTCTCGGCAGCGCGGAGCCCTGCTCAGCGCGCCAGCGCCCCCGCGGCGTCCGCGGCGACCGGCACGAGACGTGCCAGCTGCGTGACGTGCTTGGGTTCGAGTTCTGCGAGCGTCGAGACCCCCAGCAGGCGCATCGTGCGCTCGATCTCGGTGCGCAGGATCTCGATCGTGCGATCAACGCCCTGACGTCCGCCGGCCATCAGGCCGTACAGGTACGCGCGTCCGATGAGTGTGAAGTCCGCGCCCAGCGCGACGGATGCCACGATGTCGGCGCCGTTCATGATGCCCGTGTCGACCATGACGGTGAAATCATCGCCGACCGCCTTGCGCACGTGCGGCAGCAGACGGAAGGGAATCGGCGCCCGGTCGAGCTGACGGCCGCCATGGTTCGACAGCACGATGCCGTCGACGCCCGCATCGCGCAACCGCACGGAGTCCTCGACGTTCTGCACGCCCTTGATCACGATCTTGCCAGGCCACAGGTCGCGGATCACGGCCAGATCGTCGTAGCTGATAGTCGGGTCCATGGCGGCATCAAGCAGCTCGCCAACCGTGCCGCCGGTAGTGCTCAGCGACGCGAACTCGAGCTTCGGCGTGGTCAGGAAGTCGAACCACCACCAGGGACGCGGGATGGCGTTGATGATCGTGCCGAGCGTGAGCTGCGGGGGGATGCTGAAACCGTTGCGCTTATCACGCAACCGGGCACCGGCCACCGGGGTGTCAACGGTGAACTGCAGCGTGTCGAAGCCGGCCGCCGCAGCCCGACGCGTGAGCTCGTACGAGATCTCACGGTCGCGCATGACGTACAGCTGGAACCAGTTGCGCCCCTCGGGGTTGGCAGCCTTGACGCCCTCGATCGAGGTGGTGCCCAGCGTCGACAGCGTGAACGGAATACCCGCCGCGGCGGCGGCACCGGCCCCGGCCGTCTCACCCTCCGTCTGCATCAGACGGGTGAAGCCGGTCGGCGCGATACCGAACGGCAGCGCCGAAGGACCGCCAAGGATCTCGACCGACGTGTCGACAGTCGGCGCAGGCTTGAGGATGCCGGGGTGGAACTCGACGTCCTCGAAGGCCTGACGTGCCCGAGACAGCGACAGCTCACCCTCGGCAGCGCCGTCGGTGTAGTCGAAGGCGGCCTTCGGCGTGCGCCGCTTGGCGATGTCGCGCAGGTCGTAGATCGTGAGCGCGGAGTCGAGCCTGCGCTTCTTGCCGTTGAGCTCGGGCTTCTTGAACTTCATCAGCTCGAGAAGCTCAACGGGGTTCGGCACCTGGCGCGTGACCATGGGCGCTCCTTTCCGGGTGGGGATGTCAGTCGTTCTCGGTCAGAACGCGACGATTGTCGGGCACGAGACCGGCCGCGGTGTAGTAGCCGGTGATGTGGTCGCGAACGCGCGCGCGGGCAGCATCCGCCTCGCCTGCCTCGATGGCGGCGACGATTTCACGATGCTCTCGGCGCAGATGCGCGACCATCGCGTCCCAGTCCTCGATGCGGGCCGAGCCTTCGAGCACGTACGACTCGATCGAGGTGCGCAGGCCGGCCATCATCGCCGTGATCACGGTGTTGCCCGAGGCCTCGGCCAGCGCGTAATGCAGCTGGGCATCAAGGGCGAGGAACTCCGGCGCCGAGAGGTGCTCGTCGTCCATCGCGTCGAGAAGCGCGTGGGCGGCCTCCAGGGCACGTTCAGGTGCCGTCGCGAGCGCCGAGACGACGGCATCCTCCAGCACGAGGCGGGTCTGCACGACATCGGCCAGGGGAAAGCCCTGCGCGGCCACTTGCAGCCGCAGTAGCGCGGACATCCCCCCGGAAGGCGTGGCGATCACGATCGCGCCCGCCTGGGGCCCGGACCCGGTCGCGGTGCGGATGAGCCCCATCACCTCAAGGACACGGAGCGCCTCCCGCACGCTGGAACGCCCCACACCGAGATCGGCGGCGAGGTCGCGCTCCGAAGGCAACCGGTCGCCCGGACCGAGCACGCCCATGAGCAGATCGCTCTCGATGCGCTCGAGCACGGTGCGCCAAGCGCGCTGGGTGGCGGGGATCTCCGGCATCCGTCCTCCTGTGGTCTGACCACAGCGTAACCGGTGTGGTCAGACCACGCAACACGCCAGGTTCTCCCCCGCGCACTTCCGCCCACTCCCGCGCGCCAACACCCCACCACGAGGGGTCAGAAAATGTCGGGTCGACGGGCGCGGACACGACGAATACTGACCCCTCGTCGGGCGGACGCGTGCGCGAATGGCGCGGGGCGCGAGGCACGGGACCCAGGCGGCGCGGGGCGCAAGGCCCACGCGAGGTGCGAGGCGCGAGGCTCACGCAAGACGCGAGGCGAGAGGGCTACGCGAGGTGCGGCTGAGTCAGCCGAGGATGCCGCCGGACTCCTCCAGGTAGCAGTTGCCGCACAGCGATTCGTACGTCACCGCGACCCCATCGATGGCCACCTGGTCACCGTCGAACACAAAGCGCCCACCGGCGCGACGCCCGTTGAAGACGGCCTTGCGTCCGCAACGGCAGATCGTCTTGAGCTCCTCCAGCGCGTGCGCGATCGCCAGCAGGCGCGCCGATCCCGGGAAGGCGTGAGTACGGAAGTCGTTTCGGATGCCATATGCCATCACCGGAATACCATCGAGCACCGCGATGCGGAACAGGTCATCCACCTGCTCCGCAGAGAGGAACTGCGCCTCGTCGATCAGCAGGCATGCGACATCTTCGGGGTCCGAGGGCAGCAGCTCATCAGCCACCTCATTGCGCACCCGCTCGCGCTCCGCGTAGAACAGCGCCCGGGCATCCGCGCCCTCTCCGATCAGGAAGTCGACCTCACGCGTGACGCCCAACCGACTCTCGATCTGCGAGGCACCCTTGGTGTCGATCTCGGGTTTGGCCAGCAGCACGCGCTGCCCGCGTTCCTCGTAGTTGTACGCGGCCTGCAGGAGGGCCGTCGACTTGCCGGAGTTCATCGCGCCGTAGCGGAAGTACAGCTTCGCCACGGTCGGCTACTCAGGCCGTGAGCGAGAGCGTGGATGCGGTGGCATCCATCGACTTCTCGGCGGCGGCCGCGTCGTCGTTGAGCGTCTCGCCGACCGTCGGGATCAGCTCGCGCAGCGTCGGCTCCCAGCCGGCGTACTGCTCGGGGAAGCACCGCTTCAGCAGGCCGAGCATGATCGGTACCGCCGTCGATGCACCCGGCGAGGCACCGAGCAGACCGGCGATCGTGCCGTCTTCGGCGGCGACGACCTCAGTGCCGAACTGCAGAATGCCGCCCTTCTCGGGGTCCTTCTTCATGACCTGGGCGCGCTGGCCGGCCTGGATCAGCGTCCAGTCGCCGTCCTGCGCCGTCGGCATGAACGTGCGCAGGCTGTCGACCTTCTTGCGGTGGTTCTTCATCAGTTCGCCGACCAGGTACGTGATCAGATCGGGGTTCGCGAACGCGACGCGCAGCATCGGCCAGAGGTTGTGCGGCCGCACCTGCGAGACGATGTCGAACATCGACCCCTGCTTGAGGAACTTCGGGCTGAACGTCGCGAACGGACCGAACATCAGCGACGCCTCGCCGTCGACAACTCGCGTGTCGAGGTGCGGCACCGACATCGGCGGTGCGCCGACGGATGCCTGCGAGTACACCTTCGCCTGGTGCTGGGCGACGATCTTCGGGTCGGACGTCTTCAGGAACTGACCGCCGATCGGGAAGACACCGTAGCCCTTGATCTCGGGGATGCCCGAACGCTGCAGCAGCTTGAGGGCCCAACCGCCCGCCCCGACGAACACGAAGCGCGCCTTGACCTGGCCGGGCGTGCGACCGATCACGTGCCGGTACTTGACCAGCCACGTGCCGTCGGACTGGCGCTTGAGGCTGCGGACCTCGTGGTCGGTGCGCACCTGGACGCCGGCGTCAGAGAGGTGATCGAAGAGCTGGTGCGTGAGTGCACCGAAGTCGACGTCGGTGCCCGAGGGCACGCGCGTGGCGGCGAAGGGCTCACCCTTGCGGCGCTTCTGCATCAGCAGCGGCGCCCACGAGTTGATGACCCGGGAGTCCTCGCTGTACTCGATGCCGGCGAACAGCGGCTGCTCCTTGAGCACCTCGTAGCGCGCCTTCAGGAACGCAACATCCTTCTCACCGCGCACGAACGTCATGTGCGGGGTCGAGTTGATGAACGTCGACGGCCCATCGAGCACGCCGCGGTCGACGAGTGTCGACCAGAACTGCCGGCTCTGCTGGAACTGCTCGTTGATCGAGATCGCCTTGGCGGGGTCGAGCGAGCCGTCCTTGCCCTGGGGCATGTAGTTCAGCTCGCACAGTGCCGCGTGTCCCGTACCGGCGTTGTTCCAGGGGTTGGAGCTCTCCTGGCCGACGTCGCTGAGTCGCTCGTAGGCGACGATCTTCCAGTCCGGCTGCAGTTCGCGCAGCAGGGTACCCAGTGTGGCGGACATGATGCCCCCACCGATCAGAACGACATCGACGGTTTCGGTCACCCGACCAGTCTAGCCGTCAGCATCCACCCTCATTTCGACGCCCCACTCCCCCGTCTATTCGTCACAAACCCGCGCTATTCGGCCTGAATAGCGCGGGTTTGTGACAGATAGAGGGTGGGCGCGTGCGTCAGCGGGGCGCGGGGACCAAGCGGCGGGTGAGCTCCTCGGCGATCTGCACGGCGTTCAGCGCCGCGCCCTTGCGCAGGTTGTCATTGCTGATGAACAGCACCAGCCCCTTGCCCTCAGGAGCCGACTGGTCGGCGCGAATGCGCCCGACGAAGCTCGGGTCCTTGCCGGCGGCCTGCAGAGGCGTGGGCACCTCATCGACGATGACGCCCGGAGCGGATGCGAGCACCTCATACGCCCGGGCCGGCGTGATGTCCGACGCGAACTCTGCGTTGATCGACAGCGAATGGCCGGTGAACACCGGAACGCGCACGCACGTGCCGGCGACCCGCAGGTCGGGAAGACCGAGGATCTTGCGGCTCTCGTTGCGCAGCTTCTTCTCTTCGTCGGTCTCGTTGTCACCATCGTCGACGACGGATCCCGCCATCGGGATGACATCGAACGCGATGGGAGCGACGTACTTCTCGGGCTGCGGGAAGTCGACGGCCGAGCCGTCGTGCACCAGACGCAGGGTGTCACCCTGGGCGAGCACGCCCTCGACCTGCCCGAGCAGCTCCTGTGCCCCTGCCAGCCCCGAGCCCGAGACGGCCTGGTACGTCGATACGATCAGGCGCTCGAGGCCGGCCTCGGCGTGCAGCGCCTTGAGCACCGGCATGGCCGCCATCGTGGTGCAGTTCGGGTTGGCGATGATGCCCTTGGGGCGCTCATCCATGGCATCCGGGTTCACCTCGCTGACGACCAGCGGGACCTCCGGGTCCATGCGCCAGGCGCTGGAGTTGTCGACGACGACGGCACCCGCAGCGGCGAACTTCGGCGCGTAGGCGCGGCTCGCGGTCGCACCCGCTGAGAACAGCGCGATGTCGATGCCCGAGGCATCCGCCTTCTCGACATCTTCGACGATCACCGTCTCGCCGCCGTACTCGATCGCCGTACCCGCGGAGCGGGCCGACGAGAACAGGCGCAGCTCGCGGATCGGGAAGGCCCGCTCGGCGAGGATGTCGCGCATCACGGTGCCGACCTGGCCGGTGGCGCCGACGATCGCGATCGAGAATCCGGAATCGGAGATACGAGTCATGGGAATGGAGTCCTTGGCGTGGAGACGGTTACGCCAGGCTCAGCTCCAGGGTGCGGATGCTGCGCCTGGCGCCGATGTCAGGGTTGCGGCGAGTCTACCCCGTCGCCTCTGCGGCCGACCCGCGCGTGACGCCCGCGCTCCCGCGCGGGGCGGCCTCATTGAGAAACCACCTCCCGTCTGAGAAACCGCCTGCGGCGTGGTTTCTCGAACGGGAGGTGGTTTCTCAGCGGGAGTGGGCGCGAAAAGCGCTCGCGAGCGCGGGAGCGCGAAGAGCGCGAAGAGCGGATGCTGGAGGGCTGGGGTCTCGGTCAGCGACCGGTGCCGGCGTGGACGACAGCCTCGATCTCGCTGTCGAGCCCGTAGGCGGTGTGCACGGTGCGGGCAGCTTCGGCGAGGTCCGAGCCACGCAGCACGACCGAGATGCGGATCTCGGACGTGGAGATCATCTCGATGTTGATCCCGCCGGCACTGAGAGCCTCGAACAGGATCTCGGACACACCGGAGTGCGTGCGCATGCCCGCGCCGACCACCGAGAGCTTGCCGATCTGGTCGTCGTGCAGCAGGTTCTCGAACCCGACCTCGCCCTGCTCGGCCGCGAGCGCCTTGATGGTTGCAGGCGCGTCGGCCTTGGGCAGCGTGAACGAGATGTCCGTGCGCCCCGTGGAGGCCGCCGAGACGTTCTGCACGATCATGTCGACGTTGGCGCCCGCCTTGGAGACGATCTTGAAGATCTCGGCGGCCTTGCCCGGAACGTCGGGCACACCGGCGACGGTGATCTTCGCCTGGCTCAGGTCGGTGGCGACGCCGGCGACGATGGGTTCTTCCATGGCTTCTCCCTGGGATGCGCGCGGGGCCTGCATGCCCTCGCCGAGAACGTAGGTGCCCTCTGCCGACGAGAAGGTCGAGCGGGCGTGGATCAGAACTCCGTGGCGGCGGGCGTACTCGACGGCACGGATGTAGAGCACCTTCGCGCCGTTGGCAGCGAGTTCGAGCATCTCTTCGCTCGAGATGGTGTCGAGCTTGCGGGCGCGCGGGATGACGCGCGGGTCGGCGGTGTAGATACCGTCGACGTCGCTGTAGATCTCGCACACGTCGGCGTTCAGCGCGGCGGCGAGGGCGACCGCGGTGGTGTCGGATCCGCCGCGGCCGAGCGTGGTGATGTCGCGCGTATCGCGGTTGAAGCCCTGGAAGCCGGCGACGATCACGATCGCCCCCTCGTCGAGCGCTTCGCGCAGACGCACCGGCGTGACATCGACGATGCGGGCCTTGCCGTGGTGGGAGTCGGTGATCATGCCGGCCTGGCTGCCGGTGAACGAGCGCGCCTCGAAGCCCATCGAGTGGATGGTCATGGCCAGCAGCGCCATCGAGATGCGCTCACCGCTGCTGAGCAGCATGTCGAGCTCGCGCGGGGCGGGAATCGGGGCGACCTGGTTGGCCAGGTCGAGCAGTTCGTCGGTGGTGTCGCCCATCGCGCTGACGGCCACGACCACATCGTGTCCGGCGCGACGGGTGTCGACGATGCGCTTGGCGACGCGCTTGATGCTCTCTGCGTCGGCGACGGACGAGCCGCCGTACTTCTGCACGATCAGTGCCACGATCACTCCCGGGTGCTGCGGGCGGATTCGCCCATACGACATTCTACGGACGGCATCCATGCGCCTTCACGCATGTGACGGGTCGGATGCTACGTTCCGGTCACCCGGGGGCGCAGGCGCCCTCCGGTGGCGGCGAACCAGCATCCGACGAGAACGACCGGAAGTCCGATCACCAGTCCGGGCGTGACGGGCTCGGCCAGGAGCACTGTGCCGAGAACGAGCGCGACGATCGGGTTGACGTAGGTGAACAGCGGCGCGCGCACCGGCCCGACCTCACGGATGAGCGCGAAGAAGGCGACGAAAGCAACCGCCGTGCAGATCACGCCGAGCAGCACCAGCGAGACCGTCGAGCGCAGCGTCGGAACCTCGGTCTGGGTCAGCAGCGCGGCCGGCAGGTACCCGAGCCCGATGCCAAGCAGCGCGAGCGTGATCGTTCCGATCGAGGGGACGTCGCTGAGCTTGTAGGCGATGACGAAGGGGGCGATGGCGTACAGCAGCGCGGTGAGCAGCACCTCGCCGATCGCGAAGGCGCTGGCACCGTCGCGTGGGAACAGGCCGGGTCCGGCGACGACGATCGCGACACCGGCGAAGCCGAGCAGCAGCCCGCCGAGACGTATCGGCGCGAGCACCGAACGATCACCCCGCACGAGCGCGATGAGCACTGCGAACAGCGGGACGGTCGCGACGAGCAGTCCGGTGAGCCCCGAGGGAAGCTGCGTCTCGGCGTGGCTGAGCAGCAGGAACGGACCGGCCATCTCGATGAGACCGAAGGCCAGCACCCAGGGCCAGTGCTTCCATGCCGCCTTGAGCGCCCCCGCGCGGATCGCGAACGGCAGCAGTACGGCGGCGCCGAGCAAGGTACGCGCCGAAACCACCGCCGGAGGTGAGTACGACGCGACAGCCTCTTTGATGAACAGGTAGGTGATGCCCCAGACGAATGCCATGACGGCGAACAGCGCCCAGCCCTTGCGTGTGAATCCCGGATGCTGAGCATTCACAGCCGGCGACGGCCCTCGAAGGCGCGTCCCAGGGTGACCTCGTCGGCGTACTCCAGATCGCCACCGACGGGGAGTCCCGATGCCAGGCGCGATACGGCGATGTCCATGCTCGTCAGCAGGCGGCTCAGATAGCTTGCGGTCGCCTCGCCCTCGAGGTTGGGGTTGGTCGCGAGGATGACCTCTTGCACAGTGCCGTCGGCGAGCCTGCTCATCAGCTGGGCGATACGCAGGTCGTCGGGTCCGACACCGGCGATGGGGCTGATCGCTCCACCGAGCACGTGATAGAGGCCTCGGAACTCACGGGTGCGCTCGATCGCCGCGACGTCCTTCGCATCCTCGACGACGCAGATCAGCTCGGGGTTGCGGCGCGGGTCACGGCAGATGCTGCAGCGCTCCTGCTCGGCGACGTTTCCGCAGATGTCGCAGAACCGCACCCGCGTGCGCACCTCAGTGAGCAGTTCCGACAGACGGGCGACGTCGAAGGACGGCGTCTGCAGAATGTGGAACGCGATCCGCTGGGCGGACTTGGGTCCGATACCCGGCAGCCGACCGAACTCGTCGATCAGCTCCTGAACGATGCCGTCGTACATCAGTTGAACCTCGTCGGGGCTTCGAAGGGCTCTTCACGAAGGAACTTCGCTCCGAGCACCTGGCGGATCACGGCCTCGCCGCGACGCTCGACGCCGTCGTGCACCGGACGCGAGGCGGCGGACGCAGTAACGCGGGAAGCGGTGGGGGTGGATGCTGCGGGTGGGGCGGCCGCCTGCCCTGAAGCGACGGCGGATGCGGCGGTCGGCGCGGTTGGAAGGGCGCCGGACTCCGCGGGAGCCGCCGGCCCTGCGGATGCCGGGGCTGCGACTGCCCGGGGCGCGGCTGCCTGCGGCGCGGAAGCCCGTGCGGGGCCGGATGCCTGGCGTCCCGGAGTTTCCCGTGGCGGCGGACCGTCGTACATCGGGTCGTACGGCGGTTCGTCGTCGAACGGCGGGTACTCGTCGTACGGAGGCTGATCGTCGTACGGAGGCTGGTCGTCGTAGGGCTGTTGCGGCGCTTGTTGCTGCGGATTCGGCTGCTGGGGAGCCGAGTGCTGCGCGGGCTTCGCCGCCACAGGTGCTGCCGCCGTGGACGCCCCGTCGGCCGGACCTGCCGGCGCGGGCGCGGATACCGTCGCGGCCGATGCCGCCGAGGGCGCCGAGGGCCTCGGGGGCGTCGAAGTCGTGGATGCTCCCGACGCTATGCCCGGCGCGGGCACAGCGGGCGTTTGTGGTGACGCTTCCGCGGGCGCCGGCGCGACGGGGGCATCCGAGGACGGGATGGGAGCGACCGCCCACTCGGTGACCGCCGCGTTCGATGGTCGCACGGTCGCCGCGGAAGGCTCGGACGCCTGACGCGCCTTCCCCTTCGAGACGCCCGGCCCTGAGGACTCGGACGCACCTGTCGGCTTTGCCCAGCCTGCGGCGGGGGCATCGTCACCGGCACTGGGCGCGATGGGCGTCGTTCGTGACTGCGCGGCGCCGTTCTGTGCCGCGGATGCCGGGTTCGACGGTGCAGGGTTCGACGGTGCAGGTCCACCGGTTCCCCCAGAACCGCCGGAGCTCCCGGGGCCCGCAGGGCCGGTCGAGCCGCCGGGGCCTCCCGAGCCGTCAGGTCCACCCACACCAGTGGAAGCGCCATCTGCCGGTGGCAGCGGAGCCGGACGGTACTTCACGGTGATGCCAAGTTCTTGCTCGATGGCCGTGCGCAGGTGGTCGGAGGTGCCCTTGCCTGGTGTCGCGCCCTTGAACCGCGACACGTCGCTGGGGCTGGAGAACCCGAGCGTCAGCACCTCGCTGTCGACGTCGTAGCCAAGCGGCTGGATCGCAGTGACCATCAGCCAAGAGGAACGACTGATCGATTCGAGGCGCTTGAGCACGCCGGCCCAGGACTCCCGGATCCGTTCGAAGGTCACCGGGCCCGAGGGCACAGCGGTCGGCGTCTCAGCGGTCGGCGTCTCAGCGGCCGGCGTCTCCGCGGCCGGCGTCTCCGCGGCCGGCGTCTCCGCGGCCGGAGCAGGCGCGGGCGCCGTCGGCCCCGCAGCAGCGGCAACGGACGGGGCAGGTTCGGCGGATGGCGCGGGTGACGAGGCCGGAGCGTTCAGCGTGGCATCCGACGTCGTAGGCATCGCCGGGACCGCAGGCGCGGACGCGGGCGCAGCCGCACTCGGCGCCGCCGCAGCGCCCGTTGCCGAGGTGGGCGCCGTCGGAGCCGCGGGGCGCTGTGGAACGGCACCGGACGACGCGGGAGCCGCAGCGTGCTCGCCGTCGGCGGCGGCCCCGGCGAGCACGCGCGCGACCATCAGCTCGAGGTGGAGCCGCGGCGAGGTCGCTCCGGTCATATCATCGAGCGCCTGGCTGACCAGGTCTGCGGTGCGCGAGAGACGCAGAGCCCCGAACGCGCGCGCCTGTGCGTGCATGCGCTGCAGTTCGTCGGCAGGCAGGCCGCGGAGCACAGCGGATGCACCCTCGCCCACCGCCTCGATCACGATCAGGTCGCGCAGCCGCTCGAGCAGGTCGTCGACGAACCGGCGCGGATCTTGCCCGGTCTGCACGATGCGGTCCACCGCGGGGAAGGCGGATGCCGCATCACCTGCGGCGAGCGCATCGACGATCTCGTCAAGCAGCGCAGCGTGGGTGTAGCCGAGCAGCGCGACGGCACGCTCGTAGGTCACGTTGCCCGCCTCGGAACCGGCGATCAGCTGGTCGAGCAATGAGAGCGTGTCTCGCGGCGAACCACCACCGGCGCGCACCACGAGCGCGAGTACGCCGTCGGCGACCTGCACGCCCTCTTCGGCGCACAGCTTCTCGACGTACTCGAGCATCGCCGCGGGCGGCACCAACCGGAACGGATAGTGGTGCGTGCGCGAACGGATCGTGCCGAGCACCTTCTCTGGCTCGGTCGTCGCGAAGATGAACTTGACGTGCGCCGGCGGCTCCTCGACCAGTTTCAGCAGGGCGTTGAAGCCCTGCGGTGTGACCATGTGCGCCTCATCGAGGATGAAGATCTTGAACCGATCACGGCTCGGTGCGAAGGTCGCACGCTCGCGCAGGTCGCGAGCGTCGTCGACACCGTTGTGGCTGGCCGCGTCGATCTCGACGACATCGAGCGAGCCGCCGCCGGCGCGCGACAGTTCGATGCAGCTCGGGCACACACCGCACGGGGTGTCGGTGGGCCCTTCGGCACAGTTGAGGCAACGCGCGAGAATGCGCGCTGACGTGGTCTTTCCACATCCGCGGGGGCCGGAGAACAGGTACGCGTGCCCGATCCGGTCGCCGCGCAGCGCGGTCATGAGCGGATCGGTCACCTGGGACTGCCCGATCATCTCCGCGAAGGTCTCGGGCCGGTAGCGGCGGTAGAGGGCTGTCGTCACCCATCCAGCCTACGGCGTGCGACCGACGTCCGCCGAGACCCCTAGCTTCCGCCGAGACCCCCAGCTACGGGCATCCGTACCTGGGGGTCTCGACGACACGTGGGGGTGTCGGCGGCGCACGCAACGCGAGCAACACGCACGACACGCGACGCACGACACACGACACGCGACACGCGACACGCGACACGCGACACGCGACACGCGACACGCAACCGCGCCGGGTCAGTCGTCGTATGCGCCGAGCACCGGGAGCGCGCTGGTGGTGACGGGCACCGACGCCGACAGGCGCGTTCCGTCATCGCGACGGGCATCCTCGAACTTGCGCAGCGTCGGGCGCCCGGGGCGCACCGGGCCCTGATCGACCAGCCGCACGACGGCCGGTTCGTCGACGGCTGCGCGGTGCACTGCGCCGCGCACCGCGAACTCCACCGCGTCGCCCGAACGCACCTCGACACGCAGCGCATCGCGCGTCACGGTGACGTGCAGCGCCGACCCCTGCCACTGCAGGGGGAACGACAGCTCGGGCCAGTCCACCGGCAGCCGCGGGTCGAAGCTCAGTTCTCCAGCGTGGTCGCGCATTCCGCCGAAGCCGCTCACCAACGCGGTCCACACGCCACCCGCCGACGCGACGTGCACGCCGTCCGAGGCATTGTGATGCAGGTCTGAGAGGTCGACGTACAGGGCGTGCTCGAAGTACTCGCGCGCGAGGTCCTGATACCCGACCTCGGCCGCCATGATCGACTGCACGACCGCCGAAAGCGTGGAATCCCCCGTCGTCAGCGGGTCGTAGTAGTCGAAGTCGGCGAGCTTCTCGTCGTCGGTGAAGTGGTTGCCCTGCAGGAACAGCGCGAGCACGACGTCGGCCTGCTTGAGCACCTGGAAGCGGTAGATCACCAGCGGGTGATAGTGCAGCAGCAGCGGGCGCTTCTCGGCGGGCGTGCCCTCCAGATCCCACACCTCGCGTTCCAAGAAGAACGTGTCCTGCGGGTGGATGCCCAGTCCTTCGCTGTACGGGATGTGAATGGCCTCGGCCGCGCGCTCCCACGCCTCGGCCTCACCGAAGTCGAGACCGACCCGCTCGACCAGGGCTGCATACGCGGCGGGATCGGCAGCGCGCATCTCGCGCACGACACGGGCGGCGAAGCGCAGGTTGTACCGCGCCATCACGTTCGTGAACAGGTTGTCGTTGACGACCGTGGTGTACTCATCGGGCCCGGTCACACCGTGGATGTGGAACGAGCTCTCACCGTTGATGCCCCGCCAGAAGCCCAGCGTCGCCCACAGACGCGCCGTCTCGACCGCGATGTCGGCGCCCTCCCTGCGAAGGAAGTCCTCATCCCCCGTGGCGCGCACGTACTTGCCGAGCGCGAAGCTCACGTCGGCGTTGATGTGGTACTGCGCCGTGCCGGCCGCATAGTAGGCGGACGCCTCTTCACCGTTGATCGTGCGCCACGGGAACAGTGCGCCCGCCTCGTTCAGCTGCGCCGCGCGCCGGCGAGCCGCCGGCAGCATCAGCACCCGTGCGCGCAGGGCGTTCTTCGCCCACTGCGGCGACGTGTATGTCAAGAACGGCAGCACATAGACCTCGGTGTCCCAGAAGTAGTGCCCGCTGTAGCCCGACCCGGTCAGGCCCTTCGCCGGCACACCGCTGCCGTCGGCGCGCGATGCGGCCTGGGCGAGCTGGAACAGGCACCAGCGCGTCGCCTGCTGCAGATCGTCGTGACCGGCGATGCGCACATCCGAGCGCTCCCAGAAGTCGCTCAACCACCGCGACTGGGCCTGGAAGAGGGCATCCACCCCCTCGACACCCGCCCGGTCGAGCGAACGGCGGCACCGGTCGACGAGCTCACGCGGCGGCACGCCGCGTGAGCTGTGGTAGCTGACGATCTTGCTGATGCGGATCGGCACACCCGCCTTCGCCTGCACCCGGAAGACGTTCTTGGCGATGTCGGGTTCGATCAGCGATCGCGCGCTGTAATCGTTCTCGGTCTCGACGATGTGGTCGGCGACGACCGCCACGGTCATCCCCGACTCGGTGACGCGGTACGACAGCGCCGAGCGCAGCCCGTCCTGCCAGTACTCGACCGGCTGCAGCACCCGCTCGGTGATCTTCTCGGCCTTGCGCGGGTCGAATCCCTTGCGCTCGGATTTGGAGGCCATCGGGTCGCCGGCGTAGATACCGGCACCGTCCTGCCTGTTCAGCAGCTGACAGCTCACCGTCACCGGAGCATCGGCGTTCTCGACGACGATCTCCAGGCGCAGCACCGCCAGATGACGCTCATCGAAACTCACCAGGCGCTCATCGCGCATGCGCACGCGTTTGCCCGACGGGGTCACCCACAACACATCGCGCGAGAGCACACCGGTGCGCATATCGAGCACACGCGAGTACTCGTGCATCTCGGTCGCGTCGAACGACAGCGGCTCGTCATCGATGTAGACGCGCATCACCTTGGCGTCGGGGGCGTTGACGATCGTCTGCCCCACCTCGGCGAAGCCGTACGCCTGTTCGGCGTGCCGGATCGGCCAGGTCTCGTGCAGACCGTTGATGAACGTGCCGTGCTCGTGGGCACCGCGCCCTTCGATGTGATTTCCGCGCAGGCCGAGGTAGCCGTTGGCGACCGTGAAGACGGTCTCAGACACCCCGCTGGCGTCGTAGGTGTTCTCGATGAGCCGCCACGGGTCGACGGGGTGACGTTCGCGGTCAATCATTCGTCTCGCTCCGCTCGCTCAGCAGCTGGGAAAGATCGTCGACGACAACCGTCGCGCCGGCAGCGCGCAGCACCTCGGGTCCCGCGCCACGGTCAACTCCGACCACGATGCCAAAGCCCGCCGCGGCCGCCGATCCTACGCCCGCGACGGCATCCTCGACGGCGACCGCCGAGGCCGGGTCGACCTGTAGCATCCGCGCCCCTTCGAGGAACATGTCGGGCGCTGGCTTCGAGGCGAGGTGGTCGCGTTCAGCGACGACACCGTCGACGACGATGCGGAAGAAGTCTCGGATGCCCGCTGTGCTGAGCACCTCTTCGGCGTTCTTCGAACTCGACACGACACCCATCGGCACACCGGCGTCGCGCAGGCTCACCAGTACCGCGAGCGACCCCGGATACGGGGCGATGCCGCCCGCGCGCAGGGCGGCCGCGAACGCAGCGTTCTTGCGGTTCCCGACGCCGCACACCGTCTCGGCCTCGGGCGGATCGGTGACCTCGCCCCACGGGATCTCGATGTTGCGGCTGCGCAACAGACTCGCCACGCCGTCGTACCGCTTCTTGCCATCGACGTAGGCGAAGTAATCGGCATCCGTATACGGCTCGACGACCCCCCAGCGGGCGAGGACATCATCGAACACGCTCTGCCAGGCGCGCATGTGCACCTCGGCGGTCGGCGTGAGCACACCATCCAGGTCGAACAGCACGCCGGGGGCGCTGCTGAGGTCGAGGATGTGGTGCGGATCGGGAAGTTCGTGAACCATGGGACCTCCGGAATCGGACGTGCGCGTCAAGCCTAATGAACGCGGGGCCCTGTTCCGAAGCGCGCGCCCGAATCGTGCATCCGGAAATCACAGACCCATCCCACCCACCGAGGCGTGTCATGTCGCCCTGCGCGGCGACACGCCGCGCAGGTCTGGGATTTCCGACGGGAACGTCGCGCACCGATGAACGTCGGATGCCGGCATCCGACGCTCAGATCACACTGAGCGTCTGCCGCGCGATCTCGAGCTCCTCGTCGGTGGGCACGACCAGCACATCGACCGCCGAGTCGTCGGCCGAAATGCGTCGGATGCCGGGCGCGCGCTCGGCGTTGCGGTGGGGATCGATCCGCACGCCGACGAACCCCAGGGTCGCGAGCGCATCGGCACGTACCTTCACGGCGTTCTCGCCGACCCCGGCGGTGAACGAGATCACGTCGACGCCGCCGAGCTGCGCGATGTACGCGCCGGCGTACGCACGCAGCCGGTGGATGTAGACGTCATAGGCCAGCCGAGAGGCCTCGTCACCGGCATCCGCTCCCGCGAGGATGTCGCGCATGTCGTTGTGCCCGGCAAGCCCCAGCAGACCGCTGCGTTTGTTCAGCAGGTCGTCGAGTTCGTCGATACCGAGCCCGGCGCGACGGGAGAGGTGCAGCAGTGCGGCCGGATCGATATCGCCCGAGCGGGTGCCCATGACCAGACCCTCCAACGGGGTGAGCCCCATCGACGTCTCCACCGAGCGTCCGCGGTCGACGGCGGTGACGGATGCCCCGTTGCCGAGATGGAAGACGAGCTGTCGGATGCTGTCGTTCGCCCGCCCCAGGAACTCCGCGGCATGCTCGCTGACGTACTTGTGGCTGGTGCCGTGGAACCCGTAGCGGCGCACCCGGTGCTCACGGGCGATCTGGGCGTCGATGGCGTAGGTGTAGGCGGCCGGCGGGAGCGTCTGGTGGAACGCCGTGTCGAACACGACCACGTGGGGCACGTCGTCGAAGACGGCCCTCGCGGCGACGATGCCGGCGAGGTTGGCCGGGTTGTGCAGCGGGGCGAGCACGCTGAGCTCGCCGATCTGGCGTTCGACGTCGGGCGTGACGACGGTCGGTGCGTAGAAGCGTGCGCCGCCGTGCACCACGCGGTGGCCGACGGCGACGGGCCGATGCTCGGTCAGGACGGGGCCGTGCTCGGCGAACAGCGCAAGCATCGCCGCGAAGGCCTCATCGTGGTCGGCGATGGGGCGGTCGTCTTCGTATCGAGCCTCGAGGATGGTCGGTGCGGGCTCGCCGGGAGAGGCCACCGTGTGGACGGTGTGCGCGACGGTGCTGACGGGCTGGCCGATGCGCTCGATGAGTCCGCCGGCGAGCTCGACCTCGCGGGTCATGTCGAGCAGGCTGTACTTCAGCGACGACGAGCCGCTGTTGATGACGAGTACGTGACTCATTCGTCCGTCCCCTGCGCCTGGATGGCCGTGATCGCCACCGTGTTGACGATGTCGTCGACCAGCGCGCCCCGGCTGAGATCGTTGATCGGCTTGTTCAGCCCCTGCAGTACCGGCCCGATCGCCACGGCGCCGGCCGAGCGCTGCACCGCCTTGTAGGTGTTGTTGCCCGTGTTCAGGTCGGGAAAGACGAACACGGTCGCACGGCCCGCCACGGCCGATTCCGGCAGCTTGGCCTTCGCGACGGCCGCATCCGCCGCGGCGTCGTACTGGATCGGTCCCTCGACCGGCAGCTGCGGGTCGCGAGCGCGCACGAGAGCGGTCGCTTCACGCACCTTGTCGACGTCGGCGCCGCTGCCCGACTCGCCGGTGGAGTACGACAGCATCGCCACCCGCGGATCGATGCCGAACTGCCTCGCTGTGCCCGCCGACGACAGCGCGATGTCGGCGAGCTGCGTGCTGGTGGGGTCGGGGATCACGGCGCAGTCTCCGTACACGAGCACGCGGTCAGAGAGTGCCATGAGGAACACGCTGGAGACGACATCGACGCCCGGCTTGGTCTTGATGATCTCGAACGAGGGGCGGATGGTGTGCGCGGTGGTGTGCGCGGCGCCCGACACCATGCCGTCGGCGAGCCCGAGGTGCACCATCATCGTGCCGAAGTACGACACATCGGTGACGGTGTCGGCCGCCTGCTGCACGGTGATGCCCTTGTGCGCGCGCAGCCGCGCGTACTCGGCGGCGAACCGCTCGACCATGACCGGATCCGTGGGGCTGAGGATCTGCGCCTCGCTGATGTCGAGCCCGAGGGCGACAGCGCGGGCCCGGATCTCGGTCTCGTCGCCGAGGATCGTCAGGTCGGCGACCTGACGGGCCAGCAGCACGGCGGCGGCCCGCAGGATGCGGTCATCGCCGCCCTCGGGCAACACGATGCGCTTGCGGTCGTTGCGTGCGCGTTCGATGAGCCCGTACTCGAACATCAGCGGAGTGACGACGGTCGATTCGGCCAGTCCCATCTCGATCGTCAGCTCGGAGATGTCGACGTGGGTCTGGAACAGCGCCAGTGCGCTCTCGTAGCGGCGGCTGCTCTCGGCGCTGACGCGGCCACGGGTGTTCATGATGCGCACCGCGGTGTCGTAGGTGCCCAGATCGGTGGCCACGATCGGCACGGTCAACTCGATGCCGTCGATCAGCTGCAGCACCGGATCGGGCAGCGGGAAGGGGCCGTTGAGAACGATGCCCGCGAGGTCGGGGAACGTCCCCGATGCTGCGGCGAGCAGCGTCGCCAGCAACGTCTCGGTGCGGTCGGCGGCGATCACGACGACGGCGCTCTCGGTGAGGCGCGGCAGCACATTGACCATCGACATGCCGGCGATGACGATGTTGTACGCCTCGCGTTCGAGCAACTCGTCCTCGCCGCGCACCAGCGTGCCGTCGACGGCCCGCAGGATGCCCCGCATCGAGGGCGCGACCAGCGCCCGGTCCTCGGGCACGGCCCACACCGGGGTGCGCAGGTCATCGATGCGCTCGACGATCTCACCGAGCATGTCGGGTTCGGCGCGGTTGACGATGATCGCGAACAGTTCGGCCCGCTCGGTGGCGAGCTCGCTGCGCGCGAGCGCCGCCATCTGCTGAATCTGATCGGGTGTGCGGGCCGTGGTGGTGCCGAGCTGCTCGGCCTGGTTCTGGCTGTCGCGCCCCGAGAGCACGAGCAGCACCGGAACGCCGAGGTTCGCGGCGATGCGCGCGTTGTAGCTGAGCTCTGCGGGGCTGGCGACATCGGTGTAGTCGCTGCCGAGCACGACGACGGCGTCGCACTGCGCTTCGACCGCCTTGAAGCGGGCCACGATCGTGCCGAGCGCACCTTCGGGGTCCTGCCGGACGTCGTCGTAGCTCACGCCGATGCACTCGTCATAGTCGAGGTGCACGCCGTCGTGGGCGAGCAGCAGCTCGACGACGAAGTCGCGTTCGTCGGTCGAACGGGCGACGGGGCGGAACACCCCGACGCGCTCCGACACGCGCATCAGTGCGTCGAGCACGCCCAGCGCGATGGTCGATTTGCCCGTGTGCCCCTCGGCCGAGGTGATGTAGATGCTGCGTGCCACGGCTCCAGCCTACGGCGACGGGCACTCCGCAGACAGCGCCACGACGACGCGGGTGGCGTCGTCCTCGAAGCGCGCGTAGTGGTCGCGGTCGCTGTTGATCTGGACGCGATGGATGGCGTGTGAGGGTTCGAGCGTCTGCCACTGCGGCACGCGTTCGAGGCGGGTGAAGAACAGACGAGCGGCGGTGGCCGGGTCCATCCGGTCCTCGACGCTCCCCCACCAGTCCTGCTGTTGGAACAGGCCGATGCTCGAGGTTCGGGTGCCATCGGGGTTGGTGACGCCCGAGGTCTCCCAGTCGCCGTAGTCGATGTTGCGCAGCGAGCTCTCGCCCATCGCCGCCATCACACCGAGGATCTGTCCGTCCCTTTCGAGGCCGAACTCGTCGGCGGTGCGGATGATGATCGCCGCGTTCTCGAGCTGCTCGCCCTGCCACCCGTCGACCCCCGCGTCGGGGAACGTCCGCGGCTCATCGACGCAGTAGGCGTCGGATCGCGTGGCCGTCAGCACCCCGACCACGGCGAGCGCGCCCGTGATCACGATGGCGGCGGATGCTGTGATGCCGGCGATCTTCAGCATCCGCCGTCGTTGTCGACGGTGCCGGGCGCGGCGCCGCATCCGCGCGGCGCGTGTGCGCCGCTCACTCACGGCTGCCGACCTCTCTGCGGCGGACGAACACGGTCAGGCCGCCGCCGATGGCCCCGAACAGATGCGCCTGCCACGACACACCGCTGTGCACGCCGAAGATGCCGGTGAACATCGTCGTGCCGTACATCACCACGACGATCACGGCGATCCCGGCGTACGCGAACCGGTGAGCGAGGCGACCGGGGGCGAGCACCCGCACGACGACGTACCCGAAGTAGCCGAAGACGAGCACGGACGATCCGACAGTGAGGGTGCCCGGTGCGTTCACCAGCCAGGTGCCCGCGCCTCCGATGAGCGCGACCATGGCGGTCACCGCCCAGAAGCGCTTCGCCCCTTCGACGGCGACGAGGCAGCCGAGCACCAGGAACGGCACGGAGTTCGCGATGAGGTGCGCCCAGCCGGCGTGCAAGAGCGGGCCGAGCACAACGCCCTGCAGACTCCCCAGATCCCACGACCGCAGGCCCCATCCGACGAAGCTGCCCGGGAGGACGGCATCCGCGAGCTGGATCACCCACATCAGCGCGAGCAGCCCCACCGGGGCGAGGAAGCGCGTGAAGTAGGGAGAGGCCGGGGCTGGAGCGGATGCGGTCACACGACGATCTTCGCAGGACAGGGCGGGAGGAGGCTGGGCGTCGACGCCTCGCCGCTGTGGGAGGATCGGGCCATGCAGTATGACGGTGTTCCGCGGGTGGTCTGGCGATGAGGCGGCGACGCATCGTCCTCGAGGAGAACCGCCGAACGTTCGATGCGCTGGTGGATCGCTTCGGCGCGGCCGCGCTGCGTCATGCGCAACGCGTCTTCATGACGTTGGAGGATGCCCAGGACGCGGTCGAGGATGCGTTCGAGCGCGCCTGGGTCGTTGTGCGCGATGGCGGGTCGGTGAACCTGAGCTGGCTGCTGCGCGTCATCGACACCTCCAGCGGAGACGGCAGGGCCCCGGCGCCTGTTCGGCAGGCCCCGGCGCTCCTCGGCGAGGTGCTGCGCGCTGCCGCATCGCCGGAGGGCGATCTGCGGATCGATCTGGAGTGGGTGTTCTCAGACCTGTCCATCGGGGAGCGCCATCTCATCGAACTGGTCGACATGGACGGCTGGACCGTCGCCACGGCAGCCAAGATGCTGGGGCTTCGCCAGGCCGTGGCGCGCAAACGCCTTCAGCGCGCACGGCAGAAGCTCCATGCGCTGCTGTTCGCCGCCGAGGTCGGCCTCCGAGCGGGAGGTGAGCATGTCCGATCTGCGTGACGATGAGCGACTGCGTTCGCTGCTGCGGCGCATCGATCCGGCCCAGGCGGCATCCGACGCCGGTCCGCCGGCATTTCTGCGCGCACTGCGCGACCGTCTCGCCGCCGAGCAGGCTGCGGCCCGCAGTCGCGAGCGCCGCCGCGCATCGCGGCGCTTCGGCTGGACTCTGGCTGTCGCATCCCTGGTGGTGGTGGCCACCGTGTCGGTGTCGGTGGCGTTGGGTGGTCAGCGTGCCGAGGCCGTCAGCCCCGTTCCGCTGTCGTTCACGGCTCCGGCGCCGGTGCCGCAGGTGGTCGCCGAGGCGACGGATGCTCTGAGCGGACCCGCCGGAGTCGAGAACCCGGCTCGGCGGGTGCACACGATCTCATGGGCGATCTCGATCGATGACGGGGAGTTGCAGGCAGCGGTGACCCCGCAGATCGTCGAGCTGGAGTGGAACCCCGATCTCTCGGGCCACTCGCTCGTCGTCGAAGGCCGTGTGCAGCCCGGGAGCGATGGCGGGCCGGGACGCGTCAGCGCCACCGACACCGTGGTGTCGCAAGTGACATTCGCCCCGGGTGAGTTCGGTGTGCCGAGTCCGGAGGGTCCCCCAGCGACCGTGGCCGGCATGACAGAGCTGCTGACGATGTACGGCATGCCCGAACGCCCGAGCGCGGGAGATCTGGTGCAGTCGATGGTCACGGTGATGGACTACTGGACGCTCAGCGATACGCAGCATGCAGTGCTGTTGGAGATGCTCGTGAGCACCGGTGGGGCGGCCTCGTTGGGGCAGTCCGTGGATCGCCTCGGCCGGGACGTTGCGGGAGTGCAGATCGCTTCGACCATCGATGGCTTGACCGACACCGTGCTGCTCTCGTCGGACTCGGGACGGATCGTCGGAGTGGAGACGATGCGCACCGTGGCGGATGAGACGGTACCCGCGGGCACCGTTGTCGAGTACCGGATGTGGGATTCACAAGAGGAGCAATGACCATGAAGCGCAGCAGCACGATACTCGCGGCCCTGACCGCCGCGGTCGCCCTCGTACTGTCGGGACCGGCGGCACTCGCCACGGATTCCCCGCCGGAGCCGAGCGCCGATATCGCCGCGGTGATGGCAGCGGTGCCCGGCGGCGTGCTGCTGGATGCGCACCATGCGACGTGGCCGGCGCTCGGGCTGGAGATGACCTCGGCGAGTGGTGTTTCGACACGCACTCTCTCGTCATCCGCGGTCGGGTCGTCCGCCGTCGGCACGGCTTCGGTCGGTTCCTGCACCAGCGGGAGGGTGTGCGCCTTCTCAGGGAGCAACCTCAGCGGCAGCCGACTCAGCTGGTCGACGTGCGGCACGTTCTCGATCAGCGCGTTCACCGTGCGCTCCATCGCCAACGCGCGCTCGACCGGCTACCTCCAGGCCCGCAGCGGCACGACGGTCCGGGCCACGGCGAAGGCGGGCGCATCGGCGAACGTGTTCGGCAGTGTGACGAACGTGCGCTGCGTGAGCTGAGCACCCCGGCAAAAGAAAAGACCCTCCGCGCACCCGACAGAGCCCGGTTACCCTTGCTACGTTTCCGTCCTGGGGGAGTTGGCCTGGGTGTCGTCACGCGGAGAGCCGTCGATCAGTCTACCCGACGCTGCGCGCGGCGCTGACCGCCGGCATCTCGGGGAACCCCTCGCTTCACACCGGGTTACGATCGAGGCACGCACCGTCGCGCACGAAGGGCATCGCATGCACGAGAACGTTCCGCAGATCACCGCCGAGCAGTTCGCCGAGCAGACCGCGCGCATCACGGCCTCGGTCACGTCGGTGATCGACGGCAAGCCGGATGCCGTGCGCAGCGCGCTGATCTGCCTGCTCGCTGAGGGGCACCTGCTGATCGAGGACGTGCCGGGAGTCGGAAAGACGATGCTCGCTCGCGCGCTGGCGGCGAGTGTGGATGCCACGGTGCGGCGCATCCAGTTCACGCCGGACCTGTTGCCGAGCGATGTCACCGGTGTCGCCGTGTACGACCCGGTGGGGCGGGAGTTCGAGTTCAAGCGCGGCGCTGTGTTCGCGCACATCGTCATCGCCGACGAGATCAACCGGGCCTCCCCCAAGACGCAGTCGGCACTGCTGGAGGCGATGGAAGAGCAGCAGGTGACTGTCGACGGCGCCACGCACCGTCTGCCCGAGCCGTTCCTGGTGGTCGCGACGCAGAACCCGCTCGAGATGGAGGGCACGTATCCGTTGCCGGAGGCCCAGCGCGACCGGTTCATGATGCGGATCTCGATGGGATACCCGGATGCCGCGTCCGAGACTCTCATGCTGCGCCAGCGTGAGACGTCCAACCCGCTGTCGGCGATCGTGCCGGTGACCGACGCGGCGACCGTGGAGCAGTTGATCGCCTGGGCACGGCGCGTGCACGTCGCCGAGTCGCTGGAGGAGTATGCCGTCGCGCTCGCACAGGCGACCCGCATGGACCCGAGCCTTCACCTGGGGGCGAGCCCGCGCGCGACCCTGCAGCTCGTGCGCGCGGCGAAGGTCGCGGCCGCGCTCGATGGTCGCGACTTCGTCGTTCCCGACGATCTCGCCGACCTCGTGATCCCGGTGTTCGCTCACCGGTTGCTCGCGGCGCGTGGCGTGCACCGTGCCGGGGCACAGCCCGTCGAGAGCGCCCTGAAGCAGATCGTCTCGCGCGTGCCCGTGCCGTTCGCCGGGGCACGCGTCTGAACCACGCAGACCAGATTCGACCACAGAGACCATGAGACGTCGTAGGTTGACCGCCCGCGGATGGGGATGCCTGATCATGGGCATCCTGCTGGCGATCGCGGCCAACGTCGCCGGCGCTCGCCCGCTGCTGTACTTGGGCGTGCTGTTGGTGCTGCTGCCGCTGGTCTCGATGCTCGTGGCGTACGCGCCGCGGCGCCGCGGCGCCGTGTCACGGCAGATCTCGACCGATCTGCTCACCGTGGGCGAGTCCTCGCGCGTCGCCCTGCGGTTCGATCTGTACGCCCCGGGCGTCCCCCGTGGTATCTGGCGCGACACCTTGCCGGATGCCGTGCGCGGCGATGCGCAGGGCGAGTATCCCGGTGACTCCGCGCTGCTGCGCTATGAGCTTGAGGGCGTGCAGCGCGGCATCTCGACCCTCGGCCCGCTGGTGCTGCGCACCGTCGACCCGTTCGGTCTCGCGCAGCGCGAACAGGAGTTCGGTGACACGCGCACGATCACGGTCGTCCCTCAGGTCGTGGCGCTGCCGTCGCTCCCCTCGAAGGTGGGCGCCGCGGGCGGTGCTGCTCAGACCCGGTCCACGCGCCTCGGGCAGGGTGCCGACAACCTCATTCCTCGGCCGTACGCGTCCGGCGACTCCCGCCGACGCATCCATTGGCGTGCGACGGCGCATCACGGCGAGCTCATGGTGCGCCAGGAGGAGGAAGAGGCCAGTCCCGACGCCGTCGTCGTGCTCGACCGTTCCGCCGCACGCTGGGACCGGCCCGCCGACGGGCCCGATCTGGAGTTCGAGACAGCGGTGACGCTGTGCGCGTCGGCGGCCCTGCGGTTCGTGCAGGACGGCTACAGCGTCGACGTCATCGACAGCGCGGGCGGCCTGCTCGGCGCGCTGCGCGGACACGAGGACGACCGCGAAGACCTCATGGTCGCTCTGGCCACCGTGACACCCCGCGGTGAGGCGCGCGATCTGCGCGCGATCGTCGGCAGCACTCCCCCGGGACCGCTCGTCGTGATCACGGGGCGGATCTCGGTGGCGGATGCTGACCGCTTGAGCACCGCGGGGGCGGCAGCACCCCTGCTGTTCGCCGCCGGCGCAGAGCGCGGCGCGCTGAGCGCGGCGGCCGCGCACGGCTGGAACACCGCCGCGGTCACGTCCGGCGATGAGCTGGATCAGACGTGGGCGGATGCCCTCCCTCAGGCGCAGGTGTCCGGTGTTTGATTCAGTGACGGCGGACTCCGCGGCCACCCGCGCCACGGAGCGCAGGGGAACCGCCGATCTGCGTCCCATCAGCCCCATCGTCCCGGGATTCCTCGCGGGAGCGGCGATGCTCGTCGCGCTCTGGCCGTACACCGGGGCGATCATGCCGGGCACGTGGACGTTCGTGGCCTTCCTGGCGATCATCGTCGCCAGCGGCGCGGGTTCGCTCGGGCGTGTGATCTTCCGGCGGCTGCGCGCGGGCATCCGCGATCTGCTCGCCCTCGCGGTGCAGGTCATCATCACGATCATGGCGTGCACCGCCCTGCTGGCGAGCGATACCGCCTTTCTCGGGCTGATCCCGACGCGACTTTCGGGGCAGCTGATCGCCGTGCGGATGCAGCAGGCGATCGATGAGATCGCCGGCGGTGTCGCACCGATCGCGGCATCCGCCGGGCTCGCGACAGCAGTCGGGGTGCTCTTCGCCGGCGTGACGATCCTCGTCGACCAGCTGCTGGCGCACCGGCAGATCCTGCTCACCGTGCTGCTCACCTCGGTGATCGGGGTGCTGCCGATGCTGGTCTCGTTCGGCTCCCTGAACATCGCGTGGTTCCTGATGCAGGCTGTCATGATCCTGATCATGCTGCGCTTCGGTGCCCGGCACGATGCGTCCGCGCCGCGACGCACCTCGGCGCTGGCCGCCACGATCGCCGGTGCCACCGCGATCGCCGTGACTCTGCTGGTGACGCCGATGCTGCCGATGGGCGCGGCACTGTCGGGCACCGGCCCGACGTTGACGGTTCGAGCCGACCTGCGCCTGGGCGATGATCTTCGCCGCCCCGAAAGTGTCGAGGCTCTGACGCTGGTCACCTCGGGCACCGCTCCCCCGTACCTGAGGTTGGCCACACTGTCACGGTTCGACGGCGAGATCTGGCGACCTGACCGCACCGATCTGCAACCGCTCGGCGAGGGCTTCGGCGAGCGCGACTGGGGCGAAGCGATCGAGACGACCGAACGTCGGGTCTCGATCCGGGTGCTCAACGTGTCCAGTGACCGCCTGCCGGTTCCCTATGCTCCCGAACGCGTCACCGGCATCGACGGCGACTGGCAGGCGATGCCCGCGGGACGCACAGTCATCAGTGAGACCGAGAACGCGGCGGGCGCCGACTACACGGTGCGCACGGCGACCGCGGCGCCGACGCTCGAGCAGATCCGCCGGGCGCCGGCATCCGACCTCGGACGCGCCCTCCCGCGCACGGTGAACCTGCCACCGGTCATTGCCGACACGGCCCGCTCGGTGACGGCTGAGGCCGACACCGATTACGACCGTCTGATCGCTCTGCAGGACTGGTTCCGCGGCGAGTTCACCTACTCACTCGATGCGCCGGTCGACGAGGGATTCGACGGTACCGGAGCTGACGCCGTCGCCACCTTCCTCGACAAGCGCACCGGGTACTGTGTGCACTTCGCGGGCGCTTTCGCGCTCATGGCGCAGGCCCTCGACATGCCGGTGCGCATCGTCGTCGGATATCTGCCCGGCACCGCGACCGACCAGAGACGCGACGACGACATCGTCTACTCCGTCTCGAGCGACCAGCTGCATTCGTGGCCCGAGGTGCACTTCGACGGCATCGGATGGGTGCCTTTCGAGCCGACGGCCACACTCGGTGTGCCCACCGCTTTTCTGTCGGAGACCTCCGCAGGTGGGAGCGGCGACGGGCCCGACGCACCGACACCCACCACGGCGCCGACGACAGCACCGTCCGACGTGCCGACCGGCGGACCCGACCGTCTCGATGAGCAGTCCATCGGTGATCAGCAGCTGCAGACGCTCAATCCGCTGCCCGTCGTGCTGGTCGCCCTCGGAGCGCTCCTGCTCGCGCTGCTGCCCGCCCTGGTGCGTGGAGGCACGCGGATGCTGCGCATCAGCCGGGCCCGTCGAGGAGACGCCATGGCGGCGTGGCAGGAAGTGCGCGACACGATGGCCGACCTCGGCCTACCGTTGCACGCGGCCGACACGGCTCGCGTCCGCGCTCGCTATGTGGTCGCCGAACGCGGCGCGGACGCCGACGCGATGCAGCAACTGGTGGAAGCTGTCGAACACCGCAGCTATGCGCCGACGGCATCCGCCGATGATGATCTGTCCGTGCCGCTGCGCGGTGTGCTCACGGCACTCGAACGAAGTGTCGACGGCCACCGCCGCGTGACGGCACGATTGCTGCCGGCGTCGCTGTGGCGCCGCGCAGCTTCGCTTCGGGGACGTGTTCAGGAGGCGTGAGCGCGGTGCTCGTCGCAGAGCACGACGTCGCAGTTCTCGCAGACGACGAACTGGCGCCGGCACGAGAGGTCGGGGCAGTTCGCGGTGCGCTTGGTCGCACCCCCGCACCCGATGCACTCGCCGATCACCGCGGCATGGTCTGAGAAGTCGATCGACCCGCGCCCGTCGAACACGTACAGCGATCCCTCCCACAGGCCGTCGTCACCGTACTTCTCGCCGTACCGGACGATGCCGCCCTCAAGCTGGTACACCTCGCCGAACCCGCGCGCGATCATCAGACTCGACAGCACTTCGCAGCGAATACCGCCGGTACAGTACGTCACGATGGGCTTGCCCTTGAGATCGTCGTACGCTCCGGATTCGAGCAGCCCCACGAAATCGCGGGTCGTGTCGGTGTCGGGCACCACGGCGTTCCGGAACCGGCCGATGTCGGCCTCCAGCGCATTGCGTCCGTCGAAGAACACCACCTCATCGCCGCGCTCGTCCATCAGCTCGTGCAGCTGCTCGGGGCTCAGGCGCGCCCCACCGCCGACGACGCCGTGATCATTTACCGCCAACTCGCCGGGGGCACCGAACGAGACGATCTCATCACGCACCTTGACGCTGAGCTTCGGGAAGTCGGTGCTGAATCCGTCGGCGTCGAGGCCGCTGCCCTCGCTCCACTTGATATCCGCGTCCTTGAACGCCGGATAGTCGCGGAACCGCCGCAGCCACTTCTTCACCGCCGGCAGGTCACCCCCGAGCGTGCCATTGATGCCGTGCTCCGAGATCAGGATGCGCCCGCGCAACTGCAACGACGCACAGAGGTCGCGCTGCCACAGCCGAATCGCATCGGGATCGGCCAACGGGGCGAACGCGTAGAACAGCACGATCTTCGGAGTGGGCATCAGCCGATTCTACGTCGCGTGGCTCGGAGTCCGCCGTCGCCGACGGATGCAGAAAGGGCCCCTAGCTGTTGTGTCTCGTCACCCGCGGTGCACCATGGTCGGGCCCCACTCCATCGCGGGCGCACTTCCAGAAGACATCGGAAGTGACTTCGAGCTGCTCCCGCCGGATGAGCGGAATGACGTCCTGCGCGTACGAATGGGACGCCGGAGCTACCTACATGCCCGGCGTCCCACCCATCGACACAGCTAGCACTGCGCCCAGAGCTCCTATCTGCGCGTCAGAATACGATTGACGACCTCATCCGTGATCCCTGCGTAGCCAATGAGAATAGGCTGCAAGGGCTCTATACCCTTCTTCCCCTCCGAAGTCACATCGATAAGTGGAGTGAACGCGTAGAGGTCGAACTGTGGATCGCATGCGAGATCAAGCACGACAGTTCGAGAAGTGCCCTTCGCGACCCCGATATCCACGTCAAGAATGTCCACCCCAGCACCACGGGAACTGACGCCGTCAATCTCAAACGGGAGATCGCCCTGCACATCAAACGATACGGAATTGCACTCACTAACACTGGCGGGATACTCACCAGAGATCTCAACAATGCCGTCTGCCCTTATTCGCTCGAAGTTCCACTCGCCAACATTGTAGTTTTCGGGCCCATGATCTCCAGCTAGCGTTATGACGATCTCGCTCATGCTGAAGTTATCGACACTCAGCGGCATTTCTACGACAATCGCCCCAAGACGGGTACCATCCTGCTCCCCGCCCGGGATTAGTCGGACCGCACCCTCACCAAAAACCAGATCACCACCATCTGTGTGATCATTCTTGGCGACAAGCTCGCTTATGCCCGACCAGATCGGATCGTCCGACGGTGCCGCAACAACCAGATTGGCTGAAGCGGCGCCATCGCCCGCCACGACCACGTCAGCCGAAATCCGCGCAAAGTGAAGCTGCGAAGACTCAGCTTCGGTCGCGCATGACGACAGGAAGAACAGCCCCACGGCCATCGTCGCCAGGGCCGCAGTTCGTCTAGAAATAATGCTGATCACTGATACTTCACGTAGATTTCTTGCGTGTTCTTGATCGGTGCATAGAGATCGGTCTTCTTGTCTTTCACCGTGATACCTTGCACTTTCGTCACCACTCGAACGTGACCGCGAAAGGTTGAAACTTTGCGATGCACAGCAAGGCTATCCAGTGATCGGTACACTGTCTGTCCCCTGTTTGGGGGACAGACAGTGTACGCAACACATCGGAATCCGATCTCGACACCCCCGAACTTCGGGAGATGACAACCGGGATGTGAATTGGGCGAAGCGCCCTGTCACCGGCGCGTTCAACCCTGAGTTGTACCGCTCACGGGGGACGCACCGCAGCGTCCCCTGAGGCATCTGAGGAGCACTCTGCTTCCGAATGGCCTCTCACCGCACACGGCGCCCTTCGTGCACCGCACCATGAGGGCGTGCCCGCACTGATGGCTGATCTGGTCGACTTCAGCCAGCGCACCGACGTGCCGTTGCTCGCTCATGCGGCGACCACTCACGCACAGTTCGAGACGATCCACTCATTCTCCGACGGCAATGGCCGAACCGGCCGAGCAAACCCCGAGGCGATCGTCTCGGCAGTGACGACTGCCGCCTTCGCCGCCGTGGCCAATGGCCAATGGCTCGTCGACGAGCTGAGCGTCTCCGACGTCGCCGCCGGCGCCGCCATAGACCGGATCGTCAACGGCGGCGCGCTCGTCAAAACGAACAACTACAAGCGCAACCGCATCTGGCACGCCCCCGACGTCCTCGCCGCGCTCGATCGCTTCGGAGCACGCGCCAGGCGCCGAGTGCTCTGAATCACGCGCCTGAGTCCCGACACAAGGTACGACGCCATACGTCCGCACCCCCGACAGCAAAAAGTCCTGAGCCGCGACTAGTTCGTAAACTCTGTCGCGACTCAGGACACTGGCGGTGACGGAGGGATTCGAACCCTCGGTTGCTTGCACAACACACGCTTTCCAAGCGTGCTCCTTCGGCCGCTCGGACACGTCACCAGGAACAACCTGTCCATCCTATCCGATGACGAGGGCGGGTTCGGACCAGCCCGCTCAGTCGACCAGGTGCACCCCGTACACGACGGTGTCGGCATCGGCCTGCAGACGATGCATGCCCAAGCGATCGTAGAACGCGCCCGCCCCCGTGTTTGTGGCGTTCATACCCAGGTGCAGACCGGGAACGCCGCGCCGCTTCAGCTCGGTGAACAGCGTCTCGATCAGCTGTCGCCCCAGCCCCATCCCCTGGGTCTCTGGCAGCAGGTCGATGTGCAGGTGTGCCGGGTACTCGGCGGCGTGCGCGTTCGTTCCCGGCGCCCGCCGACTGGCGTAGCCGATGATGCCGTCCTGTCGGGTCGGCTCCGCCGCACCCGACAGCGGGTACGCGCCCATGCGCGTCGGCCACCACTCCTCGCGGAACCACTGTTCGAAAGCCTCGGTGTCATCCGTCGCGACGACGTAGCCGATCGTGCGCCCGTCGTCGGATTCGACGACCCAGGTCAGGCCCGCGTCGCGCACCGCGTACGGCACCGCGAAGATGTCGCCCCACAGGCGGTCGTCGGTGAACATCCCGGTCGCATCGCCACCGGCATCCGCGGTCTTCACGCAGATGTCGTAGAGGGCGTCCCGGTCGGCGTCACGGTAGGGTCGGATCTTCGGCACGGGGGCTCCTCGCTGATGCGGCTGGCGGACCCGACCAGCCTAGCGAGGCCCAGCCCCACAGCATCCCCGCCACGAGCAGAGCCGCCGACGCGCCGACCAGCACTCCCCCGATCGTGTCGGTGATCCAGTGCACCGCGAGGATCGTGCGCGACAGCGCCATGACGAGCACCCACAGCACACCGACCACCGCGACCCAGACACGGGGGAACACCAGCCACAGCACGACGGCGATGGTCGCCGCGTTCGCGGTGTGCCCCGAGGGGAACGATCCGAAGTCCGATGCGACCAGCATGTCATCAGGGCGCGCACGCGCGAACAGGTTCTTGAGCAGCTGGGTCAGCCCCGCACTCACGATGAAAGCCGAGGCCGCGAACACCGCCGATCGCCACCGTCGCACCGCGACCAACGACGCCACGATCAGCAACGGCACCAGCAGCACCGCGATCCACCCTCCGCCGACGCGGTTCATGAACAGCGCACCCCACAGCACCCACGGTTCGCGCAGCTGCGACGCCGCGCCGTTCCAGAACTCGTCCAGGGCGTTCGTCGCCCCGGCGGGCACCGTCACCACGAGGATGCCCAACGCGATCGCTGCGGCGAGCAGCGCCCCTCCGGTGATCAGTAGCGCCCGTCTCGTCATCACCCCATTGTGCCCGGTTCGGGCATCCGCACCAGAGCGCGGGCTATCCTCGGGGCATGAGCGCAGACCAGCCGTTCCTGCTCGCGGCTTCGGCCGCCGACTTCGTCGCCGCCCACCCGGTCGAGGGCGGCCGGGTCACGCCGCACCGCACCCTCGACGGCGACGGATTCAAGATCCGCACCCTCGTCATGGATGCCCGAGCGATCATGCGGGAGCACCGCGCCCCCGTGCCGATCCTGGTGCAGGTCGTGTCGGGGCGCATCCTGTTCCGGGTCGGCGGAGCCGAGCACAATCTCACCGCGGGTGGCGCGATCCAGGTCCCCGCCGGCATGCTGCACGAACTGGAGGCTGTCGACGCCTCGCACGTGCTGCTGGTGTTGCTCGGCTGATCACCCCTTGGTAGAGCCGGCGAGCAGGCCGCGGACGAAGTACCGTTGCAACGCGAAGAAGACGATCAACGGAACGATGATCGAGACAAACGCTCCGGCGGTGAGCAGGTGCCAGTCGTTTCCACGGGTACCCGTGATCTCGGCCAGCAGCTTGGTGATCGGCGCGGCGCCGCCGTCGGCGAAGACGAGGGCGACGAGCAGGTCGTTCCAGACCCAGAGGAACTGGAAGATGGCGACCGAGGCGATCGCCGGCATCGTCAGCGGCAGAACGATACGGAAGAAGATCTGGCCTCGCGAAGCGCCATCCACACGCGCCGCCTCGATGATCTCGCTCGGGATCTCGGACATGAAGTTGTGCAACAGGTAGATCGCCAGCGGCAGCGCGAACATCGTGTGCGCGAACCACACCTGCGCGTAACCGCCGGATGCCCCCAGCGGCAGGGTCACCTGCAGGCCGAACAGGTTCAACCCCCTCGAGAATGTGCTCAGCAACGGCACCAACGCCATCTGGATCGGCACGATCTGCAACGCGAAGATGAAGATGAACAGGAAGTTGCGCCCCTTGAAGTCGATCCAGGCGAACGCGTACGCCGCCATCGACGCGATCATCAGCGGCACGATGGTCGCGGGGATGGTGATGGCGATCGAGTTCACGAACGACTCGAGCATCGTCAGCTGCGTCGTACCGGACGAGAGGACATCCACGTAGTTCTCGCCGGTGACCTCGGGGTTCAGGAAGAACTCCCACCACCCGCTCGTGAGAATCTGATCCCGCGGCCGGAACGACGAGATGAACAGCCCGAGCGTGGGGATCGTCCACAGCACCGCGATGATGATCGATGCCGCCGAGGCCCACGGCCGACTCAGTCGCTTGCGGGCCCGTCCTGCCGAGGCGTTCAGCCCACCCCCGGTCGTGATCGCGCGGGTGCTCATCGCTACGTCGGCCTGCGGGGTCGCCGCCGTCCCTGGGTTCATCGCGCTGCTCATCGGATCTCCCGCTGCTTCTGGATCTGACGTGCGTTGTAGACGACGATCGGCACAACAAGCACGAAGAGGATGACGGCGAGCGCTGCACTGCGCCCTGCCTCGAATTTCGAGAACTGGGTGTACATCTCGTTGGCGAGCACGCTCGTCTCGTAGTTTCCGGCAGTCATCGTGCGCACGATGTCGAACACCTTCAGCGAGGCGATCGAGATGGTCGTCAACACGACGATGAGAGCGGGACGGATGGAAGGGACGGTCACGGAGCGGAATCGCTGCCAGGCGTTCGCACCGTCAAGCTCGGCGGCTTCGAGAAGCTCGGTCGCCACGCCCTTGATGGATGCTGACAGGATGACCATCGCGAACCCGGTCTGCACCCAGATGAGGACGACGATCAAGAAGAAGGTGTTCCACGGCGGGTTCAGCAGGAACTGCTGCGGTTCTCCCCCGAACCACACGAGGATCTGGTTGAGCAGGCCGATCTGGTCATACTGCGGCCCGCGGTACTCGTACATGAACCGCCAGATGATGCCGGCGCCGACGAACGAGATCGCCATCGGCATGAAGACCAGTACCTTGTAGACCTTCTCGCCGCGCGTGCGGTCGATGAACACCGCGTACGCCAACCCCACGATGGTCGAGACGGTCGGGACGACCAGCACCCACACGATCGTGTTGACCACGACGCGGATGCCGTCGGGCTGACCGAAGATCCACAGATAGTTGTCGAGGCCGATGAAGCTCTTACCCGACGAGTTCATGAACGATGCGACGAACGTCTGGATCGACGGGAGCACGAGGCCCACCGTCAGCAGCAGGAACGCCGGCGCCATGAACGCCACGAGTTGGATGAGGTAGCCCTTCCCCGCGCGCGATCGATAGTCGAGCAGGAAGAACACGCCCCCGACGACGACTGCCACGCCGATCGCCCAGTAGTAAGAGCGGAAGAACCACATCACGGCGAAGGGGACGAGCAGGCACATCGCCAGTCGCGCGGCGGTGTACCAGGGCCCGGAACGCGGCGCGACGTCGACGAGGAACAGAATGACGGCCACGACGATCGCGAAGGCGATGACGACGATCACCGCCTGCACGACAGGTGGCATCGTGCCCACCCATTGGAAGAAGTCAGTCGCGGTCACATCGATTCCCTTGCACGAGTGGCGATGATCCGTGCACCGTTGCCCGGATCAGGTCAGAGGTGGAGTGGGCCGCCCGAAGGCGGCCCACCCGAGTCGGTCAGCCCGCGGGCCAGCCCGTCTCGATCTGCTGGAGCACCTCATCGGTGGACGTGCCGTTGACCCAGGCGACCATTCCCTTCCAGAACGTGCCCGCGCCGACTGCACCGGGCATCAGGTCACTGGCGTCGAACCGGAACGTGGTGTCGGGATCCTGCAGGATCTTGATGGTCTCCTGAAGGATCGGGTCCTGCGCGTTGGCCGGGTCCAGTCCGTTGTTGGCCGAGGTGACGCCGCCCAGGCTCACGCGGCTGTTCGCCCACTCGGGGCTGGAGAGGTAGGCGAGCACCTGCTGCGTTGCGGCGGAGTCGCTGAACGCTCCCACGATCTCACCTGCGCCCGTGACCGCGCTGGCGTCTGCACTCTCGCCCGGGAGCATGAACGCCCAGACGTCGCCGTCCTCGGCGATCGTCGTTCCATCGGGGAAGAAGCCCGACAGGAACGATGCCTGGTGCGTGAGTGCGCACGATCCGTCCGCGACCTTCGGGGCGACATCACCGAACGCGGTCGAGTTGATCGAGCGGACGTCACCGAATCCGGCGTTCACGTTGGCCGGGTCGAGCAGGATCTCGCCGACGGAGTCGAAGGCGGCCTTGATCTGCGGATCGGTGAACGGCACGTCGTTGGTGACCCACTGGTCGTACACATCGGGGCCCGCCTGACGCAGCACATAGTCCTCGACCCAGTCCGTGCCTGGCCATCCGGTCGCCGTGCCGGACTCGAAGCCTGCACACCACGCCGGTTCGCCGGTCGCCGCTTGGATGGACTCGGTGAGCGTCTGCATCTCATCGAGCGTCGTCGGCACCTCCACGCCCCACTCGGCGAACTTCGTCGGCGAATACCAGATCCAGCCCTTGACGTTCGCCATCAGGGGCGCGCCGTAGAACGTGCCGTCCACCGTTCCGTAGTTGACCCAGTCCTCGGTCCAGTACTCGTTCGCGTTCTGCTCGACCTCGGCAGGTGCGGGCAGAAGGAAGTCACGGGTGGCGAAGTCGGCGAAGAGTCCCGGCTGCGGGAAGATCGCGATGTCGGGCGGGTTCCCGCCCTGTGCACGGGTTCCGAGCTGCGTCTCGAAGTCCTGACTGCCCTCGTACTTGATCTCGATCCCGGTCTCTTCCTCGAAACCGGCCCAGGATTCCTGGAGCAGCTCTGCCTCGCTGTCGACGATCGTGCCGTAGATCGTGACGGTCTCGCCGGCCACGTCTTCACTGCCGGCGTCGCTGCCGCCGTCCGGTGCACCAGGAGCTCCGCACCCTGCCAGTGCGACGCCCGCCGCACCGAGCAGTGCCAGCGGCGCGAGGCGCCGATAGCGCTGTGACTGTGCCATGTCATTTCTCCTCTTCGAGTGGGTCTCTGCTCCCCGACGCGGCGTGTCCCGCAACAATGAGGAACCGATTCCAGAACAACCTACTTGTCTTGGACGCCCCGACACAATGCCCGCACGAGCCGTTCTCGACAACCGTTGTCCAGCCGTGACCCGTTGCGTGGGAGCGCTCCCACAGCATAGCGTGTGGAACCGGTTCCGCGACACGGTGTTCGGAATCCCGACTTTCCCCCAGAGGACGAACGATGAGCACGCTTGCCGATGTCGCAGCCCGCGCCGGCGTCTCGAAAGCGACCGCCAGCCGCGCTCTGAGCGGCAGCGGCTACGTCGCCGACGACACCAGTGAACGCGTACACGCCGCGGCCCGCGAGCTCGCGTACGTCGTGCACTCCTCGGCGCAGAGCCTGGCGACGGGCCGTACGCTGTCGGTGGGCGTGATCGTCCCCACCCTCGACCGCTGGTTCTTCTCTGAACTGCTCAGCGGCATCCAGCAGGAGCTGCTCACGTCCGGGCACGACCTGGTGCTCTACGGCAGCCGAGAGGGGTCAGCGGAACGCACCCGACTGTTCGAAGAGATCCTGCCGCAGCGTCGCCTCGACGGCATCATCGCCGTCGGCATCCAACCCAGCGCCCGCGAGCTCGAACGGCTCATGCTCGTCGGCTCGCCCTTGGTGAGCGTCGGCTCTTACGCCGAGGGCACCAGCGCGATCTCGATCGATGACACGGCCGCTGGGCGACTCGCGACCGAGCACCTCATCGACCTCGGACACCGCGACATCACGTTCCTCGGCGGCAGAGCGGATGCCGCGACGCACGCCTTCGGTGACGAGCTGCGGCTCGCCGGCTACCGCGCGGCCATGAGTACCGCAGGTCTCGAAGCCGGCATCCGCCACGCTTCGGGCGAGGCGACGATGCCCGGCGGGTACGAAGCGGCGGTGCGGATGCTGGGAGACCGGCGCTCCCGCCCGACGGCGGTGGTCGCCGTCTGCGACGAAGTGGCCATCGGAGGCATCATCGCCGCGCGACGACTGGGGGTGTCCTCCCCCGCCGATCTCAGCGTGGTCGGCATCGATGACCATGCGCACGCGGAGATGTTCTCGCTGACGACCGTCCTGCAGCATCCGAAAGGGCAGGGCCGTGAGGCGGTCCGCATGCTGCGCGACCGCATGGACTCACCCGGCGCGGAAACCGTGCACCGGGTGCTGCCCTCGGAGTTGATCATGCGCGCGTCGACGACGGTGCCGCGCTGATCCGGGTACGCAGAAGGCCCCGGGCGAACCCGGGGCCTTCTGTGTCAGTAAGAAGTCTTACTTGAGGGTAACCGTGGCGCCGGCGCCCTCCAGGGCCTCCTTGGCCTTCTCAGCGGTCTCCTTGTTGGCGCCCTCGAGGACGGCCTTCGGAGCGCCGTCGACGACAGCCTTGGCCTCGCCGAGACCCAGCGAGGTGAGCTCGCGGACGGCCTTGATGACCTGGATCTTCTTGTCGCCAGCAGCCTCGAGGATGACGTCGAACGAGTCCTTCTCCTCCTCGGCAGCGGCATCGCCAGCGCCACCGGCTGCGCCGGCAACGGCGACCGGAGCGGCCGCGGTGACGTCGAACTTCTCCTCGAACGCCTTCACGAACTCGCTGAGCTCGATGAGGGTCAGGTCCGCAAACTGCTCCAGCAGCTCCTCAGTGGTGAGCTTCGCCATGATGTATCTCCTAATAAATGGGGTTTGTGTGAGGAAGACGCCGGACGCTTACGCGGCCTCGGCGGTCTCCAGCTTTTCGCGAAGCGCGTCGACGGTGGCAGCAGCCTTGCCCATCGTCGCCTTCATCATGCCCGCTGCCTTCGCCAGCAGAACCTCACGGCTCTCGAGCGAGGCGTACTTGTTGACCTCGTCGGCGTCGAGAGCGTTGCCCTCGAAGACGCCGCCCTTGATCACGAGAAGCGGGTTGGCCTTGGCGAAGTCACGCAGAGCCTTGGCGGTGGTGACGAAGTCACCGTGCACGAACGCGACGGCCGACGGGCCCTTGAGGCCCTCGTCCAGCGTCGTGATCCCCGCGTTGTTCGCGGCGATCTTGGTCAGCGTGTTCTTCACCACGGCGTATTCCGCGTCCTGACGGATAGCGTTGCGCAGCTCCTTGAGCTGGGCAACCGTCAGACCGCGGTACTCGGTCAGCAGGACGGCGTTCGAGCTCTCGAAAGACTTCGTGAGCTCGGCAACCGTTGCATCCTTCTGCGCCATGGTCACTCCTTCTGTGTACGGACGCCACACGGATGCGGGGCGTCGACCTTGACTGCCCACCACATGAGAAAAGCTCCGGCGCAAGCGCACGGAGCTTCAGAAAGAAATCGCACACCTGCGCGGGCCCCTGCGATGCAGTGCTTCGATCGACGCGTGCTTGCGCACATGACGATGACCGGCGGTCTTCGGTTACGTGAAGTCTACGGCATCCGACCGCCCACCCCAAATCACGCGGCGTGGGAGGGTCAAGGACCCCCACGGCTCGGGGTAGCCTCGTGGAGTGACCCCCGAACTCGAAGCCCGGATCGTCGCGGACTCCCGCGACCGGGTCGCGTGGCTTCGCGCTCGGGCACGGGGGATCACCGCAACAGATGTCGCCGGGCTCTCGGGAGACGCCTCGATCATTCGCGCCGCGGACTCCAAGCTCGGCGGTGGGCCGCGGTTCGGCGGCAACGCGTACACAGATCACGGCCGCCGTCGCGAGCCCGAGATCGCCGCGTGGGTCGCCTCGACTCACGGCATCCTGCCTTCGTCGGCGCTGTTCCACGCCGCGGTCGAGAAACGCCATCTCGCGACGCCGGACGGCGTCTGTGTCAACGGCGAGGGCCGAGTACTGCTCGCCGAGATCAAGACGACCAACAAGTCCTGGCGCACCATCCCCCGCAACTACCTACGGCAGGTGTGGTGGCAGCAGCACGTGTTGGGCGCCGAGCGCACGTTGTTCGTGTGGGAAGAGCACGACGACTTCCGACCGCTGCACGACGAGCCCCGTTCGGTGTGGATCGACCGTGACGAGAAAGAGATCGGCCGCCTCGTCGACCTCGCGACCCGTCTGATCGACGAGTTGTATCACCGCACGACAGGACAACGTCCCCCCACCGGCGCCGCGCCCGCCGCGAGTCGCCGCGACTCACTCCGCGAGCGCGACATGTTCCGCGCCCTCGCCCTCAGCGACTAATCTCAGCGCAACGGCACCAGCACGCGCGACGCCTCGGCGGCGACCTCTGCAGCGATCGCATCGAGCAGCGGTGAGCGCAGGTTCCACTGCTGCCAGTACAAGGGCACGCGAATGCGCGGCTCCCCCAGCTCGATCAGGTCTTCGGTCGCCTGCGGCATCGGGATCAGTCCCCATCCGAGCCCCAGCCGCACGGCGTGAGAGAAGTCGTGCGACGCCGGCACGTAGTGCCTCGGCACCGACCACGGATCGACTCCCCGCGCCCGCAGCCACCCCTGCTGCAGCGCGTCGCGCCGATCGAAATCGACGAAGGGCGCCTTGCGCAGCGCGTCGTTCGAGACACCGTCGGCGAACCAGCGCTCGAAGTAGTCGGTCGTCGCCATGGCTCGGTACTCGAGCACGCCCAAGGGCGTCACCGCGCTGCCGCCCACCGGCTCTGCCTCGCTCGTGACGGCTGCCATGACCTCGCCCGACTCGAGCATCCGCGCGGTGTAGTCCTGATCGTCGCGGTGCAGATCGACATCGATCGGATGCTGTCGCGCGATTCGCGCGATCGGAGACAGGAACCACGTTGCCATGGAGTCAGCATTCACGGCGAGCGGGATCCGCACGCGCGCCGCGGTCTCTACAGCGGCTTCGGGTTCGGCATCTCCGAGACCGAAGGCCACCATCACATCGTGCTCCAGCAGCTCGACCTGACGCGCAAGGCGCACGAGCGCTTCGCCCGCCTCGGTCGCGCGCACAGGGCGGGAACGCACGAGCGCCGCCCGCCCGATCTGCTGCTCGACAACCCGCACCCGCTGACTCACCGCCGACTGGGTGATGTGCAGTCTGCGCGCGGCCGCTTCGAAGCTGCCCTCGTCGATCACCGCGGCGATGGTCGTGGCAAGCTGCGCATCGATCTTCACATAAGCAATGCTAATAGCTAAGCAAGTTTCTTTGTTGGCGCTAATGATCTATACCTCGATACCGTGAGGGAATGCTCACCGTGCTCGCCGGCCTCGGCCTCGGCCTCTCCTTGATCATCGCCATCGGCGCACAGAACGTCTTCGTGCTGCGGCAGGGCTTACGGCGTGAGCACGTTCTCCCGGTCGTGCTGGTGTGCGCTCTCTCTGATGCGGTGCTCATCGTCGGCGGCGTCGCCGGCCTCGGACTGCTGATCGAGACCGCACCCTGGCTCGTGGTCGTCGCGCGCTGGGCGGGCGCAGCCTTCCTCGTCGGATACGGACTGGTCGCTGCCCGACGGGCCTGGCGGGGAGGGGGCGAGCTGATCGCATCCGACGACACCGCATCCCCGGGGCCGAGCCACCCGGCATCCGGGTCCGCGAGCACGACGCTGGCCCGCACGCGTCTGGCACCCACCCTGGCGACGGTGCTCGCGCTGACCTGGCTGAACCCGCACGTGTACCTCGACACGGTGCTCATGCTGGGCTCGGTCGCCGCGACACATGGCGACGACCGCTGGTTGTTCGCGACGGGCGCCGTGATCGCCAGCTTCGTGTGGTTCACCGCGCTGGGATTCGGCGCACGTCACCTCGGTAGATGGCTGCGTACACCTCGCGCGTGGCGGATGCTCGATGCCGGTATCGCCGTCGTGATGATCGCGCTCGGTGTGAACCTGGTGCTGCCCGTGCTCTTCGGCTGAGCCGCAACGCAGAAGACCCTCACCCCGAGCGGGGTGAGGGTCTTCGAAAGCGAGTCTCAGACTCAGATGGCGTTGACGTCCAGCGGGATGCCGGGGCCGAACGTGGTCGACACGGCGCCCTTCTGGATGTAGCGGCCCTTCGCGCTCGACGGCTTCAGACGCACGATCTCTTCGAGAGCGGCGTCGATGTTCTCGTTCAGCTGCTCAGTGCTGAACGAGGCCTTGCCGACGATGAAGTGCACGTTGGCGTGCTTGTCGACGCGGAACTCGATCTTTCCGCCCTTGATCTCCTCAACAGCCTTGGCCGGGTTCGGAGTCACGGTGCCGGTCTTGGGGTTGGGCATGAGGCCACGGGGACCCAGCACCTTACCCAGACGACCGACCTGACCCATCAGCTCGGGGGTCGAGACCGCGGCGTCGAAGTCGGTCCAGCCGCCGGCGACCTTCTCGATCAGCTCGGCGCCACCGACCTCGTCCGCACCAGCGGCGATCGCAGCCTCAGCGGCCGGGCCGTTGGCGAAAACGATGACGCGGGCGGTCTTACCGGTGCCGTGCGGCAGCATGACGGTGCCGCGCACCATCTGGTCTGCCTTGCGGGGGTCAACAGCGAGCTTCAGCGCGACCTCGACGGTCGAGTCGAACTTCGCCGAACCGGTCTCCTTGGCCAGGGCGACAGCCTCAGCGGGAGTGTAGAAACGGTCTGCCTCGATCTTGGCGAGGGCAGCCTGGTATGCCTTGGACTTAGCCATGATTTATCCCCCTCAGTCCTCGACCGTGATGCCCATGGAACGGGCGGTACCGGCGATGATCTTCGACGCAGCGTCGATGTCGTTCGCGTTCAGGTCGGGCTGCTTGGTCTCGGCGATCTGGCGGACCTGCTCCTTGGTGAGCTTTCCGACCTTGACCGTGTGCGGCGTGGGCGAGGCCTTCGCAACGCCAGCGGCCTTCTTGATCAGCTCAGCTGCCGGCGGGGTCTTCAGGATGAACGTGAAGCTGCGGTCCTCGTAGACGGTGATCTCCACGGGGATGACGTTGCCGCGCTGCGACTCGGTCGCGGCGTTGTACGCCTTGCAGAACTCCATGATGTTGACGCCATGCTGACCGAGCGCGGGGCCGATCGGCGGCGCCGGGTTGGCTGCACCGGCGTTGATCTGAAGCTTGATCAGGCCGGTCACCTTCTTCTTCGGTGCCATTCTCTTTCCTTTCATCGAGCGGATGCGGCACGCATCCGTTCTCCCGCGAACCCGGCGGTTCCGGGCTGCGGTTGCTCGCGCGCACGAGAAACGGGCGCACAAACCATCCAAGTATACCCGAGAACGCACGAACGGCCGCCCCGTTCCGGGGCGGCCGTTCGTGAATGCTGTGCGGGTCAGGCCATCTTGGTGACCTGGTCGAACGACAGTTCGACCGGAGTCTCGCGCTCGAAGAGCGAGACGAGAACCGTGAGCTTGCCACTCTCGGGCTTGATCTCGCTGATCGAACCGGGAAGGCCCGCGAACGACCCTTCCTTGATCGTGATCGTCTCGCCGATCTCGAAGTCGACCTCAGCGGCCACCGGGCGGGCGACGGCGACGCCACCCTTGGCGGCAATGGACTTCGCGGTCGGCACATCCTTGACCTCGACGAGCGACTTCAGCATGTTGAAGGCCTCTTCGAAGCGGAGCGGCGTGGGGTTGTGGGCGTTGCCCACGAAGCCCGTGACGCCGGGCGTGTGACGCACGACCGACCAGGTGTCCTCGTTGAGCTCCATGCGCACCAGCACGTAGCCGGGGATGCGCACGCGCGTGACCATCTTGCGCTGGCCGTTCTTGATCTCGACGACGTCCTCCATCGGGACCTCGATCTGGTAGATGTCGTCCTCTACCTCGAGCGTCGACTTGCGCTGCTCGATGTTGGCCTTCACCTTGCGCTCGAAGCCGGCGTAGGAGTGGATGACGTACCACTTGCCGGGCAGCATCCGCAGATCCATGCGGAAGGCCTCGTAGGGGTCTTCCTCCGCAGGCTCATCGGCGCTGTCGCCGTCGATCTCGGGGCCGTCGTAGGGTGCCACTTCTTCAGCGGCTGCGGCCTCTGCGTCGGCGGTGTCTTCCGCCACGGCGTCGTTGAGGACCTCTGCGGCTGCTTCTGACTCAGCTGCTTCGTCCAGGTTGAGAGCGTCGTTCACGATCGCGTCTGCCTCCGGGTCTTCGATCTCGATGTCATCCGTGTCGCCGCCGAAGTTCTCGGCGTCATCCCCGTCGCCCTCGACGTGCAAAGCCACGTGCTCGGCGGCCGTGGCCGACTGCTCCTGCTCGGCGAGGACGTTGCCCTCCTGGGACTCGTCCTCTTCACTCGACTGCTCTGCGGCTGTCGCCCAGTCCGCATCGTCGGAATATCGTTCAGACACGTTGCTTCTTTCCGTTCACTGCGACGTTCCCAGGGGTTCCTGCGGACGTCGAGGGTGCGTCAGCCGAGCGGGACTCCGAACACGACGTGCGTCAGGCTCCCGAAGATCCAGTCGAGGCCGTACACCATGCCCATCACGATCAGCACGAACACGAAGACCACGGCGGTGTACTTGACCAGCTCTTTGCGAGTCGGGGTGACGACCTTGCTCAGTTCGCCGATCACCTGGCGGAAGAACAGAGCGATGCGCCCGAAGAAGCCCAGCTTCTTCTCGCGCAGTGCGTACGGGCCTGCTGCGACGATGTCGCCGCGAACGTCGTCCTGTTCCATCCGGTACGTACCTTTCGTGAGCCAGCATGTGCGCTGACGCGCAGGGCGGACAGGAATCGAACCTGCAACCTGCGGTTTTGGAGACCGCTGCTCTGCCAATTGAGCTACCGCCCTAGAGACCTTGCGACCTCTGGGTCTACCTCCTCCGCGTGCCGTGTGGGGCACGGTGAAGGATGCAGACAACTGCTAGATCAGTGTACGGCATCCGCGGCATCCGACCGAACCGAACCGAAATCCCGGGTGATTCGCGCGGTGCACAGCCGATCAGTACTCCGCGACGCCGGTGCGCTCGGGCTCGGGGTCTCGACGGAATCCCCGGCCGCTGATGCGCGTCGGCTCGATGCGCACGAAGACGCGCTTGAGCGTGGGGATCCACGGGCGCAGGCCGGTGTTCTCGGCCCGCTCGATGTCGGCTTCGCTCTCCAAAGCCGTCGCGCGGCCACGCATGATGACGCTCCACGCCTCGGTGTCGGTGTGATCATCGACCTCGAAGATCACATCGGCGTTGACCGTCAGCTCAAGCAGCTTGGTTCCGGGTGCCGTGCGGAAGATGATGCCCTCATCGTCGACCGCGTAGTTCACGGGGAAGACGTCGACGACGTCGCCGACGTGCGTGACGAGCCTTCCGAGTTCCTGAGTGCGCACCAGCTCCCAACACCGCTGCTCCGGAAGAACGGTGACCGGGTCGTCGTAGAGGCTCATGCTGCGCTCCCCTCACGCGCAGGCTCGTTCATCGCGAGCAGCACCGCGAACGCGGCCCACAGCGTGACGATGCCCATCGCGGTGTCCTTGCCGTTCCAGATGCCCGACTGCCACATCGCGAACCATTCCGAGCCGACCACGATGAAGCCGAGGAACCAGATCGCGAAGCCCAGGGCGAAGGCGGCGTAGCCCCAGCCCCTGGCCCGGTCGTAGGCGGCGATGTCGGCATTGCGCCGCAAGAACAGCAGCACACCGCCGTAGAGCGCGAGACCCGCGAAGACGCCCTCGGCGATGATGATGCCGATGTAGCCGATCGTGTGGATCACCGGGCTGTCGATCGCGCGCCACATCAACGCGTTGCCCTCGAAAGTGGTGTCCATCGACAGCACGTGCACGACGAACTGATAGTTCGAGTCGTAGTCCATCAGGTTGCCCGCGAACACGAACAACCCGAACAGTCCCGCGATGAACACGACGAATGACTGCAGCAGACGCAACGGATGCTTCATTGCTCTTGACCCTTTCGCACGAAGACGAGGTCGGCACGCGGTTCGGTGTGGTGCTCGAGCAGGATCAACTGCACGAAGCCCCACCCGTCGGCGGCACGCTCGGTGATGACGGTCTGATAGTCGAAGGCGAACTCCCACCCCGCACGGTCTCGGCGCAACGGAACGCTGACGAAGGAGTACTCGGGTGCGGACACGCTGTGCCTCCCTTCGCGGTGGACGTCCCTTGGGCCGATCGTAACGAGATTCGCGGACGGATGCGAGAGACCCTCCGGATGCCACGGAACGGGCATCCGGAGGGTCATGGTCGCACGGATCAGGCGGTGCGGATGAGCTTCTTGTTGACGAACTCGTCGGCGGCCAGCAGGCCCATCTCGCGCGAGGTACCGCTGCGCTTGACGCCACCGAAGGGCAGCTCGGGGCTGTCGGCGAGCACCAGGTTGATGTAGACCATGCCGGCCTCGATGGCATCCGCCACGCGCTCGGCCTGCGCCGGGTCGGTGGTGAACACGTACGAGCCGAGACCGAACGAGGTGTCGTTGGCGAGCGCGACCGCGGCGGCCTCGTCGGCCACGCGGTACACGACCGCGGCGGGCCCGAACAGCTCCTCGCGATACACGTTCATGTCGGCGGTGACGTCGGCGAGGACGGTCGGTGCGAAGAACGTGCCGTTGCGGGTGCCGCCGGTCAGCAGCGTCGCGCCCTGTGCGAGTGCCTCGTCGACCTGCTGCTGCAGGCGCTCGGCGGCCGCCGTCGACGACAGCGGTCCCAGCACGGTGTCCTGCTGCGTCGGATCCTCGGCCGAGACCGCGGCGAGGCCCGCGACGAACTTCTCGGTGAAGGCGTCGTAGAGCTCGTCGACCACGATGAAGCGCTTGGCGCCGTTGCAGGACTGGCCGTTGTTGTCGAGGCGTGCATCGACCGCGGCCTGAGCGACAGCATCCATGTCATCCGTCGAGAGCACGATGAACGGGTCGGACCCACCGAGTTCCAGCGCCACCTTCTTGAGGTTGCGCCCGGCGACCTCCGCGACGGCCGCGCCGGCGCGCTCGGAACCGGTCACCGAAACCCCCTGCACGCGCGGGTCGGCGATGATCGTCGCAGCCTGCTCGTTGGTGGCGTAGACGTTGACGTACGCGCCGTCGGGCAGGCCCGCATCGCGGTAGATGCGCTCGAGCAGCGCGGCCGACTCGGGGCACTGCGGGGCGTGCTTGAGGATGATCGTGTTTCCCACCGCCAGGTTGGGGGCCGCGAAGCGTGCCACCTGGTACGCGGGGAAGTTCCACGGCATGATGCCCAGCAGGGCGCCCAGGGGCGCGCGGCGCACGACGGCGCTGCCCTCGCCCAGGATGTCGAGCGGGGTGTCGCCGGTGATCTTGTCGATGTTGTCGGCGTTGTACTCGATGATGTCGGCGGCGAAGTCGACCTCGCCCTCGGCCGCGGCGATCGGCTTGCCCATCTCGCGCACGATGATCGCGGCGAACTCGTCGCGACGTTCGCGGTGCAGCTGCGCGATGCGACGGATCACTTCCGCACGTTCGGCGGGCGGGGTCGCCGCCCACGTGACGGCGGCGCTCGCGGCACGAGCGACGGCATCCTCGATCTGGGCGTCGGTGAACGTCTCGAATGCGGCTTCGGTCTCGCCGGTGGCCGGGTTGACGACGGCGTAGTCGGTCATGTCGGTTCCTCGCTTCGTGTGTGGTGGCTCACGCCGGGATGAGCGTGTACTTGGTGGACAGGTACTCGTGGATGCCCTCGAAACCGCCTTCGCGACCGATGCCGGACTGCTTGACGCCACCGAAGGGTGCCGCGGCGTTCGAGACGACGCCCACGTTCAGCCCCATCATGCCCGTCTCAAGCGCCTCGATCATGCGGTGTCCGCGCGCGAGGTCCTGAGTGAAGACGTACGAGACCAGGCCGTACTCGGTGTCGTTGGCCAGGCGCACGGCCTCGGCCTCGTCGGCGAAGGTGGCGATGGCCAGCACGGGTCCGAAGATCTCCTCGCGCAGGATGTCGCTGCCGGCGACCACGTCGGTGAGCACGGTCGGCTGGTAGAACGTTCCGGTGCCCTCGATGGCCGCGCCGCCGGCGAGCACACGGGCCCCGCGCTCGACAGCATCGCCGACGAGCTCGGCAGCCTTGCCGACGGCATCCGCGTCGATCAGCGGGCCGATGGTGACGCCCTCTTCGGTGCCGCGTCCGATCTTCATCGCCTGCACGCGCTCGGTGACCCGGCGCGCGAACTCCTCGGCGATGTCCTCGTGCACGATGAACCGGTTCGCGGCCGTGCATGCCTGGCCGATGTTGCGGAACTTCGCGGCCATCGCACCGTCGACCGCCTTGTCGAGGTCAGCATCCTCGAAGACGACGAACGGCGCGTTGCCGCCGAGCTCCATCGACACGCGCAGCACGCCCTGAGCGGCCTGCTCGATGAGCTTCTGGCCGACGCCGGTCGATCCGGTGAACGAGAGCTTGCGCAGGCGCGGGTCGGCGATGATCGGCGCCGACAGCTTGGACGACGACGAGGTCTGCACCACGTTGACGACACCGGCCGGCAGGCCCGCCTCTTCGAGCAGACGCGTGAAGAAGATCGTCGTCAGCGGGGTCAGTGCCGGCGGCTTGATGACCACGGTGCAGCCCGCGGCGAGCGCGGGGGCGATCTTGCGGGTCGCCATCGCGAACGGGAAGTTCCACGGCGTGATGAAGAACGACGGTCCGACGGGACGCTGCGAGACGATCATGCGTCCGGTGCCCTCAGGGCTGGTGCCGTAGCGACCCGTGATGCGCACGGCCTCCTCGCTGAACCAGCGCAGGAACTCACCGCCGTAGACGACCTCGCCACGGGCCTCGGCCAGCGGCTTGCCCATCTCGAGGGTCATCAGCAGCGCGAGGTCCTCCTTGTGCTCCTGTACGAGGTCGAAGGCGCGGCGCAGGATGTCGCTGCGCGTACGGGGCGGGGTCGCCGCCCACGACTCCTGCGCGGCGACGGCCGCGTCGAGCGCGCGGATGCCGTCGGCCGGCGTCGCATCGGCGATCGAGGCGATGACCTCACCGGTCGCGGGGTCGCGCACGTCGAAGGTGCGCCCCTCTTCGGCGTCGATCCACTCGCCGCCGATGAAGAGACCGGTGGGTACCCGGCCGAGCAGTTCCTGCTCGTTGGATGCGAGTGCTGTGCTCATGGGTGGTTCTCGATTCTGTGTGGGGAGGGTGGGTCAGCGGCGGCGCAGGCTCGGCGGGGCGTCGATACCCAGCGTCTCACCTCGGAAGAAGGCGGGGCGGCGGATCGCGTTGATGATCATCACCACGATCCCGACCCCGATGATGAGCATGCCGAGGATGAAGACGATGCCGACTCCGCCGATCTCGGTGCCCGAGCCGTAGGCCGGGTCCATCGAGTCGATCAGCGTGGTGAAGAACAGCACCGCGAGCAGGATGCCGCCGATGAGCGGGAACAGGAAGGTGAAGAACACGTTGCGCGCCGAGTCGAACCACTGCTTGCGGAAGTACCACACGCACGCGAACGCCGTGATGCCGTAGTAGAAGCAGATCATCATGCCCAGCGTCAGGATGGTGTCCCACAGGGTGTCCTCGCTGACGACGCGCATGATCGCGTAGAACGCCGAGGCGACGATGGCCGACACGATCGTGGCGTAGCCGGGGGTGAAGAAGCGCGGGCTGACCTTGGCGTACGCCGAGGGCAGTGCCCCGTAGTGCCCCATCGCCAGCAGCGTGCGCGCGGGACCCACGAATGTGGACTGCAGCGAAGATGCCGAGCTGGTGAGCACGGCCAGCGATACCAGGAACGCCAGCGGGCCGAGGATCGGTCCCGACAGGTGGAAGAAGACGTTCTCCTGGATGCCCTCGTTACCCAGGCCCAGCTCACCGGTGCCGACGCCGGCGTACATGATCATCGCGACCGACAGCAGCAGGTACAGCGACACGATGGTCAGCACGGTCACGGTCGCCGCGCGTCCCGGCGTGCGCTCGGGGTCCTTGGTCTCCTCGTTCATCGTCAGGGTGACGTCCCAGCCCCAGAAGATGAAGATCGACAGCGACAGGCCCGCCGCGAACGCGCTGAACGACGAGACCTCGAACGGGTTGAACCAGGACGGATCGAACGGCTGGAAGTCGAAGCCGTTGCCCGAGACGGCCTGGCTGATCGCGGCGACGGCGAAGAACACCAGCACGAGCAGCTGGAACCCGACCAGCCAGTACTGCAGCTTCTGCGTGGTCTTCATGTCGCGGTACGAGATGAAGGTGGCGCCGAGCATGAACAGCAGGCAGACGGCGATATTGATCCAGGTGATACCGGCGAGGTCGGCGATGGCGGGATCGCGGGTGATCTGCGACAGCAGCAGGAACAGGAAGTCGACGGCGACGCCGGCGAGGTTCGAGAGCACGAGAATGGTCGCGACGACCAGTCCCCATCCGGCCATCCACCCCACCCAGGGGCCGAAGGCGCGGGCCGCCCACGTGAACGAGGTGCCGGCATCCGGCATCTGGCGGTTCAGCTCGCGGTACCCGAAGGCGACCAGCAGCATCGGGATGAAGCCGACGAGGATGATCGCGGGGATCTGCGATCCGACCTCGGATGCCGTCGGTCCGACGGCCGCGGTGAAGGTGTACGCGGGCGCGATGCACGAGATACCGATCACGACGGCTCCGAGCAGACCGACGGTGCCGCTGCTCAGACCCTTGCGGGAGATACCGGTGGTGACCGGGTCCGGCACGACGCTGTGCGATTTCTGGGACATGCTGTGGCCTCAGGCCTTTCCGGTGCCGCGGGTGCGGGGAACGACGATCATGGGGACGGGCAGCTCGTGCAGCATCTTGGCCGCGGTCGAGCCGAGGAACAGCCGGCGCGGTTGCGCGAGCCGACTGGAGCCGACGAGAACGATCTCGCCCGGCTCCCACGGCAGGTGTGCGACAGCATCCTCGACGCTGTCTCCGGTCGCGCGCTCGACGGTCGCCTCGACGCCCGCGGGCAGCGCCTCGCGCGCCTGCGCGAGCACATCGCCGCCGTGCGAGTTGCGCACGAGGGTGATGGCGGCGGTGTCGAGTCCGGCCGGGGTGTCGAACGGGACGAGCGAGATCAGCCGCAGTGATCCGCCGCTGGCTCGGGTAAAGGCGACGGCCTCCTCCAGGAGGACTTCCGAGCCCTCCCTGGTGCCGATCGCCGCGCTCACGCGCGTGATGGGCAGGGCGAGATCGACGTCCTCTGCCGAGCCGGCCGTCGCCAGCGCGACGGGGATCGGCGACGAGTGCACGAGGTCGGATGCCACCGAACCGAGCCGGTGCCGACCGAAGGCGCTGGTGCCGGCGGCACCCACGACGATCAGTCGCGCGTCGAACTCCTCGGCGGCGGCGATGAGTCCCGCCGCGAAGGAGTCGCCGAAGCGCACATGCCCCATGCGCTCAACGTCGTCGGGGATCGTGGCGGATGCCGTCCGCAGCCACTCCTGCGCCTGGCGGCGGATGTGGTCGACGTAGGCGCGCTCGGGCGGCACGGCGGCGTTGCGGGTGCCCTCGGCGGGCAGCACGACGACCAGGTCGAGGCGCATGCCGAGGCCGCGGGCCAGGCGCACGCCCAGAGCCAGGGCGTCGGCGCCGGCCGGCGTCGCGGTGTATCCGATGACGATCGACGAAGGGCTCATGCGCGGCTCTGCTCGATGATGCGGGTGGCCGCCAGACGACCCATCCGGATGGCGCCGTCGACGTGCTGGTAACCGGCACCGGCCATGTCGGAGCAGGCGAAGTGGATCGGCCCGACGGGCGTGCGCAGGTCGCTTCCGTAGCGGTGGAGCCCGCCCATGTCGAAGCTGGCGGCGTACGCGCCGCGGGTCCATTCCTCGCTGCCCCAGTCGCTCTCGTAGTACACGACCGGGTTCTTCGCCTCGGGACCGTAGTAGTGCGACAGCGACTCCAGGATGCGCTCCTTGCGCTCCTCGGCCGACAGGGTGAACAGGTCGTCGGCGTTCTGGTCGCTGACGAAGCCGACGAGGGTGCCGCGCTCGTCGCCGTGGTTGGTGTTGTCGTAGGCCTCGTGCGAGAGCTCGTACGGGCTGAAGGCGGTGCCGCTGAGCCCCTGCTCGCGCCAGAACGGACGATCGTAGACGGCGTGCACCTTGATGACGAAGCCCATCGACAGGTGCTGGTGCAGCTGGTGCTGCCGGCGCGGCAGTGCGGGCACGAACGAGATGCGGTCGTACAGCACCGGCGCGTGGGCCAGGATCGCGAAGCGGGCACGGACGGTGGTGTCGTCGGTGGTGGCGGTCACGCCGGCATCGCCCCACTCGAGCGAGCGCACCGGCTGGTTCAGCAGCACGTCGTCGGCGAGGCGCTCGGCCAGCAGCAGCGGGACCTGCTGGAGTCCGCCGACCACACGCTTGTCGAGGATGAAGTCGGCGTCGACGAGGTTCGAGTACGACCCGGCGGATGCGGCCATCAGCAACGACTGCAGGAGCGAGAACGTGTGCGTCGGCTTGGTGAGCATGGCCGATCCGGTGGCGAAGGCGAGGTTGCGAACGGCCTCGTCGTCGTCGGTCTGCGAGCGCAGCCAGGCGTCCCATGTGACGGCATCCCACTCGGCGGCGTTCGGGTGCTCCCACGGGCTGTCGGGGTCGATCTCGGCGACCATCCGGTCGAGGCGCTCGGTGATCTCGTCGATCACGCGCTCGGTCTCGGGTGCGACTGGGAACATCTCACCGGTGAACCGGCTGACGGTGCCGTCCGGTCCGATGTACACGCTGTCGCCCTCGCGGTAGCGACTGTACGTCTCCAGTCCGAGCTCGTCGATCGTCTCGATGAGGGCATCCTGATCGGGCGAGACCCACTGTCCGCCGATCTCGAGCATCGCGCCGTCGATGACGTCGGTCCACAGGCGGCCGCCGACGCGGTCACGCGCCTCGAGGACGGCCACCGACAGGCCGGCCTTGCGCAGTTCGTTGGCCGCGGTGAGCCCGGCTGCGCCGGCGCCCACGATCAGCACGTCGCGGTTGATCTCGGTCATGTGCACTTTCCTTCGTTCTCGAGGCCGTTCTCGGAGCATGTTGTGTGTGCCGGCCGCGGCCCGATATCCCCCGATACGGGCCGCGGTCGGCAGTCTGTTAGGCCGAAGCCAGGGCGTCGGCGACGACGTCGATGCCTTCGCCCAGCAGCTCGTCGCTGATCGACAGCGGCGGCAGGAACCGGATGACGTTGCCGTAGGTGCCACAGGTGAGCACGATCACGCCAGCGGCGATGCAGGCCTTGGCGACGGCAGCGGTCAGTGCGGCGTCCGGCGCGTTGGTCTCGGGGTCGACGAACTCAGCGGCGATCATTGCGCCGTGGCCGCGGATGTCACCGATGCGGGCGTCGGATGCCTGCATCCGGGAGAGCCGGTCGGTGAGCAGCGCGCCGATCTGCTGGGCGCGCTCGATCAGTCCTTCGTTCTCGAAGGCGTCGATGGCGGCGAGCGCGGCGGCGCACGCGATCGGGTTGCCGCCGTAGGTGCCGCCGAGGCCGCCCGCGTGCGAGGCATCCATGATCTCGGCGCGTCCGGTGACGGCCGCCAGCGGTAGGCCCGCGGCGATGCCCTTGGCGGTGGTGATCAGGTCGGGCTCGATGCCGAAGATCTCGCTGGCGAACATCGCTCCGGTGCGGGCGAAGCCGGTCTGCACCTCGTCGGCGATGAACACCACGCCGTTGGCGCGGCACCACTCGGCGATTGCGGGCAGGAACCCGTCGGCGGGGACGATGAAGCCACCCTCACCCTGGATGGGCTCGATGATGACAGCGGCGAGGTTGTCGGCGCCGATCTGCTTCTCGAGCTGCAGGATGGCGCGGGCCGCGGCCTCCTGGCCGCTGAGGCCGTCGCGGAACGGGTACGACATCGGTGCGCGGTACACCTCGGGGGCGAAGGGACCGAAGCCGCTCTTGTAAGGCATCGACTTGGCGGTCAGCGCCATGGTGAGGTTGGTGCGGCCGTGGTAGCCGTGATCGAAGGCGACGACGGCCTGGCGGCCGGTGTGCTTGCGGGCGATCTTGATGGCGTTCTCGACGGCCTCGGCGCCCGAGTTGAACAGCGCGGTCTTCTTGGCGAAGTCGCCGGGGGTGACGCGGTTGAGTGCTTCGGCGACGTCGATGTACGACTCGTAGGGCGAGACCATGAAGCAGGTGTGCGTGAACTGCGCGGCCTGCGCCGCGACGGCCTCGACGACCTTCGGGTGTGCATTGCCGACCGAGGTCACTGCGATGCCCGATCCGAGGTCGATCAACGAGTTGCCGTCGGCGTCGACGATGACTCCGCCGCCGGCGGCGACGGCCGCGATCGGGGCGGTGTGTCCGACGCCCGCGGGAACGGCCTGCGCCTTGCGGGCGAGGATCGCCGCCGAGCGCGGACCGGGAAGAGCGGTGACGACGCGGCGCTCCTGGGGAAGGCCGGGGCCGCCGACGGGAAGGGCTGCGGAATCTGCGTCGGAACGAGTCATGATGGCGACTGTACGAGCCGCAGACGCTCGATGCACTCGCCGAAGCGTACAATTCTGCCAAGGCGTTCGCCCTGACGTACACAAACTGGAGAGGTGTCCGTGGACGATCCCACTCTGCGCACCCTGTTGCGCCGACGTGACCTCGAGCTGACGCTCCTGTCGCCCACGGAGGCCATGGTTGGCGATCGCCTCGATCGTCCCCTGCGGTGGGTGCACAGCTCGGATCTCCTCGACCCGACCCCGTTCCTCGCCGATGACCTGCTGCTGCTGACCACGGGCACCCAGCTCACCGACGGCGACGCGGCACAGGCGCAGGCCTACGTGACCCGACTCGCCGATCGTGGGGTCGCCGGCCTCGGGTTTGGCGCCGACGTGCACCACGCCGGTGCTCCCCGCGAGCTCATCGCCGCATGCGCCGCACTGGGGATGCCCCTGTTCGAGGTGCCCTACCGCACACCGTTCATCGCCGTGGCCAGGGCGCACGCCGAGGCGATCGCCGCTCAGGCGTACGCTCGGCGCTCCTGGGCACTCGATGCTCAGCGGGCACTCGCGATCGCCGCGCTGCGACCCCGCGGACTCGAGTCGACGCTGAGCGAACTAGCCCGCCGGATCGACGTCTGGGTCGGGATGTTCGATGCGGGCGGAGCGCTCACGCACGAGCATCCGCCGCGCTCTCTCGCCGAGCCCGCTGCTGCCGACCTGTCGGCACACGTGGGCGAGCTCCTTGCCCGGGGTGCACAGGCCGCCCAATCGGTCACCGCCGACGGTCAGCCTTTTCTGCTGTTCACCCTGGGGCGCGGCGGCCACCTGCGCGGCGTGATCGCGCTGGCCACCGACGCCCTCGACCCCGAGGCGCGCACGGTGGTCACCTCGGTGATCGCGATGGCGGGCCTGTCCAGGGAGCAGAGCGAGCAGCTCAACCGCAGCCGGGCGCGATTGCACAGCCAGGTGCTCCAGTCGCTCCTACGGGACGACCCGGCGCTGGCGCGCCGCGTGCTCGGCTCACTGCCCGTCGCGCCCGTCCTGGTCGGTGTCGCCTCGACGGATGCCCCGGCCGAGGCGATCGTGGAATGGTGCGAACGCCGCCGCTTGGAAGACGGCCTGGCATACTTCGGCGCGGCCGCCCCCAGTGGCATGGTGCTGGTCGTCTCCGCCGCGCAGGAACAGGTCTACGCTCAGATCGCCGATCGCTTCTCGGTGCAGTGGGGGGTTTCGGCGGCGGACGGATACGGATCGTTCGCGCGCATGCACGAACAGGCGGTGTTCGCGCTGGGCCGCAGCGGCGATGCGGTCACCCGCTATGCGGACACGGCGAGCGCGAGCATGATCGGCGCGCTCAGCACCGACGAGGCACGCCTGGTCGCCGAGTCGCGTCTGGCCCCCATCCGGCAGGTCGACGCCGCGTCGGGCAGTGACCTGGAACGCACCCTGCGCGTCTGGCTGGAGCACGACGCCGTGCTCGATGCGTCCGCGAACGCGCTCGGCGTGCACCGGCACACGCTGCGCAGTCGCATCGCACAGGCATCCGCGCTGCTCGGCGTTGATCTGGCGACCTTCCCGGCCCGCGCCGAGCTGTGGATCGCCCTGCACGCCGCCGGCGAGTGAGCGGCATCCGCCCCGCCTGAGCGAGCGTGCCGCGGCCGCTCAGGCCGGCGCGTGCGCCTCGAGGAACTCGTACACGTCGGTGCTGTCGACGCCGGGGAACGCGCCGGTCGGCAGGGTGGCCAGCAGCGTGCGCGGCGTGCGGACGTTCGGCCAGGAGTGCTGCCGCCAGCGCTCCTCGAGTTCGGCGGGAGCACGGCGACAGCAGGTCTCGACCGAGTGCTTCGACACGCCGCGATTGTTCGTGTCGCGCCCGACGAACCAGCGGGTGTCGTCGAAACGCACCCCCACGCTCACCGAATGCAGGCCTTCGCTGGAGGGCTCGACGCGGGCCGTGCACCAGTACGTGCCGTTGCCGGTGTCGGTGTACTGGTAGTACGGGTTGAAGCGGTCTTCGACGTCGAACACCACCCGGCTCGTCCAGCGACGGCAGCACATCTGGCCCTCGATGGATCCGAGACGGTCGGTCGGAAAGTTCACGTCGTCGTTCTCATACGCCTTGGTGATCGTTCCCGACTCGTGCACCTTCAAGAAGTGCACCGGGATGTCGAGGTGCCGCGTGGCGAGGTTCGTGAACCGGTGCGCCGCCGTCTCGTACGACACCGAGTAGGCGTCGCGCACGTCTTCGATCGAGATGGCGCGACGTGACTTCGCCTCCTGCAGCACCGGCACCACGTGCGCCTCGGGCACCAGCAGCGCGCCGGTGAGGTAGTTCGTCTCGACCCGCTGACGCAGGAACTCGGCGTAGCTGCGCGGTTCCCCGTGGCCGAGGATGCGACTGGACAGGGCCTGCAGCACCGCGGTACGGGCGTCGCCCTTGGCGGGGATGCTGCTGGAGAGGTACAGCCGCCCGTGCGCGAGATCGGCGACGCTGCGCGTCGTCTGCGGCAGGTCGGGCGCGTAGTGCAGGGTGAAACCCAGGTGCGCGGCGATCTCGGATGCCGTCCGCTGGGTGATCGGACCACCGGGGTGCCCGACGGCGGCCAGGATCTGCGCGGCGTGCTGCTCGAGCTCGACGAAGTAGTTGTCCTGCGTGCGCATCAGATGACGCAACTCGACGTTGGCCCGCCGCGCCTCTTCGGGAGTCGCCGACCGTTCATCGCGCAACCGTTCGATCTCGCCGTGCAGCGCGAGCATCGCCTCGAGCGCCTCATCGGGGATCGTCTTGGCGATGCGGAACGCCGGGATGCCCAGCGCCTGGAAGGTCTGCCCCTTCATAGCGCGTTCCAACGCGATCTCGCGAGTGCTGCGCTCGTCGAGCGGCTCACCCTCGAGCAGACCATCGAGGCCCGTGCCCAGCGCACGGGCGATCGACTGCAGCAGGGTCAGCTTCGGCTCGCGCTTGCCGGTCTCGAACATCGACACCTGGCTGGGTGCACGATCGATCCGCGCCGCGAGGTCTTCGAGCGTCATCCCCTGCGCGGTGCGCAGCTGTCGGATGCGGCGCCCGATCGTGAGGGCGTCCGGTTCTTCTACCGTTTCGGGCTGACTCATGCCGAGCATTCTGTCACAAAAACAGAAATTCCATCAAACTTCTCTCCTGATTTGGTCGGCGCTGGGGCCATTCCTCTCCCAGAGTGGATGTGAAGCCACCCCGGCCGAACACCAGCGACCGACATCTCACGGAGGAGACAGATCATGACCGCTCCCACTGCGTCACAGACCACGCCGATCCAGGATGCCGGCGTCGCCGTCGGCGCACACCAGGGACCGGCGATCCACATCACCGGACCGATCCACGAGCGGTTCGACGAGATCCTCACCCCGGCGGCTCTGGCCTTCATCACCGAGCTGCACCACCGCTTCTCGAACCGCCGCCACGACCGGCTCGCCGACCGCATGCGCCGCCGGTTCGAGATCGGCAACGGTCACGACCCGCGGTTCCGCGAAGACACCCGCCACATCCGCGAGGACGCCGACTGGCGCGTCGCTGGCCCCGGCCCCGGCCTGGAGGACCGCCGCGTCGAGATCACCGGCCCCACCGACCCGAAGATGACCATCAACGCCCTCAACTCGGGCGCGCGGGTGTGGCTCGCCGACCAGGAGGATGCCACCAGCCCGACCTGGCAGAACGTCATCGGCGGTCAGCTGTCGCTGCGCGACGCGATCCGCGGCGAGCTCTCGTACACCTCTCCCGACGGCAAGGAATACCACGTCACCGCCGAGCGCACGCCCACTATCGTGATGCGTCCCCGCGGCTGGCACCTCACCGAGAAGCACGTCGACTTCACCGACCGCACCGGTCGCACGATGGCGGCCTCGGGCTCTCTGGTCGACTTCGGTCTGTACTTCTTCCACAACGCGCAGGCCCTGATCGACGCCGGCCGCGGCCCGTACTTCTACATCGCCAAGCTGGAGTCCAGCGAAGAAGCCCGCCTGTGGGACGACGTGTTCACCTTCGCCGAGGAGTACATCGGCATCCCGCACGGCACGATCCGCGCCACCGTCCTGATCGAGACGCTGCCGGCCGCATTCGAGATGGACGAGATCCTCTACGTGCTGCGCGACCACTGCGCCGGACTCAACGCCGGCCGTTGGGACTACATCTTCTCGATCATCAAGACCTACCGCGGCCGCGGCGCACGGTTCGTGCTGCCCGACCGCAGTGAGGTCACCATGACGGTGCCCTTCATGCGCGCCTACACCGACCTGCTCGTGCAGACCTGCCACAAGCGCGGCGCCCACGCGATCGGCGGCATGAGCGCGTTCATCCCGAACCGCCGCGACCCCGAGATGACCCAGCAGGCACTGCAGAAGGTCGCCGCCGACAAGCGCCGCGAAGCCGGCGACGGATTCGACGGCACCTGGGTCGCCCACCCCGACCTGATCCCCGCGGCACGCGCCGAGTTCGACGCCGTGCTCGGCGACCGTCCCCACCAGGTCGACCGCCAGCGCGACGATGTGAACGTCACCGCCGCTCAGCTGCTCGACCTGCGCATCGGTCGCCCGATCACCGCGCGCGGTGTCTACGACAACGTGTCGGTGGGCATCCGCTACATCGAGGCCTGGCTGCGCGGACTGGGCGCCGTCGCCATCGACGGGCTGATGGAGGACGCCGCCACCGCCGAGATCTCGCGCTCGCAGGTGTGGCAGTGGATCCAGCAGGACCGCACCACCGAGGACGGCACGCCGATCACCGCCGCGTACGTCGAGGACATCATCACCGACGTGCTGGCCACCGTTCCCCGCGGTGACGAGGACCGGTACGACGACGCGGCAGAGATCTTCCGCGAGGTGGCGCTGCAGGAGACCTTCCCGGCCTTCCTGACCCTGCCCGCCTACTCCCGCCACCTGACCGACTGACCACCGCTGAACGCACCGGAACACCAGCATCCCAACGAAGGAAGACGACATGACCCGCTACCAGGATGACATCGCCGCCGTCCAGGCGCTGAAGGACGAGCAGGGCTCCCCGTGGAGCGCGATCGACCCCGAGTCGGTTGCCCGCATGCGCGCACAGAACCGGTTCCGCACCGGACTCGAGATCGCCCAGTACACCGCCGACATCATGCGCCGCGACATGGCCGAGTACGACGCCGACTCGTCGCTGTACACCCAGTCGCTGGGCGTCTGGCACGGCTTCATCGGGCAGCAGAAGCTGATCTCGATCAAGAAGCACCTGAAGTCGACGAACAAGCGCTACCTGTACCTGTCCGGCTGGATGGTCGCGGCGCTGCGGTCCGAGTTCGGCCCGCTCCCCGACCAGTCGATGCACGAGAAGACCGCGGTACCGGCGCTGATCGAAGAGCTCTACACCTTCTTGCGCCAGGCCGACGCCCGTGAGCTGGACCTGCTGTTCACCCAGCTCGACGCCGCGCGCGCCGCCGGCGACGAGACCGCCGCCGAGTTCATCCAGTCACAGATCGACGAGTACGAGACCCACGTCGTGCCGATCATCGCCGACATCGACGCCGGCTTCGGCAACCCCGAGGCGACCTACCTGCTCGCCAAGAAGATGATCGAGGCGGGTGCCTGCGCGATCCAGATCGAGAACCAGGTCTCGGACGAGAAGCAGTGCGGCCACCAGGACGGCAAGGTCACCGTGCCGCACGAGGACTTCATCGCCAAGCTCAACGCGGTGCGCTACGCCTTCCTCGAGCTCGGCATCGACAACGGCATCATCGTCGCACGCACCGACTCTCTCGGCGCCGGGTTGACGCAGAAGCTCGCCGTGACGACCGAGGTCGGCGACCTCGGCGACCAGTACAACTCCTTCCTCGACGTCGAGGAGATCGCCGACGGAGACCTCGGCAACGGCGATGTCGTCATCAAGCGCGACGGCAAGCTCATGCGGCCGCGTCGCCTGGCCAGCAACCTGTACCGGTTCCGCGCCGGCACCGGTGAGGAGCGCTGCGTGCTCGATTGCATCACGTCGCTGCGTAATGGTGCCGATCTGCTGTGGATCGAGACCGAGAAGCCGCACGTCGAGCAGATCGCGGGCATGGTCGACGCGATCCGCGAGGTCATCCCGAACGCCAAGCTGGTCTACAACAACAGCCCGTCGTTCAACTGGACGCTGAACTTCCGTCAGCAGGCCTACGACGCACTCGCCGAGCAGGGCGAGGACGTCTCGGCCTACGACCGCAGCGCCCTGATGAGCGTCGAGTACGACGACACCGAGCTGGCCCGCCTGGCCGACGAGAAGATCCGCACGTTCCAGCGCGACGGTTCGGCGCGCGCCGGCATCTTCCACCACCTCATCACCCTGCCGACCTACCACACGGCCGCCCTGTCGACCGACGACCTCGCGAAGGGCTACTTCGGCGACGAGGGCATGCTCGCCTACGTCAAGGACGTGCAGCGCCGCGAGATCCGCGGGGGCATCGCCACCGTGAAGCACCAGAACATGGCCGGTTCCGACATCGGCGACAACCACAAGGAGTACTTCGCCGGCGACGCCGCTCTCAAGGCCGGCGGCCAGCACAACACCATGAACCAGTTCAGCTGACACGGCTGACCTGACCCACCGAGAGGTCGGATGCGACGGCATCCGACCTCTCGTCTCTTTCCGCCACCACCCCGCAGACAGGACGCCTCGATGACTTCCACCGCAGACCTCTACGACGAGCACGGCGACGCCCTGCAGTCGCTCCCGCTTCAACTGCGCTCCTTCGGCGGGGTGACCGCGTTCGAGGGTCCGATCCGCACGGTGCGCTGCTTTCAGGACAATGCGCTCGTGAAGACGCTGCTCTCCTCCCCCGGTGACGGTGCCGTGCTCGTCGTCGACGGCGCCGGCTCGCTCGGCACCGCACTGATGGGTGACATGATCGCGCAGCTCGCGGTGGATGCCGGCTGGGCCGGCGTCGTCATCCACGGCTGCGTGCGCGACAGCGCCGCAATCGCGGGGATGCCGCTCGGAGTGAAGGCGCTGGGCACCAACCCGCGCAAGAGCGCCAAGGACGGCGTCGGCGAGGTCGATGTCACTGTCGAGTTCGGCGACGTCGTCTTCCGCCCCGGCGCCCGGCTCTATGCCGACGAGGACGGCATCCTCGTCGAGCGCTGAGATCGCACCGGCATCCGTGGCGTGCTCAGCGTCGATGCACCGAGAAGCGCAGCGACCTGCCCGCGGTGCCGCGGGTATCGACGCGCAGTCGCACCTCGGATCGGACGCGAGTGAGCGAGACGCGGTCCGCGTCCGGCCCGGACACGCGGTCACCGGCGATGCCGACCAGCACGACGTCCAGGGCGTCCTGAGTCTGGGTGGGGTCGGCGAGAGACACCTCCAGACCGGTCGGGATCTTCTTGAGGATGAGCGTCGCGCTCGATGAGATCCGCACCCTGTCGAACGCGGCGCCTGCCCACACCGCGGCGCAGATCGCGCCGGAGGGCAACCGCACCGCCTGCACCGCCGAGTCGTTGCGCAGCACCCGCACGCCGAGGTCGCCGGCGCGGGCGGCGGTCTGCGCCGCGTCAGCACCCGGCAGCAGTGCATAGGCGTACGTCGACGCATCGGTGGCATCCGGTCCGTGCGTGTACGCCAGCGTCGCGTACTGACGGCGACGCACCTGCTGTGTCTCGGGCACCGAACGTGTCGCGTTGTCGGTCCATCGACCCTGCCGCTCGACCAGCTCGGCGCGCAGGGCGGGCGAGCCGGGGAGGAACACATAGCCGCCGACGTCGGCGAGGTGCGCCCAGCGCGCGCCGCGCAGAGTGCGCGGGGCGGTGATCGCCTCGCCGTCGACCGTGAGTGTGCGCGGAGTGCCACCGAGGTTTCGGTGTTCGACGACCGTGCGCACCTCGGCCCCGCTGCGCGAGGAGATGTCGCTGCCGAGCGCGACGACGAGATCGTCCTGGAAGAACCACGCCTTGCGGGCGACGAGTCCGGTTCCGCCCGGCGCGACCAGGTGCATGGCCGAGACCGCGAACTCGTCGAGCGTCGCGCCGCCCGTCCACTCGTTCGCCGGGGTCGTCTCACCCCATTGCCCTTCCGGATTGTCCGGCAGCGGAGTGAGATCCACGGTGGCACCGACAGGCGCCTCGAGGTCGGATGTCGCCCAGAAGTGATCGTCGAAGTGCGTGTCGTCGTCAGCGAGGTAGAGATAGGTCATCCCCTGGCTGGTCTTGACACCCCGCATGTTCTCGGCGCCCGTTCCTTCGTGCCACGCGATCCGGTTCGAGCACATCGCGACGCATAGTGCCCAGGAGCCGTCGGTCGAACGGTACACAAGACGGTCCATCGCGGGAAAGAACCGCGGGCCGGTGGCATCCGGTCTGGCTACGACCTCGGCGTCGAGTAGCTCCGCGACCAGTGCACGGCGGCCGATCTTCGTCGATTCGGCGATGTCGGCGGCAGCGTTCGACTCGATCCACTGCCGACACAGACCCCGCCATCGTGCCGCGGTATCGGGGTCGGCGGCCTTAGCCAGGCGCAGCGTGTGCTCGATGAGCTCGTCACCATTGTCCTTGCTGCGCAGGGCATAGCGTGCGACCGCACGCCCTCGCACCGCGTCCATCATCTGCCCGTTGAACATGAAGGGCGCGAACGATCCCTCGATCACACCGGTGAGATTACTGCGCGTGGGGTCGACGATGGGGAAGTCCGAATCGGCGAGCAGGGCGAACAGCTTCGACAGGCCGCCCAGCAGTACAAGACCGTAGGTGCCGGTGTAGCCAATGGTGGAATGCTGTACGAACGAGCCGTCGGCGAAGAAGCCGTTGCCCTCGGTCACGTACTGCCAGGTGGGGCTGAGCGCGTCGACCGCCGCGCGCAGCAGCGGCTCGTCGGGCTGGACGACGGCGCGCACGATGACGGCCTGGCAGATATCGACGCGGTTGGCGCCGTTGGACTCCTGCACGCCGCTCGGATGCTGCTGGAGTCGGGGGTCGCGCTCGGGCAGGAAATGATCGAACGCCACGCAGTAGCGGTCGATGTCGGCCTGATCGAGCTCGTCGCGGATCAGCGCCATGACATTGGCCAGGGGTTGCGCGGCACCGATGTTCCACGACCACCAGTTGCCCCACCACGCGGTGCCGGGGTGGTAGATCTGTTCGTGCATGTGCGCAAGCCCCGTGCGCACCGCATCGAGCACCTCGGACGACCCCTCGTGCGTCGAGCCGGGGGTGGCCCACGCCGTGGCGAGTTTCTCAAGGTTGACGTAGTTCAGCCGCATCTGGTTCGAACGCAGCAGATCCGTGGCGCCAACCGTCCAGTCGGTCGAGGTGAAGTACCGGGTGCCGGTGGGGGCGATCTGCTGCATCAGCGCAGTGGTCCCCCGGTCGAGCGCGGCGATGGCGTCGTCGAACCCTGTCGGATCGGCGGTGATGATCGATCGGCTGGTGAGCGCGTCGACCCAGCGCGCACGCAGCGCTTCCGTCCCTCCCGCGATGGACAGCGGCGGGGGCGCCGCGCCGGCGCTGCTCGGCAGCAGTCCGGGGATCAGCGACGCGGCGAGCGCCGTGCCTCCGAGCTGCAGGAATCCGCGTCTGGTCGTGTGCATTCGAGCTCCTTCGGTCGCGCCGGCCACAGCCGATCGCCGCCGACGCTACGAGCAGCGCGGGAGAGGATTCAATGAGTAGCGCCACCCGAGTACGATCAAGATCGTGACCGAACGCGCCCCTCTCTCCCGCAAGCTGTCCGCCATCGCCGAGTCCGCCACGCTGAAGGTGGATGCTAAGGCCAAGGCCCTCAAGGCCGAAGGCCGCCCCGTGATCTCGTACGCGGCCGGCGAACCCGATTTCGCGACGCCGCAATTCATCGTGGATGCCGCCGCCGAGGCCCTCGCCGACCCGGCCAACTACCGGTACACGCCGGCGGCCGGACTTCCCGCGCTGCGCGAAGCCGTCGCCGCGAAGACGCTGCGCGACTCGGGCCTTGAGGTCTCGCCCTCGCAGGTGCTGATCACCAACGGCGGCAAGCAGTCGGTGTACCAGGCCTTCCAGACCGTGGTGAACCCCGGCGACGAGGTGCTGCTGCCCGCGCCGTACTGGACCACGTACCCCGAGGCGATCCGCCTGGCGGACGGCGTGCCCGTCGAGGTGTTCGCCGGCGCCGACCAGGACTACAAGGTCACCGTCGAGCAGCTCGAAGCCGCGCGCACCGACCGCACCACAGTGCTGGTGTTCGTTTCGCCGTCGAACCCGACCGGTTCGGTGTACTCGGCCGACGAGACCGCCGCGATCGCCGCCTGGGCCGTCGAGCACGGCATCTGGGTGATCTCGGATGAGATCTACCAGAACCTCACCTACGACGGCGTCAAGGCCACCTCGATCGTCGAGGCGCTGCCCGAGGTCGCCGGTCAGACGATCCTGGTCAACGGCGTCGCCAAGACGTATGCGATGACCGGTTGGCGTGTGGGCTGGATGGTGGGGTCGGCGGATGCCATCAAGATCGCCGCCAACCTGCAGTCGCACCTGTCGAGCAACGTCAACAACGTCGCGCAGCGCGGAGCCATCGCTGCCTTGACCGGGCCTCAGACCGAGGCGGAGCAGATGCGCGAGGCGTTCGACCGCCGTCGCCGTCTGATCGTGTCGGAGCTGTCGAAGATCGACGGGCTGGTGGTGCCCAACCCGCAGGGCGCTTTCTACGTGTACCCCGATGTGCAGGGCCTCCTCGGCCGAACCTGGGGCGGTGTGACTCCCACGACGTCGCTCGAGCTGGCCGATCTGATCCTCGAACAGGCCGAGGTCGCCGTCGTCCCCGGCGAGGCCTTCGGCCCGTCCGGCTACCTGCGCCTGTCGTACGCGCTCGGCGACGACCAGCTGCTGGAGGGCGTGCAGCGCCTGCAGCGCCTGTTCGCCTCCTGACCCGCGCGTCGACACCCCGTTCTACCGCCGAGACCCCTACGTAGCTGCGCAGCTACGTAGGGGTCTCGGCGTGAAGTGGGGGTGTCGGCGGTGTCAGGTCGATCAGCCCTGATACCCGATCAGCCAGGGAACACCGAACCGGTCGACAAGCGTGCCGTCGTGGTCGCCCCATGGCCGCTTCTGCAGCGGATCGATGACCGGGAGCAGCATTAGCTCTCCCCTGATTCGCGAAGCGCAGACCCGTCAGCATCTCTGCCGCGTTCCCCGGCGCGGGACTGCCTACTCATGCCGAGAGTGTGCGACGTCCAGGCATCTGCTGTTCGTGCAAGATTGGAGCATGGACCTGGACAGGCGCAAGACCGAGGGAGCAGAGGAAGTAGACGCGAGAACGTCTACGTCGCGCAAGACAAGATCGCCGGCTGGATCAATGCGACTCTCCGAGATCGCCGCTCTCGCCGGGGTCAGCGAAGCGACCGTCAGTCGTGTACTCAACCGAAAGTACGGCGTCGCGCAGAAGACCCGTGATCAAGTGGAAGCTGCGCTTCGCGAAGTCGGGTACGAGCGGAGCGTGAAGGGTGAGATCGTCTTGATCCTCACACCGAGCTTGAAGGGAATCATCTTCTCCGAGATGTCGGATGAGATTGAGACACGCTTGAGCCCGCACGGGCTGCGGGCGGTGGTCTGTCCTGTGTACCCCGGCACGATAGCCGAGCAGGACTACGTCGAGATGCTGATCGACAAGGGCATCGCCGGCGCAATCTTCCTCTCCTCCAGCAATACTCTGCGCACCTCTGACCCGGTCGCGCACCAGCTCCTCGAGTCACGCGGCGTCCCCTTCCTCACCATCAACGGCCCGTTCTCGGCTGTCGATGCGCCCGCGATATCCACTGATGACTGGCAGGCCGCGGAGCTGTCCGTTGCACACCTATACGAACTCGGACACCGCCGAATCGGAATGATGGCCGGCCCAGCGGGGAACATCCCCGCAGATCGACGTGTCGAAGGGTACCTCTCGTCGATGGACTCGCGCGGTTTGACCGACGCCGAAGACCTCGTGGTGCGCGTGCACTACTCAATCGACGGAGGCCGCAGCGCTGCAGACGAACTGCTCAACGCCGGCGCGACGGCGATCATCGCATCCAGCGACGATATGGCGTTGGGTGCCTACCGGGCGATCCGCAGACGTGGCCTGGAGGTTCCCGGAGACGTCTCAGTTATTGGGTACAACGACACATACATGCTCGAGTTCACCGACCCGCCGCTGACAAGCGTCCGCCAACCCATCGAGACGATTGCAGAACTGTGCACGCGCACGCTAGTGACCATGGTGCATGATCGCCCTGTGCGCACCGAAGAGACTCTGGTAGAACCCGAGTTGCGAGTACGGAGGTCGACCGGCCCGGCCCACACGCACTGAAGTTAGATCAGCGTTGGCAGTGCAAGAGCCTCGCCCGATCGGATCGTCACGGCGGTCCCGGGCCGCTCAGCACCACTCAGGTGAGGGTCCCGAAAGCCCGCTTCACCAATCGCAACCCTCAGTGATCGCGAGGTCTCATTCACGACACGGCATCGCCCTTGTGCGACGCACAGGTCGAGCTGCCCATCCGCAAAGGGGATACCCGTCATCTCGACATCTCTCACCCCTGTCGGCAATCCGGGCCGCAACGTAAGGCGACTTCGCCTGGCATCCACTTCCATCCCCAGGATTCCAAGCGCCACCTGGGAAAGGAGGGTGAATGAGACTTCCGGGTAGGAACCGTTGCGGCCTTGCAGCGACACCTCATGTGGCTCGTCACGTTGCGCGAACACTCGCTGCATCCAGTTCCAGGCCGTATCGGCACGCCCGTGACGAAAGTACAGATCGGGCAGGTAGGTGAGAGCCTCGACGTTCTTCGGCGCGGTTTCGGAGTCGCGGCAAAGCCGATCGACTCGGTCGAGCTCGGCACCCGCCCGATCATCAGTGAGAAGCCCCTTCAGCAATGGGAACCAGGTCGACTCCCTCGACCACGCGCGGATCGGATGCCCCGTCGGGGTCCATCCGCAGACCACCCCCTCCCCTGCGCCGCGGCTCCACGTGTTCCTGTACAGCGCCAGCAGGGCATCCGCACGAGCGACGAGCAACGCAGGGTCGCCGCCATTGCCCGACACCAGCGCCGCCACATGCCGTGTCGCCGCGTACTGCGAGCCGAACCCGTCGCCCGCCTCGCGCAAGATCACACCGGGAAGCTCGTTGTAGCTTGCCGTGCCGTCGAAGATGCCGGGTCCGTCAATGCCGGCGACGCCGTTGCCCGGTGGCAGGTCGTGGTCATCAACGAACGATTCAACGAAGCGGGTCACGGTACTGAGCGCATCGCGCGAGATCGGATTCCCGGTCCAGCGCTGAAGCACATGCGCCGTTTCGGCCAGTTCGAACACGGCTGGCAGTTCGCGCACGAATCGATCCGGCCCACGGTAGTCGATCTGCAGGGGCGTGTGGCGGTCGAAGTTGAGTGCCCACAGCGGCCAGTCACCACGCTCAGCGGTCGCCGAGCGCAGGAACGAACCCAGCATGGCATCGTTGCGATCCGCCATTCCGAGCAGCTGCGCCCCCACGGCCTGGTGGACGAAGTCGCGTAAGTAGTAGCCTGACCGATGCGAGTACCCTGCCCAGTAGGCATCCGCGTACGGCACCTCGCCGAGGCCTTCGGGAGTGTGCTCCGACACGTCCCGCAGTCCACTGACGCCGCCGTCGACGCGGTGCCCGAGTGCGGTGATCCGTGCCCAGTCGAAGATTTCCTCCAGGCGCGTGCAGCTGCTGCGCAGTCCGATGCCGCGCATCAGGAGACCACGGTGAACTCGACGAGTCCGGCTTCCTGCGGGCGCAGCGTCGGCAGACCGAGTCCGATCTCAGCGAGCACTCTCCCAGAGAACTCCAAGGTGTCTGACCACCACAGCGGCTGGCGCCGGCTCGCGGTGGGATCCGCCGCGCCGTCGATCAGCACCCGCTCGATGCGGTAGGTACGCTCGGGATCCAGACCGGTGATGCGCAGGTGGCCGCCCGGGAGATGATGCGGGGAGTCGATCGCCGCGATGGTGGCCACCGCGTGTCCACCATCGGCCGCGACGATCGCCTGCGCGACCAGCTGCGGTTCCGTCTGCAGACGGTGCTGCCGCCCTCGTTCGATCAGCGGGCGCAAACGTTTGACGACGGTGATCCATCCGGCCAGTTCGTCGCGCTCCGCCGGCGTCGCCTCGCGAAGATCCCATTCGATGCCGAAGCTGCCGACGAGTGCGGTCACGGCCCGGAACGTCATGGACGCGGCGCGCCCCGTGACGTGCGCAACGTGCGCGCCGACGTGCGCGCCGAGCATCTCCACCGGCATCAGCAAACTGGTGCCGCGCTGAATGCGCTGACGTTCTAGGGGGTCATTGGAATCGCTGCTCCAGAAGCGGTCGACGACATCGACGATACCGAGGTCGATGCGACCGCCACCCGCGGAGCACGACTCGATCTCCAGCCAGGGGCACGCCTCGCGCACCGTCCGCATAAGGCGGTAGGTGGCGTGCGTCTGCCGGTGCACGCCGGCCCGGCCGGTGAGCCGGTCCACCGGCTCGACCAGGTCGCGGTTGTGGTCCCATTTCACGTAGTCGATGCGGTGGCCCGTGATGATGTCGATCAGGCGCTCGGCGATGTAGGCGAAGGCCTCCGGGTGGGCGATGTTCACCACCAGCTGCTGACGCGCCAGCGGTGCATCGCGGTCGATCGGCGAGAGGATCCAGTCCGGATGCTGCCGCGCGAGCTCCGAGTCGGGGTTGGTCATCTCGGGTTCGAACCAGAGGCCGAACTGCATGCCGCGGCTGCGGACGTGATCGACCAGTGGCCCGAGACCGTGCGGCCAGACGTCGGCGTCCTCGAACCAGTCGCCGAGGCCGGCGCGGTCGTGACGTCGCCCGGAGAACCATCCGTCATCGAGCACGAAGCGCTCGACGCCAATCTCGGATGCCGCGTCGGCAAGCTCGATCAGCGGCGCGATCGCGTGGTCGAAGTAGACGGCCTCCCAGGTGTTCAGCGTGATCGGGCGCCCGATCGGCGGGTGGCCGGGTCGTGCGCGGAGCATGTCATGAATGCGGGCGGATGCCGCGTCGAGGCCGTCACCGTAGGTGAAGTACACCCATGGCGAGGTGTACTCCTCGCCGGCGAGCAGCGGTACTTCACCTTCGGCGAGCAGCTCCCCGCCGCCGAGGTGGGCGGTTCCGCTGTTGCCGCGGTGCAGCCAGGAACGCTGATTCCCCGACCAGCCGACGTGTGAGGCCCACACCTCACCGCGTTCCTCGGTGAATCCCGGCTCGCCGGCGGCGAGCAGCGTGACGGCGTCCGGGCCGGTGCGTCCTCGGCGGTTCTCGCGCAAGTGGGTGCCGTCCACGACGACGGCGCGCTGCGGGCGCCGCTCGCCGTTGTGGCGGCCGCTGAAGTCGAGGATCTCGGTCGCGCGCGGCGGCACCGGCATCGTGACGTCGATCCCGCCGACGGTGTATTCGTCGACGCCGTCGTTGCGCAACGAGGCTCGGGTGCGCAGCAGACCGCTGTCGAACAACTCCAGATGGAGGGTGACCTCGAGCGCCGCGGCCGTGTCGATGCCGGTGACCTCGAGGCTGCGCCCGGAGGCAAGTAGCGGCGTGACGCGCGCGAAGGCGGCGAAGGGAACGGCGCCGTGGCGGTGCCCCGCGACTCCGGGGATGCTGAACCAGCCCTGACGCGCCTCCGGAAGCACGCCGACGGGCACGGGCAGGTCGGGCGTGCTGACAGCCCACTGCCGGTGTGCGTCCTGCGCGATCTGCTGCAGTTCGGCGTCGCTAAGCTCGCCCAGGCCCCTGCCCCAGTACGCGACGTACGGCATCGTCCCGGCATCCGCCGCGATGATCACGCTGACGCCGCCGGCGGTGAGGTGGACTGCATCCGTGCTCATGGCTCTCCTTCGAGTTTTGCAAACTTGCGACTAATTCTTGCATAAATGCTATTTGCGTTGCTACAGTCTGGTCAGCGAAGTTGCACCCCCTGCCCTGAAAGGACATCGAACGATGAAGTTCTCACGCCGTTCCACAGCGCTGCTCGCGATGGCCGGCATCGCCGCGCTGTCGTTGACCGCCTGCTCTCCCGCCGCCGAGTCGAGTTCCGGCCCGGATGGCGAGATCGGCGGCAAGATCACCGTCTGGAGCTGGAATGCTCCCGGCGCGGGCCTCAAGGCCGCGATCCCCGCATTCCAGAAGCTGCACCCCGACGTCGAGATCGAGGTCCAGGATGTCGGCAACCCCGCCATCTGGGACAAGATCACCACCGGCATGGCCGCAGGCGGCGCAGGTCTCGCCGACGTGCTCAACATCGGCATCGACTACATGGGCAACTACGTCGAGAAGTTCCCCGGTCAGCTCGTCGACCTGCGCGACTACGGCATGGGCGACCTGGAGAAGGACTTCCCCGCCGGCGCATGGAAGAGCGGCTCGGGCGCCGACGGCGCCCTCTACGGCATCCCCTACGAGGTCAACGCGACCGGCTTCTTCTACCGCACGGACCTCTTCGAAGAGGCCGGTGTCGACTTCGAGTCGATCAAGACCTGGGACGACCTCCTCGAGGCGGGCGTCGCCATCAAGGAGAGTACCGGCGCCGACCTGTACACGCAGGACAAGGCAGCCACGGTCGCGGACTCCGCGGGCCTCTGGCAGTTGCTGACCGCGCTGCAGGGTTCGTTCTACTTCAATGAGGAGGGCGACATCGTGATGTCCAGCAAGGAGGGCATCCATTCGCTCGAGCTCATCAAGGAGGCGAACGACCTCGGCATCGTCGGCGACGTGCCCGGCGGCTGGGACGCTCTGCTGGCCACCATCCGCGGCGAGCGCGAGGTCGCCACGCTGGCTGCCGGCGGCTGGCTGGCCGGTGTGATCGAGAACGAGGCACCGGACATGGCCGGCAAGTGGGCCGTCGCACAGCCTCCGGCAGTCACGCCCGGCGGTCTCACCGCAGCGGTCAACGGCGGCACCTACCTATCGATCCCGACCTCCAGCAAGAACCAGGCCACCGCGGCCGCGTTCGTCGAGTTTGCCCTCGGCACCCTCGATGGCCAGGAGCTCATGTACGACGGGGGCGGCATGTTCCCGGGATACAAGCCGCTGCTGGAGTCGCCGAACTTCTCTGCTCCGAGCGAGTTCTACAACGGTCAGCGCGTGAACGACGTCTTCATCGCCCAGCTCGCGCAGGATACGCCGGCCATCAACTACACCAGCGACTACGCCCGAGCACTGAAGGCGTACACCGATGCACAGAGCAAGGTGCTGCTGGAGGACGCTGATCCGCAGGAGGCGCTGGACGCCGCGGCCGAGCAGGTCGCATCGCAGACCGGTCGCAAGATCGCGAAGGACTGACGCCGTCGGGGTGCTGCCGTCGCCATCGGCGGTAGCACCCCTCTCCCCGAGGAATCACACCGTGACCAACGCAACCACCCGGCGCAGACGATCATCGATCGGCCACCCGCGCTACGTTCCCTACCTGTTCCTGGCGCCGATGATCCTGCTGTTCGCGACGTTCAAGCTGTACCCATACGCCAGCGCCCTGTGGCTGAGCCTGACGGCAAACATCGGCGGCCAGACGACCTTCGTCGGCATGCAGAACTACGTGCGCCTACTCGCCGACCCGCTGTTCTACAAGGCGCTGGGGAACACCGCCATCATCCTCATCGTGCAGGTGCCCATCATGCTGGCTCTTGCCGTGCTGCTGGCTGTGGCCTTCAACTCGCTACTGCTAAAGACGCGCACCTTGTTCCGGGCTCTGTACTTCGTCCCGATCGTGATGGGGCTCGTCGCCTACGGCATCCTGTTCCGCGCCCTGCTGAACACGCAGGACGGCTTCGTGAACTACCTGCTCGGGCTGGTAGGCGTCGATCCGATCCCCTGGCTCGGCGACCCGTTCTGGGCGCGGATCGCCATCGTCATCGCGATGACCTGGCACTACACCGGGCAGAGCGCGATCATCTACCTGGCGCAATTGCAGTCCATCCCTGGTGAGCTGTATGAGGCGGCATCGGTCGACGGCGCGAACGCACGACGCCGCTTTTGGCACGTCACCCTTCCCGGGCTCCGTCCGGCACTGGCACTGACCGTGATCCTCTCCACAATCGGCACGCTCCAGCTCTTCGACGAGCCGTACGTCCTCACCAACGGCGGCCCCAACAACGCCACTCTCACCGTGGGCATGTACCTGTATCAGAACGGCTTCCAGTACTTCGACTTCGGCTACGCGTCGGCGATCGGGTACGCACTGACCATCATCATCGCCGTGATCTCGTTGATCCAGCTGCGGTTCTTCAAGGAGAAGCCATGACCGACACCGCACTCGCGACCACCCCGCACCGCCGTACGAAGTCGCTCGTGCTCACCACGACGATCACCGCCGGTGCCGTGCTGATGGCACTGCCGTTCTACTGGCTCATCATCGCGACGACGTATCCCTCATCCGAGATCTTCTCGACGCCGCCGAACTTCCTTCCGGGCGACCACTTCATCCAGAATTTCGTGGGTGTGCTCACCGACACCCTGTTCGGCCGAGCCATGCTGAACTCGTTGTTCGTATCACTGACCTACACCGTGCTGGGTCTGATCGTCTGTACAGCAGCCGGGTACGCGTTCGCGAAGTTCACTTTCCCCGGCAACTCGCTGCTGTTCGGCGTCGTGCTCGTCACGCTCGCACTGCCCTCACAGGTCACGCTGGTACCGCTGTTCCAGCTGATGGTCAGCATCGGCTGGCTCGACACTTATCAGGCGCTGATCTTGCCGAACCTCGCACTGCCGTTCGGCATCTTCCTGATCAAGCAGACGATGACGGCTGTGCCGGACGAGCTGATCCAGGCGGCGCGGATCGACGGCGCGGGTGAATTCCGCATCTTCATGGGCATCGTTGTGCCGACCGTACGACCGGCGATCGCCGCCCTGGCAATCTTCCTCTTCCTCGCGCAGTGGAACGACTTCGTCTACCCGCTCGTCGTGCTCCGCACACCAGAGGCGTACACCGCTCCGGTCGCCCTCGCCACGCTGCAGGGCATCGGCACGACCGATTACGGCCAGCTGCTGATGGGCACGTTCCTGTCGATGCTCCCCGTACTCATCCTCTTCCTCTTCCTCCAGCGTCAGTTCGTCGCCGGCATCCTCGCCGGTGCAGTAAAGCAGTAAGGATCACCGTGCTCCTCGAAGACCATCACCTGGACGCCGTCCAGTGGACCCCCGTCGCCCGCGATATCACTGTCGGTGTCGGCGGCGGATGCCGAATCCTGTCGGTGACCGGCGACGGCGCCGTCACCACGGTCGCCATCGCGCCGGATTCCGAAGGACAAGTCGTCCTCGAAGCGCCGCTCGGCAACGCCTCTGGCGTGTGGCACGGCGGATTCGATGCCGTCCGCGGGCTGCCGGCTGACTGGGCCGGTCGCCAGAAGTTCAGCGCAGTGTGGTCGCTGCCGCTCGCGGTGCTGTGCGACACGGACGAGAGTTCCCACGTCGCCTTCGCCTACGACTGCATGACGGCGAGCGGCCTCCTGGAGTACGGCGTCTCCGAGGAGTCGAAGACGTTCGTCTCGCGCCTCGGCGTCGGCGCGGAGATCGTGGCGAGCGGGCAGCCGTTCCACCTGCACATCGTCACGGAGCCGCTCGCGTACGGTCGCGCGATCGAGGCCCTGTCGCAGGTGCTGCGACGCGGCCTCCCGGAACGCCCTGTGTCGCCGCTGGCCATCGAGCCCGTGTACTCGACCTGGTACGCGTGCTCGCAGCGGATCTCGGATGAGATCCTGCGCACGCAGGCGCCGATCGCCCGTCGCCTGGGCGCCAAGTCGCTGTTCATCGACGACGGTTGGCAGGCGTTCGGCGACGGACGCTGGTACGCCGGCTGCGGCGACTGGGTGCCGGACACCGCGAAGTTTCCAGACTTCCGACAAACGATCGAGGCGCTGCGCGCCGAGGGACTGGGCGCTGTCGCGTGGATCGCCCCGCTGCTGCTCGGCGAGCGCAGCCAGGCGTTCGCCGCCCTGCAGCGGTTCGCCCCGCACCGCTCCGACGGGTTGCGCGCGCACGTGCTCGATCCCCGGCATCCCCTGGTGCGTCGCCACATCGTCGACACGTGCGTCCGGCTCGTTCAGGAGTACGGTCTCGAAGGGCTGAAGATCGACTTCCTCAACGATGCAATGGTGTACGCCGGAACCCCCTCGCACGGGGACATCGGCGATGTCGGCCGAGCTATGAAGGTACTTCTCGGCGAGGTGTCAGATGCGGTCAGCGCCGCCCGCCCGGGATCTGTCATCGAGTACCGCCAGCCGTATGTCTCCCCCGAGATCGCCGGATTCGCCGATGTCGTGCGCGCGAACGACTGTCCCGCCGATGCCGACCAGAACCGGCGTTCGACGGTGGATTTGCGGCTGCTCACGACCGCGCAGATCGTGCACTCCGACCCGCTGATGTGGTCGCCGGACGCGGGAGTGGACGCCGTATCGCGGCAGTTCTTCGGCGCGTTCTTCTCGGTGCCGCAGATCTCGATGCCGCTGGACACGCTTCCCGACGAGCAGGTCACCCGACTCACCGAGCTGATCGCCCTCTGGCGCGACCTGCGCGACGTGCTCATCCGCGGAGAGGTGTGCGCCTCGCTACCGGCTGAGGGCTATCCGGTCGTGAGCTCTCGCCTGGGCGGAACGCGCGTGGTCGCGGCCTATCAGCCGCGCACGCTCGAGTTGGATCTGACCGGCATCGAGCGTCTGGTCATCATCAACGCGACCTCCGACCCGGCCCTGCCCTACCGCATTACCGGAGGCACCGGCGCCAGCATCCGCACAGCGACGGGTGAGCCCGTCGCAGTGTCCCCGGAGGGCTTTCTGACCGTCCCGACAATGAACACGATCGATCTGCGCCTGTTCGCCTCCTGACCCGCGCGTCGACACCCCGTTCTACCGCCGAGACCCCTACGTAGCTGCGCAGCTACGTAGGGGTCTCGGCGTGAAGTGGGGGTGGCGGCGGTGTCAGAGCTCGACGCCCACCAGAACCGGCTCGGGCTGCAGCAGCAGACCGTACTCGGCGTGCACGCGACTCTGCACGAAGCGGGCGAGCTCGCTCACCTCAGCGGCGGTCGCACCGCCGCGGTTGGTCACCGCGAGGGCGTGCTTCGTCGAGATGCCCGCGCGCGAACGCGGCAGTTTGAAGCCCTTGCGGATGCCCGAGTTCTCGATCAGCCATGCGGCGCTGACCTTCACCATGCTCGCGGGCCGCTCGGCGCGCGGGCTGAGCCCGTAGTAGTCATCCAACGGAATCACCGTCATCGCGTCGAGGTCGGGCTCGACCTTCCACCGCGGGCATTCCGCCGGCAGCGTGCGCGCCACGGCCTCGGACACAATCGCGTTCTGGAAGAACGACCCCGCGCTACGGGTATCGGGATCGGCCTCGTCGAGCAGCATCCCCTTCATCGCACGGGTCTCGAGGATCCGCGCGCGCACCCAGCTCAGCGGCACAGGCTCGTAGTCCTCCAGGCCCAGGGCCCGGCGCAGCTGGTCACCGCGCACGACGCGTCCGCCATCGCCCGTCACAGCCAGGTCGAGAGTCACCGAGAGGATGACGGCGCGGCGCTCCTGCACCTCGCCGTAATGGTGCTTGAGTACCGAGGTACGGAACCCCAATCCGAGTTCGGCGGCCGGAACCACGACGGCGGCGTCGGCGTGCTCGTCGATCAGCTCGACCTCGACGAGGGTCTCCTGGATCTCCTGCCCGTAGGCGCCCACGTTCTGCACGGGAGCCGCGCCGACGGTACCGGGGATGCCACTCATCGCCTCGATGCCCGCGTACCCGCGCTCGACCGCGTAGGCGACCAGGTCGTCCCACGAATGCCCCGCCTGCACACGCAACCGGATGCGACCCTCGTGCGGCGACGGCAGCTCCTCGATACCTGTGGTGAGGATGCGGATGACCGTGCCGTCGAACGGCTCGTCACCGACGAAGAGATTGGATCCCCCGCCCAGCACGAACCACTCGCCTCCCTCCTGCCACACCTCGCGGAGAGCGGAGATGAGCTCGGGGGTCGTGGTGGCATCCAGCATCCGATGCGGGGCGGCGCCCGTCCGCAGGGTGGTCAGCTCGCGCAGGGCGATGGGTTCGATCTCTGTCATCTCAGCCGACGCCCCTTCAGAGCGCGACGCGCAGCTGGGCCTTGGCGAGCACCGTGGTCTCGGCGGCCTTCACCGTGAGATCGATGCGTGCCGAGGTCTCATCGACAGCGCCGACCTTGGCGAGCACGTGCACATCGGCGCCGTGCTCGGGATCGACGACGACCGGCTTGGTGAAGCGCACCCCGTAGTCGATCACACGGACGTCGGCGGGAAGCGCGGCCAGCACCGTCGATGAGGCCAGCCCCATCGTGAGCATGCCATGCGCGAGCACGCCGGGAAGGCCGACGGCCTCGGCCACATCGTCGCGGTAGTGGATCGGGTTGAAATCGCCGGATGCCCCGGCGTAACGCACCAGCGACTCACGTGTCAGGTACACGGTGCGCTCGGCGACGATGTCGCCAACGGTGTACTCGGCCATCACTTCGCCTCCTCGTCGGTAGCTTCCGAGCCCACCAGCAGAACGCTGGTGGCGGTGACGACGTGCGCGCCGTCGCCATCGGTGATCGTCGCGTCGCTCGTGATCATCGCGTTGCCTCCGAGAGTGCGGATGCCCGTGACCGCCAGCTGCGCGGTCAGCTCATCGCCCGCGACGATCGGACGCGTGTAGGCGAACCGCTGCTCGGCGTGGATCGTACGGGCGAGCACGATCCCCGAGTCGGGCTCGGCGAGCAGCTGCTGAAGAGTGAGGTCCTGCACGACCATCGCGAAGGTCGGCGGCGCAGCGACGTCGGCATAGCCGGCCGCGCGGGCCGCCTCGACGTCGGTGTGCTGAGGAGCATCCGCGAAGACTGCGCGGGCGAATTCGCGCACCTTCTCTCGTCCGACCAGATACGGGGCCGTCGGCGGGAACTCCCGGCCGACCAGTTCGTTGTTCACAGGCACCCCTCGATCCTACCGAGCGTGCCTCAGAAGCGCCGGTGCCCACGACCGGACAAACCCTCCAGCGCGGGCGAGATCAGCGCCGGCGTCCGCGGATGGCCTTCACGCTCATCTGCACCGCAATGAACAGCAGGTAGCCCGCGAAGAGCATGTTGCCGACGAACGGATCCACGATCGTCGCCAACCAGGCGCCCAGCGCCGTCGTCGTGCAAGCGGCGAGTCCGATGATGCCGGCCGCCAGCAGGTCGACATTGCCGTGACGCAGGTTGCCGATGGTCCCCGAGATCGCGGTGGGGATCATCATCAGCAGCGACGTGCCCTTGGCGACCAGGTCACTGGTGCCGAAGACGAGCATCAGCACGGGCACGACGACGACGCCTCCACCGACGCCGATGAGCCCGGCGATGATGCCGGTGCCGACGCCGACACCCGCAAGGCCGATGCCGTTGCCCCACCCGAGCACGAGCTCAGCCTCGCGCGAGGGGATCACGACGAACAGGCTGACGATGACCGCGACGAGGAACGCCACGAAGCCCCAGCGCAATGCCGACTGCGACACCTTCGGCAGCAACCAGGTGCCGATCTGCGCCCCCACGACAGCGCCTCCGGCGAGGATGAGCGCCGGGATCCAGGCCACCGCATCGGCCAGGGCGTACGAGATGACACCGATGCTCGCCGTCGGCACGATCGCGGCGAGCGACGTGCCGGCACCGCGGCGCTGACCATAGTGCAGCATCAGCACGAGCAGGGGCACGATCACCGTTCCGCCGCCGACGCCGAACAGCCCCGACAGGAGGCCTGCCAGCAGTCCGATGAAGACGAAAGTGAAGTACGCGCGAGGCTCCCGGGTGATGGACAGATCCTCTTCAGTCACACGGTCAACACTAAACCCGTGAGCTGTGTCTGTTGCGCACGGGGTCGGCGCCCCGCAGGTTCGGCATTGCGTGTCACAGCATGAGAGACTGAGTCCCACATCGGACGCGCGATCGAAGGAGATCCCCATGCGCAGCACACTTCCCGACATCGAGATCCCGAACACGTCGATCTACGAGTACCTGTTCGCCGATCTCGACGAGTCTCAGCTGGATGCCGTCGCGATCGTCGACGGCACGAGCGGCGCCGAGACGACGTACCGACAGCTCGTCGCCCAGATCGATCTGTTCGCGGGCGCTCTCGCCGCCCGTCGCATCGGGGTCGGCTCACGCATCGGCATCCTCTGCCCCAACATCCCGGCGTTCGCGACGGTCTTCCACGGCATTCTGCGTGCCGGCGCCACCGCGACGACCATCAACTCCCTGTACACGGCCGACGAGATCGCGAACCAGCTTGAAGACGCTGGTGCGGAGTGGCTGATCACCGTCACACCGCTGCTCGCGGGCGCGAAGGCAGCCGCCGCGCAGCGCGGTATTCCCGACGACCGGCTCATCGTGCTCGACGGAGCAGAGGGCCACCCCGACCTGCGCTCCCTGCTGGCAGAGGGCCACGCCGCACCGGACGTCGTCTTCGACCCGGCGACGCATCTCGCTGTGCTGCCCTATTCATCGGGGACGACGGGTCGCCCGAAGGGCGTGATGCTCACACACCGCAACCTGGTCGCGAACGTTGCCCAGTGCCGCTCCATGCTCACCGTCGGCGAGCAGGACCGCATCCTCGCAATCCTGCCGTTCTTCCACATTTACGGAATGACGGTGCTGCTGAACTTCGCGATCCGTCAGCGCGCCGGACTGGTCACCATGCCGAAGTTCGACCTACCCGAGTTCCTGCGCATCATCCAGGAGCACCGCACGTCTTGGGTGTTCATCGCTCCGCCGGTCGCGGTGGCGCTCGCGAAGCACCCCATCGTCGACCAGTACGATCTGTCGTCGGTGCGCGTGATCTTCTCGGGGGCGGCGCCGCTGGACGGTGCACTGGCGGCCGCGGTCGAGCAGCGCCTGGGCTGCAGCGTGGTGCAGGGTTACGGCATGACCGAGACGAGCCCGGCGGCCAACCTCATCCCGGCCGAGCGCACTGACATCGACAAGTCGTCGATCGGCCCGCTGGTCCCCAACACCGAGGCCCGTATCGTCGACCCCGAGACCGGCATCGACGTCGACGTTCCCGCCGAAGGCCCCAGCGCCGCCGGCGAACTCTGGTTGCGCGGCCCGCAGATCATGAGCGGCTACCTGAACCGTCCTGAGGCGACCGCCGAGATGCTCGACGCCGACGGTTGGCTGCACACCGGTGACATCGCGACCGTCACCTCCGACGGCATCTTCCGGATCGTCGACCGTCTGAAGGAACTCATCAAGTACAAGGGCTACCAGGTAGCGCCCGCCGTGCTCGAAGCGCTCCTGCTCGAGCATCCGCTCATCGCCGACAGCGCCGTGATCGGTGCCTACGACGAGGATGGCCAGGAGATCCCGAAGGCTTTCGTGGTGCGTCAGGCGGATGCTGATCTCAGCGCCCAGGATGTGATGGACTTCGTCGCAGCGCGCGTCGCCCCGCACGAGAAGGTGCGCCAGGTCGAGTTCATCGAGGCCATCCCGAAGTCGAGCGCGGGCAAGATCCTGCGCAAGGAGCTTCGCGCCGCGTAACGCTTCACTACGCCAGCGGATGCGAAGAAGCCCGCCACCCCAGAGGGTGGCGGGCTTCTTACAACGCGTGGAGGGCCTTACTCGGCCTTCTCCTCCGCGGGTGCCTCAGCAGCGGCATCCTCGACGGTCTCCTCGGCGGGTGCCTCTTCGACCTTCTCAGCCTTGGGCGCTGCGGCCTTAGCGGCGGGCTTGGCCTTCTTCTTCGGCGCGACGGGCTCGAGAACGAGCTCGATCACGGCCATGGGCGCGTTGTCGCCCTTGCGGTTGCCGACCTTCGTGATACGGGTGTAGCCACCCTCACGCTCGGCGACCAGCGGGGCGATCTCGGCGAACAGAACGTGCAGGGCGTCCTTGTTCGAGCGCAGCACGGTCGCTGCACGGCGGCGTGCGTGCAGGTCGCCACGCTTGCCGAGCGTGATCAGACGCTCCGCGAGCGGACGCAGGCGCTTGGCCTTCGTCTCGGTCGTGCGGATCGACTTGTTGGTGAAGAGCGCTGCCGCGAGGTTCGCGAGAAGAAGGCGCTCGTGTGCGGGGCCGCCTCCGAGGCGGGGACCCTTGGTGGGCTTGGGCATGTTCGTCTAGCTCCTGATCAGGAAGAGGTCGGGTTTCAGAAGGACTCGTCTTCGCCTGCGCTGTAGAAGTGGGCGCCGTCGAAACCGGGCACCGAATCCTTCAGCGACAGACCGAGCGAGACGAGCTTGTCGCGCACCTCGTCGACCGACTTCTGTCCGAAATTGCGGATGTTCATCAGCTGCGTCTCCGAAAGGGCGACCAGCTCCGAAACGGTGTTGATGCCCTCACGCTTGAGGCAGTTGTACGAGCGCACCGACAGATCGAGGTCCTCGATCGGCATGGAGAGCTCGCTGGAGAGCACGGCCTCGACCGGCGCGGGGCCGATCTCGATGCCCTCTGCTTCGGTGTTCAGCTCGCGAGCGAGACCGAACAGCTCGGTGAGGGTCTTCGCGGCCGATGCGACGGCGTCGCGCGCGCTGATCGCCGACTTCGTCTCGACATCGAGCACCAGCTTGTCGAAGTCGGTGCGCTCACCGGCACGGGTGGCGTCGACGCGGTAGCTGACCTTGAGCACCGGCGAGTAGATCGAGTCGACCGGGATCTGGCCGGCCTCGGCGTACTCGCTGCGGTTCTGCGCAGCCGAGACGTAGCCGCGGCCACGCTCGATGGTGAGTTCGAGCTCGAAACGAGCGGTGTCGTTGAGCGTCGCGATGACCAGCTCGGGGTTGTGCACCTCGACACCCGCCGGAGCGGAGATGTCAGCGGCGGTGACCTCGCCGGCGCCCGTCTTGCGCAGGTACGCGGTGATGGGCTCGTCGCGCTCGCTGGAAACGACCAGCTGCTTGATGTTCAGGATGATCTCGGTGACATCCTCCTTCACACCGGGGATCGTGCTGAACTCGTGCAGCACGCCGTCGATGCGAATGGTGGTGACCGATGCGCCGGGGATCGACGACAGCAGACTGCGGCGCAGCGCGTTGCCGATCGTGTATCCGAACCCGGGCTCCAGCGGCTCGATGACGAACCGGCTGCGGTTCTCGGAGATCTTTTCCTCGGTGAGAGTGGGACGCTGTGCGATGAGCACTATGTGTTCCTTTCGATCACATGCCCGCTATATGACATGTGTGGGTGAGGTCTTGAGTTGTGGACCTGCCCGCCCGGCGCCTGAGCGGCGCCGGGCGGGCAGGGACGAGATCAGACGCGGCGGCGCTTCGGCGGACGGCAGCCGTTGTGAGCCTGCGGCGTCACGTCCTGGATCGAACCGACCTCGAGGCCAGCGGCCTGCAGCGAGCGGATCGCGGTCTCACGACCCGAGCCCGGGCCCTTGACGAAGACGTCGACCTTCTTGACACCGTGCTCGGCGGCCTGGCGGGCAGCCGACTCGGCGGCCATGCCGGCCGCGTACGGGGTCGACTTGCGCGAGCCCTTGAAGCCCACGCCACCCGACGAGGCCCAGCTGATGACAGCGCCGGACGGGTCGGTGATCGAAACGATGGTGTTGTTGAACGTCGACTTGATGTGGGCCTGGCCCAGCGCGATGTTCTTCTTCTCCTTGCGGCGCGGCTTGCGCGCGGCGGCCTTGGGTGCAGCCATGAAAGTGTTCTCCTATTCCCTGGCCGCTTAGCGGGCCTTCTTCTTGCCGGCGACGGTGCGCTTCGGGCCCTTGCGGGTACGCGCGTTGGTCTTGGTGCGCTGACCGCGCACCGGAAGGCCACGGCGGTGACGCAGACCCTCGTAGGAGCCGATCTCGACCTTGCGGCGGATGTCGGCGGCGACCTCGCGGCGCAGGTCACCCTCCACCTTGTAGTTGCCTTCGATGTGGTCGCGCAGTGCGACAAGCTGCTCGTCGGAGAGGTCCTTGACGCGGATCGACTCGTCGATCTCGGTCGCCTGAAGGATCTCGACGGAGCGGGTACGGCCGATGCCGTAGATGTAGGTGAGGGCGATCACCACGCGCTTGTCGCGCGGGATGTCAACGCCGGCAAGACGTGCCATGCGGTATCTCCTGGAGTGAGGTGGAGGTGTGGAGCAGAGTCCGTTCCCGGGCCTCCAACCCGGGGTGTCCCCCGCCTGCGCGGGATCCGACCTGCCTGTTCATTTCCCGGTCGTGGAGTGATGCACTCACTCGACGACCGGAGTATTCAGTTGTGGAGCTGGTGCTCAGCCCTGGCGCTGCTTGTGGCGCGGGTTGCTCTTGCAGATCACCATGACGCGACCGTGACGACGGATCACGCGGCAGTGGTCGCAGATGGGCTTGACGCTGGGGTTGACCTTCATAGTGCTTCCTGTTCGCTGTCTTCGTGCTCTCTCGTGCCGAGCCCCGTCACAGGGACTCGCCAGTCGACAGCCGTTACTTCTCGACCGATCAGCGGTAGCGGTAAACGATGCGCCCGCGGGTCAGGTCGTAGGGCGAAAGCTCCACGACCACGCGGTCTTCGGGGATGATGCGGATGTAGTTCTGCCGCATCTTTCCGGAGATCGTGGCGAGCACCTTGTGTCCGTTGCTGAGCTCAACGCGGAACATCGCGTTGGGCAGCGCCTCGGAAATGACGCCCTCGATCTCGATGACACCGTCTTTCTTAGCCATAGCCTCGCTGACGCTTCTGCAGATCGGTCGATCTGCGGTGGATGGGTGATGATAGCGGTGCTGCGCCGCCGAGTTGGGACACGCCAGAACAAGGCGCACGGCACCAAAGATCTATGATAGACCGTCGATGCCCGTGCGGCAAATGCGCGACGACGCAGCTACCGATTACTGCTGCGCGCGGTGACGCAGTCGAAGAAGCAGTCCGGCGACCAACAGCAGCGCTCCGAGAGCCACGGTCGTGATCGCGATCGTGCCACCCGTGGTCGCAAGTTCACCCTCGGGCGTCTCAGCCTGCGTGGTCGGAGCCGGCGTCGGCTCGACCGTGGGCTCCGAGGTCGGCGTCGGCTCCGGGGTCGGCGCGGGCTCCGGGTCCGGCGTGGGCTCGGGGGTCGGCGTGGGCTCGGGGCCCGGGCCGGGCGCGGGCACGAACGTGTTCAGCACCGAGATGCGGACGGGCTCCTGCGCGGATGCCTTCGTGATGACAGCCGGCGAACCGGACACCACCGGGGCACCCCAGGTGCCGGCCTCGGTGTCAGCGGGAAGATCCTCGCTCACCACGCAGGATGCTCCGACGGGTGCGACGATGGGGTCTGTCGTCTCACCGGCGGCGAGCTCCCACATTCCCGTGCTGACCTGCGCGTCGTTGATCGAGCAGCTGTACGCACCGCTGAAGGCAACCTGCGGAGCGTTCTCGCCCTGCACCGTCTTGGTGATGGTGAAGGCGCCCTCGACCTCAGGCTGCGGTTCCGGCTCCGGCCCCGGCGTGGAGCCGCAGGGATACTCGATCCACGGGTAGAAGTGCTGCTCGTTGCCCTGGCCGTCCATGATGATCGAGCCTGCGGTGTAGATGACGCCGTTGGTCGATGCCGTGATGCGCATCGCCGGAGCGTCGGTGGGGTCCGTCGCGGGCACCACGAGCGAACCGAGCACCTGGCTGCTGCCGTCGATGTGCACCGAGTCGGCATCTGCGAAGTTCCACAGCGTGCGCCCGGCCACCTGGCCGAACCGCGGAGCGTCCAGTCCGTCGACTCGGTCGCCGTTGTCGGTGAAGTAGGTCGGGGCCCAGACGACATCGCCGGAGCCGGTCACGTTCACGACCACGCTGGCGTGCTCGGGGATCTCCAGGAAGTGAATCGCAGGGTTCCCGCCGGTGAGCTCGTCAGCGGACACGGTGAACACCTGTCGCAAGCTAGCGCCGTCACCCGTGAACGTCAGGTTCCACTGGTCACCTGTCACCTCGCCGGTGTCGTCCCGCCCGGAGAACGCTTGCGACATGGCCGCGACGTCGGTCTCGGCCCAAGCGCTGACGGCATCCGCACCCATCCCCTCGGTGAGGGTTCCCTCGTTCAGGCGATACGCGGGTGCCGGGTAGGCGGGAGTCGTGTTGCCCCCGACCTGCACCGAGCCTCCGACGAGCTCGTCATCCGCGTTGGTCGCGTTGGCACCCACATCGAGCACCGTGTTCGCACCTTCGACACGGATGTCGCCGCCGACCGCGAGCATAACCTCACCGGGCGTGGGCGAGACGCCCGAGCCGACACCCACGGTGCCGACATTGAACCCCTTGCCGTTGCGGAAGGTCGCGTCGCCGAGAACAACAAGCAGCCCCTCGGACTCAGCCGATGCCGATTCGGCGATGAAGTCACCACCCGCGAACACGCCGATCTGGTCGTCGTGCCACACCTGGTTGTCGTTGGCGGGCGGTGGGAGCAGTTCGGGCGGGCACAGTGCGGTACTGAGACCTGCCGTCGCGCCGGGTGCCGACGTGGCGGCGACTGCCGGGCTGACAGCGATCAGGCCGGAGCCCAGGGCAACGCCCAGGGTTCCGAGCACGGCAAAAGAGCGGCGAAGAGACATGGTGGTGGGTCCTTCAGAAAGACGACAGGCGGTGTCGGTCCCGGGTCGGGACATCAACCAACCAGTCTACCCACTCACCGATCGTCTCTCCGCCGCTCCGCCGGAGTGTGCCGTCAGCGGTTGGAGATCAGGGCAGCACCTTGGGCAGCTCGGTGTTGATCTCGCTGTGGTCCAGGCGCGTGCCGTTGATGTCGACCGTCGGAGTACCGCGCACATCGTGCTTCTTGGCCTGGGCGGCACCGAACTTCTCGTAGGTGCCGTCGGCGATGCAGCTGACGGCGGCATCCGCACCGACCTGCTCCGCGATCTGCGCGAGCTGCTCATCGGTCAGACCGGGACCCGACTCCTGCGGCTGGTTCGCGAACAGCGCGTTCATGTAGTCCAGCGCCTTGTCTGGGGCGGCGTCGGCGACGCAGTACATCGCTCCCGCGGCACGGGACGAGTAGTTCGTCCCCTGCGAGAGGTGGTCGAGGATCGCGACCGGATAGATCTCCAGCGTGATGTCGTCGTTGGCCGCCGCCGACTGCAGGCTCTGCCCGTACGACTGTTCGAAGGCGTTGCACGCGGGGCACATGAAGTCCAGGTACGTGGCGACGACATCGTCGCCTTCGCCGAAGGTGATCGCGCCCGACTCCGCGTTGATGATGTCGCCGGTGGGCGCGGCCCCCGGGTCGTTCGCACGGTTGTTCATCCACACCACGAGCGCACCGAGTGCGACGAGCACCACCACGACCGCGGTCGAGATACCGATGACGAACCAGTTGTTCCTGCCCTGCGCAGCAGCCATAGACTTCCGATCTGTGTACGGCTCGCCGCGTCGGCGAACCTGTTGCCTCAACGAATATTCTGCCCGGACGTCGCTATGCCTGGCGTGTGAGACCTCAGGCGATCGGGGTCGGAGTCACGCCGAACGGAGCAAGACCGGCCGCTCCCCCATCCGGCGCAGTGAGCACCCAGATGCCGTTCTCGTGGCGGGCGACGCTGTGCTCCCAGTGGCAGCCGTCAGAACCGTCTACCGTCGATACCGTCCAGTCGTCGTCCTCGACGAACGTCGCCTCGCCACCGGCGGTGAGCATCGGCTCGATCGCAAGGGCCAGGCCCGGGCGGATCTCTGCACCAGGATCCGGCGTGCGGTAGTTGAACACGCTGGGTGCCTCGTGCATCTTGCGTCCGATGCCGTGACCGACGTACTCACGCAGGATGCCGTAGCTCTCCCCCGAAACCACGGACGGCCCCTGCGCCTCGACGTAGTCCTGAATCGCCGCGCCGATGTCGCCGATATGCGAGGCGGATGCCATCGCCGCGATTCCCGCCCACATCGACCCGTTCGTGACGCGGGAGAGCTCTTCTCGTCGCGCGAGAACATCAGCGGGCGCATCGCCGGGGACGATGAAGGTCACGGCGCTGTCTCCGTTCCACCCCTGGAACTGTGCGCCGCAGTCGACCGAGACGATGTCACCGGGCCGCAGCACACGGTCGCCGGGGATCCCGTGGACGACCTCTTCGTTCACCGAGATGCACGTCGTGTGCCGGTACCCGCGCACGAGTTTGAAGTTCGACTCCGCTCCACGCGCGATGATCACCCGCGACGCCTCGGCGTCAAGCTCAGCGGTGCTCACGCCCGCTCGCACCAGCGGGCGGAGCGCTTCGAGTGCCGCTGCCGTGATCCGGCCGGGCTCGACCATCGACCTCAGCTGCGCCGGGCTCTTGTAGATCGACTTACGAAACATCAGAACAGATCAGACCAGCTGTGCGATGCCGCGCGCGGCGAGGGCATCCGAAATCCGCGCGGTGATGTCGTCAAGAGAGCCGACGCCGTCGATACGGTCGACGATGCCACGCTCGGCGTACACCGAGATGATCGGAGCAGTCTCGTTCTCGTAGATGTCCAGGCGGTGCGCGATGGCCTCTTCCGTGTCATCCGAGCGCCCCTGCTCGACGGCACGCAGGCTCAGACGCGCGATGCTCTCGTCACGCGGCACATCCAGCAGCAGCACGGCGTCGAGCGAGGCACCCTGATCTGCGAGGAAGGCGTCGAGGTGCGCGACCTGAGCGGTGTTGCGCGGGTAGCCGTCGAGCAGGAAGCCCGTGGCGGCGTCCTCCTGCGAGAGCCGGTCACGAACGATCTCGCTGGTCAGTTCGTCGGGCACCAGGTCACCGGCATCCAGGATCGCGGTGACCTTCTGGCCGAGTTCGGTTCCCTGCTTGATGTTGGCGCGGAAGATGTCTCCGGTCGAGACGACGGGAATGCCCAGCGCCTCGGCGATACGGACACCCTGGGTGCCCTTTCCGGAGCCCTGCGGGCCGACGATCAGCAGTCGTGCGGTGGCGGTCATCTCAGGAGCCCTTCGTAGTGGCGCTGCTGCAGCTGCGCGTCGATCTGCTTCACCGTCTCAAGGCCGACACCCACGATGATGAGGATCGAGGCGCCGCCGAACGGGAAGTTCTGGTTCGCCTGCACCGTCGCCAGCGCGATCAGCGGGATCAGCGCGACGAAGCCGAGGTAGAGGGAACCGGGGAACGTAATCCTCGTGATCACGTAGTCGAGGTATTCCGCGGTCGGTCGTCCCGCGCGAATGCCGGGGATGAACCCGCCGTACTTCTTCATGTTGTCGGCGACCTCGACCGGGTTGAACGTGATCGCGACGTAGAAGTAGGTGAAGCCGATGATCAGCAGGAAGTACACGGCCATGTACAGCGGCTGGTCGCCCGAGGCGAGGTATTGGTTGACCCAGACCACCCACGCGGCCGGCTCGCTGCCATCGGTGGGGGTGTTGAACTGCGCGACCAGCATCGGCAGGTACAGCAGCGACGAGGCGAAGATGATCGGGATAACACCCGCCATGTTGACCTTGATCGGGATGTAGGTGTTCGTCCCGCCGTAGGTGCGGCGTCCGACCATGCGCTTCGCGTACTGCACGGGCACGCGGCGCTGCGACTGCTCGACGAACACGACCATGCCCATCACGACGATGCCGATCAGCAGCACAAGCAGGAAGACCTCGAAGCCCTTGGCCTCCCAGATGCCCCACATGGCGGCCGGGAAGGTCGCGGCGATCGAGGTGAAGATCAGCAGCGACATGCCGTTGCCGATACCGCGCTCGGTGACCAGCTCGGCGAACCACATGATCAGACCCGTGCCTGCGGTCATCGCCATGATGATGAGCAGCTGCGCCCACCACACGTCATTGGTCAGCAGGTTGTTGCAGGCCGCGACGTCGGTCGTGCCGAACAGCTGACCGCTGCGCGCCACCGTCACCAGGGTCGCCGACTGCAGCAGTGCGAGGGCGATGGTCAGGTAGCGGGTGTACTGCGTCAGCTTGCTCTGGCCGGCCTGGCCCTCTTTGTGCAGTGCTTCGAAGTGCGGGATGACCACACGCAGCAGCTGCGTGATGATCGTCGCGGTGATGTATGGCATCACACCGAGCGCGAAGATCGACAGCTGCAGCAGCGCGCCGCCGGAGAACAGGTTCACGAGGCCCAGCAGGCCGTCAGTGCCGGCGTTCGCCGCGAGGCACTGCTCGACGTTCGGGAAGTTCACGAACGGAGCAGGCACATTCGAGCCGAGACGGTACAGCGCGATGATGCCGATGGTGAAAAGGATCTTCCGCCGCAGATCAGGTGTGCGGAAGATTCGCGCGATGGCGCTAAACAAGGGCGTTCCTCCTGAAGGGATTGCCGAACGTCGAAGGACGGCCGAATGTCCAGAGTAACGCAAAGGAGGGGCCGGAGAATCTCCGACCCCTCCTCGCGTTCACGACGGGACTATCAGTTGACCGAACCGCCGGCGGCGACGATCTTCTGCTCGGCGCTGCCCGAGACCTTGTCGACCGACACCGTGAGCTTGACCGAGATGTCGCCGTCGCCGAGGACCTTGACCTTCTCGTTCTTGCGGACGGCGCCCTTTGCGACCAGGTCGCTGACGGTGACATCGCCACCGGCCGGGTAGAGCTCGGCGAGCTTGGCCAGGTTCACGACCTGGTACTCGACGCGGAACGGGTTCTTGAACCCGCGCAGCTTCGGGGTGCGCATGTGCAGCGGCATCTGCCCACCCTCGAAGCCGACCCGCACGGTGTTGCGGGCCTTGGTGCCCTTGGTTCCGCGACCGGCCGTCTTACCCTTCGAGCCCTCACCGCGACCCACGCGGGTCTTGGCGGTGTTGGCACCCGGGACGGGACGGAGGTGGTGCACCTTCAGAACGGCGGGACGCGCTGCCGGAGCAGCCTTCGTCTCAGCCTTCTTGGATGCAGCAGCCTTCTTGGCGGCGGGCTTCTTCGTGGCCTTCTCGGCCTCGACGGCCTCGTTCTTCTCAGCCATTAGTCGATCTCCTCAACCTTGACGAGGTGAGCGACGGTGCGGACGTAGCCGCGCGTCTGGGCGTCGTCGGGACGGACGACCGAGTCGCCGATCCGCTTGAGGCCGAGCGAACGCAGCGTGTCGCGCTGGTTCTGCTTCTCACTCACCTTGGACTTCACCTGCGTGACCTTGAGGCGCGCGGCCATCAGGCACCTACCTTCTGCGCAGCGGCGGCGGCAGCGGCCTTCGCCTCGTTGCGGATGATGATCTCGGGCACGACCGCGTCGTAGTCGAGACCACGACGGGCGGCCACGGCGCGCGGCTCCTCGAGGCCCTGCAGGGCCTCGACGGTCGCGTGCACGATGTTGATCGTGTTCGACGAACCGAGCGACTTCGACAGGACGTCGTGGATGCCAGCGCACTCGAGCACGGCGCGGACCGGACCACCGGCGATAACACCGGTACCGGCAGCGGCCGGACGCAGCAGCACAACACCGGCTGCGGCCTCACCCTGCACGGGGTGCGGGATGGTCGAACCGACGCGCGGGACGCGGAAGAAGTTGCGCTTGGCCTCTTCGACACCCTTAGAGATAGCCAGGGGCACCTCGCGGGCCTTGCCGTAGCCGACGCCCACCAGACCGTTGCCGTCACCGACGACCACGAGAGCGGTGAAGCTGAAGCGACGTCCACCCTTCACGACCTTCGAGACGCGGTTGATGGTGACGACGCGCTCGAGGAACTGGTTGTCCCCACGGTCGCGCGAGTTGCGGTCGCGGCTCTGACCACGGTCGCGGCCTCCGCGACGGCCGTCACGCTGCTCGCGCTGCGGCTCGGCCTGAGCCTCGGCAGGAGCGGTTTCGGTCACTTCGTTCTCCTTGTTGTCACTCACAGTGCCAGCCCCCCTTCGCGGGCGCCATCGGCGATGGCTGCGACACGACCGGCGTAGCGGTTGCCGCCACGGTCGAACACTGCCTCGGAAACGCCGGCGGCCTTCGCACGCTCAGCGACGAGCTCGCCCACCTTGCGTGCCTTGGCGGTCTTGTCACCGTCGAAGGAGCGCAGGTCGGTCTCGAGCGTGGAAGCGGATGCCACGGTGTGACCCTTGGCGTCGTCGACCAGCTGCACGAAGACGTGACGAGCAGAGCGGTTGACGACCAGACGCGGGCGCAGCTCGGTGCCGACGATCTTCTTGCGAAGACGGGCGTGGCGACGCGCGCGGGCGGCGGACTTGGACTTCACAGCCATGGTTACTTACCAGCCTTTCCGGCCTTGCGACGCACGACCTCGCCGGCGTAGCGCACGCCCTTGCCCTTGTACGGCTCGGGCTTGCGGATCTTGCGGATGTTCGCAGCTGCCTCGCCGACAGCCTGCTTGTCGATGCCACTGACCGTCAGCTTGTTGGTGCCCTCGACCGTCAGCGTGATGCCCGCGGGCGGCTCGATGACGACCGGGTGCGAGAAGCCGAGGGCGAACTCGACCGAGCTGCCCTTCTGCTGCACGCGGTAACCGGTGCCGACGACCTCAAGGCCCTTGGTGTAGCCCTGGGTGACGCCGATGATGTTGTTGTTGATGAGCGTACGAGTCAGGCCGTGCAGTGCACGCGACTCACGCTCGTCGTCCGGGCGGGTGACCAGAACCTGGTTCTCCTCGACCGTGATCTCGATGGGACGGGCCAGTTCGAGCGTCAGCTCGCCCTTGGGGCCCTTGACTGCGACCTCACGGCCGTCGACCGAAACGGTGACGCCCGCGGGAATGTCGATGGGAAGTCGTCCGATACGCGACATGTCAGATCACCACACGTAGGCGAGAACTTCTCCGCCCACGCCCTTCTGCTCAGCCTGACGGTCGGTGAGAAGACCGGAGGAGGTGGACAGGATGGCAACGCCCAGGCCGCCGAGAACCGAAGGCAGTTCGGTCGACTTCGCGTAGACGCGCAGACCGGGCTTCGACACGCGCTTGATGCCGGCGATGGAGCGCTCACGGTTGGGGCCGTACTTGAGCGACAGGGTGAGGTTGCTGCCGACGCGCGCGTCGGTGACCTCGAAGCCAGAGATGTAGCCCTCCTGCTGGAGGATCTCGGCGATGTTCGTCTTGAGCTTGCTCGACGGCATGGTCACGGAGTCGTGGTGCGCCGAGTTCGCGTTGCGCAGACGGGTCAGCATGTCTGCGACCGGGTCTGTCATCGTCATAATGATTTTCCTTTGTTCATGAGGTTCCGGCTGCCGTTACACGACAGACGGCCTGCTATGAGCCTTGCCCTGCTGGGCACGCAATCTTCAATTGTACGGGGTGTGGGGAGGGGCGCCGTACAGCTCCCCTCCCCACACCGCCGGATCACGCTGCGGCGTCAGCGGCCTTGAACGGGAAGCCGAGCGCACGCAGCAGAGCGCGGCCCTCGTCGTCCGTCTTGGCCGTGGTGACCACGGTGATGTCGAAGCCGCGGACGCGGTCGATCTTGTCCTGATCGATCTCGTGGAACACGCTCTGCTCCTGGAGACCGAAGGTGTAGTTGCCGTTGCCGTCAAACTGGTCACCCGACAGACCGCGGAAGTCGCGGATGCGGGGCAGAGCCAGGTTCACCAGGCGGTCGACGAACTCCCACGCGCGGTCGCCACGCAGGGTGACGTGCGCGCCGATGGCCTGACCCTCACGCAGCTTGAACTGCGCGATGGACTTGCGGGCCTTCGTGACGACCGGCTTCTGACCGGTGATCTTGGTGAGGTCGGCGATGGCGCCCTCGATCACCTTGCTGTCGCGAGCTGCCTCGCCGACACCGGTGTTGACGACAACCTTGACCAGGCCGGGGATCTGCATGACGTTGGCGTAGCCGAACTGCTCCTGCAGAGCCTTCTTGATCTCGGTGTTGTACTTCTGCTTCAGGCGGGGCTGCGTAGCTGCCATCAGAGGTCCTTACCTGACTTCTTCGCGAAACGCACGCGAACCGTGCGCTTCACGCCGTCCTTGACCTGCTCCTCAACCCGGTGGCCGACGCGAGTCGGCTCCTTGGTCGAGGGGTCGACGACGGCGACGTTGGAGATGTGGATCGGGGCCTCGACGGTCTCGATGCCACCGGTCTTGGTGCCGCGCTGCGTCTGGCCCACACGGGTGTGGCGGGTGACGAAGTTCACGCCCTCCACGACGACGCGGTTCTGCTCGACGAGGACCTCGAGGACCTTGCCCTGCTTACCGCGGTCGCCGCCCTTGTCCTGCTTGCGGCCGGTGATGACCTGAACGAGGTCACCCTTCTTGATGTTCGCCATGATCAGATGACCTCCGGGGCGAGCGAGACGATCTTCATGAACTTCTTGTCACGAAGCTCGCGACCGACCGGTCCGAAGATACGGGTGCCGCGGGGCTCCCCGTCGTTCTTCAGGATGACGGCGGCGTTCTCGTCGAACTTGATGTACGAGCCGTCGGGACGGCGCGTGGACTTTGCGGTACGGACGATGACGGCCTTGACCACATCGCCCTTCTTGACGTTGCCGCCGGGGATCGCGTCCTTGACCGTGGCAACGATGGTGTCGCCCAGACCCGCGTAGCGGCGGCGCGAGCCACCGAGGATGCGGATCGTGAGCAGTTCCTTCGCGCCGGAGTTGTCGGCGACCTTGAGGCGGGACTCCTGCTGAATCACTTGGCCTTCTCCAGAATCTCAACCAGACGCCAGCGCTTGGTGGCGCTCAGCGGCCGGGTCTCGTTGATGAGGACCAGGTCGCCGATACCGGCGGTGTTGTTCTCGTCGTGCGCCTTGACCTTCTCGGTGCGGCGGATGACCTTGCCGTAGAGCGGGTGCTTCACGCGGTCTTCGACCTCGACGACGATGGTCTTGTCCATCTTGTCGCTGACGACGTAGCCACGACGGGCCTTGCGGTACCCGCGGGCGTCGGCGTCGCGCACGTCGTGCTCGGCGTGCTCTGCTGCCTTCTTCTCAGCCATTACTCGGCCTCCTCCTTCGGCGCGTCGTCAGCCGCAGCTTCCTTCTTCGCCTTCGCCTTGGACGCCTTCTTCGCCGGAGCCTCGACGGGAGCGGGCGTCGCGCGGATGCCCAGCTCTCGCTCGCGGATCACGGTGTAGAGGCGCGCGATGTCGCGCTTGACGGCGCGGATGCGGCCGTGGCTCTCCAGCTGGCCGGTGGCCGACTGGAAACGGAGGTTGAACAGCTCCTCCTTGGCCTTGCGCAGCTCCTCGACGAGGCGCTGGTCTTCGAACGTGTCGAGCTCGGCAGGTGCGAGCTCCTTGGTGCCGATCGCCATTACGCGTCGCCCTCCTCGCGCTTGATGATGCGTGCCTTGAGCGGCAGCTTGTGAATGGCCCGGGTGAGGGCTTCGCGTGCGAGCTCCTCATTCACGCCCGCGACCTCGAAGAGGACACGGCCCGGCTTGACGTTGGCGACCCACCACTCGGGCGAACCCTTACCGGAACCCATGCGGGTTTCGGCGGGCTTCTTCGTGAGCGGACGGTCGGGGTAGATGTTGATCCACACCTTTCCACCACGCTTGATGTGACGGGTCATCGCGATACGAGCGGACTCGATCTGACGGTTGGTCACGTAGGCGGGGGTCAGAGCCTGGATGCCGAACTCACCGAAGGACACCTTGGTGCCGCCGGTCGCCTGGCCCGAACGCTTCGGGTGGTGCTGCTTGCGGTACTTGACCTTGCGAGGGATGAGCATTATGCCGACGCTCCTTCTGCGACCGGTGCCTCGTTGCGCGGGGCACGACGGCGGTCGCCACGGTCACGAGCCGGCTTCTGGTTGGCCTGCTCGCGTGCGAGTTCCTTGTTGGTGAGATCGCCCTTGTAGATCCAGACCTTCACGCCGATGCGGCCGAAGGTGGTCTTGGCCTCGTAGAAGCCGTAGTCGATGTTCGCGCGCAGCGTGTGCAGCGGCACACGACCCTCGCGGTAGAACTCCGAACGGCTCATCTCTGCGCCGCCGAGACGGCCGGAGACCTGGATACGAATACCCTTGGCGCCGGCGCGCTGAGCACCCTGCAGGCCCTTGCGCATCGCGCGACGGAACGCCACACGTGCGGAGAGCTGCTCGGCGATGCCCTGGGCGACGAGCTGAGCGTCAGCCTCGGGGTTCTTGACCTCGAGGATGTTCAGCTGGATCTGCTTGCCGGTGAGCTTCTCGAGGTCGCCGCGGATGCGCTCGGCCTCGGCGCCACGGCGACCGATGACGATACCGGGACGCGCGGTGTGGATGTCCACACGCACGCGGTCACGGGTGCGCTCGATCTCGATGTTCGAGACGCCGGCACGGTCGAGCTGCGTCTGCAGCAGGTTGCGGATCTTGATGTCCTCGGCGACGTAGTCGGCGTAACGCTGACCGGGCTTCGTCGAGTCCGAGAACCAACGAGACACGTGGTCGGTCGTGATGCCGAGACGGAAGCCGTACGGGTTGACCTTCTGGCCCATTACTTGCTCGCCTTCTTCGTCGTGGCCGCCTCGGCGGGCGCGTCAGCGACCTCCGGAGTGGCCAGCACGACCGTGATGTGGCTCGTGCGCTTCTTGATCTGGAATGCACGACCCTGAGCGCGCGGCTGGAACCGCTTGAGCGTCGTGCCCTCGTCGACGTACGCGTTCTTCACGTACAGGTCCTGCTCGTCGAGGTACTCGCCGTCGCGATCGGCCTTGACCGATGCGTTCGCGATTGCAGCGTGCACGAGCTTGTAGATCGGCTCGCTGGCACCCTGAGGCGCGAACTTCAGGATGGCCAGGGCCTCCTGAGCCTGCTTGCCCTTGATGAGCGCGACGACACGACGAGCCTTCTGAGGGGTCACGCGGATGTGTCGCACGCGTGCGATGGACTCCACCATTTCTCTCTCCTCTATCGCCCCCGCGTCAGCGGCGGCGGCCCTTCTTGTCGTCCTTCACGTGGCCGCGGAAGGTGCGGGTGGGCGCGAACTCGCCCAGCTTGTGGCCGACCATGGTCTCGGTCACGAACACGGGGATGTGCTTGCGACCGTCATGCACGGCGATGGTGTGACCCAGCATGGCCGGGATGATCATCGAACGGCGCGACCAGGTCTTGATGACGTTCTTGGAACCGGCTTCGTTCTGACCGACCACCTTGCGAAGCAGGTGCTCGTCGACGAAGGGGCCCTTCTTGAGACTGCGTGGCATCTTCCTCTACTCCTACTTGCGCTTCTTGCCAGCGTTGCGGCGGCGGACGATGTACTGGTCACTTTCCTTGTTGGCGTGACGGGTACGACCCTCAGCCTGACCCCACGGGGAAACGGGGTGACGACCACCGGAGGTCTTACCCTCACCACCACCGTGCGGGTGGTCGACCGGGTTCATCGCGACACCACGGACGGTCGGGCGGACGCCCTTCCAGCGCTTGCGGCCGGCCTTACCCCAGTTGATGTTCGACTGCTCGGCGTTGCCGACCTCGCCGATGGTCGCGCGGCAGCGCGCATCGACGTTGCGGATCTCGCCCGAGGGCAGACGCAGCTGAGCGAACGGGCCGTCCTTCGCGACCAGACGCACCGAGGCGCCGGCCGAGCGTGCCATCTTGGCGCCGCCGCCGGGGCGGAGCTCGATGGCGTGGATGACCGTACCGGTCGGGATGTTCTTCAGCGGCAGGTTGTTGCCGGGCTTGATGTCAGCCGAAGGACCCGACTCGACGATGTCACCCTGCTTCAGCTTGTTCGGGGCGATGATGTAGCGCTTCTCGCCGTCGAAGTAGTGCAGCAGTGCGATGCGTGCGGTGCGGTTGGGGTCGTACTCGATGTGAGCGACCTTGGCGTTGATGCCGTCCTTGTCGTTACGACGGAAGTCGATGACGCGGTACTGGCGCTTGTGTCCACCGCCGATGTGGCGGGTGGTGATGCGGCCCTGGTTGTTACGACCACCGGTCTTCGAAAGGGGACGCAGCAGCGACTTCTCAGGCGTCGATCGGGTGATCTCGGCGAAGTCCGCTACCGACGAACCGCGACGGCCCGGGGTCGTGGGCTTGTACTTGCGAATAGCCATGTTCTGTCCTTATCCCCCGGTCAGCCGACTGCCGTGAAGATGTCGATGGAACCCGACTTCAGCGAGACGATGGCGCGCTTGGTGTCCTTGCGCTTACCGGTGCCGAAGCGGGTGCGACGGGCCTTGCCGACGCGGTTGATCGTGTTGACCGACGCCACCTTGACACCGAAGATCTTCTCGATGGCGAGCTTGATCTCGGTCTTCGAAGCGCGGGGGTCGACGAGGAAGGTGTACTTGCCCTCGTCGATCAGGCCGTAGCTCTTTTCAGAGACGACCGGTCCCAGGATGATGTCGCGCGGGTCCTTGTTCAGAGCCGCTGCGAGAGGGTTCTGCTCGCTCATGCCGAGACCTCCTCGGTTGCGCCGGTCTTCGAGGCGATGAAGCCCTCGAGCGCGGCCTTGGTGAAGACGATGTCGTCGGAGACGATGACGTCGTAGGCGTTCAGCTGGTCGAAGCTGAGGATGTGCACGTTCGCGAGGTTGCGGACGCTCTTCAGCGTCAGCTCGTCGTTGCGCTCGATGACGACCAGCACGTTCTTCGACGGAGCCACGGCGGCGATCAGGCCGGCTGCGGTCTTGGTCGAAGGGGTGCTGTCAGCGACGAACGCCTCAACGGCGTGCAGGCGCTCACCGCGGAAGCGGTCGCTCAGCGCGCCACGGAGGGCAGCGGCGATCATCTTCTTGGGGGTGCGCTGCGAGTAGTCGCGCGGCTGCGGGCCGTGGACCGTGCCACCGCCGCGGTGCTGCGGCATGCGGATCGAGCCCTGGCGCGCGTTACCGGTGCCCTTCTGCTTGAAGGGCTTGGTGCCGGAGCCGGACACGTCGCCACGAGTCTTCGTAGCGTGCGTTCCCTGGCGTGCAGCAGCCTGCTGCGCGACGACGACCTGGTGGATCAGCGGGACGTTGGTCTCGACGTTGAAGATCGCGGCGGGCAGCTCGACCGAGCCTGCCTTCTTGCCGTCGACCGTCAGGACGTCGATTGCGAGAGTCGAGTCAGCCATAAGATCAGGCACCCTTCACTGCGTTGCGGACGTACACGATACGACCACGCGCGCCGGGGACTGCGCCCTTGACGAGCATGAGTCCCTTCTCGACGTCGATGGCGTGCACCTTGAGGTTGAGGACGGTCACACGCTCGCCACCCATACGGCCGGCCATGCGCATGCCCTTGAAGACGCGGCTGGGCGTCGACGAGGCACCGATGGAACCGGGCTTGCGGTGGTTGCGGTGTGCACCGTGCGACGCCGAGACACCGGCGAAGTTGTGGCGCTTCATGACACCGGCGGTGCCCTTACCCTTGCTGGTACCGACCACGTCGACCAGCTGGCCCGCCTCGAACACGCCGTCAACGGTGAGCTCCTGGCCCAGCGAGTAGTCAGCGGCATCCGCGGTGCGGATCTCGGTGACGTGACGACGCGGCGTGACGCCGGCTGCCTCGAAGTGAGCGGTCAGGGGCTTGTTCACCTTGCGCGGGTCGATCTGGCCATACGCGATCTGAACAGCCTTGTAGCCGTCCTTCTCGGGCGTACGGACCTGGGTGACCACGTTGGGAGCCAGCTCGATGACGGTGACGGGAACGAGCTTGCCGTTCGCGTCCCAGACCTGGGTCATGCCGAGCTTCGTGCCGAGCATGCCCTTGGAAACCTTGGAGTTGATGTCAACCATGGCGGACCTCAGAGCTTGATCTCGATGTTGACGTCGGCCGGGAGGTCGAGACGCATCAGCGAGTCGACAGCCTTCGGCGTCGGGTCGACGATGTCGATCAGACGCTTGTGGGTGCGCATCTCGAAGTGCTCGCGGCTGTCCTTGTACTTGTGGGGCGACCGGATGACGCACACGACGTTCTTCTCGGTCGGAAGCGGCACGGGGCCGACGACGGTCGCGCCCGCGCGGGTCACGGTGTCGACGATCTTACGTGCCGACGTGTCGATGACCTCGTGGTCATACGACTTCAGGCGAATGCGGATCTTCTGTCCCGCCATTTGTCTGCTCTCTCTCTATAGGCGTCGTACCGACCGGGACCGGGTGGCCCTGGGGCATTGGACGCACGGTGGCGCTGTTCGCGCCTCTGCATCACTGTTCTGATGTCAGCCCGACCTTCACCGCGCACGCACGGCGAAGCCCTCGACAAGAGGAATCGGATTGTCTGTTCTGCTGCCCGCGGCCTAGAACCCTGCGCACGCCCCGAAGGGCCCGCCGTCTATGCACTGCCATGACAGTGATTCCGCGCATCACGAAGAGCGCAGAAATGTGGAACCTGTCTATTCTGCCATGCCCGATTCGACTACTGCAAACCCGGGCGTGTCGCGCACGAAGAAGGCGGCGCACCCGAGGGTGCGCCGCCTTCAGATCAGACTGCCGTCACTCGTTGCCGACGGCCTTGTCCACGTTGTCGCGAACGTCGTCGATAGCATCCGCAGCACCCGGTGCTACCTTCTTAGCGAAGTCGGCGACGCCGTCGAGAAGCTTGTCGCTGATGTCCTCGGCCTGGTCACTCTTGACCGCGTCCTCAATCGTCTCCTTGTGCTCCTCGTAGAGAGCCTTGCCCTTGTCCACGATGTCGTCGAAACCCATCGCCTACCTCCCGCGCGGTATGTGAGGACAGACCCTCTGTCCTCCTGCTCTTTTCTACACGAAAGAGGGGCCGGACCCTCAGGTCCGACCCCTCTTCTGAAGCAGATGCTTACGCGATGACCTTCGTCACCGTGCCGGCGCCAACGGTGCGGCCACCCTCACGGATAGCGAAGCCGAGGCCCTCCTCCATAGCGATCGGCTGGATCAGCTCGACCGTCATGTCGGTGGTGTCGCCGGGCATGACCATCTCGGTGCCCTCGGGCAGCGAGATGACGCCGGTGACGTCGGTGGTGCGGAAGTAGAACTGCGGGCGGTAGTTCGTGTAGAACGGGTTGTGACGGCCACCCTCGTCCTTCGAGAGGATGTAGGCAGTGCCCTCGAAGTTGGTGTGCGGGGTGATCGAGCCCGGCTTCACGACGACCTGGCCGCGCTCGACGTCCTCGCGCTTGGTGCCGCGGAGCAGCAGACCACAGTTCTCGCCGGCCCATGCCTCGTCGAGCTGCTTGTGGAACATCTCGATACCGGTGACGGTCGTCTTCTGCGTCGGGCGCAGACCCACGATCTCGACCTCGGAGTTGATGGCCAGCGTGCCACGCTCGGCGCGGCCCGTGACGACGGTTCCACGACCGGTGATCGTGAAGACGTCCTCGATCGGCATCAGGAAGGGCTTGTCGCGGTCACGCTCGGGGTCGGGGATGTTGTCATCCGCGGCCTGCATGAGGTCGAGGATCGCCTGGACCCACTTCTCTTCACCCTCGAGTGCCTTGAGAGCGGAAACCTGGATGACCGGAGCGTCGTCGCCGGGGAAGCCCTGCGACGAGAGCAGCTCGCGGACCTCGAGCTCGACGAGCTCCAGGATCTCCTCGTCGTCGACCATGTCGCTCTTGTTCAGCGCGACCATCAGGTACGGCACGCCGACCTGCTTGGCGAGCAGCACGTGCTCGCGGGTCTGAGCCATCGGGCCGTCGGTGGCGGCGACGACGAGGATCGCGCCGTCCATCTGTGCGGCACCGGTGATCATGTTCTTGACGTAGTCGGCGTGACCGGGTGCGTCAACGTGCGCGTAGTGGCGCTTCGGGGTCTCGTACTCGATGTGCGAGATGTTGATCGTGATACCGCGCTGACGCTCCTCGGGAGCGGAGTCGATGGTGTTGAAGTCACGCTGGACGTTCGTGTCGGACGGGTACTTGTCAGCAAGCACCTTCGAGATCGCGGCAGACAGGGTGGTCTTGCCGTGGTCGACGTGACCGATCGTTCCGATGTTGACGTGCGGCTTGGTCCGCTCGAACTTGGCCTTGGCCACTGGGTCCTCCTCAGGACGTTCGTGTAGAGATCGCCGGGCACTGGATTGTGACCGGCTCCCTACTGGTTTCGGTTTCTCAGTTTAGTAGAGAGTGAATGTGAAGTTGTGGGGTACCCGGGCCCCTGCCCTGCGCTCTCGCGAACGAGGCAGGAGCCCGAGTGAAGGGCTTACTCGCCCTTGGTCTTCTGGATGATCTCGTCGGCGACGACGCGGGGAACCTCAGCGTAGCTGTCGAATTCCATCGCGTACACCGCGCGGCCCGAGGTCTTCGAGCGCAGGTCACCGATGTAGCCGAACATCTCGGACAGCGGCACCGAAGCGCGCACCACCTTGACGCCCTGGGCATCCTCCATCGACTGGATCTGGCCACGACGCGAGTTCAGGTCACCGATGACGTCACCCATGTACTCCTCGGGAGTACGCACCTCGACCGCCATCAGCGGCTCGAGCAGCACGGGGTTGGCCCGGCGCAGGGCCTCCTTGAAGCCCATGGAACCCGCGATCTTGAACGCCATCTCCGAGGAGTCGACGTCGTGCGCGGCACCATCGACCAGCGTCGCCTTGACACCGACCATCGGGTAGCCGGCGAGCACGCCGACGTTCATCGCGTCCTGGAAGCCCGCGTCCACCGAAGGGATGTACTCGCGCGGAACGCGACCACCGGTGACCGAGTTCACGAACTCGTAGGTCTTCTCGGAGTCCAGCTCGAGCGGCTCGATGTTGAACTGGATCTTCGCGAACTGACCCGAACCACCGGTCTGCTTCTTGTGGGTGTAGTCGTGCTTCTCGACGGCCTTCTTGATCGTCTCGCGGTAGGCCACCTGCGGCTTTCCGACGTTCGCCTCGACGCGGAACTCGCGCTTCATGCGGTCGACGAGGATGTCGAGGTGCAGCTCGCCCATGCCCTTGATGGTCGTCTGACCGGTCTCGGGGTTCAGCTCCGTGCGGAACGTCGGGTCCTCTTCTGCGAGCTTCTGGATCGCGAGACCCAGCTTCTCCTGGTCGGCCTTGGTCTTCGGCTCGATCGCGACCTCGATGACCGGCTCCGGGAACGTCATCGACTCGAGGACGACCGGGGCGGCCGGGTCGGCGAGGGTGTCACCGGTGGTGGTGTCCTTCAGACCGATGACGGCGTAGATGTTACCCGCGGTGAGCGAGTCGACCGGGTTCTCCTTGTTGGCGTGCATCTGGAAGATCTTCCCGATGCGCTCCTTCTTGCCCTTGGTCGAGTTGATCACGGCCGAGCCCGAGTCGAGGTGACCCGAGTACACGCGGACGTAGGTGAGACGACCGAAGAACGGGTGCACGGCGACCTTGAATGCCAGCGCCGAGAACGGGTCGTTGGCGTCGGGGTGACGCTCGATGACCTTCTCTTCGTCCTTCGGGTCGTGCGCCTCGATGGCACCCACGTCGAGCGGGTTGGGCAGGAAGTCGACGACGGCGTCCAGCATGGGCTGCACACCGCGGTTCTTGAACGCCGAACCGCACAGCACCGGGTAGATCTCGTTGGCGACGACCATCTTGCGGATGGCGCCCTTGATCTCGGCGATCGAGAGCTCCTCGCCACCGAAGAACTTCTCCAGCAGCGCGTCGTCGGACTCGGCGACGGTCTCCAGCAGCTGCTGGCGGTACTCCTCGGCCTTCTCCTTGAGGTCGGCCGGGATCTCCTGCACCTCGTACGAGGCGCCCATCGTCACGTCACCCTTGGCGTCGCCGGGCCACACCAGTGCGCGCATCTCGAGCAGGTCGACGACGCCGATGAAGTCGCTCTCGGAGCCGATCGGGAGCTGCAGCACGAGCGGCTTGGCACCCAGACGGTTCACGATCGTGTCGACGGTGTAGTAGAAGTCGGCGCCCAGCTTGTCCATCTTGTTGACGAAGCAGATACGCGGAACGTTGTACTTGTCGGCCTGACGCCACACGGTCTCGGACTGGGGCTCAACGCCCTCCTTGCCGTCGAAGACCGCGACAGCGCCGTCGAGCACGCGCAGCGAGCGCTCGACCTCGACCGTGAAGTCGACGTGGCCGGGGGTGTCGATGATGTTGATCTGGTTCTTGTTCCAGAAGCAGGTCACGGCGGCCGACGTGATCGTGATGCCGCGCTCCTTCTCCTGCTCCATCCAGTCGGTGGTCGCGCCACCATCGTGGGTCTCGCCGAGCTTGTGGTTGACACCCGTGTAGAACAGGATGCGCTCGGTCGTGGTGGTCTTGCCGGCATCGATGTGCGCCATGATGCCGATGTTGCGGACCTTGCTCAGGTCGGTGAGCACTTCTTGTGCCACGGGGGTTCCTCCGGGATGGTTCAGGAACGAACAGAGAGTGCGAGCGGATGCCGCGGGTGCGGCATCCGCTCAGCCCTTTACCAGCGGTAGTGGGCGAAGGCGCGGTTCGACTCGGCCATCTTGTGGGTGTCCTCGCGGCGCTTGACCGCTGCACCCAGACCGTTCGAGGCGTCGAGGATCTCGTTCTGCAGGCGCTCGGTCATCGTCTTCTCACGACGACCCTTCGCGTAGCTGACCAGCCAGCGCAGTGCGAGGGTGTTCGCACGGTGCGGCTTGACCTCGACGGGGACCTGGTAGGTCGAGCCACCGACGCGGCGGCTGCGGACCTCAAGGGTGGGGCGCACGTTGTCGAGCGCCTTCTTCAGGGTGGCGACGGCGTCCTGGCCGCTCTTGGCCTCGACGCCGCGGAGGGCGCCGTAGACGATCGACTCGGCGAGCGACTTCTTGCCGTCGACGAGGATCTTGTTCACGAGCGAGGTGACGATCGGTGCACCGTATACGGGGTCGTTGACGACCGGGCGCTTGGGGGCGGGACCCTTACGAGGCATCTAACTCAACCCTTCTTTGCGCCGTAGCGAGAGCGACTCTGCTTACGGTTCTTGACTGCCTGGGTGTCGAGTGCACCACGGACGATCTTGTAGCGGACACCGGGAAGGTCCTTGACACGACCACCGCGCACGAGCACCAGCGAGTGCTCCTGCAGGTTGTGGCCCTCACCGGGGATGTAGGCGGTGACCTCGGTGCCGTTGCGGAGCTTCACACGAGCGACCTTACGCATCGCCGAGTTCGGCTTCTTCGGGGTGGTGGTGTAGACGCGGGTGCACACCCCGGCCTGCTGCGGGTTCGACTTCAGGGCGGGCGCCTTGGTCTTGGTGACCTTCGGCGAACGTCCCTTGCGAACCAACTGCTGAATAGTTGGCACGTTCTCTCCTCTTAGTGCTGCACGGTGACAGCGTGATGGGTTTCACATCATGACCCACCGGCGCTGCGGATCCGCAGCGCTTTTGGTGTGGTGGGTATGCCGTGGGGGCGGCCCGACGGTGTCGGCGCCCAGCGTGCACGCACAGGCGTGCGCACACGCGATCAAGTGTAATCCGCCACGCGCGTGGCGGTCAAATGGCAGGGCGGATGCTGTGCTACGGAGCATCCGGGTCGAACGGCGAGTCCAAGGCCTCGCTCAGCTCGGCGAGCATCGCCTCGATCTGCGGCTCGACGTACCGCGAGATCGCGGCCTGCACGTCGAGGCGGTGTGCCAGGAGCATCCCGCAGATCTCGCGACCCACCATGTTCGCGTACTCGTCGGCGAGGGCGACCTCCTGCCGCAGCGCCGCCTTCGCCTCGTCGCTCAACGGCGGCAGGGGCGGCAGCTCGGCCGCCGCCTCGTCGGCAAGCCCCGCGACGGTGAACAGGAAAGGCGCGCCCGGTACGGGATCGGGGTCCAGCGGCATCCCCTCGTACTCGGGGTCGAGCCCCTCGGACGGCCGGTACCCCCGCGATCGGTTCCGATCGGCCTGCTGATCGAGCTCGGCCTGCAGCATCGGCAGATTGCGCACCGTGTACTCCGCGACGGCCTGATCGATGATCGCCTTGATCCGCGTGGACAACCCGTGCTGCACTCCGTGCGGCACGCCTGCGCCGATGCCGGCCGCCGACAGAATGGGCGACCCGAGGCAACGACGGCACGGTGCCACGCGGCCACGGTGCGTGGCCGGAGCCCAGCGCGGCACCCAGCGCAACCAGGCCTCGACGGCCTGGCTCACCTGGGCATCCAGAGATCGCTCCACGCACCCAGCGTACGACCCAAGCCCGCGCAGCGGCGCTGTCATCGCCGTCGGCGCGGCGTGGGTGTGACGCTCAGAACTCGTCGTCGCGCTCCCACGGCCACTTCGGGGTGCCACCGCGGGCGCGCCGGAGCGCGACGGCGATACCGGCCGCCAGCGCCGCAACGGCGAACAGCACGAGACTCGAACCGCGCACGATGAGCTGCGATCCGGCGACGCTGGCGTGGGCGAGACCGGCTCCGCCGATCACCGCACTCACCCAGACCGCCGCGACATGGGCGACGACGGTGACGAGCCCGACCGCGAGGATCGACGCCAGACGCGACGAACGCCTGCGCAGCACTGCGATCAGCATGCCGGCGAAGACGGCGATCGCCACGAGCATCCCGATGATCCCTGGCCACAGCGTCAGCCCCTCGACGGCGAGGATGTCGGTGTCGCTGAAGTACGACAGCATCCCGAGTCCGAGAAGTCCGAACGCTCCGAAACAGGCGATGCCGACGACCGCGGCCAGAGCGACGGAGACCCCCTCCGGCGCGGTGCCGTGGGGGTCTCCTGAACTCATGCTGACACCGTATCGGATGCCGCTGCGCGCGGGGTCAACGCAGGGCCGAAGGGCCCGCCTCGAGCGTGCGCTCGTACTCGGCCTGAGCCTCGGCGTTGAGCTCCTTCTTGCGTGCGCCGCTGCGAGCCACCCAGGCACCGAACCAGATCGTGAGCTCGCGGGCGAACAGGAAAGCCGCGATCGCGAGCGGAGCGAAGGCCTGCTGCTCGAGGAGCTCGACGGCCTCGGTCGGTGTCAGACGCCAGAACGGCGCCTGGAACAGCTGGCCGAGAAGGTGGCCACCGTAGGCGGCGGCGCCGACGAACAGGCCGAAGATGACCCAGTGCCCCCAGCGGCCGCGGTTGATGATCGCGCCGAGCAACCAGAACGCGATGTAGAAGATGACGACGGGCACCCAGAAGGACCAGGTCGACAGCGGCGCGACCGCAGCCGTACCCACGTTCTCGACGGTCACGGTTCCCTCGGCGGCCCCGATGCCCAGGATCGCACCGAGATACAGGATCGCGAACGAGACCATCGCGAGCAGACCGATCGCGCCGGCCGTCGCGCGGTTGCCGAGCTCACGCGGGGGCTCGGGCGCCTGCACGAAGATCGGCTGCGGTGCGACCACGGGCGGGGGCGCCACGGGCTCGGCGGGGACGACCTGGGTCTCGGCTGCCGAGTCGACCGCCGGAGCGGCGTACGCCGTGTCAGCGACAGAGGTCGTGTGCACGGAGGTGTCGACGCTGTCGGCGGGCACCGGTCCCGTCGAGTCGACGTACTCCTCGGCAGGCCCCACGGCATCCGTCGCCGCAACGGGCTCGGTGCCGGCATCCGCCGCAGCCGCGGCCTGCTCGGTCGTCAGGAACGTGCCGGGGTGGTCGCGCTCTGCAGCGGCGAACGCCTCCAGATCGGGATCGACAGCATCCGCTGCACCATCGGCAGGGGGAACGTCGGCGCGTGCCGCCGCGGCGGCATCGAGCCCTTCGTTCGCACTGCCGACGACGTCATCGACGCTGTCAGCCGACTTGTTCTCGGGAACGTCGGGGTCGCTCATGGTGTCGCCTCTCGTGGATTGATCCAGTGCGAGAGTAACGCTCGCGCGAACCCGCGTGCGGCAGGCGTGCCGACGTGTCGTCAGGCGGGATGTCTCACTGCCCCGCGGCTCCCGGGGGTACCGGCGCACCCAGCATGTGCATCAGCACCGTCACGACCCCGGGACCAGCCGGTAGCGATAGCCACAGCAACGCCGCGATGACGCCGACGCAGAGCAGACCGACGACCCAGCTGATCACCGGGTTGCGCCCTCCGACATGTGCGGACATGACCACACCGTACGCCCCCGGCGACGTGGCGGCGCGCCCGACACGCGCCACACGTCCGCCGTTCGCAACTCCGGAAGAACGGCCCCGCATCGGCCAGAATCCGACGTGGGCGCCAGTCCGCGGCAGTTTCTCCGGAGTTGTGAACAGAAAACGACGGTGCGGTCAGAAGCCGGACGGAGCTTCGACCCCGGGGAGCACCCAGACGGCGAAGGCCGGGCCGTCGGCCGCGAGCGCGACGGCGCCATCGGCCGCGACGGCCAGTGTCGCGTCGCCGAAGAGCGCCTCCGCGTCGGATGCCCGCGGCAACGCCCCCGCGGGAAGTGCGGCGTCCGCTCCCCCGCGCGTCGCCAGCACCAGGATGCACTCCTGTGCGCTCTCGCGGACGAAGACGACCGTGTCGTCGTCGACGTGCAGCCAGCGCAGTCCGCCGATCCCCAGCACGGGATGCGCGCGACGCAGGCCGATCAGGTCGCGGTACAGCGCCAGGCGGGCGGCGACGTCGACGTCGGCCTCGCTCCCCCACGGGATCGGAGTGCGGCTGGCCTCGCCGTCCGCGCCGACGAGCCCGAACTCGTCACCGGCGAACACCACCGGCAGCCCGGGGAGCGTCATCGAGAGGCCGACGGCGACGGGGATCGTCCGGGCCGCGGCGTTGGTCGCGAAGCGGCCGGTGTCATGGGTGTCGAGCGGCTGCATGTTCCCCAGGCGCACCCGCCACGGGATGCTCGCGGTGAAGCGCACGACCGCATCCGCGAAGTCCTGTGCCGTATAGCGCGGGATGCCCCCGATCGGCTGCCCGAAGAACCACGGTTCGGTGCGCTCGTCACCCTCACCGGTGAGATACGGCTCACCGGTCGGCTCGCTCAGCCATCCCCACAGCGGACGAGTGAATGACGGGTACGTCATGGCGCCGTGCCAACCGTCGCCCTGCAGGTCGCTCGCGGCGTCGTTCGTCGACTCGCCGAGCAGGATCGCCTCGGGATTGATGCGCAGCATCGTCTCGCGCAGCAGCTGGCGCACTTCGGCGTTGACATCCACGGCGCCGAGACGGCCGGTCATGTTCGCCACGTCGATACGCCAGCCATCGATCGAGTAGGGCGGCTTGAGCCACTTCGCGACGATCGAGTCGTCGTCCGACACGAAGCGCTGCCGAAGCCTCTGGGACGCCCAATCGAACTTCGGCAGCGTCGGCGTTCCGAGCCACGACTCGTAGGTCGTGTTGCCCTCGTCCGTGAAGTAGTAGAACTCCTCCGTATCGGCGCCGGGGTTGCCAAGCGCCTGTTGGAACCACTCGTGCCGGTCGCCGGAGTGGTTGCTGGTCAGGTCACCGATGACGCGGATGCCGCGGGCGTGAGCTTCTTCGATCAGTCGGACGTAGGCCTCGTCGCCGCCGAGCAGCGGGTCGACCGAGTCGAAGCTCGAGGCGTCGTAGCGGTGGTTCGATGCGGCGGGGAAGACCGGCGTGAGGTACAGCAGGTTCACGCCCAGGTCGACGAGGTGGTCGAGTCGTTCGATGATGCCCGGCAGGTCACCGCCATAGAACTGCTGGGAGCGCCCCGGCATGACGGGGTCGACCGGGTCGCCCCACGTCGCGGGGATCGCCCATTCGGGCGTCGGATGCCCGTCAGCCTCGGCCGAGCGTGCGAAGCGGTCCGGGAACACCTGGTACATGACCGCGTCGTTCAGCCAGGCCGGGGGCGCCGGGTTGGCGACGAGCGCGAAGTCCTCGGCGTCGAGCGTCTCGCCGCGGTGCAGCCCGCTCTGGTTGAGCCACTCGACCGTGCCATCATCGTGAACCAGCACGAACCGGTAGCCGTGCCGGGGGTTGCGCACGGTGATCGGCGCCTGCCACCACTCCCAGCCGTCGACCGACCCGATGCGCTCGGCGTCGGTCCACTCGGGCTCATGGTCGGGATTGGAGCGGGTGCGCACGGCACGCAGCGGGCCGTAGCCGGCGGGCACGCGCAGCCGGACGGTAACGACTTCGCCGATGGTGGGCGCATCGTTCGAGACGTGCAGAGGGGAGCCGTCGTGGTGCGGGGTGCGCGGGTGCATCGCGGTCACTTCACGCTCCCCGCCGTCAGGCCACCGACGATGTACTTCTGCAGCGCGAGGAACAGCGCCACGGGCAGGATGGCGGCGAGCACGGCGCCCGCGGCGAACACGCTCCAATTCTTCGAGAACTCGTCTGCGACGAACTTGTACAGCCCGACGGCGAGCGTCTGCTTGTCGGGATCGATCAGGATGACGCTGGCGAGCACGAACTCGCTGCTCGTTCCGATGAAGCTGAGCAGGCCGACGACAGCGAGGATGGGGGCCACCAACCGCAGGATGATCGTGAAGAAGATCCTGGCGTGTCCGGCGCCGTCGATCTTCGCGGCCTCGTCGATGGAGGCCGGCACGGTGTTGAAGAAGCCGTACATCAGGTAGGTGTTCGCGCCGAGCGCACCGCCCAGGTAGACCATGATCAGACCGATCTGCGTGTTCAGGCCGATCGCCGGGAAGATGTCACTGATCGTCACCATGATCAAGAAGATCGCGACCATGGCCAGCATCTGCGGGAACATCTGCACCACCAGCAGCGCCGTGAGGCTGAACCGCCGGCCGGTGAACCGCATCCGTGAGAAGGAGTACGCGGCGAGCGCGCCCAGCAGCACGGTGAACACTGACGTGATCAGCCCGATCACCAGGGTGTTCATGAACCATGCGCCGTACGGGTGCCGGGGGTTCTGGAACAGTTGCAGGTAGCTCTCGCCGCTGACGTCGCTGAACAGCGAGTTGGCGGTGAGCAGGGTCCCCCCGGGGTTCAGCGAAGCGCTCAACACGTACAGCAGGGGGAACAGCGCGAACACGGTGGCGGCGATGCCGACGAGATGACGCCAGCCGGTCTCACGGAAGTACTTGCGGAAGGGGCGACGGTTCTCCGGGGCCTCGCCGCGCACACCGGAGGAGGACACGATCGCAGCCGTGTCGGGGGCGGTGACTGGTGCGGTGCTCATGTCAGTTCAGATCCTCCAGTGCCTTGGTGCGCCGGAACGCGATCACCGAGATGGTCGCGACCAGGATGAAGATGATGATCGAGAACGCGCTCGCGAGTCCGTAGTCGGAGCTCGAACCGACGAAAGCGACCTTGTAGACCATCGTGATGAGGATGTCGGTCGCACCGACGTTCACTCCGGCGGTGACGTCGCGAGGGCCACCACCGGTGAGCATGTAGATCAGGCTGAAGTTGTTGAAGTTGAAGGCGAACGACGAGATCAGCAGCGGCGCGACCGCGACGAACAGCAGCGGCAGCTTGATCGAGCGGAAGATCTGCCAGGCGCTGGCCCCGTCCACGCGCGCGGCCTCCTGCACGTCATCCGGGATGGACTGCAGCGCACCCGTGCAGATCAGGAACATGTACGGGAACCCGAGCCAGAGGTTCACCAGGATGATGCTGAACTTCGCCAGCCACTCATTGGTGAGCCAGGGTATGTCTGCACCGCCGAACAGTACGACGTTGATGAATCCGAACTCCTGGTTCATCATGCCCGCCCACACCAGCGCCGAGAGGAAGCCGGGGAAGGCGTACGGCAGGATCATGATCACGCGGTAGTACTTCTTCGACTTCATGCGCGGATCGTTGAACACGATCGCCAGGAACAGTCCGAGCGCGAAGCAGGTGAACACCGAGAGGAATGCGAAGACGAACGTCCAGATCAGCACCGAGATGAACGGGCCGCGGATGGATTCCTCGGTGAATGCGCGGGTGAAGTTGTCGAACCCCACGTTGATCTTCCAGCCCGGCTTGAGCTCGGTGCCGTCGGATGCCGTGAACGCGCCGGTTCCGATGTCGGAGTAGACGACGCCGCTGCGAGTGTCGGTCATCGTGCTGGCGTCTTCGTCGTACACGAGTGCGGAGGTGTAGACGTAGGCGCTGGAACCGTCGGGCGTGCGCAGGGCGCCGTCGTTGGGGTCCTCGCTCAACGGCACCGTCATGTCTGCGATCCGCTGCTGGTCGGCGACGATCTGACCGAAGCCGAGGGAGTTGTATCCGTCGAGGCCGACGGCTTTGTCGCCGTCCATCTGCGCCCCGTCGACCTCTTCGAGGGGCCGTTCGACTCCACCGACCGAGACGGTTCCGTCGGGCGCGGTGACCAGGAATGAGAGCTCACCGAGGCGCTCGACCACGGTGAGGTCGTACGCCGGAGAGTCCGGCACGCGTTCCTGCGCCGATAGCATGAGCGAGTTCACGGCGCTCTGCTTGTCGCTGTTGTGCCCCGTGCCGTAGTTCGTGAAGGCGACGTAGCCGGTGTAGACGGCTGCGAAGACCTGGAAGACGAAGAGGAACACCAGACCCGGCATGAGGTACTTCGCCGGAAGCTTGCCGCGGCCGAAGTAGATCCAGACGGCGAGCGCCGAGACAGCCATGACGATGACCGCCACCACCCACTGTCCGGTGCGCGCGAGCACCAGCGCGGCGTACAGGCCCAGCGCCAGGATCAGTCCCAGCACCACGACCTTGAACAGCATCAGGCCCCAACCGCCGCTGGCCGCATCCGCGATGCGGGAGGCGCGCCGTTGGCGCGCTGTCGGTGGCGTAGGTGGCTGCGGATCGGTGATCGTCATCGGCGTTCCTCGTCGAGGTGGGTTGCTATCACGGCAGGTCGGCGATGGCATCCGTCGGGATGCCGGGTGGGGAGGCGCCTTGCGGCGCTTCCCCACCCGTCCGCGTCACTCGCTGATCGCGCCCTGGATGTCTGCGGTCATCTTCTCCCACAGCGCAGCCGGATCGCCACCGCTTCCGTTGATGATGGCTGCCTCGGTCACGCCCCAGTACTGCCACACGGCGCCCATCTCGGGGATGCTGGGCATCGGAACCGCGTTGACCCCGACCTCACCGAAGCCGGCGGTGATCGGGTCGCCCGCGACGGCGGCTTCGAAAGCGCTGGTCAGCGCGGGGGCACGGCCACCGACCTCGTACAGAGCGGTCTGCACCTCTTCGGAACCGACGTAGTTCAGCAGGAACTCATTGGCTGCGAGCTTGTTCTCGCTCTCAGCGCTGAGGAAGAAGCCCTGCACACCGGCGAACGGCTGTGCGTCCTGACCACCTGCCGACGGGATCATGTCGACGGCCACGTTCAGGCCCGCTTCGACGGCCGACGGCGCGTTCCACGGTCCGGTGAGGAAGAACGGCGCCTTGCCCGAGTTGAAGTTCTCCTTGGCGAGGTCACCGGTGATGTTGGTGTTGAAGACACCGGCCTCGCCCTGCTCGGCGAGCCATCCGGCGAACTCCTTGCCGCCGTCGTTGCCGATCTGCAGGTCGTCCGGGTTGTAGCTGCCGTCGGCGTTCTGGCCGAAGACGGGGGCGCCGAAAGAGGTCTGGAAGGGGTACAGGTGGTACGGGTCGGCGGCCTCGGGGTCGAGTCCGACGAGGAAGGCGTACTCGGTGCCTGCCGCTTCGCCCTTGGCGATCATGTCGTCGAAGTCGGTGGGCGCTTCGGCGACCAGGTCGGTGTTGCGCAGCAGTCCGATGTTCTCGATGGCGTAGGGAACGCCGTAGACCTGACCGTTGTAGCTGAATGCATCGAGCGCCACCTGCTCGAACTCCCCGGCGCGGTCGCCGAGCTCGACCGGTGCGGCAACACCGTTCTCGACGAGAACGCCGAGCCAGTCGTGTGCGCCCACGATCACGTCAGGGCCCTTGCCCGTGGGGACCTGCTGCACGAACTGGTCGCGGATCTCGCCGAACTCCTTCTGCACGAGAGACACCTTCACGCCGGTGTCCGCGGTGAAGTCGGCGGCGGCGTCTTCCATCACACCGGCGCGGTCGGCGTCGACCCAGACGGTGATCTGGCCCGAGAAGTCGGTCGTGTTGCCCGAATCACCCTCGCCCGCAGGCGAGTCGGATGCGCAGCCGGTCAGGACGATTGCGGACGTGGCGGCGATGGCGCCGAACGCGAGGATGCCCCTCTTGTTCACCTTCATTGGTGTGCCTCTCTCGATGCGTGGGCCTGCAGACCTGCAAGCGCTTACAGTATGCCTGGCGAGTACGCTATTCCGCAATGCCTCCGCGGACTGATACCGAGCCGTGATAGCGCCGCGAACCGCATATCGGGATGGAAACGCTTCCATACCGGCGCTCTTGGATACACTGCGTGTATGGCTGACAGCTCTTTCGACATCGTCTCCAAGGTCGACCACCAGGAGGCCGAGAACGCTCTGAACCAGGCCCGCAAGGAGGTCGAGCAGCGCTACGACTTCAAGGGCACCGACGCGTCCATCGCTTGGAGCGGCGAGCAGATCCTCATCAAGGCCAATTCCGAGGAGCGCGCGAAGGCCGTCCTGGACGTGTTCCAGACCAAACTCATCAAGCGGGGCATCTCGCTGAAGAGCCTCGACACCGGCGAGCCCTTCGCGAGCGGCAAGGAGTTCCGGATCGTCTCCTCGCTCAAGGACGGCATCTCCAGCGAGAACGCGAAGAAGATCAGCAAGATCATCCGCGACGAGGGCCCCAAGGGCGTCAAGAGCCAGATCCAGGGCGATGAGCTGCGCGTGCAGTCCAAGAGCCGCGACGACCTCCAGCAGGTGATCGCTCTGCTCAAGGGCTCCGACCTCGAGGTCGACCTGCAGTTCGTGAACTACCGCTGACCGACAGCACTCAGACACAGAGGCGGGCCCGTGCGATCGCACGGGCCCGCCTCTGTGTCTCTGCGGACGGGGATCAGCCGGCCTTCACCAGCATCTTCGCGCCGGCGCCGCCGCGCAGTGCCGTCATGGCATCCACCACACCGTCGAGCTCGACCTCCTGCACCCAGCCGGTGGTGTCGTACACACCACGGGCCATGGCGGCGATCACGTCTTCGTAGTCCTCGGGAAGCTGCCCGAGCGTACCGAAGATGCCGATCTCGGTCGCGACGAGCTGCGTCGGCAGCAGGTCGATGGGGCGCTCGTGGATCGCGACGACCACGACCTTGCCGCCCGGGGTCAGCTGCGGCAGCGCCGACGTGATCGCCGGCCCCGCACCCGCGGCGTCGAACGCGGCATCCACGCCGTCACCGTCGGTCAGCTCGGCCACGGCCGCGGCGAGGTCGCCATTGACCGGATCGATAACCGTCGCACCGAGCGCTGCGATGATCTCGCGGCGCTCTGCACTGGGCTCCGAGACGAGCACCCGGTCGATCCCGCGGGCCTTGAGTGCGAACCACACACCGATGCCGATGGGCCCGGCGCCGGCGATCAGCGCCGTGCCGTTCTCGGGCATCTCGGCGCGGTTGACGGCGTGCCAGGCGACAGCCATCGGCTCGACCAGCGCGCCCATGCGCAGGTCAACGTTCTCGGGCAGCACGTGGACGTTACCCGCGGGCACCGTGGTGAACTCGGACATGCCGCCGCCGTGCGACGTGAGCCCGTGGAAGCCGATCGTGCGGCAGGCGTTGAACATGCCACGACGGCACGCGACGCACTCGCCGCACGAGTAGATCGGCCACACGGCGACGCGGTCACCGACGGCGACGTCGGTGACGCCCTCGCCGAGTTCGACGACCGTGCCCGAGAACTCGTGCCCGAGGATCTGCGGAAGCGTTGCACCGGTGAGGGGGTGCGGCTTGGAGAGATCCAGGCCGGATGCCTCGGGCGCGTAGTACACGTGCAGGTCGGATCCGCAGATGCCCGCGAACGCGTTGCGCAGCTTGACCTGCCCAGGGCCCACGACCGGCTCGTCGACCTGCTCGATGCGCAGGTCCTCCTTCGCGTGGAACACCGCTGCCTTCATGATTGTTTCCTTTCCTCGATGGCGGATGTCGCCCGCCACCATTGGGGTGAAGCCGCGAGGATCATCTCTGCGGCGCGATCCGGGTCACCACCATCCGGCAGCCACTCCTCGATGGCACCCACGGTGCCGGCGGCCGAATAGGCGATGGCGATGCGCAGCGCCGCCGGGTCGGCGGCGATCGCATCAGGAACGATGTCGGGGTGCAACTGCAACCACAGCCGAAGACCGCGGCGCAGGGCCGCGTCGAGCGCGAACCGGATCGGGGCCGCCAGCAGGGGCTGCATGGCGCCGCGGTACACGGCGGCGCGCTGCTGGATGTGCGTCAGCAGTGCGCGCTCGCTCTCGTCAAGCACTCGGGTGGCCGGCATGTCGGCGAGAATCGGCTCCAGCTCGGCCTCGAGGGCATCGGCGAGCAGTTCCGCCGGCGCTGCCGCGTGCCGGTAGAAGGTGTCACGAGTGACCCCGGCCGACTGGCAGATCTGCGACACCGTCAGCTGGGCGATCGGGGTCACGGCCGCCGCTTCGAGCACCGCTGCCCGAAGCGCGTCTCGCGAACGTCGCACGCGCGCATCCATATCTGCAGTTTATACGACAACTGTCAGATATCTACCGGCCCGAGAATCTCTCCACAGCCCACGGATGTCCGCCGAATCCACGCGGGTAGACTACGGAGTCACGACTGTATGGGGCAGTCGAGAACTCCGACGCGGGAGACCGCATCGAGGCTCATGGGGAGAGAAGATGGTCGACGTCGAGCGACGGCACGAGCCCACAATCACCGGGCACAAGAAACTGCTGGCGGAGGGTCTGTTCCGGTTGATCGGCGGACGCATAGTCGAAGGGGAACTGGCGCCCGGAATGCGAATCCGCGACGCGGACCTGGCCGCAGAGCTCGCGGTGTCGCGCACGCCGGTGCGCGAGGCCCTGCAGCGGCTGGAGCGCATCGGGCTGGTCACGATGTACCCGAGTCGCTACACCGAGGTCAGCACGGTCACGCCGGAGTCGATCCAGGTGGCCCGGGAGTTCGCCGGACTGCAGGCCGGGATCATCGTCCGCCTGTCATGTCCTCGGCTCGCAGAGGATGAACTCGCGACAGCGACGGCACTCATCGCCGATGTCGCCGACTCGGTCGACGACCCGTTCGCGTGCTCTCACGCTCGCCGGCAGCTGATGGGATTCCTCTCGTCGCGCACCGGAAACCCATTGCAGCAGTCGCTGATCGAAGAAGTGAGCTTGGCCCTCGCGCGGTCCCTGCGCGACTTCGTGATCGCCCCCGAGCACCGTCGTCGCATGGTCGAGGGGTGCGCCCAGATGATCGACGCGTTGCACCGCCGTGACGCCGACGCCGCCGAACAGGCGTGCCGTCGTCTCTACGCCGTCTGAACCGACCAGCCGTCCACCCACCGCGCTAACCGCGCGTAGGACTCGTCTCTGGCATCCTTCTGCGAGATGAAGACGTCGTGCAGCGCGCCGTCGATCCGCTCGACCGTGACCGACGATCCGAGCTTCACGGCGGCGGCGGCGATGTCGTCGACGACCAGGACGCTGTCGGCGCGCGTGAGTTCCGGCGACCAGCGGGTGGGCAAGGCCGTGCGTTGCGACAGCAGCACGCACACCGGCGCAGTGATCCCCAGGCCCCGCGAGACCGCATCGTGCCCGGCGAAGACCGCGCGCAACCACGCCGCGTGCACGGTCATCGCCTTCTCGGGGCGCCACTCGGGATTCGTCTCGAGGGGATCATCGGGGTCGGCGACCTCGCGCTGGGCGCGACTGTAGAACCCGAGATCGACCTGGGGCGCCGCATCCATCGGCCAGAATCGCGCCTGCAGTTCGACCACGGGCGTGATCGCGGCGCGCGCCGCGCTGAGTTGGAACTCGAGCCAGGGTGCGTTCAGCACCACCGCCGCGACGTCGCCGGCATGACGTGCAGCCCACAGGCTAAGCGTGAGCCCGCCTGTCGAATGGCCGAGCAGCACCAACCGGCGCCCGGTGGCATCCCCTCGCGCGGCCAGCGCCGCACCGATGTCGGCGTCGTACTCGGCGAGATCGGTGATGAAGCCCGGGGTCTGACCCGGACGCAGACTGCGTCCGTATTTGCGCAGGTCGAGTGCGTAGAAGCGCGCACCACGGTCGGTCCAGAAGCGGGCGAGGCGGCGGTTGAAGAAGTAGTCCGACCAGCCGTGCACGTACAGTACATCGACGTCGGCCAGCGGCCGACGATCACGATGTCCGATCAGCGGATGCCACCAGCGCGGCGCTTCCGGTAGCGACCGCACCACGGTCGCGACCAGTTCACCCTCGGAGTCCTCCCCCAGCGGTAGCGTCTGCTGCTCGAACCCGTCGCCGAGGATGTCCGGTATCCACTCCCCCATGTCGACACCCTATCCGGCGCGCCGAGGAGGAGCGGGCAGGGCGGTTCAGCGCGGCGCGCTCACTCTCCGCGTGAGACCCGCACCATCTCGTCGCGCGGAACGAGCTTGACCCGCTCGCGTTCCTGCGCGGTGCCCAGGGCGATCTCGTGCGCATCCAGGCGATGCCATCCTTCGAGGTCGGTCCACTCCACACCGCGCTGAGCCAGCAGCGCCGGGATCGCCTCGTCGGAGGGGTCCTCGGGCTGCCACCACGAGCCCTGGTCGTTGATGAGGTGACGCACGGTCTCCATGGCATCCGACTTGGTGTGCCCGATGAGCCCGACTGGGCCACGCTTGATCCAGCCGGTGGCGTAGATGCCGGGAACCCGCTGGTTCGACTTCGCCTCGAGCACCTGACCCTCGCGGTTGGGGATCACGCCGTGCTTCTTGTCGAACGGCACATCGGGCAGCGGCGAACCGAAGTAGCCCACGGCCCGGTACAGGCTCTGCATGGGCACCTCGCGCAGCTCCCCGGTACCGACCGCGCCGCCGGCGCCGTCGGATGTCGTGCGCTCGTAGACGAGGGCCGCGACCCGGCCGTTCTCGTCCGTGCGCACCTCGACGGGGCGGGCCCAGAAGTGCAGGTGCAGGCGGCGGGATGCCGTTCCGCCGGCGTTGTTGACCGAGTCGAGCTTGCGCCAGGACTGCAGGATGCGGTCCATCACCATGACCTGTTTGTTGCTGGCGACCGCCTGCTGGGAGGCCTCGTCGTAGTCGAAGTCCTCGTCGTAGACCACCATGTCGACGTCGCGCAGTTCGCCGAGCTCGCGCAGTTCGAGCGGGGTGAACTTCACCTGCGCGGGTCCGCGACGGCCGAACACGTGCACGTCGGTGACCCGGCTGGCCTTGAGGCCCTGGTAGACGTTGTCGGGCACTTCGGTGACCAACAGATCATCGGCGTGCTTCGCGAGCATCCGCGCTACGTCTAGCGCAACGTTGCCGTTGCCGATGACGCCGACCGATTCGGCATCCAGGTTCCAGTCGCGCGGCACGTCGGGGTGTCCGTCGAACCAGCTGACGTAGTCGGCCGCACCGTACGACCCCTCGGCGTCGATGCCGGGGATGTCGAGGCCCGAGTCGCGCACCGCACCGGTGGCGAAGATCACCGCGTTGTAGTGGCGCTTGAGATCGTCGAGGGTGATGTCCTCACCGAAGCGCACGTTGCCGAAGATGCGGATGTCACCGCGGTCGAGCACGTTGCGCAGCGCGGTGATGATCCCCTTGATACGGGGGTGATCGGGCGCAACACCATAACGGACCAGCCCGTACGGGGCCGGAAGCTGCTCGAACAGGTCGATGGACACATCGAACTTGCGCTCGGCCTTGAGCAGGATGTCAGCGGCGTAGATACCCGCCGGTCCTGCCCCGACGATGGCCAGCTTGAGCTTCGTCATGGGGGTTCCTTCCGTCAGCTGCTGCGATCAGCGAGAGTCTCTGCGAACCGGGTCAGCGCTTCGCGCACGGCGCCCTTCGGCAGCGGTGCGAGCGCGGCGATCGCGTCGTATGTCCAGGTACGGGCCAGGTCCATCGTGCGGGCCGTGGCCTCATGGTCACGCAACTCGGCGAGCGGTCCGTCCAGCAGCGCGGGGTCGGCACCCTCGGCGATACGGGCGACGCCGTCGTCGATACGACGGGCGAGTTCGATGTCGGCGTCGGAGGTGCCGGTCTTCAGCAGCAGCGACGGCATGGTCGGCACGCCTGCGCGCAGGTCGGTGCCGGGAACCTTGCCGGTCTCCTCGGCATCGGCCGACAGGTCGATGACATCGTCGAGCAATTGGAACGCGACGCCGACCTTCTCGCCGTACACACGCAACGGCTCTTCATACTCGGCGGGCGCGTTCGAGAAGATCGCACCGCCCTGAGTGGCCGCGGCGATGAGCGATCCGGTCTTGTCCGCCAAGACCTGCAGGTAGAACTCGATCGGATCGTCGTCGGGCTGCGCACCGACGGTCTCGTGCATCTGCCCCATGACCAGGCGCTCGAACGTGTCAGCCTGCAGGCGCATGGCCCGGTCGCCATAACGCGACATGATCTGACTGGCACGCGAGAAGAGGATGTCACCGGTGAGGATCGCGACGTTGTTGCCCCACACGGCATGCGCCGCGGGTACACCGCGTCGAGTGTCGGCCCCGTCCATGACGTCGTCGTGGTAGAGCGAACCGAGGTGGGTCAGTTCGAGCGCTGCGGCGATCTCGATGACCGGCGTGATGTTGCCGTCGCCGAGTTGGGCCGTCAGCAGCGCGAGCACGGGACGGATGCGCTTGCCACCGGCCTCGTACAGGTAACGCGTGGCCGCATCGGTGACCGGGTCGGCGACCTTCACCTCGCTGGCAAGAGTGGACTCGACGAGGTCGAGGCCCTCGTCGATGCGTGCCGCGATGCGGCGGGCCGCAGGGCCGAGGAAGACGCGGTCGCTGAAGCCGAGTCGGCTCGCAAGGCGCGTGCCCGAGGAGGCGGGGCTCGAAGTCACGTGTTCCACCCTACCCGCGCCGGGACGCCCACCTGCTCTCGGCGGTGCGATCGCACCGTCTCACGCGAGCGCATCGACCAACGGACGGAACTTCACGCGCGTCTCCAGCAGTTCGGATTCTGGGTCGCTGCCGGTGACGATCCCTGCCCCTGCGTAGGCGGTGACCCGGCGCGCACCGGATGCGTCATCGGGGGCATCCGCGAACTGCGCGCAACGCAGGGCGATCGCCCACTCGCCGTCGCCGTTGCCGTCGATCCAGCCCACCGGTCCCGCGTACCGGCCGCGATCGAACGGCTCGATGCGGCGGATGGCGGCGAGCGCGACGTCGGTCGGCGTGCCGGCGACCGCCGCGGTCGGATGCAGAGCGCCGACGAGGTCGAGTGAGGAAGCCCCGTCATCGAGCACGCCTTCGACATCGGTGGCGAGGTGGAACAGATTGGGCAGCTCGAGCGTGAACGGGTTCTCGTCAGCGTTCAGCGAGCGGGTGTGCGGCCGCAGGGTGTCGAGCACGCTCTGCACGGCATAGGCATGCTCGGCGCGGTCCTTGGCGCTGCGGGCGAGCGCCTGCGAGGCAGCGGCGTCTTCTGCGGGGTCGGCGCCGCGCGCGGCGGTGCCTGCCAGCACGCGCGCCGTCACCGTGCGCTCATGCGCGGTGACGAGCGTCTCGGGACTGGCACCGATCAAGCCATCGACCGCGAAGGTCCACGTATCGGGGTATCCGCTGGCCAGTGCGCGCACGAGGCGTCGCAGGTCGGCGTCCCCGGGTACGGTTCCGGTCAGATCACGGGCGAGGACGATCTTGCCGTAGTCGCCGCGTTCGATCTCATCGAGCGCCGTGCGCACCGACTGCTGATACCCCTGCGGTGGTTGCGCGCCGGGTCCGACGCGACCGGCCCAGTGCGGACCGTACGGCACCGATGGCGGCACATCGGCGAAGTCCTCATCGACGGCGCGGATGCGGGTGATCCAGCTGCGATCGCCCCGTCGTCCGATCAGAGTGCGCGGCACCTCGAGCACACTGTCGGCCTGCGAGTGCTCATCGAAGATCAGCGCCCCGAAGGCGACCAGGCCGGTGCCGGCGAGTCCGACGGGGTCGTCGATGTCAGCATCCGATGCGATCTCGCGCCATGCGTCGGCGAGGAGGTCGCTGCGCTTGCGCGACTGCCCGGCGGAGATGCGGATGACCGCCGCCGGCGCGTCGCCGACGGCGACGATCCCGTCGCCGCGACGCAACCAGGCCATCGGCCGTGCGGCAGAGGTATGTGCCAGCAGGTCGTCGACGGGTGGGATCTCGCGGGTCTGCGCGACCAGACGGATGCTGCTCACGCGACCCAGTTTAGTCGCAGCCGCGGCAGGACGACTCAGCGCGGGTCGACCGGGTCGACCGGGCCGAGCGAGACGAGGCGGTCGAGCCATGCGTCTGCGGTGGCATCGTCGAAGGGCGCACGCTGCGCACGCACCCGCTGCTCGAGATCGAGCGCGACGGCCTCGAGATGTGCCATCACCGCCGCCGGGTAGCCGAAACGCACACTGTGCTCCGCCCATTCGTCGCGATCGTCGACATAGGTCCCGCGGGCGTCCACACGCCGCACCACATCGAGATCCATATCGATGCCAGTCACGCTGCCGGCATCCGTCCAGCGCAGATCCCACGCGAGGTCGATGTAGATGCGCAGCGCGCGAGGGTGACCGCGATGCACGGTGACGGCGTGGTCGGTGCTGCCTGCTGGGATCAACGTGACGTTGGGGCTCTCGGCGACGAACCGATAGCCCGGCCGCGCGCTCTCCCACCCGGTGGGCTGACCGAGCCAGTCGCCCCACATGTCGCTGCCGAGGTACACGCAATCGCTGCGCCAGTGCGGCGAGTCATCCCATTTGCGCCACTGCTGGATCATCGAGGTTCCGGGCTCAGGCCGCTGGCTGTTCACCCGCCGTAGCCTACGGGCCTGCGCGCGAAGCGCACAGCATCCGCCGCCTAGGATCGAAGTATGACCTCGTCGAATCGCGCCGACCTCGGCAAGGACCCCTCGCACGTCAGCGGCATGTTCGATCAGGTCGCCAAGGGCTACGACCGCACGAACACGGCCATGACGCTCGGCAACGACGCGCTGTGGCGCGCCGCGGCGACGCGTGCGGTGGCACCGCAGCGCGGCGAGCGCATCCTCGACCTCGCCGCGGGGACGGCGTCCTCGTCGGCGTCGCTGGCCGCCAGCGGCGCACAGGTCGTCGCGGCCGATTTCTCGCCGGGGATGCTCGCCGAGGGCCGCCGCCGGCACGGTCACCTGCCCAACATCACCTTCGTCGAGGCGGATGCCACCGACCTGCCGTTCGGCGACGACGAGTTCGATGCGGTGACCATGTCATACGGACTGCGCAACGTGCAGCAGCCGAAGAAGGCGCTGGCCGAGCTGCTGCGGGTCACCAAGCCCGGCGGACGCCTGGTGATCAACGAGTTCTCGACCCCGCCGAGCCGGTTCTTCCGCGGGTTCTACACGTTCTACAACGCGCAGGTCCTGCCGAAGGTGGCGCGCCTGGCGGGCACCAACGGCGACGCGTACGACTACCTGAACGAGTCGATCCGTGACTGGCCGGATCAGCGCACCCTGGCGGCCTGGATCCGCGAGGCGGGCTGGACGCACGTCGAGTACCGCAACCTGTCGTTCGGCATCGTCGCACTGCACCGGGCACGCAAGCCGCGCTGAGCCCGAAGGCGCTCAGCTCACCGGCGCTCAGCTCGCTTCGAGGCGCCTCTTCTCGGCCTCGATGTCATAGTCGGCCGCGGGCCACCGCGGGTCGATGCGCTCCAGGGCGTCCAGCAGCAGTTCCTGCACGGCGAGGCGCGCGTACCACTTGCGGTTCGCCGGCACGACGTACCAGGGCGCCTCGGGTGTCGTGGTGCGCTCGAACACCGTCTGGTATGCGGCCATGTAGTCGTCCCAGCGCAGGCGCTCGTCGACGTCGCCCGGGTTGTACTTCCAGTACTTGTCGGGGCGGTCGAGGCGTTCAGCCAGCCGCTGCTTCTGCTCATCCCGCGAGATGTTCAGCATGACCTTCACGATCCGGGTGCCGGTGGCCGTGATGCGCTGTTCGAAGTCGTTGATCGCCTCATAACGGCGCTCGATCTCGGCGGCGTCGGCGAGCGCGTGCACCTTGCCGATCAGCACATCCTCGTAGTGGGAGCGATCGAAGACACCGATGAACCCAGGGGCGGGCAGGTGCTTTTCAATGCGCCACAGGAAGTCGTGCTCGAGCTCTTCGGGGGTCGGCTTCTTGAAGGCCGCCAGCTCGACGCCCTGCGGGTCGACACCGCCGACGACGTGGCGCACGATGCCGCCCTTGCCGGCGGTGTCCATCGCCTGCAGCACGAGCAGCACGGATGCCGTGCCGTCGCCGCGGCTGGCGAAGAGGCGCTCCTGCAGATTGCCGAGCACCTGCCTGCGCCCCTCGAGCGCCTGCTCGCCGTCGGCTTTGTCCCCCGTGAAGCCGGGGGTAGAGGCGCTGTCCACATCGGAGAGCGAGAACTCCTCGTCCACGCGCAGCAGGTCGACCGGGTCGTGCGTCCATCCATGCGTCTTCATGCAGACATCATGCCCGCTCCGTGGGCCCGGCGCACGAGACGGGATCACGATGTCGGTGGTCTCGGACACAATCGGAACCATGGACACGTTGCTTCTGATCATCGTCGTCGCGCTGCTGGCAACGGCTCTCGCGGGCGCGCTGGGATTCCTGCTGGGAACGCAGCGCGGGCGCTCCTCCGATGCCGCGCAGCACGCCGAAGCGGCAGCGGCCGGCCTGCGGATCGAGTCCCTGGAGCGGGACGCCGTGGCGCTGCGCGCCGAGACCGCATCACGTGTGCACGAAGAGCGCGGTCTGGCGGAGCGCCGGGTGGCCGAGGCGCGGGCGCTCGGCGAGAAGGCGGTGGCGGATGCCCGTGCCGAGGCCCACGCGCGGCTCGAGCACGAACGCGCCGAGCACGCCCGGCGCCTGGACGAGCTGCGATCGGATCAGAAGCGTCTCGCCTACGAGTTCGACGCCCTCAGCCGCCGCGCGCTGGAGCAGAACACGAAGGTATTCCTGCAGCAGGCCGAGGAGCGCCTCAAGCGCAGCCAGAGCGAGGGCGCGGCCGAACTGCAGAAGCGGCAGGATGCCGTGCAGCAGCTGATCGAGCCGATTCAGAAGACCCTCGATACGGTCAAGACCGAGATGACGACGGCCGAGAAGTCGCGTCTCGAGGCGAACGCCGCCCTGGCCGAACAGCTGCAGTTCATGCGTCAGTCGTCCGAGACGCTGGGCTCCGAGACGCGCAAGCTGGTCAGCGCGCTGCGCGCCCCGCAGGTGCGCGGCCGCTGGGGCGAGCTGCAGTTGCGGCGGGTGGTCGAGGCATCGGGCATGGTCAACCACGTCGACTTCGACGAGCAGCCCCATCACAGTACCGATGAGGGCGCGCTGCGGCCCGACCTGGTCGTGCACCTCGCCGGCGACAAGCGCGTCGTGGTCGATTCGAAGGTGGCCTTCAACGGCTATCTCGAGGCGATGGAGGCCACCGACGACACCATTCGCACGCAGCGACTGCAGGCGCACGCGCGACACCTGAAGAAGCACATCGACGATCTGGGCACCAAGGAGTACTGGGATGTGGTGGCCGGCTCACCCGAGTTCGTGGTGATGTTCGTACCGGCCGAGCCGTTCCTCGCCGCCGCACTGGATCAGGACGCAACGCTCTACGAGTACGCGTTCGAGCGCAACGTCGTCATCGCGACCCCGTCGACTCTGATCGCGCTGCTGCGCACGGTCGGCCACGCATGGCGCCAGGATCAGCTGGCGCAGGAGGCGCAGCAGATCTTCACCGTCGGCAAGGAACTGCACAAGCGGCTGGGCACGCTGGGCGGGCACCTCGCCAAGCTGGGCCGCAGCTTGAACTCGACCGTCGATGCGTACAACCGGTTCGCCGGTTCGCTCGACCGCAACGTGGTCACCCAGGCGCGCCGGTTCAGCGCCCTGCAAGGGCTCGATGATGTGCTCGCCGACGCCTCGCCCGTCGAGGCCCTCGCGATCGCACCACAGAAGAGCGACCTCTACGAGCTCGAAGAAGCAGCACCCGACGCCGAGCGCTACGCCAGCGCTGATGTGGGCGAGGTCACCCAGCGGCTGGAGTGAGCGTCAGACGTCAGCGTTCCAGAGGGATCTCGATGATCTGCGGACCGTCGATCGGAGAGGTCAGCACCTGGTCCAGCGACGACCGGGTGTCGATCCGCGAGAACTGCCAGCCATAGGCGTCGGCGAGCGCCGCCAGGTTCGCGGCGTGCGGCGTATAGAACGCTCGGTCCAGGTCGGCCGCTGGTGCGGTGCCGGCGACCTCGAGGGCGTCGAAGATCGTTCCGCCGCCGTCATTGCCGACGATCACCTGAATGCGCGGCGCCGGTTCGTCCTGAGGCAGCAGCAGTGCGCCGACGTCGTGCAAGAACGACAGGTCGCCCAGCAGCACGCGGGTCGTCCCCGGCGATCCCTCGGCCTGGCTCGCCAGCGCGATTCCGATCCCCGTTGCGATGGTCCCGTCGATACCCGCCAGGCCACGGTTGGCGTGCACCGGCACTTTCTTGCCGCCCAGCACCCGGTCGGCGACCCGCACCAGGCGCGACGACCCGAACACCAGCCGGTCATGCGGCCAGGTCGCCCGCCAGACGGCATCCACCAGCATCTCGCGATCGACCCGGGCGCGTACGGCGTCCAACTCCGCGCGCACGGCTCCCAGCCGCGTGGCCTTGTCGTCGGACGACAGCCCGTCGTGATCCGGTGCGGGCGCGCTGAGGTCGACCATGCGCGCCTGCGAGGCCGTCATCCATGCCCCCAACCACTCTCGATCGACCGCGCCGGGTGCCACATCGACGGCATCCAGCGCTCTTGTGTGCCCGTTCAGATCGAGCGCCTCTCCCCCGCACCGCACCGCGAGCACCTCGACGTCCTCACGCGCCAGCAGCGCCGCGACCTCGCGGCTCAGCGTCGGATGCCCGAGCACCACGGCCCGTTCGATGCGGCCGCCGAGTGCGGCCTCGCCGAGCAGTTCGCGATAGCCGTGCACGAGCAGGCGTCCGAATCGTGCACCGCTCACGATCTCGGCGATGAGCGGCCAGCCGCCGTTGTGGGCGAGCTCTTCAGCATCCGCCCCGGCATCCGCCCCCGCGATCACGACCGTGCGCGGGCCGCGCGGCAGCACGAGAGGTTCCGCACGCGGCGGGGTCGGTGCGTCCGCGGGCGTGACGGCCGGAAGTTCGATCGTCGCCGACAGAGGCTCCCTCGTCGGCAGGTTCAGTTGCACCGGGCCACGGACGCCGGGCAGTCCTTCGCCGTCGCGTCCGAGAGCCGCGCGCACGGCACGGACGCCAAGCCCCGTCCATGCGGTGGGAACCCCCAGGCCGATCGTGCTCTGCTCGGCGTGCCGGGGCTCAACACGCCGGTCTGCATCGGTTTCGTCTGAGATATCCGACACAGAACCGGTGATCTCCGACACAGAATCGGCGGTCGCCGTGTCCGCCGGCACGGGCGCGTCGATCAGCAGACGCGTGAACGCTCCGAAGATCCCGGGCTGCATGGTCGCCTGGTTGGCACCGATACCCCGCAACTCGGGCGGACGGTCGGCGGTCAGCAGCAGCAGCGGCACGCCGGCATGGAAGGCCTCCATCACCGCGGGAAGCAGGTTGCCCGCGGCCGTACCCGAGGTGCACAGCACCGCCGCGGGCACGCCCGTCTCGCGAGCCATGCCGAGCGCTGTGAACCCGGCGGCGCGCTCGTCGATGCGCACGTGCACCCGCAGAACGCCCGCTCGGGCGTAGCCGACCGCCGCGAGAGCGATCGATTGAGAACGCGAGCCGGGCGCGAGCACCAGATCGCGCACGCCATGACGGATCAGCTCGGCGAGCAGATCGGCCGCGGCATCACTCGCCGGCGACGCGGTCACGACCGCGGATCCGCACCGTCGGTCTCGTCATCGAGGCGCGCGAGCTCTTCCTCGAGCTGGCGGATGCGCTCGTCCTGTTCCATCTGGCGGATGCGCTCATCTTGCTCGGCCGTGCTCATGCGCCGCAGCGCCTCGGGATCGTCGTCGGGGTGCAGCGAGAGAGTGGTGCGGGTGTCGCCCTGACGGCGACGTCCGAGCGCGAACCACAGGATGCCGCCGAGCACCGGCAGCAGCACCACGATCAGTACCCAGATGCCCTTGGAGACGCCGCGGTGACGGTCGGCCGGTTGCACGGACACGTCGACGATGCTGAACACCCAGAAGATGACAGCAAGGAAACCGCCGACGATCAGAGCACGAGCCATATCCCCAGTGTAGGTCGCCTACGCGGCGGCGGCACGGCGGATGCCCGCGCTCAGCCACCACCTAAGCCCGAATCGTAGACTGGGGCGGTGAAGTTGCCACCTCTCCTCGTTTACACCGTGCTGCGGCTGCTGGCGTTCATCGTGCCGCTCGCGATCATGTGGCTCTTCTTCCCGATCTTCCGGGAGTTCTGGTGGCTGGCCGCGCTGTTCTCGGCGCTGATCGGCATGAGCATCTCATTGCTGTTCCTGCGCGCGCCGCTGTCGAACGCGTCCCGCCAGATCTATGAGAAGCGCAATCGCGCGACGTCTGACGAAGACGTAGAGGACGCCGCCTCGGAGTGACCCGAGCCGCAAGCTGGTCACCGCGTCAGCGCGACCAGCGTGATGTCGTCGTGCGGCTTGGTGAACACTCGCACGGGCGCGCCCGCCTCTGCCGCGCGGATCTCGTCGGCGATCTCGCCCAACCGCTCCTGCACCGCCAGCTCGGCGAAGCGCTCGATCGAGTGCGCCGCCAGCCATTGATAGCCGCGGGTGCCGCCGTCGGATGCCGCCACGATCGCACGCAGATCCGCCACGGGCGTCCGCCCGGTGAGGGCGTGTCGGGCGGCGCCGGGATCAGTGTGCGCGCACCAGAACCCGCCGTCGACGTTGCGCATCTGATCGAGCGCCCGGAAGCGCATCTCGGCGGGCGCCTCGGCGATTCCGGCCTGGGCCGCCAGCTGCGCGGCGCGTCTGCCCACTGCGCCGTCGATGCGGGCATCCGTGATCTCGCGCACGCCGCCGTCGGCGGTGACCACGACGATCGACGCATCGCACAGCACCAGGTGTTCGATCTGATCGCCGGTGATCCGCCAGGCGGCGACGGTGGCGCTCGGCGACCCCAGGGCGAGGTCACACGTGTCGGCATGCGCCGCCGTCACCTCACCGATCGCGCCGGCGAGGGCATCCGTCATGCGCGTCGTGCGGTTCTCCAGTCGCACGCGGAACGCTTCGGCGAGCATCCTCGCGTACCACGCCACCGAATGCCCGCATCCGCGGCGGGACGACTTCGGCAGACCGGCACCGTCGACAACGACCGCGATCCCCTCGCCGAGCGCGCAGGCGTCCTCACTCTCCCGCCCGGGCCGCGCGGGAAGCGCGAACAGGACGGGATCCATGAGGATCAGCCCACGAACGCCCAGTAGAGGAACCCGGCGTACGCGAGCGCCGTGAGCGAGGTCAGACCCAAGGCGATGACCAGTTCGCGCGGCTGCCGGTACCACCAGACGATGACGATGGCCGGCACCCCGGCCAACAGAGCGAGCAGCGACAGCCAGGCGATCGGGTAGATCAGGGCGATCATCGCCGCGATCCCGAAGGGCACCAGCACGAACAGCGTGAACAGCACCTGGGTGGCGCGCTTGCCGATCAGCACGGTGAGGGTGCGCTTGCCGACCCGACCGTCCTGCACGATGTCGCGCAGGTTGTTGGCCAGCAGCACGGCGCAGGCGAACAGTCCGGCGGCGATGGCTCCCAGCCAGGCCGGCAACGGCAGAGCGAAGGCCTGCACCCACGTGGTCCCCAGCGTGGCGACGAGGCCGAAGAAGACGAAGACGAACACCTCGCCCAGCGCGTTGTAGCCGTAGGGGCGTTTGCCGCCCGTGTAGAACCAGGCCGCGACGATACAGACGGCGCCGACGGCGAGCATCCACCACTGCTGCGTGCGGATGACGATGGCGAGCCCGGCGAGGGCGGCGAGCGCGAAGAACACCAGCGCGACGGTGAGCACCCGTTTGGCGGGCACACGCCCCGAGGCGGTGAGGCGGGCGGGACCGACGCGTTCGCTGTCGGTGCCGCGGATGCCGTCGCTGTAGTCGTTGGCGAAGTTGACGCCGATCTGCAGCAGGAGGGCGACGGCGAGGCAGAACAGCGCGATCACCCAGTGCAGGTTGTGATCGATGGTCTGCGCGGCTCCGGTGCCGATGATGACGGGCGCGGCCGCGAGGGGCAGCGTGCGCAACCGTGCGGCGCCGATCCAGTCCTTCACCGTCACCGGCGGGAGCTCCAGTACGGGCTGCTTGGCCGGGTTGCCGCTGGTGCGCGGCCGGTGCTGAGCGCGCTTCTTGCTGTTCTTCTTGGACTTTCCTGCCACGTTGGGCATCCTACTGGCCGTCGCGATGCCGGCCGGGGAATCACGTCAGGTCGTGGCGGTCACGATCGGACGCCGCTCGTAGAAGGTCTGCAGCACGACCGTGGTGCGTGTGCTCACATTCGCCGCCAGACGGATGTCGCGCACGAGCTGTTCCAGTGCGCGCGGCGAGGCGACGCGCACGAAGAGCATGTAGGCGGCGTCGCCGGCGATGGAGTGGCACGCCTCGATCGCCGCGAGGTGTTCGAGCAGTTCCGGGGCGTTGTCGGGTTGGGCGGGGTCGAGAGGGGTGATCTCGATGAACGCCGACAGGGGCGCGCCGACCTGTTCGGGGTCGAGCACGGCCTGGTAGCCGGCGATCGCGCCCCGCGCTTCGAGTCGCTTCAGCCGCGACTGCACGGCTGAGGTCGACAGCCCGACCTCCTGGGAGAGCTGCGCGAGCGTCGCGCGCCCGTCGAGTGAGACGGCGGCGAGAAGTGCGTGGTCGACAGCATCATCCATGAGTGGAATAATAGCGAACGAAACACGCAATCACCGGAAAATTTCCGTTGTCTACGCGATCGGAGGTTCACATGTCCATCATCACGCCGCACACGCAGGCCGTCATCGGAGAACCCGAGGTCGTCGAGGACACCGCAGCGTGGCAGCAGCTCAAGGCCGCCGCGATCGCTCTGCGCACCCACCAGGTCAAGGACGGTTCGATCCCCGAGACCGGTGCGCACGACGAGGCGCGCGCGCTCGTCGGAACCATCATCGGCAGCATCCGCACGCTCGCCCCGTCCTTCCCGCACGACGCGGCCTACCTCGAGGCGGCCGTGGTCGACTTCCAGCGCTGGGCCGATGAGGACTTCGGCGTGCCCGACTTCCTCGACTCGCTCGTGGCGTTCCAGCCCCAGCAGAACCGGGTCGACGGCATCCGCCACCTCGTGATCTTCCCGATGTACACGCAGAACGGCTCCAGCGACCGCCTCGTCGAGGCGCTCATCGTCGAGACCATCTGGCCCGAGTTCATCGCCGAGCTCGAAGCAGGTGACTACGGCAACAAGCTGTTCGTGTCGCTGCGCCTGATCGACTTCACCCCCGGGTACGACACCAACTCGGCCGTGCTCTTCCCCGAGACGGTCGCGATGCGCGAGATCCCGCCGTTCACATGGGGCGCGATCTTCCAGGACCGCGAGGCGGCGCGGTACCGCCGCGTCGTGCGCGCGGCATCGCAGATCACCAAGCTCGAGCTGCCCGAGGCCGCGGCGCGGATGCTGGATGACCAGCAGCTCACCGAGAAGACGTTCGTGATGTGGGACATCATCCACGACCGCACCCACATGCGCGGCGACCTGCCGTTCGACCCGTTCATGATCAAGCAGCGCATGCCGTACTTCCTGTACTCGCTCGAAGAGCTGCGGTGCGATCTGACCGCGTTCCGCGAGTCGGTGAAGATCCAGAAGTCGCTCGCCGAGCGCACCGATGCCCTGTCGGACGCCGAGCAGGAGATGCTCGAGCACGCCGGCCTCGTGCAGTACGCCGTGATCTTCGACCGCATCTTCCGCTTCGCGATCACCGGTTCGCGCCTGCGCAACTATGACGGCCTCGGCGGACAGCTGCTGTTCGCCTGGCTGCACCAGCGCGGTGTGCTGCACTGGACCGACACCCAGCTCGCCTTCGACTGGGAGCGCGTGCCCGAGGCCGTCGTCGCGCTCGGAGACGCGATCGACGACCTGTACTGGCGCTCGATCGACCGGCCGAAGACCGCTCACTGGCTGGCCGCGTACGAGCTGGTGCGCTCCACGCTCGAACCGCACCCGGCCTCGGTGTGGGCGCGCGGGCTCTCGGATGAGGTGCTCGCCGGGCCGCCGAAGGGGTTCACCGACGCAGTGCTGGACGACGAGTTCCCGCTGTCGATGTTCTTCGAGGCGCTCGACAAGAAGATGAAGCCGGTCATCGAATCGACCGTCGGCATCCGCGGCACCGACAACTGATCCAGAGAGACCCGAGGGCCGCCATGAGCATCGCTGGACGCACGATCGTCCTGGCCGGCGCGACCAGCGCCGCCGGACAGACGGTCGCTGAGGCACTGATCGCGGCCGGCGCGCGCGTGGTGGCCACGGGCCGCTCGGTCGAGCGCCTGGCACCGCTGGCCGCGGCCGGTGCGCAGGTGGAGGTGTCGGATGCCACCGATCTGAGCGACATGGCCGCACTCGCCGCGCGTCTCGGTCGCGTCGACGGGGTCATCCCGTTGGTCGGCGGGTGGCGCGGCGGCGGTGGTCTTGCGGGGCAGAGCGACGAGGACTTCGCCGCTCTGCTCCCCGCTCTGCACGCGGTGCGGGCGACCAGCCGCGCGTTCGACACGGCACTGCAGGCGTCGGATGCCGGACGCTTCGCCGTCGTGTCGTCGACGGCCGTGGAGCGACCGCTGGCGGGCGGCGCGAACTACGCCGCCGTGAAGTCGGCGACCGAGGCCTGGACGCGCGCTGTGGCGCACGGCTTCGCGAAGGCCGCCCGCGACGGCGAGCGACCTCTGGCTGCCGCCTCGGTCGTGTTCCGCGCCAAGGGGGCGCTTGATCCGGACGCGCTGGCGCGCGCCGCGGTCGAGTTGTGGGCGTCGGATGCCACCGACCTGAACGACCGGGTGCTCCCCCTGGGGTGAGCGCGGCGCCGGGTCGGCAGCGCTCCGGTCGCGGACGTCATTCGGCCGTCTTCGCCGGGGGTTCCTCGTCGCTCGACTCGTCACGGAGGACGGGTTCTTCGACCAATCCGCCGCGTGCGGCGATCGGGTCGAAGGCGGCTTCGGGCGGCGGCAGCTGTTGTTCAGGAGCGTTCTCGTAGAGCGCGCTGAGCGTGCGGTAGGACCGGGTGAAGAAGGCCAGCACCGCCACGACCACGATGATCAGGCCAGCGAACAGGCAGATCAGCGCGATCCCGCGGGTCTCGCCGTCGCCGAGCAACCACCCCCATTGCTGCTGCCCTTCGTCCGCACGCATGTACGGGATGATCAGGAACTCGGCGATCGGGGCGATCAGGAACGCGGTGATCGGCGCTGCCCCTGCCTCCATCGCAGCGGCCATACCGAACACCCGACCCTGGCGGGTGAACGGCACGACCTTCTGGATAACGGTCTGCTCGGCAGCCTCGGCGGGCGGGATGAGCATCATGTACAACCACATGCCGATGACGAACAGCGGCCACCATTCGCGCAGCATGAACAGCGCGCCGAGCGCGCCCATCGCGATCACGACCAGCAGCAGCGTGCGCACGGGCCGCTTGCCGAGCCCGAACTTCGCCACCAGTGCACCGCCGATCAGAAACCCGGTCGAGGCGAAGGCCAGGGCGAACCCCCAGGTCTGGGCATTGAACAGCGTCAGCCCGTAGGGGTCCATCAGCGCCATGTAGACACCGCCGATGAGGTTGTTGAACGTCGAGAAAACGATGAGCGCGAACAGCCCCGGCGCGGCACGGATCGCCGCGACACTGCCGCGGAAGTCGAACGCGCCCGGTGCGCTCGGATCGCGCTCGGGCTCGCCCTCAGGTATCCGCACGAACAGCAGGTGCACGAACGTCAGCCCCATCGCGGTGATGGCGATGATCAGCGTCCACCCCATGCCGAGAAAACCGATGGCCAACCCCGAGAACACGCTCGTGATGAGAAACGCGATGCCCTGCACGGTTCCCACGAGCCCGTTGGCGTTGGCCCGACGCTCTTCGGGGATCAGCAGGGTCACGGTCGTGGACAGCGCGATGTTGCGCAGCTGCTCGATCACGCCGCCGAACAGGATGACGCCCGAGAACAGCCAGAACCACGGACCGCCCAGGTCGAGCAACGCAGCCTCGGGATGGACCGCGTAGATGAGGCCGGCAACGATGAACGCCGCCGCCGAGACCACGCTCGACACGAGCATGACCGCATGTTTGCGATGCCGATCGACGAGCGTGCCGAAGATCATCGAGAAGAAGGCGATGAACAGCATGTAGGCGCCGCCGATGATGCCCGTGGCCAGCACCGACCGCGTCTCGAGGTAGACCCAGAAGGTCAGCGCGAACCACAGGAAGCTCGTCGTCACATTGGCGATGAGCGTGTTGACCAGGACGTTCGCGAACGCCCGCCTCGCTGCGGTATCGATCACGGTACGAGAGTAATCACGGCCACCGACATCGGATAGGGGCACCTCGGGCATCCGATCTGGATATCTTTTCTCGCGCGCGCACGCGCGAGGACCGTGCGCCCGTAGGCTGGTGCGGTGAGCCTTCTGCATGACGCCCCGCTGCACGACACCACCGTGCGCGGCTTCGCATCCGACAACTACTCCGGCATCCACCCCGAGGTGCTCGCCGCGATCGCGGCGGCCAACGGCGGTCACCAGGTCGCCTACGGCGAAGATCAGTACACCGCGCGCCTGAACGAGGTCTTCGTTCAGCACTTCGGCGAGGGCGTCGAGGCCTTCCCGGTCTTCAACGGCACCGGCGCGAACGTCGTCGGTCTGCAGTCGATGCTGCCGCGGTGGGGCGCGGTGATCTCAGCATCCACCGCGCACATCAACGTCGACGAGGGCGGGGCGCCCGAGAAGGTCGGCGGGCTCAAGCTGCTGACGGTGCCCACCGACGACGGCAAGCTCACGCCCGAGTTGGTCGACCGCGAGGCGTGGGGCTGGGGCGACGAGCACCGCGCACAGCCTCTCGTCGTGTCGATCACCCAGTCGACCGAACTGGGCACCCTGTACACCACCGACGAGATCCGCGCGCTGGCCGACCACGCACACGAGCGCGGCATGAAGCTGCATCTCGATGGCGCACGCCTGTCGAACGCCGCCGCCGCCCTCGACCTGCCATTGCGCGCCTTCACGCGCGACGTCGGCGTCGACGTGCTCAGCTTCGGCGGCACGAAGAACGGCGCGATGCTCGGCGAGGCGGTCGTGGTGCTGAACCCCCAGGCCACCGCCGGCCTGCTGTACGGCCGCAAGCTCAACATGCAGCTGGCGTCGAAGATGCGCTTCGTATCGGCGCAGCTGATCGCCCTGCTCGAGGGCGACCTGTGGCTGCGCAATGCCCGCCACGCCAACGCCATGGCGGCCCGCCTGCGGGCCGAGGTCGAACAGGGGCTCGCCGATGGCAGCATCCGCGGTGTCGGCTTCTCTCAGCCCACCCAGGCCAATGGCGTCTTCGCGACGCTGCCCGACGGCGTCGCGGACCAGCTGCGCGAGAAGTTCCGGTTCTACGACTGGGATGCCGCACGCAACGAGGTGCGCTGGATGTGCAGCTTCGACACCCAGGAGTCCGACGTCGACGCCTTCGTCGCCGAGCTGGCCCGCCTCACCACGGCCTGACCCGGCCCGTCGCTCTTTCGTCGAGACCCCCACCTGGCGTCGAGACCCCCACGTATGGACGTCCATACGTAGGGGTCTCGACGAGAAGTGGGGGTCTCGGCGTTGTGGGCAGGGCGGGGCGAGATGGGGCAGAGCAGAGCGGGGCGGATGCTGTCAGCGCAGCAGGCCCAGGTGCGACAGCGCCTGGCGCAGCAGTGTTCCCCGGCCGCCCTCCATGTCGGCGGCCAGCGCGTCGGACGCGGCCTCCTGCGGGGTGAACCAGGTGACTTCCAGTGCATCCTGGCGCGGCTCACACGTGCCCGTGACCGGCACCACGAACGCCAGCGAGACGGCGTGCTGACGGTCGTCATGGAAAGCGCTGATCCCCGGCAGCGGGAAGTACTCGGCGACCGTGAACGGGTCGGGCGACGGGGGCAGCAACGGGAAGGCCATCGGCCCGAGATCGTTCTCGACGTGCCGGAACAGGGCGTCGCGGATGCTCTCGCCGTACCGCACGCGGCCCGAGACGATCGTGCGCGTCATCTCACCGAGGGGCGTCGAACGCAGCAGTACGCCGATCGAGGTCACCTGACCGGAGCCATCGGTGCGCACGGGGATCGCCTCGACGTACAGCATCGGCAGGCGGCGGCGGGCCTCGGCGAGCTCGATGTCGGTCAACCACCCCGGGTTGCTGTCGCGCGGCGGCGCGGCGTCGAGCCCGAAGTCGTCGTCGGGATCTGGGTCGGGTGTGCGCACCGTCATGGCTCATTTCTACCAGCGTCGGACGCTGCTGGCAGGATGGACCCGTGACCGTCTCGATCGATCCGACCGCCACGCTCTGGTCTGCCGGCCCCCGCGAGGGCAAGCCGTTGCTCGTGCTGCTGCACGGGTACGGCGCCGATGAGAACGACCTGTTCGGTCTGGTGCCCTATCTGCCCGATGACATCGCCGTCGCCGCCGTCGCGGCACCGCTGACGCCGCCGTGGCCGATGCCGGGGCGCTCCTGGTACCCGATCGACTCGCTCGACACCCGGGACGCCGCGGGCATCACAACCGCGGCCGAGGCCCTGCTGGCATGGCTCGATGAGGTCACCGAACCCACGACCCCCGTCGCACTGCTCGGCTTCTCGCAGGGCGCGGCCGTCTCGCTGCAGGCGCTGCGACTCGCACCGTCGCGCATCGCCTCGGTCGTGGCGCTGAGCGGCTATGCAGCGATGGGCGAGCTCCCCCACGACGCACGGTTGCGCGATGAGCGCCCGCCGGTGTTCTGGGGGCGGGGCAGCCACGACGACGTGATCCCGGCATCCCTCGTCGCCCACACGGCGCAATGGCTGCCCGATCACGCCGAGCTCTCCGGCCGCGTGTACGCGGGACTGACGCACAGCATCTCCGAACAGGAGCTCGCCGACGTGCGCGTGTTCCTCACGAAGTGGCGGGACGCCGCGACGGCAGAGTGACGGCGCTGTGAACACCGACGACTGAGCGCCCGTGTCCCGACTCAGGGGCGCGGTTCGTCGTCGACGTCGTCGGAACCGTCATCGTGATCCGCGTCTGGTACGACCTCGGATGCATCGTCGGGCTCCGGGTCCTCCGGTGCGCTGCGGCGCCGCTGCAGGGAGCCCAGCCACTCTGGGGCGGCGCTGATGACGACGCCGATCGCGAGACCGAGGCCGATCCCCAGGCCCATGTTGTCGAGGGCCACACCGAGGGCGACGCCGACGCCCATGCCGATGGCGATGCCCGCCCCCAGTGCGAGGCGCCGGCTGGTCTCATGGCCGCTCGGATGATCGTGCATTCCTCGACGATACGCGTCCGCCCGGGCTGGCACCTCCCCCGCGCGACGGATAGGGCCCGGGGATCGACCGCTCCGGGGTTGCGAAGTGCGACACGCCCGGGATACAGTCTTCGAGCCCCTGTCCGCCGTGTTGGGAAGTCCATTGATCTGAATCGTCGCCTCCGCGTCATCATCCACGCGCCGATCCGACGATCCTGTTCTTCCCCGGCATCCGGGTTCATCTCGCAGACCGCCTCGCCCTCTGACGGCGAGCCGTCGGCATCCGCGCACCCGCACACATCCGGGAGTCGCCCATGTCATCACTCACCTCCACCGCGCCCGTCGCCTTCGACGGGCTCACCCACACCTGGCCCGACGGGACCGTCGCGCTCGACCAGCTGACCGGCGCAATCGGCCCTGGCCGCACCGGCTTGGTCGGCCGCAACGGGTCGGGCAAGACGACGCTGCTGCGTCTGCTCGCCGGCGATCTGCAGCCGACATCGGGTCACGTCACTATGAGCGGCGAGGCCGCGTACCTGCCGCAGCGGCTCACCCTCGACACCGGTCGTCGGGTCGCAGAACTGCTCGGCGTCGCCGTAACGCTGGACGCGGTACGCGCGATCGCCGCGGGCGACGTCGACCCGGCGCACTTCGATGCGGTCGGCGACGACTGGGACATCGAAGCGCGCGCCGAAGCAGCGCTCGCCGAGGCGGGCCTCGATCCGTCGTTCCTCGACCGCACGGTCGGTGAGCTCTCGGGCGGTGAAGCGGTGCTCGTGGCGGTGGCGGGCATTCGTCTCCGCCGCGCCCCGATCGCCCTGCTCGACGAGCCCACCAACAATCTCGACCGCGGGGCGCGAGCACGCCTGGCCGATATGGTGCATGCCTGGAGGGGCGTACTCATCGTGGTCAGTCACGACGTCTCGCTGCTGGAGCTGATGGATGCCACGGCCGAGCTTTACCAGAACCGTCTCACGGTGTTCGGCGGCCCGTACTCGCAGTGGCGGGCCTGGTTGGATGCCGAGCAGGCCGCGGCCGAGCAGGCCGAACGCGACGCCAAGCAGGCGCTGAAGAGAGAGAAGCGTCAACGGATCGAGGCTGAGCTGAAGCTCGCCACACGCGCGCAGACGGCCCGCAAGGCCGAGGTCGAGAAGCGGGTTCCGAAGATCATCGCCGGCGGGCGCAAGAGCGCTGCGCAGGTGTCGGCCGGTCGGCTGCGCACCGAGATGGCCGGAAGGGAGGAGGCCGCCCGGCAGGCACTGGATGACGCCGGGCACCGTGTGCGCGATGACGAGACGATGAAGATCGAGTTGCCCGACCCGCAGGTGCCCGCGAGCAGGCGGATCGCGACGCTCGGCGACGGCGAACGGTCGTGGGTGATCCAGGGGCCCGAGCGGGTCGCTCTCATCGGCGCGAACGGGGCGGGCAAGACCACACTGCTGCGCCGGCTGATGGCATCCGCTGTTCACAACTCCGGAGAAACGGGCCGGATCGGCCCGGATTCTGCTGTTCCGGATGGTTTCGGGCAGATTTTCCGGAGTTGCGCCCCACACGTCGACCGCATCGGGTACCTCTCGCAGCGCGTCGATGGGCTCGACGACCGCGCCTCGGTGATCGCGAACGTGGCGGCGTCGGCACCGCACGTGCCCGACAAGCAGCTGCGCAACCGGCTGGCGCGCTTCCTCATCCGTGGGGCGGCCGTCGACCGGCCCGTGGCGGCACTGTCGGGCGGCGAGCGATTCCGGGTTGCCCTGGCGACGTTGCTGCTCGCCGATCCGGCTCCGCAGCTCGTGGTGCTCGATGAGCCGACGAACAACCTCGATCTCGATACGGTCGAGCAGCTGGTGCGGGCGCTGCGCGCCTACCGGGGTGCCGTGCTGGTCGTCAGTCACGACGACGCGTTCCTCGCGCGTCTCGACATCGACCTGACGCTGGAAGTGTCGGTCGACGACGACGGAGAGCGGATGCTGCGCGAGGTGCCGTGATCACGACTCGGGCGGTGCGGACCGCGCCGCCCGAGTCACGTCAGTCGTCGGCGCCTCCCCGCTCATCGATCAGTCGCTGCGCGGCGTCTCGCGCTTGCTGCAACGATTCCCCGACGCGGGCGTGTGCGCGGAAGACCTGCCGTTCACCGATCCGGCGGATGATCCCGGTATCGCGCAGCTGCCGGTGCACGGCCTCGCTGACGCCCGAGATCATCAGCGTCCCGCCGGCAGCGCGGATCCGCTCGGCGTAGGTCGCGATGACCCGCAGGAAGGTGCTGCCGAGCGCTTCTTTGCCACGCAGTCTCACAATCACGACGGCACCCTCGAGACGCGCCGGTACGGCGGGGAGCTGCTTCTCGAACACCGGCGCCGCAGCGAAGAACAGGCTTCCATACGGGGCGAGCACCACCACCTCACCCGGCGGGATCGTGGCCGGCGGAGCGGACTCGATCGGCAGCGCGCTGAGATCGTCGAACTCCCATTGCCGCAGCACGACCCGGTTCGACTGCTGCACCACGATCAGGATGACCGCGAGTCCGACGCCGGTGAGCACGGCGTACTGCAGCGGGATCAGCAGGGTGAGCACGAATGTCACCGTCAGCACCGTCGCCTGCACGATACCGGTACGCCACACCATGTAGATGTCGTGCACCTTGAAGGTGCGAACGCCCACGATGATGAGCAGGGCCGCCAGTGCAGACATGGCGATGTAGCCGATCAGCGAGGCGAAGGCCAGCACCGTGATGCCCATCACCACTCCGGCGAAGAGGTTTGCCAGGGCGGTCCTGGCACCTGCCGCGCGCACGAGGGCCGTCGCCGACATCGACCCGCCGACGGGGATGCCCTGGAAGAACCCGGATGCCAGATTCGCGATCCCCTGGCCACGGAAGTCCGCCGACGCATCGGGGTAGCGGCCGTCGGGGTTCGCGATCGACCCGCTGATCGCCGCACCCTGCACGAGCCCCACCAGCGCCAGCGAGAGCGCCGGCACGATCAGGGCGAGCACCACCGACAGGTCGGGCATCTGCATGCCGGGCAGCGTCTGCGGAACCTCGGCGATGTCGCCGATCGTGGCGACCCGATCGATGCCGTCGAGCAGCGCCAGCGCGGCGGCCAGACCGGACCCGACGATCACCGCGACGACCAGCGCCAGTGCTCCGAGCCGGGTGCGTTCCAGCAGCAGGATCAGCGTGACGGTCACGACGCCGACGAGGATCGTCGGCCAGCTCCACTGCCAGAAGTGCAGGAGCGAGTCCAGGGTCCTGGCGATGCGGTTGGCGCCCTCGGCGGCGAAGCCGGTGGCGTTGTCGATCTGGCCGAGCACGATGTTCACGGCGACGGCGTTGACGAAACCGACCAGCACGGCGGTCGGGATGAACCTCACGAGCGAACCGAGGCGTGCGATCCCCAGCACGAGCATGATCACGCCGACCATGAGCCCGAGAGTGGTCAACGCGGCCGGTGTCAGGCCGCCGGGGGTCTCGGCCGAGACATCCGAGATGATCACCGCCATCGCACCGGTGGCCTGCACCGTCATGAACGCCGACCCGGTGGCAAGCGCCCCGCCGATCGCGCCGAACATGTACGCGTACAGGCCGTGCAGTGGGTTCACACCGGCGAGGACGCCGGCGGCGAGCCCGTCGGGGACGCTCTCGACGCCCAGCACGAGTCCGGCTTTGAGATCGGATGCCACGGTCTTGCGCCCGCCGAAGCGGCGCAGGTAGCCGCGCAGGTTCCGCTTGACCGCTGCGAACGTGTCTGCCATGGCGCGTCCTGCTCAGCCCTCGCGCAGCGGCACACGCACGTCGCCGCCGGATTCCTCGGTCAACCGCTGCCCCATCTGCACGTAGGTGGGCTGAGCGATGAAACCGCCCGCGAACAGCGCCTGCCCCTGCGTGAACCGCTGTGATCGGCTGACCTTGTCGCCGGCGAAGCCGAAGACGTCGGCGAGTTCGGCGAGGTCCCGCGGCGCGTTCACCCGCATCAGACCGAGGTTGTCGCACTGCGAGAGCACGTTGGGGTGGATCTTCGTCGGCCGCTGCGTCGACAGCAGAAGCCACAGGCCGAACTTGCGGCCCTCTGCCGCGATCTGCACCAGCTGCTCGGTCAGTGCGCGTTCGACGTCGGTGCGGGGATTCGGCGGGCACAGGTTGTGCGCCTCGTCGATCACGATGAGGATGGGTCGGCGTTCCTCGCGGTTGCGCCAGAGGTGTTCGAGGACGGCGAGCGCGGCGATCTTGGGTTCGGCCTGGTGTGCGAACCCGCCGAGGTCCATCACGGTCGCACGCGGCCGCTCATCGATGGCATCCGTGACGGTGGTCGAGCCCCGCGACCACAGGTCCCAGTGGAGCACCTCGAGGTTGTCGACGCGGTTGGCGAGACGCCGCATTCCCGGGTCGTCGGATGCCCGCAGCCGGGCGACCATGTTGTCGGTGTCGATCACCTCGGTGTGCTCTTCGATGTGCAGCAGCAGGTTGTACTCCTCGGGGTCGGCGATGGGATCGAGCTGCAGCAGCGCCGCCTTGGACGGCGTCGAGAGGTCGACGTAGCGCACGTGCAGGCGTTCGCCGTCGGAGCGTGAGGAGTGGAACACCCGGATGTCAGTCTCGGCGATCCGGGTCGCAACGTCGTCACCGGCGCTCTCTCGCGCTTCGTTCAGTCGGACGAAGTCGGAGTTGGGGTCGAGGATGAGCATGGGCAGTTCGGTGTGCAGCAGCAGCTGCTCGAGCACGACCCCGAGCGCGTAGGTCTTTCCGCTGCCGCTCTGGCCGCACCAGAACGTGTGGCGGTTGAATCGGCGCGCGTCCAGCTGAACCGGCGCGTTCGGGGTGTCGAGTTCGGTACCGATCGTCAGCTGCGTCATCTTCCACCTTCGTTGTGCGTGACGGGGCCATGCGTACCACTGAACGTAGAGGATGATCCGGCGCGTGACGAGAGCGGATCGCCCTGCCATGATGAGCAGGGTCCCCATCATTCGCGCACGGAGGTTGCCATGCTCGAGGTTCTCGGTAGTGTTCTACCCACCGCCGTGGGTATCGCGATCAGTCCGATCCCGCTCATCGCGGTGATCCTCATGCTGATGTCTCCGCGTCCGCGGCAGCTCGGACTCGGGTTCCTGGTCGGCTGGTTGCTGGGCGTGCTGGTGGCGACGACGGCCTTCACCCTTCTGGCGGGGGTGATCCCCGAGCCCGAGGAATCCGACGGCGCGCAGCCCGTGATCGCGGTGATCCAGCTCGTGCTGGGGGCGTTGCTGCTGCTGTTGGCCGCACGTCAGTGGCGTTCTCGCCCTGCGCCGGGCGAAGAGGCCGAACTGCCGGCGTGGATGGCGAAGATCGACTCGATGAACCCGTTCGCCGCTACCGGGCTGGCGTTCGTGCTGGCCGCGATCAACCCCAAGAACTTGTTGCTGGCCGTTGCCGCGGGCAGCGTGATCGGACGCGCCGAGCTCGACGTGCCCGAGCGGTTGACCGTGGTGCTCGTCTTCGGTCTCATCGCGGCGCTGACCGTCGTGATCCCGGTGATCGCCGTGATCGTGGCGCCACACAAGGCCGCGACGCTGCTCTCGGGCATCCGCACCTGGCTCACCGCGCACAACGCGGTGATCATGATGACGCTCTTCCTCGTGCTCGGTGCGCAGATCATCGGCAAGGCGCTCGGCAACTTCTGAAGCGGTCAATCGCTCTCGGCGAGCAGGCGGCGCAGCCGTTCGCTGCGCGAGCCGGTGATCTCGATCACGCGGGTGTGCCTGGCGAGGTCGGCCGCATCCACGAGCTCGAGCAGCGCATCGTTCATGGCGCGTCGCAGGGGCAGGTCCTCGTCGGGGCCGGGTGCCGTGGGGTCGCGGTGCTCGATCGGCAGCACGACCCACAGGTCCAGATGCGCCAGCGCATCCTCCGCAACAGCCACGAGCTCATCCGGCGCCGGGTGCGCGGTGCGACCCAGGTCGTGCAGGGCGTTGAGGTAGGCGACGAAATCGAGCGGGGTGCGTTCGATGATACGAGCGGCGCCGGGTGTCGATGCCGACAGCGTCCGCGCCGAGACGAGGAGTTGTTGGGCGAACTCCTCGAACCCGGGAGCGGATGCCGCGTGCTCGACCAGCTCGAAGGGGTCGGGGACGTGCTCGACCCCCGGCCTCTCGTCGAGATAGTCGCCGATCAGCGTGGTCTTGCCGGTGGCGTGTGCCCCTGAGACCGCGATCCTCACGTCCGTCCCCGTCCGCTACGACGTCTTCGTCCAGGTTCCGAGCCCGCGCGTATCGAAGGTATCGAGCCGCAGCTGCACGCCTCCGTCTTCGTGGGTGACCCACGCGCTGGCCAAGGAACCGTACGGGGCATTCTCGTTCTCGGGCGCGTACGCCATGCGCTCCTCGTCCCACGGCTGCAATGCCATCTCGGTGACACCGCCGGGTCCGATGCGCGCCACCAGCCCGTCTCCGACGGCGACGATCTCCATGTCGCCGAAGTAGTCGTTGGTGTAGCGCCCGGTCAGGGCATCCGCCTCATCCGGCAGTGCGGCACCACCGGGCGCCTCGCTGCCCGCCAGGTCTCCGATGGGAGTCAAGTACCCCGCGAAGACGCCACCGAAGTCTGCCGTCCAGTCGCGCGTGACGAATCCGAACTGCACGAGGTCGGTGAACTCGGCGATCACCGACTCGGCCGCTCCCACGGGGGCGCCGTTGGTGAGCACGACGATGCCGAGGTCGAGATCGGGGACCACCTGGAAGGCGGTGCCCGCCCCGAGCACGAACGCCCCGGAGTGCGAGTACGCCATCCGCCCCGATAGCAACGGCGAGGCGTTGAACCCGAACCCGTAGTGCGAGGGACGCACAGCGAGGTCGTTGCCCCCGCCCGAGATCACCTGCGGTGACATCGCTTCGCGCAGTGCATCCGCGTCGATGCTCATCTGGTCGCTCTCGCCCTCGGCCAGCAGCACCCGCATCCACAGCGCGAGGTCGTTGGCGGTCGACGAGACGCCGCCCGCCGGTGCCTGGGCGTCGGGGTCGCGGTCGTACCGGGGCGTGAACTCGCCATCGATCTTGGCGTGCAGCACGGCACGGTCGGTCCGGCTCAGGTAGTCGTCATGCCGGGCCGACGACGAGTCCATACCCAGGGGCTCGAACACCAGCTCGTCCATGAGCTCTTCCCACGTCTGCCCGCGCGAGACGGCCACGGCCTCGGCCCCCACCGTGAGTCCGAAGTTCGAGTAGTGGTAGCTGTCCCGGAACACATCGAGCGGGTTCAGCTGCAGGCGCTGCAGGATCTCGTCCCGGTCGTAGCCGATGTCTTCGAGGTCGTCGCCGGTGCCCGTGAACATGCCGGTGCGATGGCTGAAGGCATCGCCGACCGTCGCGCTCTGCGCGGCGACCGGGTCCGAGAAGAAGACGCCCGGCATGAGGTCACGGATCGGTGTCTGCCAATCGAGATAGCTCTCGGATTCGGCGATCGCGGCGGCGACGCCGGTCGCCGACAGCGGCTTCGACAATGAGGCGATCTGAAAGACCGTGTCGGGGGTGACAGACTCGTCGGCTCCGATCTCACGCACACCGAACCCCTGCGAATAGACGGTGTCGTCCCCGTGCACCACCGCGATCGACATGCCGGGCACGTCGGTCTCGGCCAGAACCCGCTCCGCGATGTCGGGCAGTTCCTCCAGTGCCTCGGCTATCCGTTGCTCGCTCGTCTCGCCCTGCGGCAGGGCGAGAACGTCGGCGTTGGGCTGTGTCCCGAGGACGACACCGTCGACCGGTGACGAAGTCTCACCCGAGCACGCGGAGAGCACGAGCATCCCCAGTGCCACTGCTCCCGCTGCCCCGGCCCGCACGCTTTTTCTTCGCACCATGCCTCCCAGCATTTCCCACCGGGCCGCGCAGCGCTATAGACCTAGGTCGCCAATCGCTGCGGGTCCTGGCTCAGGTAGTGCAGCACCGCGAGCACACGACGATGCGCGTCGGCGGCGAGCGGTAGCCCCAGCGCGTCGTAGATGCGTGAGATGTGCTGCACGACGGCTTTGTCGGTGATCGAGAGACGCGCCGCGATGGCCGCATTGCTGCGCCCCTGGGCGACCAGTGCGAGCACCTCGCGCTGTCGGACGGTGAGCTCGGCGACAGCCGCGTCGGCGCGCGTCGCGCGCGCCACCATGATCGCGACGACGTCGGGGTCGATCGCCGTTCCCCCGGCCGCGACGGCGCGCACGTCGTCGACGAACAGGTCGACATCGGTGATGCGCTGCTTGAGCAGGTACCCCGTCCCCCCGCGGATGCCCGTGCCGGGCCACGCATCACGATCGGCCCCCGCATCATCGTCCATGCCCAGCAGCTCCATCGCGTAGCGCCGCTGAACATGCTGCGAGAGCACCATGATGGCGGTGTCCGGCGCGAGCTCGCGGATGCGGGCGGCCGCACGGAGCCCCTCGTCGGTGTAGGTCGGAGGCATCCGGATGTCGGTGATGACCAGCTCAGGCCGGGCCGCACTGACCGCGTCGATCAGTTCGTCCACGTCCGAGACCGAGCCGACGATCCGCATGCCGGCGTCCGTCAGCATCAGCTCGAGCCCTCGTCGCAGCAGAGCCTCGTCCTCGGCGATCACCACACGCAGGGATTCGTCATTCATCGTCCACCTCCACACGCACCAGCGTGCCACCGCCTCGCGGGCTGTCCACACGCAGCATCCCCCCGAGCACATCGACGCGCTCGCGCATGCCGGTCAGCCCTGCTCCCGCGCCGGCGACCGCACCGCCGCAGCCGTCATCGCGGATCTCGATGCGCAGGCGGTCGCCGTCGCGGACGACGGTGACATCGACCGCCGTCGCGCCGGAGTGCTTGACCACGTTGGCGAGAGCCTCGGCGATGACGAAGTAGACGGTGCTCTCGGTCGCGGGGCGCGGTCGGCGGTCACCGAGGGTCATGCGCAGCTCGACCGGCACCGGCATCCGATCGGCGAGATCCTCGACCGCTTCTGCGAGTCCGCGTTGCATCAGCGCGGCCGGCATCACATCCTGCACGATCTGCCGCAACCCCGCCGCAGACCCATCGATGCCTCGCCGCAGCGCGACGGCGTGCTCCGCGGCGACGGTGCCGGCGCCGGCTGCCTGGGCCAGCTCCTGCGCCTGCAAGCCGAGCAGCACGAGCTCGACCTGCAGACCGTCATGCAGATCCTGGGCGATTCGTCGTCGTTCCGTATCGGCGACATCGACCAACCGCTCCCGCGAGCGCTGCAGATCGGCCCGGCTCGCGCGCAGCAGAGCGATCAACCGGTCGCGATCGAGCGCGATGGCGATCGCGCGCCCCACGCTCTGCACCGACTCGGGTTCGGCGATCAGAGCCCGGTCGTAGACGAGCGCGCCGATGCGTCGCCCGTCGAGTGCGATCGGTTCGAGCGCGCGCCGCGGGTCGACGTGTTCGGTCCCGACGGCGCGTCCGTCGGCGTCCAGGTACCGTTCGGCGTCCGCATCCCAGAACCAGACGTCCAGCGACGGATCGCCCAGGACGCCGCCGAGCACCGCCGAGATACTCGTGCGCTCGGCGGTGAGATGCGCGAGCAGCACCCCTGCCTCTTCGACCCGGGTGGCGCGGGCGACCCCGCCACGCAGCGCCGCGATCACCACGGCAATGGGCACGAGCGTCAGGACGGTGATCTGCAACGAACCGGTCTGCTCGGGCGTCCAGCCGGCCAGGGCCGGCAGCACCTGCGACGCCGTCAGCAAAGTGATCAGCGCGACGAAACCGAACGCGTACAGCGGTGCCAGCACCCGCCGTTCGGCAGCTGTCGCCCGCACGATGCGCAGAACCAGCAGCACGGCCGTCGCCGTGAAGGTCATGACCCCGGCGATCGCCTGCACCTGGCCGGTGGCCGTCACGAACGCTGGGGATGGGGCGAGGCCGAAGACAGCAGGGTAGGCGGCGAGCGCCGCGGGCAGTTGCAGGACGGTGGAGATCAGATAGCCCGAGGCGACCGTCGCCCGCTCGGGCCAGGCTCTGAGGCGACCGGTCGGGAACGACAGCAGCAGGTGGATCAGGGTGGCCAGGGGCATTGTCGCGCACAGGGCGCCGAGGGCGGCGAGCGTCGTGTTCTGGGCGTTGACCAGTCCCGACAGCGTCATAGCCGCCGCGGCGCACAGGATCAGCGGCCCCATCAGGCTGGTCGGACGTGCCGACCACGCGAGCAGGCCGACGGCCACGTGCAGCAGCACGGCCACGGGGAACAGCAGCAGCCCGTAGACGCTGTCACCGTTCGGTGCGATCGCGACCACCAGCATTCCGATGGTCAGCAGCGCACCCCAGAACACGGCGAGCAGCGCGCGGTTCAACGATCGGCGCAGCGGAGACGGCCCGTACTGCGGGGTCGTACCGCCTCGTCTGCGCATCGCCCCCAGCTAAGCACACGCCTTCGACGGAGGACATCGGCGACGATGTCGGCGGACCGCGCGATGATGGAGGCATGAGCAGCGTGCTCGATCGCTTCACGCCCGCGACCCAGGAGTGGTTCCGCGGGGCGTTCGACGCGCCCACGCCCGCCCAACAGGGCGCGTGGGAGGCCGTGTCCGCCGACCGCAGCGCACTGGTGGTGGCGCCGACCGGTTCCGGCAAGACACTGTCCGCCTTCCTGTGGGCGATCGACAGCGTCTTCCGTGAGCGGATGGCGGAGTCGGATGCCACCGATGCGGCCGCACGCACGCGCATCCTCTACATCTCACCGCTGAAGGCGCTCGGCGTCGACGTCGAGCGCAATCTGCGCTCGCCGCTCGTCGGCATCGGCCAGTCGGCCCGCCGGCTGGGTCTCGATGTGCCCGAGATCTCGGTCGGCGTGCGCTCCGGAGACACGACGACGGCGGATCGTCGCCGGCTCGTGAGCGCACCGCCCGACATCCTCATCACCACCCCCGAGTCGCTGTACCTGATGCTCACCAGCCGCGCCGGCGAGACGCTGCGCGGCGTGCACACCGTGATCATCGATGAGGTGCACGCGGTCGCCTCGACCAAACGGGGCGCGCACCTCGCGGTGAGCCTCGAGCGCTTGGACGCCCTGCGCGCGGCGCACGGCGCCGACCGCCCTGCACAGCGCATCGGGTTGTCGGCCACCGTGCGGCCGATCGACGAGGTCGCCCGCTTTCTCGGCGGTTCGATACCCGTCGAGATCGTCGCGCCGCCCGCATCGAAGACCTTCGAGCTCGACGTCGTGGTGCCGCTGGACGACATGCGAAACCCTCCCCCGCCGCCGGGTGCCGCCACCGGCGGCGGCGCTGTGTCGGCCGACGGCGCTGTGTCGGCCGACGGCGCTGGCGACGACGCCGTGCTGACCGAGGTCACCGGATCGGTCTGGCCGCACGTCGAAGAAGCGATCGTCGATCGTGTGCTCCAGAACCGCTCGACGATCGTGTTCGCGAACTCCCGTCGACTGGCCGAGCGCCTGACGGGGCGGCTGAACGAGATCTACGCCGAGCGGCACGAGATCGCGCTGGCTGCTCCTGGGGGGCCGCCCGCCGCGATGATCGCGCAGGGCGGGCAGACCGCCGGGGCACCACCGGTGCTCGCCAAGGCGCACCACGGTTCCGTGTCCAAAGAGCAGCGCGCCCAGGTCGAGGACGAACTCAAGTCGGGCGTGCTGCGCTGCGTGGTCGCAACGAGCAGCCTCGAGCTCGGCATCGACATGGGCGCCGTCGACCTGGTGATCCAGGTCGAGGCTCCTCCGTCGGCCGCCTCGGGTCTGCAACGGGTCGGACGCGCAGGGCACCAGGTCGGCGAGATCAGCCGTGCGGCGCTGTTCCCGAAGCACCGCGGCGACGTGCTGCACACGGCCATCGTCACCGAGCAGATGCTGGCGGGCCGGATCGAGGCGATCACCGTACCCCGCAATCCCCTCGACATCCTCGCCCAGCAGACCATCGCCGCGTGCGCACTCGACCCGATCTCGGTCGAGGACTGGTTCGAGACCGTGCGCCGCAGCGCCCCCTTCCAGACGCTGCCGCGCTCGGCGTACGAAGCCACGCTGGACCTGCTCGCAGGACGCTTCCCCTCCGACGAGTTCGCCGAGCTGCGTCCGCGACTGGTCTGGGACCGCGATGCGGGCACGCTCACCGGGCGCCCGGGGGCGCAGCGCATCGCGGTGACCAGCGGCGGCACGATCCCCGACCGCGGGCTGTTCGGAGTGTTCGTCGCGGGCGAGTCGACCGGCGCCCGGGTCGGCGAACTCGACGAGGAGATGGTCTACGAGTCACGCGTCGGTGACGTCTTCACCCTGGGTACGACCAGTTGGCGGATCGCCGAGATCACCCACGACCGGGTCAACGTGCTGCCTGCGTACGGTCAACCGGGCCGGGTGCCGTTCTGGCACGGCGACGGCATCGGTCGGCCGTTCGAGCTCGGCCAGGCACTCGGGCGCTTCTCGCGCGAGGTCTCGACGGCACCACCCGACGACGCCGAACGGCGGCTTGTCGCCGCCGGACTCGACGCGAGCGCACGCGCCAATCTGCTGGGTCATCTCGCCGAGCAGCGCGAGGCCACCGGAACGTTGCCCACCGACCGCGCCCTCACCGTCGAGCGCGGCCACGACGAGGTCGGCGACTGGCGGCTGATCCTGCATTCCCCGTACGGCATGAAGGTGCATGCGCCCTGGGCGCTGGCGGTGAACGCGCGGGTACGGGAACGTCTCGGAGTAGAGGGATCGGCCGTGGCGAGCGACGACGGGATCATCGTGCGCATCCCGGATGCCGAGTCCGAGCCGCCCGGTGCCGACCTGTTCGTCTTCGACCCCGACGAACTGGAGCAGCTCGTCACCGCCGAGGTCGGGGGTTCCGCGCTGTTCGCCTCGCGGTTCCGGGAGTGCGCTGCACGCGCGCTGCTCATGCCGCGCATGAACCCGAACAAGCGCACGCCGCTGTGGCAGCAGCGTCAGCGCTCGGCGCAGCTGCTCGAAGTGGCGCGCCGCCACCCGACGTTCCCGATCATCCTCGAGACGCTCCGCGAAGTGCTGCAGGACGTCTACGACCTGCCAGCGTTGCGCGGGCTGATCAGTGACATCGCCGAGCGGCGGATCCGTCTGGTCGAGACCGAGCCCGCGATGCCGTCGCCGTTCGCGCGCGACCTGCTGTTCGGGTACGTGGGCGCGTTCATGTACGAGGGCGATTCGCCGCTCGCCGAGCGCAGGGCCGCCGCCCTCGCCGTCGATCCCGCACTGCTGGCCGAGTTGCTCGGCACCATCGAGATGCGTGAGCTGCTCGACCCCGACGTGATCGCGCAGCACGAGCGCGAGCTGCAGCGCCTCGATCCTCAGCGCCGTGCGCGCGGCATCGAGGGCGTCGCCGACCTGCTGCGACAGCTCGGGCCGCTCGATGCCGACGAGGTCGGTGCGCGCCTTGAGCCGCCCCCGATCGATGAGCGGGCGCAGCGAGAGGGAGCGCCGGCTGCGGCATTGGCGCCGACCTCACGGGCATCCGCATTCCTGTCCGAGCTCGTCGCGGCGCGACGGGCGATCCCGGTCACCATCGCCGGCCGCGCCCGGTTCGCCGTCATCGAGGACGCCGGTCGGTTGCGCGACGCGCTGGGCGCGGCGCTGCCCACCGGCATCCCCGTCGCGTTTCTCGAGCCGGTGGCCGATCCCCTCGGCGACCTCGTGTCGCGTCATGCCCGCACGCATGGCCCCTTCGCGACCGTCGCGGTCGCCGAGCGATTCGGTATCGGCACCGCGGTCGCCCGTCAGACGCTGCAGCGGTTGGAATCGACGGGACGGCTCACGAGCGGCTACTTCCTGCCGGCGTCCGACGCCGAGGCGACCGGCGAGAAGGAGTGGTGCGACGCCGAGGTGCTGCGGCGTCTTCGGATGCGGTCGCTGGCCGCCATCCGCGGCAGCGTCGAACCGGTGAGCCCCGAGACGTACGCCCGGTTCCTGCCCGACTGGCAGCATCTGACACGCCCCCTCGAAGGGGTCGACGGCGTGCTGAACGTCATCGAGCAACTCGCCGGTGTGCCGATTCCTGCCAGCGCCTGGGAATCGCTGGTCCTGCCGGGCCGGGTGCGCGACTACGCGCCCGCCATGCTCGATGAGCTGACCACGGCCGGCGAGGTCATCTGGACGGGTCACGGCGCGCTGCCGGGGCGCGATGGGTGGGTGTCTCTGCACCCGATCGACCTTGCACCGTTCACCATGCCGGTGCCCGAGGATGCGCCGGCGCCGGGAACGCTCGAAGACCGGGTTCTCGCTGCGCTGCGCGAACAAGGGGCGTCGTTCTCGGGCGCGCTGCGGGTGTTGACTGATGCCGACAACGACCAGTCGGTGCTGGACGCATTGTGGTCGCTCACCTGGCTGGGGCGCATCACCAACGACACCTTCGCGCCGGTGCGCGCCCTGCTGACCGGTGGTGCGCAGGCGCACAAGACCGTCCGCCGCGCTCCGCGCACCCGCACGTACCGCGGCGTCTCATTGGCGCGTCCGACGCCGCGTCCGTCGTCGGCGGGGTTGGGTGGCCGGTGGGCGGTGCTTCCCGAGATCACTTCCGTCTCTGGGCAGGCGGAGCCCGCGGAACCTGCGGATGCCGCTCGCCGGGCCACCGTGACAGCTGGTCTGCTACTCGACCGGTACGGAGTCGTCACTCGCGGCGCGGCACAGGCCGAGGGTGTTCCGGGCGGCTTCGCGCAGACATACCGGGTACTGGCCGGGTTTGAGCAGGCCGGGCACTGCCGCCGCGGGTACGTGATCGAGAAGTTGGGCGCTGCCCAGTTCGCCGCGTCGACCACGGTCGACAGGCTGCGCACGTTCGCCGGGCTATCCGACCCGCCACCCCGCCGTGCGTTCACTCTCGCCGCCACCGACCCCGCCAATCCCTACGGCGCGGCCCTGCCGTGGCCGCGGATCGACGCGGTCTCGCACCGGCCCGGCCGCAAAGCGGGCGGATTGGTCGTGCTGGTCGATGGTCGACTCGTGCTCTACTTCGAACGCGGTGGGCGTACGGGGCTCGCCTTCGACGACGACCCCGAGGTGTTGCGCGCCGCGACCGCCGACCTGGTCGCCACGGCCCGCGCACGCCGGCTCGACACCCTCACCGTCGAGAAGATCAACGGCGCAGGCATCTACGGCACGCCGTTCGCGAACGCACTGCAAGAGGCCGGGTTCGTCACGACCCCGCGCGGGTTCACATTGCGCAAGGCCATCTGACCCATCTGCCAGAGCGCGGCCTCCTCTGAGACCGCCGGGCACAGCACAATCAACATCGAAGGCGAATAGCATGGGCCATCCGCACCGCTTCAGATTGGCCCACCCGTGATCAGTGAGTTCATCACCGGCATCCGATTCCTCGGACGCGGCTTCGCCTACTGGCGCACGCGCCCAGGGCTGATGGCGTTGGGTCTTATTCCCGGGCTGATCTCGCTCATCGTGCTCGCCGCGGCGCTCGTGCCGTTGCTGGCGTCGCTGGGAGTCATCACCGACTGGGCGACACCCTTCGCCGACGGATGGAACCCGTTCTGGCGCAACGCGCTGCGCGTGGCGTTCGGCATCGTGATCACCATCGCCGCGCTCGTCCTGGCGGGCATGACGTTCACCGCCCTCACCCTGCTGATCGGCGATCCGTTCTACCAGCGCATCTGGCGCGCCGTCGAGAACGACCTCGGTGGTGATGTTCCCGAAGGCGACGGCGGTTTCCTCGTCGCTCTCGGCGAGAGCATCCGACTGGTCGTGCTCGGCGTGCTCGTCGCCCTGCTCGCACTCGCGCTCGGGTTCATCCCGCTGATCGGCGCGCCCGCCGCGGCGGTGACCAGTGTGCTGCTCACCGGGCGCATCCTCGCCCGCGAACTCACCGGCCGCGCGCTCAACGCCCGCGATATGGCCAGCTTCGACCGTTCCCAGCTCTTCGCCGCCAACCGGGGGCGCCTGCTCGGCTTCGGCGCCGCGACACAGCTGTGCTTCATGGTGCCGCTGGGGGCCGTCTTCATCATGCCCACCGCCGTCGTGGGCGCGACTCTGCTGGCCCGACAGGTGCTCGACACCCCTGCTGTTCGTCCGACGAGCCCGCCGCATGCCTGAGGGCGACACGGTCTTCCGCGCCACGCGGCGCCTCGATGCCGCTCTGGCCGGGCACACGATCACGCGTTTCGATCTGCGTGTCCCCGGCGCGGCGACCGTCGATCTCACCGGTCAGAGCGTGCGCAGTGTCGTGCCGCGCGGCAAGCGTCTGCTGATGCGCATCGGCGAGCTGACGCTGCATTCCCATCTACGCATGGACGGCGCCTGGCTGCTGTACCGCCCCGGCGAGCGCTGGCGACATCCCGCCCACCGGGTTCGGGCGATCATCACCACCGACGACCACGAGGCGGTCGGGGTCGACATCGCCGACGTGCGCATCGTCGTCACCCGAGACGAGCACGAACTCGTCGGTCACCTCGGCCCCGATCCACTCTCGAACGACTGGGATGCCGCCGAGGCGGTGCGCCGCATCAGCGGCGATGCGCGTAGCATCCACGTCGCCCTGCTCGATCAGCGCAACATCGCGGGCTTCGGCAACGAGTACGCCGCCGAACTGCTCTTCCTTCGCGGAATCCTGCCCGAGACACCCGCCGGCGACGTGGATGTGACGGCCCTCATCGATCTCGGTGTGCGCACGATCCGCGCCAACCGCGACCGCGCAGACCGCACCTTCACCGGTCAGACCGGCCGGGGCCGCACGAACTGGGTTTACGGTCGCGCCGGCAGGCCGTGCCGTCGATGCGGGACTCCGATCCGCACCGGCCGTCTCGGCGCCGATCCCACCCGCGAGCGGGTCACGTTCTGGTGCCCGAACTGCCAAATCGGCTCGTCGTGAGCAAGCGGTAGTCCATCGAGCTGTGGATCATCCCGATGCGGGAATGAAACCGAACCGGTGCTGGTTGTAGCTGTATCGGGACTACCCCGGGAACGGGAGGAATCGTGGGTAAGAACTACATCGATATCGAAGACGACCACGGCGAGACGCTGCGCTACCGCAAGCACGTCAACGGACGCGGTCTCGTCGCGCACGGCGCGAAGGTGAATCCGAAAGCCTTCGTCGAGGTCGGCGCCTATATCGAACCCGGCGCGCGCGTGGGTGCAGGAGCGCGGATCGCGCGCGGTGCCTGGATCGAACCGGATGCCGTCATCGGCGAGAACGCGCGGATCGACGCGCACGCCCACATCGGCCCCGGCGCCGCCGTCGGCGACAGCGCCTGGATCGGCGTGCGCACCGAGATCGGCGCGGGCGTACGCGTCGCCCGGGGCACCCGCATCGGCCACGATGAGAGCGTCGCCCCCGGCCTGACCGTCATCCCCGATCAGAAGGGGCTGTGGCTGGCCGCCTGAGCTCAGAGTGAACAGCCCGCCGCTCTCCAAGCGCGCGGGCTGTTGCTTTGCCACCCGCCGTTCACAACTCCGGAGAAACGTGCGCCTGCACAGACCAAAGCCGCCAAATGCGGCTCCGGCAGGGTGAATCTCCGGAGTTGTGAACGCTACCGTCCGCGCACCGCAGCCGCGCTCACAGCGACCGGCGTTCGGAGAGCTGCAGCAGTCGTCGCGCCGTGGCCCCGTACGCCTCGACCGCCGTGATCGATACGCTGAACTTATGAAGAACGACCGGCGCCGCCCCGCCCGCGGGGGTCGCCCTGCCCGGCCGGGCGCGGGCAAGCAGACCCCGCAGAAGGGTAAGCCCGCGCAGAAGAAGAGCCCCGCGAAGAAGGCTCCGTCGGTGCGCTTCGACGAACCGTCACAGCTCCCCGAAGAGCCTCGCGTCTTCCGCCTGGGTGTGATTCCCGGAGCAACGCCGGGCAAGTGGGTCGACCTGTGGAAGCAGCGGATGCCGCACGTCGAGATCGAGCTGGTGCCCATCTCGGTCTCCGCTCAGCGGAGGCATCTCGACGAGCTCGACGCCGGGATCGTGCGGATGCCCGTCGAGCACCCCGATGCGCTGCACGTCATTCCGTTGTATGACGAGCTGCCGGTCGTGGTGGCATCCGCCGAATCGCATCTCATGGCCGGCGATGAACTGCAGGCCGATGATCTCGCGGGCGAGGTGCTGATCACGCCCGCCGACGACGTGCTCGGCGATCTCGGCCTGCCCACGGTCGCACCGCGCTTCGCGCAACTGGCGAGCACCGAAGACGCGATCGCCACCGCGGCAACGGGCACCGGCATCGTCGTGGTGCCGATGTCGCTGGCGCGCCTTCACCACCGCAAGGACGCCGACTACCGGCTGCTCGCGGGCGGGCCGACCTCGACCGTCGGGTTGGCCTGGCGGCGCGAGGCAACCACCCCCGATGTCGAGGCGTTCGTCGGTATTGTGCGGGGCCGCACCGCGAACTCGTCGCGCTGACGGCATCCGCTCTTCCCCCTCCCCCCTCACGAGGGGTCAAGAAACGCTGGGTGCACGGGCCTCGACCCGACAGATATTGACCCCTCGTGGGGGTGGGCTGGTGCGGGGCGAGCAGCGCCGGTGGCACGTATTGCACAGCGGCGCGTCTCTAGCGTCGAGGCATGGACACTCCCACGTACTTCACCAATCCCCCGTTCACTGTTCTCGGATTCGCCATCCGCACTGACGGCGCCGGGTCTCAGACGTCGATCCCCGCGCTCTGGGAACACATCCACAGCGAAGGTCTCCTCGAATCGATCCCTGGTCGCCGCACCGACAGCGTCTATGCCGTGTACACCCACCTCGAGAACGCCGGCGTCAACCGCGATGGGTGGTTCACCTTCCTCATCGGCGCAGAGGTCGATCCCGCCACTCCTGTACCCAACGGGATGACTTTGGTCACCGTGCCGCAATCCGCCCGGGCGACATTCAACGTGCCCGGCGCAGACCCGACACGCGTGATCGAGGCGTGGAGCGAGGCGTGGGGGTTCGACGACGGGCGAAAGACCTTCCTGTGCGAGTACGAGGAGTACGGCGCCAACGGCGTCTTCGTCGCACTCGGGGTGAGCGAACAGGGCTGATACGACGCCGTGGCATGCTGGATCGACCCTGCGCTGGTGCGCGACCCGACAAGGTTGCGCACCAGCGCCCAGCACGGCGAGGAGATGTCTTGGGGCCACGAGAGGTGTTGTCGTACGAGGAGCGCTTTGATCTCGTACTCTCGCACGTCTACGAGAACCTGGATCAGCCGCTGGATCTCGTGAGGATGGCAGAGGTAGCCGGTATGTCTGCAAGGCACTGGCACCGTATCTTCACCGCCGCCTTCGGGGAGACACTGCCGGCGCTCGTGAAACGAGTCAGGATGCAACAGGCGGTCGCCCTGCTGACTGAGGGCATCCCGATCCACGAAGTCGCCGGGCGATGCGGCTACCCGAACGTCTCCTCGTTCACCCGAGCGTTCCGGCACATGGTCGGCGTCACGCCTGCCGAGTACCGAACCGGTGGCGCGCACGTCGATCTGAACGTCGCACGCATCACCGACGACCCCCGGCGGTATCTCGTCCGCGACGTCGAGCGCGAGACAACGCGTTGCATCGCGATCCGCCATCGTGGCTCGTTCTTCACCATCGACCGGACGTTCCACGATCTGCGGGTCTGGCTTCTGGCGCACGGTCTGGCTCTCGATACCTGCGAGATGTACGGCGTGTACCTCTCGGACCCGTCTCGTACGGACACGGCGGACCTCGAGTCACTGGCCTGCGTCAGCGTGCCGGATGACTTCTCACCCGAGCTACGTCCGCTCTCGCCGGATGCCCCGACTCCGCAGTGGTACTTCCTGCGGGCGGGGCGCTACGCGGCGCTCACGCACGAGGGTGCCTACGCCGACATGCCGTCGAGCTACGCATGGCTGTTCGGCTGCTGGCTCCCCGCCTCCGGACGGACCCTGACCGACGATCCGGTGGTCGAGCATTATCTGAGCCCGACCCAGAGCGCACCGACGGCCGTGCGGACCGACCTGCTGCTGCCGCTGGCCGCGGCCTGACGTCAGCATCCCGCATCCCGCATCCCGCGCCCCGCACCCCACGAGGGGGTCTCCCCACGAGGGGTCAACGAACGCTGGGTGCGCGAGCCTCGACCCGACAGATATTGACCCCTCGTGGGGAGGGGTCGTGGGGTGGGCTCGTGGGGAGGGCACCGGGGGCGCCGAATAGAATCGCTCCATGTCTTCGGTGCTCTACGTGTGCGTCCGCCCCGAGCGCAGCGCGGCCGACGCCGAGCACCGCTCGTTCAGCCGCGGACTCGGCATCGGCCCCCTCGATCGCATCGACCTGATGCACACCCCTCTGCGCGCGATCGACTGGCAGAGCTACGACGGCTTCGTCATCGGCGGATCGCCGCTCAACGTCACCGACACCGACAAGAGCGCCGCGCAGCTCAGCGTCGAAGACGATCTGCGTCGTATCGCGCAGCGCGCGCTCGACGCCTCAGCCCTGGCGATGTTCACCTGCTACGGCATCGGCGTGGTCACGCAGATGCTCGGCGGAGAAGTACACACCGGTCAGCCCGAGCGCGCCAGCGCGACACGCGTCACCCTCACCGCCGCCGGCACCGACGACCCACTGTTCGGCCCGAGCGGAGACAGCCTCTCGGTCTTCACCGCGCACAAGGAGTCGGCCCGCGAGACGCCGCCGACGGCCGTGCTGCTCGCCACCAACGATGCCTGCACGGTGCAGGCCTACCGCGTCGGCGATCACCTGTACGCCACGCAGTTCCACCCCGAGGCGTCGCCGCAGGACTTCGCCGACCGCATGGCCGTGTATCGGGCATCCGGTTACTTCGACCCGGCGCAGTACGACGCGACAGAGCGCGCGATCCTCGCCGCGACCGTCGAGGGCGACGAGCTGCTCAACAGGTTCTCGCGGCTGGTCGGCGTCTGACGCCTCCCCGGCTGGCGCCGCCTGACGTGCGGCATCTTCAGCCGACAGCGAGCGAGATCTGCTCGTCGAGATATCCCGCCAAGGGCACGAACGGCGCTCGCGGCGCCCAGCGCACGTGCGGCTCACCGTCGACCAGTGCGAGCGGACCGGAGACGCCACCGGCATCCACCGTCGCGAGGTCGATGGTCACCCATCCGACGTGCACGACCTCACCTTCCGCGAACCCGCCCCGGTAGGCCTGCGCGCGCCGGTCTGCGCGGGCACGCGCCGACTCGGCGGCGTACCCACGGCGCACCGGCGCGGCAGCGCGCAGCACCTCGTTCGTCGCCAGCACGCCGTCATCGGTCAGCAGCAACACCCCGAGGTGCCATGCCTGCCCGGCGCGGACGATACGGGTCCCTCGCCACCGCGACGAGCGCTCACGTCCGAGACTCTCGCGTGGGACGGATGCCAGGCGCTCACGCGCGTCGTGCAACAGGGCGCTCGTGCTCGTCACAGTTCCCCCTGCGATTCGGATCCGGCGCGGGCCTGGACGGCGGCCCGGTCGCCGCGCAGCGTCATGCCGATCAGCGGGTACAGCAGCACCGACAGCATCCCCGCACCGATCAACGCCGCGGCGATGTGCGACCCGATCAGGTCGCGATCGACGCCGATCGCCGCGACCGCGACGATGATGGGCAACCCCGTCGCCGCGAGGAATGCGAGAGCGCTCCGATCGCGCATCCCCATGCCGTCGGAGGCTGAGAACTGGGCTGCCGTGCCGCGGATGATCAGCATCGCCAGCAGCAGCACCGGCACGAGCGCGGTCGCCAGCGGAGACTCCAGAAGTGCTTCCAGGTCGAACGTCACTCCGGTGTAGATGAAGAAGATCGGCACCAGGAACCCGAACGCGATCCCCTCGATCTTGCTGTCGACCTGGGCGGCATCCTCTTCATCGGCGCTGGAGATGACGATGCGCCATACGGTTCCGGCGACGAACGCCCCGAGCAGGATGTCGAGGTCGAGCCACAGGCTGAGCGCGACCAGCGCGGCGATCAACAGCAGCAGGAAGCGCACACCGAACTGCGCCGACGTGTGCAGGGTCGCACTCACGAAGGCGTGCAGCCTGCCGTGCGGAATGCGGCGCGCGGCGAAGACGGCCAGCAGCGCCAGCACGACGAACAGCAGCAGCACGACCGTGTCCACCGACGCCGAGCGCACGCCGAGAAAGATCGAGATCGCGATCAGCGGCAGGAACTCGCCCACGGTACCGATCACTGTGACGGCCCGTCCGAAGGGCGTCGTCAGCTCGCCGGCGTCGCGCAGGATCGGCATCAGGGTTCCCAGCGCCGTCGAGCTGAGGGCGATCGCGATGACGATCATGCCCTCGCCGGGGACGAGCAGGAATCCGACACCGAGTCCGAGCACGATGCTCAGCGCCCACCCGAGCGACGCACGGGCGAGCGGTCTGCGGCCGATCGTGGCGAAGTCGATCTCGGATCCGGCGAGGAAGAAGAGCATCGCGAGCCCGAACTCCGAGAACATGCCGATGAACTCGTTCGGATGCACCCATCCGAATACCGCCGGGCCGACCAGAATCCCGAGCAGCAGCTCGAAGACGACGACGGGCACGCGCATGATCGGCCCGATCGCCCGCCCGAGAAGCGGTGCCAGCACCGCGAGCAGCGGGATCAGGACCAGACCGAGTGCGCTCTCTTCCACCCGCTCAGCGTATAGCGCCTCAGACGCCGGTCTTGCGTCCGCCGATCACCCTGATCAGGAATGCGATCAACGCGATGACGCCGACGATCAGCGCCACCCACAGCAACCAGTTCAGAGCGGCGTTGAGCCCCGAGAAGATCGCGACGATGATCGCGATGATGATGATGATCACGAGCAGGCTGTTCATGATGAGCTCCTCTGCGTTGACGTGATGCGCGGATGCTCCGCACATCACGTCAGACTTTGCCCGGTTCGGCGCGGCCGGTCGCGGGGGTTGACGACGTCGGATGCCGGTGCTATCCCCCGCGCCGATGCGGCGGCCCTGTCGTCACCTGGTTCGCACCCGCGTGCGCATGCGGGCAGAATCGACAGATACCCCAGTTCAGGAGCATCCATGCCGCACACCGACACCGCACGCCTTCTTATCGCCTGCGACGACCAGCCGGGCATCGTCGCCGCCGTCGCGGGAACGCTGGCCGAGCACGGTGCGAACATCATCTCGCTCGATCAGCATTCGACCGATGATGAGGGCGGGCGCTTCTTCCAGCGCACGGTGATCCACCTCGACGGCCTTGCCGCGAAGCGCCCTGCTCTGGAGGCCTCACTCGCCGGTGTCGCCGAGCGCTTCGGCATGGACTGGTCGTTGCACGACACGGCAAAGCGCAAGCGCGTGGCGATCTTCGTGTCGAAATACGACCACTGCTTGCTGGAGCTGCTGTGGCGCACGCAGCGCGGCGAGCTCGACATCGACGTGACGATGGTGGTCTCGAACCACCCCGACCTGGCGGCGTCGGTTCGCTCGTTCGGAGTGCCGTTCGTGCACATCCCCTCCGGGTCGGATGCTGAGGCGAAGGCCGCGATGGAGGCCCGCCAGCTGGAGCTGCTGCAGGGCAACGTCGACCTGGTGGTTCTGGCGCGGTACATGCAGATCCTCAGCGACGACTTCATCGAGCGCGTCGGTGCGCCGGTGATCAACATCCACCACTCGTTCCTGCCGGCGTTCATCGGGGCGAACCCCTATGCGCGGGCCAAGGAGCGGGGCGTGAAGCTGATCGGCGCGACGGCGCACTACGCCACGGCCGACCTCGACGAGGGGCCGATCATCGAGCAGGACGTCACCCGCGTCACGCACGCCGAGTCGTCGGCCGAGTTGCAGCGCCGCGGCGCCGATGTCGAACGGTACGTGCTCGCCCGCGCCGTGAAGTGGCACGCCGAGGACCGCGTGATCGTGCACGGCCGTTCCACGGTCATCCTCTGAGCCGTTGCCCCTCACCGATGAGAGGGGCGTTTCCTCCTGAAGGGTGCGTTCGCCGAAGCGGCGGGTCAGGCGGGCAGGCCGGCCGCCAGCTCGGCGAACACCTCACGGGCGGTCTCGCCGCGCGCGAGCGGCGCCGACTGCCCCAGCCACAGCGACTGCAGCTCTCCGATGCCTCTCTCGCCGGCGACAGCACGGAAGCGCCCCGTGAGCCAGTTCTGCGCGGGGAAGGGCGCGATGGCATCGGATGCCTCGATCTCGGCGACCACGCGGTTTCGCGCCCCGCGGGCGAGCCGCCCGCTCATGGCACGGGTGAGCACACTGGCATCCGCACTCGTCGTGCGGATCGCCGCGCGGTGCGCGTCGTTCGCCGCCGACTCGGCGGTCGCGAGGAACGACGTCCCCACCTGCACGCCCGCCGCGCCGAGCGCGAACGCCGCGGCCACGCCGCGCCGGTCGGCGACGCCTCCGGCCGCGATGACCGGCACGCTGACAGCATCCGCCACTTGCGGCAGCAGCGCGAACAGCCCCACCAACGATTCCTCCGCGGGACGCAGGAACGACACCCGGTGCCCTGCGGCCTCGGCGCCGGTCGCGACGATGGCATCCGCCCCGCCCGCTTCGAGCGCGCGGGCCTCGGCGACCGTCGTCGCCGTTCCGATCACGCGGATGCCACGGCGATGCGCCTCCTCGACGAGCGCGCGCGGAGGCACACCGAAGACGACGCTCAGGGCGGCCGGCGCGGCATCCCAGATGGCGTCGAGCTGCTCGTCGAGCGAGGGCAGATACCGCTCGGGGCGCGGCGGAAGCTCCAGCCCCACCTCGTCGAAGTACGGCCGCAGGGCCATCGCGTACGCATCGTGCGCCGTGGTGGGCGCGACCTCGTCGCCGGTCGGCAGCCAGATGTTCAGCGCGAAGGGTGCGTCGGTCGCCGCGCGCAGCGCCGCGGCCGTCTCGCGAATGCGCTTGCCGTCATAACCGTAGAGACCGTACGAGCCGAGACCACCGGCCGCGCTGACGGCGGCCGTGAGCGGCACCGAGGAGAGCCCGCCGAACGGCGCCAGGACGATCGGATGCCGGATGCCGAGCAGGTCGCGCAGATCAGTCACCCTCCGAGGCTACGCCCGCCCGGGCACTCGTCGCGCTCACTCCTCGACGTGTACGGTCGGCTCCTCCGGCGGTTCGGGCACGACGCGCAGGCCGGTGGGCGAGTTGGCGGTGAACGCCAGCGCCTCGATCCACGCGCGGTTGATCTCGGGCTGCCTGCTGCCGTAGTACTTGAACACCAGCGAGCTGCTCGGCTGCACCCACACGGTCGTGCGTCCTCCGCCGACGCTGGCGTCTTCACGCCAGCTGAACGGGAACGGCTCCCCGCGCCGCAGTTTGGCCGTCATGACCATCTGCACGTGGGTGAGAGCCCGGTCCTCGATCTCGGTCTTGACGCTGCTCTCGTACACGAACTTGCCCATCTTCGTGCGCCTTTCTGCTGAGCGGTGTGTCCTGATCGAGAGCGGTGCGGCACCTGGAACCCTCCGCGTCAGTGGGGCAAGCTTAGCCCCATGGGATTGCTCTTCTACGGCGGCAACACAGAGCCGATCGAGATCGAAGATCGGGCGCTGGCGCACCTCAAGGTGGTCATCTCGACGAAGCTGCGTCGCAATGAGAGCTTCACCCTGTCGTGGCAGCATCCGGCCGACGGCCCGACGGGTCGGTCGACCATCTGGTTGCACCCGTCGATCCCGCTGCGGTTCGTGTTCAGCGAACCGGAGACCCCGCCGCTGAGCCCCGAGTGGATGAACGCGCTGGCCAACTCGGCCAACGCGCACGGTGGCATCACTCTGCTGCCCGAGCACCTCGACGGCAACTGACCTGCCGTGCGTCACGCCCTGACGTGACGCACGCTCTCTGTCAACCCCTTTCTGCTCACGACCGGGTGGTCGTTACGGTCGTGGCACACGAGCACCGCCCACGGGGACATCGCACGGACAGGGAGGACAGGGCCATGACCCTGACGCGAGAGATCATGACACCGAACGCCCAGTGCATCGGCGAGAACGACGCGCTGTCGATCGCCGCCGAACGGATGAGCGCGCATGACATCGGGGCCCTGCCGATCTGCGGTGAGGACGGCCGCCTCAAGGGCATGCTGACCGATCGGGACATCGTCGTGAAGGCGGTCGCGATCGGCCTGGACCCCGAGACGACGAACGCCGGCCGGTTGGCCGGCGGTCGCCCCGTCGTGGTCGACGCCGACAGCGAGGTCGAACACGCCCTGACCCTGATGCAGGAGAACCGGGTGCGCCGGCTTCCGGTGATCTCCCACCGCCGTCTGGTCGGCATCATCAGTCAGGCCGATATCGCCCGCCACCTGGCGGCGGTCACCACCGGCCGCACCGTGGAAGCGATCTCGCGCTGAGAAGAGGAGGAGACGACATGGACGAGCGACAGCCCGGATACCATCCGACGACGACGCACGCGGGCTGGGGAGCAGGACGGCCGCATCTGCGCATCACCGGAGCGGACGATGAGCGCAGCACCTTCGACATCACCGTCGACCAGGTGACGATCGGTTCGGGTGCCGGAAGCACGCTGCTGCTGCCGGGCGCCGACGCGTTGCACGCCACCATCGTCCACGACGATCGTGACGAGTACGTGTTGACCATGCACGGTGCGGGCGCGATGAACGCCAACCGCGAGGAGGATGCCGAACCGCACTCCGAGATCCTGCGCACGGGCGCCCACTTCACCATCGGCGAGTGGTTGCTCGTCTTCGCCCGGGAGGAGTTCGCCGACCACGGCCGCCCCTTCGGCGGACGCGAGGGCGGTGAACTGTCGGATCAGGACTCGCAGCCGGCGCGCCCCGACTATCGCGGGGACGACGAGCGCCCGCGAGGGCACGAGGTGCGGGACGGTTGAGCGGCGCCGCGACCGAAACGGCGGATGCTACGCTCAGACCTCCTGACCGGAGGCGCGCATGATCGAGACGATGAGCACCCTGCTGCAGCTGTTGCTGTCGGCGCTCGGCGCCGTGCCCGTTCCCGGCCCCGGGATGCTGGGCATGGCCGCTGTGCTCGTCGCCCTGGCCGTCGTCGCGGTGACGCTCGCCGTCTTGGCGCCGCAGACGAGCATCCGCACCACGACACGTGCGCTCCGCTGGATCGATCTGTCGACGCGGCTCGCGCAGAGTCACCCCGATGCCGACGGGCATCCGCGTCCGCGAGCGCCGGGGGCGACGTTCGCCGCGTGACCCCCGGCTGAGGAAGCGCCGTCCGGCGCCCGACGCAGAACGTGGGATACGCGGCTTTCGCCGACCCTTCCCGCACTCGCGATCGGACGCATCTTGGACATCTTCGCCCTGCCCCCTCTGACTCTTCTGCTCGACGGCGCGTATCGCGCCCTGCTCGCCCTCTCGTATCTGTTCGAACCGGTGGCGAGCACGAATGCGGCCGCGCTCGCCGTCGTGGCCGTGACCGTTGTCGTGCGCATCCTGCTGATCCCGGTCGGTATCTCTCAGGCCAAGGCCGAGCAGATGCGCGCACGGTTGGCCCCGAAACTGCGCGACCTGCAGAAGCGGCACGCCAAAGACCGGGAGCGGCTGCAGCGCGAGACGTTCGCGCTGTACAAGGACGAGAACGCCTCACCGCTGGCCGGTTGCCTGCCGCTGATCGTGCAGGCCGCGGTCGTGGGTGTGCTGTACACCCTGTTCTTGCGGCCCGAGATCGCCGGGCACCCGAACGAGCTCCTCGCCCAGGATCTGTTCGGCGCTCCGCTCGGTGACTCGCTGCTGACGGCGGTCGGCGGCGGACTGACCGTGTCGACCGGCATCGTCTGGGCGGTCGTGCTGGTCGTGATCCTGATCGTGGCTGAGATCACGCGGCGGGTGTTCCGCCCGCAGGTTCCCGATGAGGGTCCGCTGGCGGCTCCCGGGATGCTGGGTGTGCTCAACGCCCTGCACTATCTGACGGCGGTGTTCGCGGTGTTCGTGCCGCTCGCCGCGGCGCTGTACCTGGTCGTCACGGTCTCGTGGACTCTGGCGCAGCGCGCGGTGCTGCGCCGGCGCTACCCGTTGCCGTCGCAGTAGCCGGCGGCCGGCGCATCGGCATCAGCGGGGTGCGATGCCGATGCGCAACGGCGCATCGGGGGCCGCGGCGGCAGCCAGTGCGGCGTCGAGATGGGTGAGCGGATGCACCGCACCGACCACCTCGTCGAACGGGTAGGCCGCACCGTGGCGTTCGAGGAACGTCACCGCGTCGGCGAGGTGACCCGCCGCGTAGTTGTGCACGCCGGTCACCGTCAGCATCCGCCGCACGATCGACTCGGCATCCATCGGCACAGGATCGGCGGGAAAGACACTGCCGACCAGCACGACGGTTCCGCCGACCGCCACATCGGTGAGGGCGGTCGAGACGGCATGGCCAGAGGCCTCGACCACGATGTCGGGTTCTGCGGTCGGATCGGATGCCCGCGCTCCGAACCTCTCGGCGAGCGCAGCGCGCTTCGGGTTCGGGTCGCGCACCTCGACCTGCGCACCGCGCGAGGCGGCGATCGCCGCGGCCGAGAGGCCGACCAGGCCGGCGCCGTGGATGCGCACCCGCACGCCGTGTAGCGCGCGCCCCTGGGCCGCGCGGTCGATCGCCGCCATCGCGGTCGCCGTCGCACACGAGGCCGGCGCCAGCACGCCCGCCGGCAGCGCCTCGGGAACGCGCACGAGGGCCGTCCCGCGACGCAGCTGGGCGTGACTGGCGAAACCACCGGTGAGTTCGCGTCTCGGTGCGATGCGCTCGTGGCCGTACTTGCCGAGGTCGCGGCACTTCTGCGTCATGCCTGCCTCACAGCGATCGCACGCACCGCACGACACCGTCACCGACCAGACCACGCGGTCACCGACCCGCAGCGGGGTGCCGCCGACGGCCTGGGCGCCGGCGGCGCCGATGGCGATCACGCGCCCGACGCTCTCGTGCCCGAGCACGAGCGGAGTCGGAGCGGGGCGCCGTCCCTGCACGGTGTGCACATCCGAACCGCACACGGTCGACAGCTCGATCGCGACAAGGACGTCTTCGGGGGCGAGGGTCACACCGGGAACGGCGACCGGTTCGTGGGGGTGGTCGACTCCGATGAAGGCCATCGTCGCGGCCGCCGGACGCAGTACGACGTCGCCGGACCTGCCGTCGGCGTCGGCGTCTCTCGTGCGCGGCGGCCTCGACGCCGCCCGCAGTCCTGCGCGCACGTCAGCGGGCCGCAGAGGCGGGTTCCGACGCCAGCGGCGCTGCCGCCAGCAAGCCCCGCTCGGCGAGCACCGGACGCAGGTCCGCCACGCTGCGCAGCACCGCATCGGGCTGCGCCCCGAGGAGCGCTGCCTCATCGTGGGCACCGGTGAGCACACCGGCGACGAAGCCGGCCCCCGCGCGACGTCCGGTCAGGACGTCGCTGGCCGTGTCACCGACGACCGCGACCGCCTGCACCGATGATGCCCCGGTACGCAGCAGCGCGGCCAACACCAGATCCGGATGCGGACGCCCGCGACCGGCATCCACCGGTGACAGGGCGACATCGACCAGGTCGCGCCACCCCAGCGCCTCGAGCAGTGCATCGCGCGTGACCGGCGCGAACCCGGTGGTCAGCGCGACCTGCACGCCGTCGTTCCGCAACTGTTCGATCGCTGCGCGCGCTCCCGGAATCTCCTCCGCGCCGTGTTCGGCGATGATCTCGTCGTATGCGGTCTCGAACGCCGCCGTGGCACGCTCGGCCGCCACGCGGTCACCCCCGGCCAGGTGCGTGAACACCTCGATCTTGGACTGCCCCATCGTGTCGCGCACGTACTGCAGTGCCTGATCCCATGGCATGCGGTCGGCGACGCCGGTGCGTTCGGCGGCGCGCTGGAAGGCGCGCTCCACCACGCCGTCATCGCGCACCGTGGTTCCGGCCATGTCGAGCACGACGAGTTCGATAGCGGTCATTGGTGGGCCTCCTGAAGATGGGGGAAGAGGGCGGTCTCGGCGAGGCCGAGCCCGCAGGTCATACCGATGCCGGTGGTCGCGGCGAGCACGAGAACACCATCGGCGGGGGTCTCGATGAGGAACTCATCCGGCCCCGATGCGTACACGCCCTGCCAGCGCTCCAACACGCGGATGTCGTCGACGGCCAAGAGCCCCCGTGCCTCCTCGAGCAGTGCCGAGAAGGCGGCCTCGGGCTGGAACGGCGCGGGTTGCACCGCCTTGGCATGGGTGTCTCCGACGATGAGCGAACCGTCCGGGAGCTGGGTGTACATCTGGTTCAGATCGAGCGCGGCCAGGTCGGGCCGCTCGGTGTGCAGCCGCGCGCGCAGCACGTCGGCCTCGGGCAGTGCTGCGAAGCGTCCGTACCGCACGAGCGACCAGCCGGTCAGCAGCGGCGCCGCCAGTGGCGTGGGCAGATCGACCGCCACGCGCATCATGTCGAGGGCGCACCGCTGCACGCCCGCGCGCTCGGCGAGCTCGGGCAGCAACTGATCGAGGTCGTGGTTGACCGCCACCACAATGCGATCGGCATCGATCGCACCGCGCGAGGTCTGCACACGACCGGCAGCGATGGACGTCACCGCGGTGCGGAAGAGGAACTCGACACCGGCGGCTGCGAGATGACGGATGATCGCGGCGGGCGCCTCGCGCGGGTTCACCTGCAGGTCACCGTCGACGATCGCGCCGCCGATCACACCCTCGTGCCGCACAGGTGCCTGCTCACGGAGCTCGTCCGCCGTCAGCAGGCGCATGCCGCCCTCACGTGCTGCCGATGCCAGCAGCGCCTGCTCGTCGTCGTGTCGAGCGGCGATGAGGGTGCCCGACTCGCGCACCCGGAACCCGGCGTCGTGCCCGAGACGCAGCCAGATGTCGCGGCTGACTTCGCCGTACTGCCGCGCCTCGCCGATCTGCGCTCCGATGCAGATGTGCCCGAAGTTGCGCACGGTGGCTCCGACCGGCCCTTCTGTCCGGTCGATCACGATCACACGGTGGCCACGTCGCACGGCGGCGTACGCGGCACCGAGACCGACGATTCCCGATCCGACGATCACCACGTCGGCCTGTGTCGCGTTCATCGGAACACCTTTCTCATCCACATCGCCAGCCCCTCCACGGCGAGCACGGTGACCAGGATCATGATCACGATGCTGCCGACGAGCTGGTAGTTCGACCCCTGCCCGGCATTGAGCAGGTAGTAGCCCACACCGCCGCCGCCGACGATGCCGAGCAGGGTGGCCGCGCGCACGTTCGTGTCGAGCATGTAGAACGTTTGGCCGATCAGCGCCCGCGCCCCCTGTGGCACGGTCGCCCCGGCATACACCTGGAGTCGGGTGGCTCCGGCGGCCATGAGCGCGCGTTCCGGACCGCGATCGACCTCTTCGAAGGAGTCCGCGATGAGCTTGCCGAGCAACCCGATGCCCCCGATCGCGAGCGCGATGGTTCCCGCCTGCGGTCCGAGTCCGGTGATGATGATCAGCACGATCGCGAGGATCAGTTCGGGAACCCCGCGGATGATCACCAACAGCAGTCGGAATCCGCCCCGCGTGGTGGGCCCGGGTGCGACGTTGCGTGCGGCCAGCGAGCCGACGATGAGCGAGAGCACGAAGGTGATGAGCGTCGCCGCCAACGCGATGCGGATCGTGTCGAGCATGGCCGCGGCGATGGTCTCGAATCCGTAGCTGCCGAAGTTCGGGGGCCAGAACGACGCGAGCACCGTCGGCACCTTGCTCCAGAAGGTGGCGAAGTCGCTCCAGACGATGTCGCTGACGATGATCGATCCCACCACGACCGCCACGGCGATCCATGCGGCGATGGTGTTGCGCACGCGGATGGCCGTCCACGGGCGGCGCGCGGCGTCATCGATGCTCGCGAATCCCCGGCTGTGAGCCGCGGCAGGGCGCGCAGCTGCCCTGCGTCGGAACAGACGGATGAACACGCCTCGGCCGGCGTCCTTCTCGCCGAGCATGGCGACGCGCACCGCGCTGGAGATGATCTCCATCACGACGCACAGCAGGAAGATCACGAGGGCGATGCCAAGACCCAGCCCGTAGTTCAGCGATTTGAAGGCGTACGACATCTCCAGCCCGAGTCCGGCCACACCGACGTAGCCGAGCACCACCGAGCCTCGGAGGTTGATGTCGTTTCGATGCAGCACGGTGGCGACCCAGCTCGGCAGCACCTGAGGCAGGATGCCCGCGGTGAACTCCTGCAGGCGGGTGCCGCCGCCGGCGCGGATCGCCAGGCGGGGTCCTTCGTCGATCTGCTCGATCGCATCGGCGAACATCTTCGAGATCATGCCGATCGAGTGGATGCCGATGGCGAGGATGCCCGGGAGCGTGCCCAGCGAGAACATCAGCACGAACACCATCGCGAGCACGACGTCGGGCAGCGCCCGGGTGAACACACCGATGAACCGGGCGATGGCGCGTGCGCCGGCACTGGGGCTCGTGTTCGCCGCAGCCAAGTAGGCGATCGGCACGGACAACGCTGCGGCGAGCAGAGTGCCGGTGAGCACGAGACCCACCGTCAGTACAGTCAGGTGCAGCAGCTCGGCCGGCTCGGGAAAGCGCAGGCCCCCGACGCGGGCGAAGAAGTTCTGCGCGTTCGTCATGCTGTCGGCGACGCCCGCGAAGGTGATGTTCAGGTCGATCAGCGCACCCACCGCGAGTCCCGCGATGACCACGAGGGTCAGCCCCGCGCTGATCCGTTCCGGGCTGAGCCGTCGGCGCGGGGCGCGAGCGATCAGCTCATCTGCCGCAGAACCGGGGGCGGCGGTCGACGGTGCGAGCAGGGTCATGCCACCGGCTCCGCGACGCGCAGCTCGTCCTCCAGCATCCGCATCTCGGCGGTGGTGGTGGCCACGCGGCCGTAGATCTCCATCACCTGGGCCTTGTCGAGGCCCGAGGTCGCGGTATCGAGCACCACCTCGCCGTGCCTGAGCCCGACAATACGATCGGCCCAGTCGATGGCGAGGTCCACCTGATGCAGGCTGCAGACCACGGTGAGTCCCTCGTCGGCGGCGATCTGTCGGATCAGCGACATCACCTGCGAGCTCGACTCGGGGTCGAGCGAGGCGACCGGTTCGTCGGCGAGCAGCACCTCGGGGTTCTGCATGAGGGCGCGGGCGATGGCGACGCGTTGCTGCTGACCGCCCGACAGGGTATCGGCACGCTGGTAGGCGCGGTCGAGCAGTCCGACGCGGTCGAGGTGCCCGAGCGCACGCAGCCGGTCGGCGCGCGAGTAGGACCACAGCCCCAACCGGGGACCGCGCAGCGCCGACAGCGCCCCGGTCAGCACGTTCTCGAGCACGGTGAGCGATCCGACCAGCTCGAACTGCTGAAAGATGAAACCGACCCGGCTGCGCAGTTGGCGCAGCCGGCGGCCGCGCAGCGCGGGTACGTTCTCGCTGAGCACGCCGACCGTGCCGGCGGTGGGCAGTTCCAGTGCATCGATGTGCCGCAGCAGGGTGGACTTGCCCGATCCCGAGAGGCCGAGCAGGACGACGATCTCGCCGCGCGCGACAGTGAGGTCGACATCGGTGAGCGCCCGGGTCGCGCCGAAGTGCTTCGTGAGCCCCTCGATGCGGATGACCGGCTCTGTGTTCGTGTTCATGCTCGTCTCTCTCGGGATCGTCGGTTCACCGGCGGATCACGCCTGGCACTGGCTGGCGTTGGTCTTCTTGCAGATGTCGCGGATCAGGTCGTAGTAGGCGTCATCGACGGGCTTGGTCTCGAAGAACACCGAGCGGAAGCCCTCGGAGTCGGCGCTGGTGATTCCGGCGCCGACGATCTCGTCGATGCTGACCTCGGCGAGCAGGTCGACCAGTTCGCTCTTGAGCTCCTCGGGCAGGTTGTCGGAGTAGACCAGGGGCGCGCCCGGAACCATCGTCTCGGCGATGACCTTGACCTTGTCGGACTTGGCGACCTCGGAGTCCTCGGCGAAGCCGACCTCGCACTCCTTGCCCTCACCGGTCTTGGTGACGCTGACGTCGTGCTTTCCGGCGAAGACGGGAGTCACGTCGTTCTGCGGGTCGATGCCGGCGTCGAGCAGGTTGTAGCTCGGGAACAGGTAGCCCGAGGTCGACGACGGGTCGACGAAGCAGACCTTCTTGCCGGCGAAGTCGTCGATGGTCTCGACGTCACTGTCGACGGGCGCGATCGCCATCGAGTAGTAGCCGGGCTCCTGCCCCTCCTTGGTGACGATCGACGAGATCGGGGTGAGCTTGGCGCCGTTGTTGGTGGCCGTGATGTAGGTGAATCCCGAGAACGAGGCGACGTCGACCTTGCCGGCGATGGCGGCCTCGATCAGCGCGGCGTAGTCGGTCGACTCGTGGTACTCGACCTTCTTGCCGGTCTCCTGGGCGATGTACTCCATGAGGGGGCTGTAGTTGGTCTCGGTGTCGACCGAGTCCGGGACCACACCGAAGACGAGCGTGTTCTCATCGACGGCGAAGCCCGCCGAGGATGCGGCGCCATCGGCGGGCGCCGCGTCGGCGGTGCCGGAGCAGGCGGACAGGCCGAGGGCGAGAGCTGCTGCACCGGCCAGGACGGGAAGAGCACGAAGCTTCATGAGGACCTTTCGGAGATCGAGGGGGAAGGCGTCCGTCAGAGACTCTTGCAGGCCACAGCGCGAGAAAGGTACCTAACTCGGGAAAGTTCAGCGGTCGTTCACCCGTGATTCCGGCAGATGACGAGTTGGGAAACAGCACAACCCGAGCGGACTGCGCCAAGTAGTATGCCGATGTGGCCGAACTTGTCTACACGCGTATTGCCGATGACCTCCGGGCTCGGATCGCCGACGGCGACCTGCGCCCCGGCGACGACGTGCCCACCGAGGCCGAACTCGCCGAGCGCTGGAACACCTCGCGCGGCCCGATCCGCAACGCCCTCGGCGTACTGCGCGCCGAAGGGCTGATCGAGACGCACCGCGGGCGCCCCGCACGCGTGGTCTCACGCAAGGCGAATCAACCGGTCGACACGTCTGTGCCGTTCACCCGCTGGGCGCGCGATCTCGGAGTGACTCCCGGCGCCGTCACGCAAGAGCTGAGCCTTCGCCGCGCCGATGCCGAGACGGCCGCCGCACTGCAGGTCGCCCCGGGCGAGACGATCATGAGTGTCGTGCGCCTACGGCTGCTCGATGGTCGCCCCACCATGCTCGAGCGGCTGCGCTACCGCGAAGACGTGGGCAGGCTGCTTCTGGACGTCGACACCGATGCCATCTCGATCACCGAGTACCTCGCGTCGCGGGGCCACGGAATCGTCGGGCTGCAGCACGAGATCGACGCGGTGGCTGCCGATGCGCAGGATGCTGCTCTGCTGCGCGTCGCCCCGGGATCCCCGATCCTCCGCCTGAGCCGCATCTCTCGAGACGCCGACGGCCGTGTCTTCGAGGCCTCGGAGGATCGCTACCTCAGCGAAGTGGTGCGGTTCACCGTCGCCGCGTCCGGCATCTCGGATCACGGACAGTACCTACGCGCCGTGGGCGGCTGAGTCACCGGCATCCGACTCCGCACCGCCACCGCTCAGAACGCGAGCAGCACGACCCCGGCGACGACCACCAGCGACGCGGCGATCCTGAGCCCCGGTCGAGACTCCTTCAGCACGAACGCGCCGAACAGGCTGATCAGCACGACGCTGACCTCGCGCAGCGGCGCGATCAGCGCCACAGGCGCGATCGTGATCGCCTGCAGCACGAGGATGTACGACAGCGGCGAGAGGATGCCGAAGGCGATGATCCTGCGCCACTGGAGCCGCCCCAGTTGCCACACCGCCCTCCAACGGCGTCCCACCGCGGCGCTGTAGACCGGCACCTGCAACAGCGTCGCACCGACCATGAAGGCCACCGGCGACAGGCTCCATTCGCGCACGGCGTGGGCATCCCAGATCGTGTACGTCGCGATCATCACCCCGGTAAGGACGCCGAACAGCACCGCGGGGTCGAGACCGCGGCGGGGAGCCGACGCGCTGCGGTCGATGAGGCCGACGGCGATGACGCCGACGAGCACCAGGGCGACACCGCCCAGGGCGATCGCCGAGGGGCGCTCGCCGAGAAGCACTACGGCGATGATCACGGCCAGGAACGGGCCGCTCCCCCGCGCGGTCGCGTAGACGGTCGAGAGATCGCCGAGCTGGTAGCCGCGTTGCAGCACCGCCATGTAGAGCACGTGCAGCACCGCCGAGACTCCGATGCCCAGCAGGAAGCCGTGCACGTCGTCGGTTCCGAGACCGCCGGTGAACGGGATGACGCCCACCCAGATGATCGAACTCGCCACGGCTCCCCACCACAGGAACGGCACCCCGGCGCGGCTGACGTTGTGGGCGATGACGTTCCAGGCGGCATGAGCGACGGCGGCGCTGAGCGCGAGCGCGATGGCGACGACCGGCATCCGATCCCTTCTGCCCGAGGGCGCGACGGACTGAAGACACCGTCGCCTCACACTATCCCGCCGCGTCGAGCGGGCTCTTCCGCCGCCGTGACCCACGGCGGCTAGGCTCGGTGTCATGCCTGCTGCCTCTGCCGCCCACTCGCACGCCGCCGACCTCGCCGATTTCGTCGCCGCATCACCGTCGAGCTACCACGCCGCCGAAGAGGTCGCCCGCAGGCTCGAAGACGCCGGTTTCACCCGCCTCGACGAGGCCGACGCCTGGCCCGCCCAGGCCGGTGGCCGCTACGTGATCGTGCGCGACGGCGCTGCCATCGCCTGGGCCGTTCCCGCGGACGCCACCCCGACCACCCCCGTCCACGTGCTGGGTGCCCACACCGACTCCCCCGGGTTCAAGCTCAAGCCCAAGCCCACCACGGGCGCCAAGGGCTGGCTGCAGGCCGCCGTCGAGGTGTACGGCGGCCCCCTGCTGAACTCCTGGCTTGACCGCGAGCTGCGCCTCGCCGGCCGCCTGGCACTCGCCGACGGCCGCGTCGTGCTCGCCGCCACGGGTCCCCTGCTGCGCCTTCCGCAGCTGGCCATCCACCTCGACCGCGGGGTGAACGACGGCCTCGCGCTCGACAAGCAGACCGGCACCCAGCCGGTGTGGGGCCTCGGCGAGCCCGAGTCGGCCGACATCCTCGCCGAGCTCGCGGCGGCCGCGAACGTCGACCCCGCCGAGATCCGCGGCTTCGACGCGGTCGTGGCGGATGCCGCCCACGGCACGATCTTCGGCAAGGACGACGCGTTCTTCGCCTCGGGGCGCCTGGACGACCTCGCCTCGGTGCACGCCGGTGTCGTCGCACTCATCGAGGCCGTCGGCTCCGGGGCATCTGGCACCGTCATCCCCATGCTCGCCGCGTTCGACCACGAAGAACTCGGCTCGGCATCGCGCTCGGGCGCAGCGGGGCCGATCCTCGAGGACGTCCTCGAGCGCATCTACGCCTCTCTCGGGTCGGATGCCGAAGACCTGCGCCGCGCGTACACGTCGTCGTGGTGTCTGTCGAGCGATGTCGGCCACTCGGTGCACCCGAACTTCGTGCAGCGCCACGACCCGGTCGTGCAGCCGGTGCTCGGCTCGGGACCCATCCTCAAGATCAACGCCAACCAGCGCTACGCCACCGACGCCGTCGGAGCGGCCGCCTGGGCATCGTGGTGTGAGTCGGCCGGCGTGGGGTCGCAGGAGTTCGTGTCGAACAACGCCGTGCCATGCGGTTCGACGATCGGACCGATCACCGCGACCCGCCTGGGCATCCGCACGGTCGACGTCGGCATCCCGATCCTGTCGATGCACTCGGCGCGCGAACTGGCCGGCGTCAGCGACCTGTACGACCTCTCCCGCGTGGCGCGGGCGTTCTTCGCCGTCTGATCTCACCCCAGGAGGGCGAGTACTCGCCTCGGACCAGCGGCAGTGCCAGGATGAGACCATGACCGCCACACCTCCGGCATCCGCTTCGCCCTCCGCGCGCCCGGCGCTCATCGAGCGCGCCGGCATCGAGATCATCCCCGAATCCGAGCGGACGGCGAAGCCGCGCGACCTGTTCTGGCCGTGGTTCGCCGCGAACGTGTCGGTGTTCGGCCTGAGCTACGGAGCCTTTGTTCTTCAGTTCGGCATCTCGTTCTGGCAGGCGACGCTGGTGTCGGTCATCGGCGTCGTCGTGTCGTTCTTCCTGTGCGGACTGATCGCGATCGCCGGCAAGCGCGGTTCGGCACCGACCATGGTGCTCTCGCGCGCCGCGTTCGGCGTGCACGGTCAGAAGGTTCCCGGCATCGTCTCGTGGCTGACCTCGATCGGCTGGGAGACGTTCCTGGCGATCATGGCCGTCCTCGCAACGGCGACGGTGATCACCCAACTCGGCGGTGACGGCGACAGTGTCGCCCTGAAGATCGCCGCGACGATCGTGGTCGCCGCGCTCATCGTCGCTGCCTCGGTGCTCGGCTACCACACGATCATGAAGCTGCAGTCGGTGCTCACCTGGCTGACCGGCATCGTCACGATCCTCTACATCATCCTCGCCAGCAGCAGCATCGATCTGGCCGCCGTGATGTCTATCCCCGACGGCAGCACCGGCGCCGTGATCGGCGCACTCGTGATGGTCATGACCGGCTTCGGTCTTGGGTGGATCAACATCGCGGCCGACTGGTCGCGGTATCAGAAGCGCACGGCATCCGACGGCGCCATCGTGCTGTGGAACACCGTCGGCGGCGCCATCGCCCCCGTGGTCCTGGTGGTCTTCGGTCTGCTGCTCGCCGGCTCCGACCCGGCGCTCATGGACGCCGTGGCCACCGACCCGATCGGCGCACTCGCGACCATCCTGCCGATCTGGGTGCTCGTGCCGTTCCTGCTCACCGCGGTGCTCGCCCTGGTCTCGGGTGCGGTGCTCGGCATCTACTCGTCGGGTCTGACGCTGATCAGCCTCGGCATCCGCATCCCGCGCCCCACGGCGGCAGCGGTCGACGGCATCATCCTCACCCTCGGCACGATCTGGGTGGTCTTCTTCGCGACCGACTTCCTGGGCCCCTTCCAGTCGTTCCTCATCACGCTCGGCGTGCCCCTGGCGTCGTGGGCCGGCATCCTCATCGCCGACATCCTGCGCCGCCACAAGGACTACGACGAGGACGCTCTGTTCGACGCCCGCGGTCGGTACGGCGCGTGGGACTGGACCTCAGTGGGCACCATGGTCGGCGCGAGCGCGATCGGGTGGGGGCTGGTCATCAACCTCTTCGCCGCCGAGGCCGCCTGGAACAACTGGCAGGGCTACCTGCTGTTCCTCATCGGCGGCCGCGATGGCGAATGGGCGTACGCGAACCTGGGCGTATTCGTCGCCCTCGTGCTGTCGTTCGCGATCACCTGGTTCGCCCGGGCGGGACGCATCCGCCGCCAGGAACAGGCCTGATCCGCCGCCGGATCTCCTCCCCCGCGCACGGTCTGGCCGCACTACACTGACCAGCAACCGGGGCGGCGACCTCTTCTCGCGACGGCGGGTGCGGGCCCCGACGAAGGGACGCAGAACGATGGGATACGACGACTACGGCTGGGCCGCGGGGCTCGGGATCGGCATGTTCATCCTGGGTGCCGTGGTGTACCTCGGGGTCCTGGCGCTGACGATCTGGGTGGGCTACCTGATCATGCGCACGGCGGTGAAGAACGGCATCTTGAAGGCCGATGAAGAGCGAGCGCGGCGCGGCTACGCGGCCACCAGCGCGCCTCCGATGAGCGCGCAGGCGCCCGGATCGCAGACACCGCCCGCGCCGGGAACGTACCCGCCCTCACCGGGGAACCACCCGCCGCAGGGCTGACACCACACATCTCACACCTGTGACGGCCGCCACGAAAGTGATACATTCGGGGCATGGCCGACAATGAGCGCTCCCTCGAAGACGGAATCGTCACCGACCTGAAGGATCGGATGACCTACGGGTCGTACCTCGACCTCGACCGACTGCTCGGCGCACAGCATCCGGTGTCGCAGCCCGAGCACCACGACGAGATGCTGTTCATCATCCAGCACCAGACGACCGAGCTCTGGCTCAAGCTGGTGCTGCACGAGCTCGGCACCGCGCGCGATCGCCTCGCCGAAGACGACCTGCGCGCGGCCCTCAAGCACATCGCCCGCGTCAAGCACATCCAAGAGGTCCTGACACAGCAGTGGTCGGTGCTGGCGACCCTGACCCCCACCGAGTATGCGCAGTTCCGCGGCGACCTCGGCAACTCGTCCGGGTTCCAGTCGGTGCAGTACCGGTGCGTCGAGTTCGCGCTCGGCAACAAGAACGAGCGGATGCTGAGCGTGTTCGCCGACCACCCGGCCAACCTCGCGCTGCTGACCGCCGAGTGGGAGCGCCCCACACTGTACGACGAGTTCCTGCGCTACGTCGCACGCCGCGGGCTCGCCGTGCCACACGAGATCCTCGACCGCGATGTGCGCCAGCCGTACCGTGAGAACACCGAGCTGGTCGCCGCGATCCGTGAGATCTACGAGCACCCGAACGAGCATTGGGACCTGTACGAGGCGTGCGAGGAGCTCGTCGACGTCGAGGACAACTTCCAGTTCTGGCGCTTCCGCCACCTGCGCACGGTCTCACGCACGATCGGCCACAAGGTCGGCACCGGCGGATCCAGCGGCGTCGGCTTCCTGCAGCGCGCGCTCGATCTGACCTTCTTCCCCGAGCTGTACAGCGTGCGCACCGAGATCGGCAGATGACCCCCTCGGACGCGGTGGTGCACGCCGCGCGCTTCTTCGACGGCGTGTCCGTGCGCGACGGAATGCTGACGTCGACCGGCGGCGGGATGACGCTCGTCGCCGGCGCAGCGCCGGCCGGCACGCCGCGACTCGATGGCCTGGTCACGGGACGGTTCACCGATCATCACGTGCACCTGCAGCTGGTGGATCACACGCTCCTGGCGGGCTCACGGCTCGGCACGGTCGTCGATCTAGGGGCCGAGCCCGGCTGGATCCGGGCCCTGACAGACAACCTCCCTGCACACAACTCCGGAGATTCTGTCTCTGCACGGCCCGATAGGGCCCCGGCAGCCCCGAACCGGGCAGTTTCTCCGGAGTTGCGTCCGCGCATCCGCTACGCCGGCCCCTTCCTCACCGCCGTCGGCGGTTACCCGTCCGACCGCGCGTGGGCGCCGGCCGGGTCTGTGCGCGAGATCGCGGATGCTGACGACGCCGCGCGCGCGGTCGAAGAGGCCGCAGCGGCCGGCGCCTCGATCATCAAAGTCGTCGCACACAGCGAGGCGGGCGCCGTGCTCGACGATGACGCGATCCGGGCGATCGTGCACCGGGCGGCGGAGCACCGGCTTCCCGTCGTCGCGCACGCCGAAGGCCGCGGGCAGGCCCAGCGCGTCGTGCGCCTCGGCGTCACCGTGCTGGCCCACGCACCGTTCTCGGAGCGTCTGACCGACGACGAGATCGCCGCGCAGGCGGCATCCGCCACGTGGATCTCGACCATGGCGATCCATGATGACGAGGCGCGCGTGATCGTCACCGACAACATGAGCCGCTTCGCCGCCGCCGGCGGCGTGGTCGTCTACGGCAGCGACATGGGCAACGGCCCGATGCCGGTCGACCTGCGCGAGGCCGAGATCAACGCACTGCGCGACGCCGGGGTCGACGGCATCGCCCTGCTCACGGCGCTGGCACCCGCCGATCCGCTGATCGTGGGCGCTCCCCTGCTGCTTCTTCCCGATGACGACCCGAACCGGGCGCACCACCTCACCACCACTGATCTGGAGCACTGACATGACCAGTACCGACACGACCGACAACGCCGTCGCCCCCGTCGACCCCGCCGACGCCCTGCTCGCCGAAGCCCGTCGCCTCGACGCCGCCGACCTGCTGGCCCACCACCTGCAGGCGTTCGCCGACGCACCGGGTGTGCAGGCCTACCTGGACGGCAACTCGCTCGGCCGCCCACTGCGCGACACCGCCGACAAGGCGGCGGCGTTCATCCGCGACGACTGGGGCACGCGACTCATCCGCTCGTGGGATGAGCAGTGGATGGAGCTGCCGATGCAGCTCGGCGATCGCATCGCCCGTGTGACCCTCGGCGCCGCCGCGGGCCAGACCGTCGTCGCCGACTCGACGAGTGTGATGCTGTACAAGCTCATGCGCGCCGCTGTCGCCGCACGGCCCGGTCGCGATGAGATCGTCATCGAGGCCGGCAACTTCCCCACCGACCGCTTCATCGCCGCCGGCATCGCCCAGGAGACCGGGTCGACGCTGCGCTGGGTTGAGCCCGACGCCGTCCGCGGTGTGACGGCCGATGATGTGGCATCCGTCGTCGGTGAGCGCACCGCGCTCGTCGTGCTCAGCCACGTCGACTACCGGTCGGGGGCCCTGGCCGACATGCCGTCCATCACCCGCGTCGTCAAGGATGCCGGAGCACTGATGCTCTGGGACCTGTGCCACTCGGTGGGCGCGGTGCCGATGAAGCTCGATGAGTGGGGTGTCGACATGGCGGTCGGCTGCACCTACAAGTACCTCAACGGCGGACCGGGGTCGCCGGCCTTCGGTTACCTGCGCGCCGAGCTGCAGGGCACGGTGCTCCAGCCGATCCACGGCTGGTGGGGCGCCGCCGACATCTTCGCCATGGGACCCGAGTACCGCCCCGAGGGCGGCATCCGTCAGCTGCTCAGCGGCACTCCGCCGGTGCTGTCGATGCTGGCCATGCAGGGCATGCTCGACCTCATCGAGGCCGAGGGCATGGCCGCGGTGCGGGCGAAGTCGATCACGTTGACCGACTTCGCCGTGCGCGCATACGACGCGCTGCTCGCCCCGCTGGGCGTGACACTGCAGTCGCCGCGCGAGGCCGCGCACCGCGGTGGTCACATCACGGTCGGACACGAGAACTTCCGCGAGGTCACCCAGAAGCTCTGGGCCGACGGAGTGATCCCCGACTTCCGCTTCCCCGATGGCATCCGCCTGGGACTGTCACCGCTGAGCACGTCTCATGAGGAGACACTGCGCGGCGTGCTCGCCGTGCGCGACGCCCTGGCATGATCACTTCTGCGGTGGGGGTAGCCGTGCTCGACGACATCGATGCGCGGCCCGGCAGCACGACGTCGCTGCTGCGGACGCTGATCGGCGTGCATCTGCGTCCGCTGGGCGGCGTGATCTCATCGGCCGCGCTGGTGCGCCTTGCGGGTGACCTCGGCATACCGCCGGCGCGCGCACGCACGGCGATCACGCGGCTCAAGCAGCGCGGTCTTCTGCTCAGCACATCAGGGGGCTACGCGATCACCCCTGCCGCCCTGCCGATGCTGCGGCGCGGCGACCGCCGCATCTTCGACGTGCGCACCATGGGCGAGGACGATGGGTGGATGCTGGTGTCGGCGACCGTCCCCGAGTCGCGCCGGGACCTGCGCCACCAGCTGCGGCGCCGCCTGCTGTACCTCGGTGCGGGGTCGGTCGCGCCGAGTCTGTGGATCCTGCCCGGGCATCTGTTCGACGAAGCGCACGAGCTGCTGCACGAGATCGGAGCGCGCGAGTACGCCACGCTGTTCCTCGCGACAGATCCGCAACCGTCGCGCCCTCTGCCCGAGGCCGTCGCCGACTGGTGGGACCTCGTGGCGCTGCGCGCCGAGCACGACCGATTCCTGGCATCCGTCGACGCGCTCGACCTGACGCGCCCCTTCGCCGCGCACTTGGGTCTGATCGACAGCTGGCGCGTGCTGCCGTACATCGATCCGGGTTTGCCGACCGCGCTGCTTCCGGCGGACTGGCCGGGTGCGCGCAGCGTCGAGACGTTCCAGCGTCTCCACGCCGAGCTCGCCGCACGCGCCGCCGACCACGTGCGCGCGGTAGCCGCAGATGACCGCCCGGCGACTCCCCCGGCTCGGTAGCCTCAGAGCGTGTCATCGTTCGCCCCGCTGCAACGGCTGGTCCTCACCGTCGCGATCATCGCCTCGTTCGTCACGTTCCTCGACGGCACTGTGGTCACCGTCGCGCTTCCGGCGATCAGCTCCGAGTTGGGCGGAGGCATCACCACGCAGCAGTGGACCGTCGACGCGTATCTCATCACCCTGAGCGCGTTGATCCTGCTCGCGGGCTCGCTCTCGGACGCCTACGGCCGCGTGCTGATCATGCGTACCGGGCTGATCGCCTTCGGGATCTCGTCGGTCGCTGTCGCCGCGTCGGTCGACCCGCTCATGCTCGTCGTCTCTCGTGCCGCGCAGGGTGCGGCGGGCGCACTGCTGGTGCCCAGTTCGCTGGCACTGATCACGGCGACGATGCGCGGCGAACTGCAGGCACGCGCGATCGGTGTCTGGACGGCGTTCACCACGGGGGCGATGGTCGTGGGTCCGCTGATGGGCGGATTGTTCGTCGATCTGCTGTCGTGGCGGCTCGTCTTTCTCATCAACGTCGTGCCGATCGCGGTGACCCTGGTGCTGCTGGGCCGACTGCACCTTCCCGAGCACCCGCGCGGCGCACGCGTGGACTGGCTCAGCGGAGCACTGTGCGCCGTCGGTCTCGGCGCCGTCGTCTTCGCGCTGATCGAGCAGCCGTCGCTGGGCTGGGACTCACCCGCGATCTGGATGCCGGCTGTCGGTGGTGCGGCGCTGTTCGGCTGGTTCCTGTTACGGCAGCAGCGGTCGGATGCCCCGATGATGCCGCTGTCGCTGTTCCGTGTGCGCAACTTCGGCTGGGGCAACCTCGCGACGTTGTTCGTCTACGCCGCCCTCGCGCTCAACGGCTTCGTCGTCAGCGTCTACCTGCAGCAGGGCGCGGGCCTGACAGCCACCGCGGCCGGGCTCGCGAGCCTGCCGATCACGCTGCTGATGATCGTGCTCAGCTCGCGCGTCGGCACGTGGGCGGGCCGGCTGGGTCCTCGCCTGTTCATGACGGTGGGGCCGCTGACGATGGCCGCGGGCGCCCTGCTGCTGCTCTCGGTCACAGAGCAGTTCAGTTACTGGTGGCAGGTGCTGCCGGCGATGCTGCTGCTCGGCGTCGGGTTGTCGCTGACGGTCGCTCCGCTGACGTCGGCGATCCTCGGGGCGATCGACGCCGAGCACTCGGGGATCGCCTCGGCGGTCAACAACGCGATCTCGCGCGTCGCGGGTCTGATCGTCGTGGCCATGCTGTCGACGATCGTGGGCGGCGCGCTCGATCTCGACGGCTTCCACAGTGCGGCGCTCGTCACCGCGGCGTTGTTCGCCCTCGGCGGGGTGGTGTCGTGGATCGGCATCCGCCGAAACCCTGCGGATGCCGCCGACGTCGCACACACCACCACCGCCGACCACTGAGAGTCACTCAGCCGCGCCGACGCACAGCCCCCGCCAGCAGATCGAGTGCCTCGGCCGTGGCGCCCCACCCCATGCAGGCATCGGTGACGCTCTGCCCGCGCACGAGCCCGGCGGGTCCCTGCGCCACATCGAGCTTCTGCGCCCCGGCAACGAGGTTGCTCTCCAGCATCACACCGGCGATCGCGTCGCCTCCCGCCGCGATCTGCTCGGCGATCTCGGCGACCACCTCTGCCTGACGCACGTGGTCCTTGCCGCTGTTGGCGTGACTGGCATCCACGATGACGCGCGAGGTCAGCCCCGCCGCCGAGAGCCGCTCGGAAGCGCGGCGCACGTGGTCGGCCCCGTAGTTGGGGCCATCGGCGCCGCCGCGCAGGATCACCGAGGTGTCGGGGTTGCCCGTGGTCGAGACGAGGCTCGCGCGCCCATCGGCTCCGATGCCGAGGAAGGCCTGCGGAGCGGATGCCGCGGATGCCGCGTCCAGTGCGACCTGCAGTCCGCCGTCGGTGCCGTTCTTGAACCCGATCGGCATCGACAGCCCCGACGCGAGCTGCCGGTGGATCTGGCTCTCGGTGGTGCGCGCCCCGATCGCACCCCAGGTGACGAGGTCGGCCGTGTACTGCGGGCTGATCGGCTCGAGGAACTCCGTTCCGCACGGCATCCCCAGCGCCGTGACGTCGCGCAGGAAGCCGCGCGCCAGGCGAAGTCCGGTCTCGATGTCGTGGCTGCCGTCGAGGTGCGGGTCGTTGATGAGGCCCTTCCACCCGACCGTCGTGCGGGGCTTCTCGAAGTACGCGCGCATCACGATGAGCAGTTCGTCGCGGTGGCGGTCCGCCTCGCGCACCAGCCGGCCGGCGTACTCGAGCCCCGCCTCGGGGTCATGGATCGAGCAGGGGCCGACGACCACCAGCATCCGATCATCGCGACCGTCCATGATCGCGCGCACCTCGTCGCGGGTGCGCGCGACGAGGGCGCCGCGTTCCGCGCCGAGCGGCAACGTCGCGGCGACGGACTCCGGTGAGGGAAGTGCGGTGAAGCCGGTGACGTGCAGATCTGCGGTCTGGTCGGGGGCGGTGCGGATGCTGTGCATGGGTCCTGTCCTGTTCGTGATGGTTCACGACGGACCCGCGCAGAGCCCGCCGAAACGGCGAAAGCCAGAGCAAAATGCTCTGGCTTGTCGGCTCTGAAGGTTGTCGGTGCGCGCTACTTCGGCGCCGGCCCCTCCAGAGCCGACTCAAAATACGCATACCAACAGTTGGTCATGCAGATACCGTAGCGCATTCCTGCGTCGCCGCGTGCACGCGCGTCGTCGAAACGGTGTAGCTGGTCAGTGCGACTCCCGCCACCGCGGCGGGCACGCGGTCGTGTCGGCGGTCTTGTGCGGATCGCGACTGCCGAACGATGACCGGCCGGGAAAGGATGGAAGGGGCGGCGCATGGCCGCCCGGATGGAGGAGAAGTCATGTCACGCACCTACGTCGTCACCGGGTCCGCCTCGGGCATCGGGGCCACGACCACGAGAATCCTGCGAGAGCGCGGCGAGCGCGTGATCGGGATCGACCTGCGCGACGCCGAGGTCGAAGCCGATCTCTCGGGCGCCACGGGGCGGGTGGAAGCGGCCGCGAAAGCCCTCGAGCTGGCGGGCGGCACGATCGATGCCGTGATCGCGTGCGCGGGGATCTCGGCGCCGATCCCGGCCACGATCTCGATCAACTACTTCGGCGTGACCGAGTTGCTCGAGCACCTGCGACCGGGCTTGGTCGCTTCGGATGCCCCGCGCGTCGCCGTGGTGTCGTCGATGGCCTCGCTGCAGCCCAACTCGCGCGAGATGGTCGAGGCTGCATTGGCCGGTGACGAGGCGAAGGCGATGCAGATCGCAGCAGACCTGGCCGCGCAAGGACCCGAGGTCGGCTACCTCGTGTACCCGTCGTCCAAGCGCGCCCTCGCTCGCTGGGTGCGCCGCAGCTCGATCACCCCCGAGTGGGCAGGCCACGGCATCCCGGTCAACGGTGTCGCCCCCGGCACCGTGCTGACCCCGATGACCGAGAAGCTGCTGTCGACGCCCGAGGGTCGGGCGATGGTCGACGCCGCCGTGCCGATGCCGCTGAACCACCACCAGCCGCCCGAGTCGATCGCGCACCTGCTCATCTGGTTGACCAGCGTCGAGAACTCCCACATGGCGGGGCAGATCATCTACGACGATGGCGGAGCCGATGCCTCGCTGCGCGGCGATGACATCTGGTCGTGGAACGACCCGGCCTGATCCCGGTTCTCACACGAAGGCGGTCCCGATGACGGGGCCGCCTTCGTGCGTTCTGGCGTAACCTCGCAGTGCCGTGCCGTATCTGACATGTGCTATGTTACAGACGGGCCGAAGAGCTCATGCCCGTCGATGCCGCGGGCGCCACCCGATTCAAGGATTCAAGGACGATCTATGACTCGTAAGAAGACCCTGCTGACGCCTCTGCTCATGGCTTCGGCGGCCGCGCTCGTTCTCAGCGGATGCTCCGCCGCAGACGGCTCGCCGTCAACCGGCTCGGGCGAGCCCCAGACCGGCGGCACGCTCAAAGTGCTCTCCAACGGAGACATCGACCACCTCGACCCGCAGCTGATCGCGTACGTCCCCACGAACAGTCTGATCCGATCGATCTCGCGCTCGATCCTCGGGTACGAGGCATCCAATGACGAGACCGAGCGCTCGCAGCTCGTGGGCGACCTCGCAACCGCCGTGCCCGAGCCCGAGGACGACGGCCTCACCTACACGATCACCCTGCGCGACGGCGCCAGCTGGGACGCACCCGACGGCGCCCGCGAGATGGTCTCGGGCGATGTCGCGCGCGGAATCGAACGCATCTGCAACCCGTACATCGGCGCCGCACTCGGCGGCTACTTCACCTCACTGATCAAGGGCATGGCCGAGTACTGCGACGGCTTCTCGGCCGTCGCCCCCGAGGTCGAGCCGATGAAGGAGTACATCGAGTCGAACGACATCAGCGGCATCGAGACGCCCGACGACAAGACCGTGATCTTCCGCCTCGTCGAGCCGGCATCCGACTTCACCTCGATGCTCAGCCTCGCCACCGCGAACCCAGCCCCGATCGAGGCGCTCGACCACCTGCCCGACTCCCCCGAGTTCCGCAACAGCTTCGTGTCCTCGGGCCCGTACCGCGTGGCCGAGCACAAGCCCGACGTCAAGCTCACCCTGGAGCGCAACCCGTCGTGGAATGCCGACAGCGACCCACTGCGCAAGGCCTACGTCGACGCGATCGAGATGACGATGGGCAGCGAGGTGGATGCCGCAATGCAGCAGCTGCAGGCCGGATCGGCCGACATGCTGTTCGACCTGCAGCCGAGCCCGGCGAACATCCAGCAGCTGACGGCGATGGGCGACGAGAAGTTCTCGACGCTCGAGAACGGCGGCATCGACCAGTTCTTGTGGTTCAACACCAAGACCGACAACAATGACAGCGCCCTGCAGAAGGTCGAGGTGCGCCAGGCCCTGCAGTACGCGATCGACAAGTCGGCGGTCGTGCAGGTGATGGGCGGTGAGGAGATCGCCACCGTGACCAACGGCATCTTCGGCCCCGGCATCAACGGCCACAAGGCGTACTCGCTCTACGGTGACGGCGATGGAAAGGCCGACCCCGAGAAGGCGAAGGAGCTGCTGGCCGAGGCGGGCGTCGAGAACCTCACGCTGAAGTTCCCCTACCGAAACCTCGGCTCGCAGCCCGACATCGCGCAGACCGTGCAGGCGAGCCTGGAAGCGGCCGGTATCACCGTCGAGCTGTTCCCGGTGCCACCCACCGACTACTACGCGAACTTCATGACCAACCGCGAGAACGCCAGCGGAGGCGCCTGGGACATCGCGCTGGTCGGCTGGTCGCCGGACTGGGTCGGCGGCGCCGCGCGCAGCGTCTTCCAGCCGCAGTTCAGCTTCGACGGAACCCCGCAGGCCTACAACTACGTCGACTACAACAACGACGAGGCCAACGACCTGGCCGCCCAGGCGCTGGCCGCGGGCTCACCGGAAGAGGCCGCAGGGCTGTGGCACGAGGTCGACCAGACCGTTATGAACGACTCACCGATCGTGAGCATCGCCGCCAAGAAGAAGGCGAACTACCACTCCGAGCGGGTGCAGAACTTCGCCATCTACGCCCTGTCGCAGAACGGCGACTGGACCAACGTCTGGCTGAACAAGTAGTCGCACCTGACGGATGCCGCTGCGGCGCCACTCCCGGCGCCGCAGCGGCCGCATTCTGAGGAGGATCGCATGTCGATTCTGGAAGTGTCCGGGCTGCACGTCGACATCCCGACCGAGAACGGCACCGTGCACGCCGTCAAAGACGTGTCGTTCGACGTCGCCGAGGGCGAGTTCTTCGGCATCGTCGGCGAGTCCGGGTCGGGCAAGTCGGTGCTGGTGCAGTCAGTGATGGGACTGATCCCGAAAGCCGTCACCACGGGGAGCGTCCGATTTCAAGGCGACGATCTGCTGACGCTGCCCTCCGAGCGGTTGCGCCGCCTGCGGGGCAAGGAGATCAGCATGATCTTCCAGGACCCGCTCTCCAGCCTGCATCCGCAGTACACGGTCGGCTGGCAGATCGTCGAGCAGATCCGGGCCCACGAGAAGGTCTCGAGGCAGGCCGCGAAGGCGCGGGCGATCGAGCTGCTCCGGAAAGTGCACATCGCCGACGCCGCCTCGCGCTTCGACGCGTATCCCCACCAGTTCTCGGGCGGTATGCGCCAGCGCGTCATGATCGCAATGAGCCTGTCGCTGGATCCGAAGCTCATCATCGCCGATGAGCCGACCACGGCGCTCGACTCGACGGTGCAGGCGCAGATCCTGCAGCTGCTGGGCGAGATGAAGGACGACTTCGGGGCGACGGTGCTCATGATCAGCCACGATCTGGGTGTGATGGCGAGCGTCGCCGACCGCGTGATGGTCATGTACCACGGCGAGCAGGTCGAGCTCGGCCGCAGCGCGCAGGTGCTGCGCACACCCCGTGAGCAGTACACGATCTCGCTCATCGAGTCGTCGTCGTTCACGCAGAGCGAGCGACAGGCACCGCTCGGTCGCACGGCCGCGGCGACCGATGCGCCGGCCGATGACCCGGCACCGATCGCGCAGGTCTCCGAGGTGAGCCTGTCGTTCGCGCAGCGACGGGGCGCGGAGCGGACGGTCCTGGACCGCATCAGCCTCGACGTGCGCCGTGGCGAGACCCTCGGGCTGGTCGGTGAGAGCGGATGCGGCAAGACCACGCTCGCCCGCACCATCGCCGGCCTTGTGCGCCCCTCGGAGGGGACGGTGCGCTTCGACGGCAGGGACCTCGCCGAGGTACGCGGAGCCGACTGGCGCAGGCTGCGCCAGCGCGTGCAGGTGGTTTTCCAGGACCCGTTCTCATCTCTGAACCCCAAACGCCGGATCGGTTCGATCGTCGAGGACCCTCTGCGGATCCACCGCGTCGGCAACGCCCGTCAGCGCCGGGAGCGCGTGCTCGAACTGCTCGAGCAGGTCGGTCTCGACCCGGCCCACTACAACCGTTTTCCCGCACAGTTCTCCGGCGGCCAACGGCAGCGCATCGGCATCGCGCGGGCCATCGCCCTGAACCCCGACCTCGTGATCCTCGACGAGCCCGTCTCAGCGCTCGACGTGACCGTTCAAGCTCAGGTCCTGCAACTGCTCGACGACCTGCAGCGCGACCTGGGCCTGACCTACCTGTTCATCTCGCACGACCTCGCCGTCGTCCGACACATGTGCGACCGCATCGCCGTGATGGAGAACGGGCGGATCATTGAACTCGACGACGCCGACACCATCTACGGCACACCGCGCGAACCCTTCACCAAGAAGCTGCTCGCCGCATCGTTCCTCGAAGCCGTGGGTACGAGCGGACAGGGTACGACGTTGCAGGAGGTCAGCGCATGAGCGTCTTCTCCAAAGAGACACTGACTCTGCTCGTGCCGTCCCGCGGCGCCGAGCAGGCCGCCAATGAGGCCAAGAACTCATGGCAGCTGACCATGAGGCGCCTGCGTCGCGACCCCGCGAGCATCGCCTCGGCGGTTGTGATCGTGCTGATCGTGCTCTTCGCCCTCCTCGCGCCGTTGATCGCGCAGTGGACCGGACACGGACCGACCGAGCAGTTCCGCGAGACCGGGTTGTCTCCCTCCGGCATGCCGGTGGCCCCGAATGGCGAGTTCCTCCTGGGCACCGACCAGCTCGGTCGCGACGTGCTGGTGCGGCTCGCCTACGGCGCGCAGGTGTCACTTCTCGTCGGCGTGGCCGCCTCACTCGCCGCATCGGCCATCGGCATCCTCGTCGGCATGACGGCGGGCTTCGCCGGCGGTGTCGTCGACACCGTGCTCAGCCGCCTGATCGACCTCGTGATGAGCGTGCCGTTCCTGCTGGTCGCGATCGCGACGGTCTCGGTGCTCGGTCCGAGTCTTCAACTCTCGATCGCCGTAATCGTGTTCTTCAGCTGGGCAGGACTCGCCCGCGTCATCCGGGGTCAGGTGCTCGCGCTGCGTGAGCGGGAGTTCATCGAGACGGCCCGCTCAATGGGTCAGTCCGGCGTGGCGACGATGTTCCGCGACGTGCTGCCGAACCTGGTGGTCCCGATCGTCGTGTACACGACCCTGATGATCCCCGCGGCGATCGTGTTCGAGGCGACGCTGTCGTTCCTGGGTCTGGGAATCGTGCCGCCGACCCCCAGCTGGGGCAACATGCTCGCGGATGCCGCGAACGGGTCCATGTACATGGTCGCACCCTGGATGGTGCTCGTCCCCGGACTGGCCCTGCTGACTCTCACCCTCACGTTCAACCTGCTGGGCGACGGTCTGCGCGACGCGCTCGACCCGTCATCGACGAAGGGAGCCCGGGCATGATCCGCTACATCCTCTCGCGCATCGGCTTCGGCCTGCTGGTGCTGTTCCTGCTGAGCATCTTCGTCTTCGTGCTCTTCTACGTCACGCCGTCCGACCCGGCCCGCATCATCGCCGGCGACAAGGCCACCGAAGAGCTGATGGCGCAGATCCGAGTGAACCTCGGGCTCGACAAGCCGATCTGGGAGCAGTATCTGATCTTCCTCGGCAGCCTGCTGCAGGGCGATCTCGGGTACTCGTACCGCTCGAGCCTGCCGGTGGCCGAGCTGGTGATGTCCCGCATTCCGGTGACGATGTCGCTGGTGTTCGGCGGGGTCGTGGTCTGGCTCGCGATCGGCATCCCGATCGGTCTCGCCTCGGCCAAGCGCCCCGGCAGCGTGCGAGACCGGCTCGGACAGGCGTTCGCGCTCGTCGGCATCAGCTTTCCGACATTCGTGCTCGGCATGCTCGCGCTGTACACGCTGTACTTCCTGCCCACTCGCTTCGGGATCACGCTGTTCCCCCCGTCCGGCTACGTGCCCTTCACGACCGACCCGCTGCAGTGGGCCTGGCATCTGATGCTCCCGTGGCTGACGCTGGCGCTCGTGACGGCGGCCGTCTACGCGCGGCTGACCCGCGGGCAGATGCTCGATGTGCTCGGCGAGGACTACGTGCGCACCGCGCGCGCGAAGGGCCTCACGGAACGCCGCGTGATCTATGTGCACGCGTTCCGCAGCGCGATGCCGCCGCTGGTGACGCAGCTGGGGATCGACATCGGCCTCATGCTCGGTGGCGTGATCGTCATCGAGCAGGTCTTCGGTCTGCAGGGTGTGGGAGCGCTCGCGATCTCGAGCGTCTCGATGCAGGACCGTCCTGTGGTGATCGCCATCGTGCTGCTGGGCGGCGTCTTCGTGGCGGTGTCGAACCTCGTGGTCGACCTGTTCTACGCGCTGCTCGACTCCCGGGTGAGAACTCGTGCACACTGACGCCTGGTACTTCATCGGCGACGACATCGTCGCCCGCGACGTGTGGACGACCGTCCCGCTCGACTGGAACGATCCCGACGGCGAGACGATCGAGATCTTCGCCCGCGAGTTCGTCGCGGCCGAGCGTCGGAACGACGACCTGCCGTTGCTGCTGCATCTGCAGGGCGGGCCGGGCGGCAAAGGCACGCGCCCGCTGGGCCGCGATGCCTGGATGGATGCTGCGCTCTCGCGATTCCGGCTGATCATGCCCGATCAGCGCGGCACGGGGCGCTCGACGCCGCTGTCGGGTGCGCAGTTCGCGAGCATGCCGGCCGGCGAGGCGGCTCGACGGCTCTCGTTGCATCGGGCGGATGCCATCGTGCGCGACTTCGAGGCGCTGCGCGCCACCCACTACGAGGGTCGGCAATGGTGGACGATCGGGCAGAGCTACGGCGGCTTTCTCACCCTGCACTACCTGTCGACGGCACCGCAGGCGATCGTCGCCTCGGCCGTGGCGGGCGGGCTGCCCTCGCTGCATCCGGACGCCGCCGAGGTCTACCGTCGCACGTTCCCGCGCGTGGCGGGCAAGAACCGGCTGTTCCGCGAGCGCGCACCGCACCTGGTCGATCGCATCGGGCGTGTGGCCGACCTGCTGGCCGACGACGAGGTGCTGCTGCCCGACGGTGACCGGCTCACCGTGCGACGCTTGCAGACGCTGGGCTTCGACTTCGGCATGGCCCCGGGGCCCGACCGGGTGCACTGGCTGTTCGACGAAGCGTTCGCCGATCGCGCCGAGACGCGGTTGAGTGACACGTTCCTCGCCACGGTCGGTCCGGCGACGGCGTTCGCGACGAACCCGCTGTTCATCGCGCTGCAGGAGAGTATCTACGGCACTGGCCCCACCGCGTGGGCGGCTCAGGCCGAGCGCGAGAAGCACGAAGAGTTCTCGGATACAGCCCGCCCGCTGCTGTTCACGGGGGAGATGGTCTTTCCGTGGATGTTCGACGAGATCAGAGCGCTGCGCGGGTTCCGCGCGGGCGTCGAAGAACTCGTGACGCGGGAGTGGCCCATCGAGCTGTACGACCACGCGCGTCTGGGTGCGAACGAGGTGCCCGTCGAAGCAGTCGTCTACTTCGACGACATGTACGTCGATGCCGGACTCTCGCTCGACACGGCAGCACACGTGGGCGGTCTGCACGCCTGGGTGACCAACGAGCACGAACACGACGGCATCGCGCGCGCCGGCGTTGCCGACCGTCTCTTCACCGCACTCGAGCGACGACTCGGGGGCACGGCGCGCACACGCTCGACCGACGATCAGGAGGGATGAATTGACCGGCACGCACGCTCACGGCGCCCGCTACGACGACACCGTCCATGTCGTGGACTGGGAGGGGAGCATCCCCAATCCGCGCTCGGCCACGACCGACCCTCGCATGCCGTCTCTGGCGAAGACTCCTGGCTTCGCCGAGTGGATGCGCACCGGCTGGGGTGACGCCGACCGCACGGCGCGGGTCGAGCCCGGCGCGGCCGACGCCGCCCGCCGGCACCGCGAGCGGCTGTCGCACGCGATGCCCGGGCAGTCGCTGGTCGTGCTGGCCGGACGCGCCCAGGCGCGGGTGCACGACAACTTCTTCGAGTTCCGGGCACACAGCGACTTCCTCTGGCTGACCGGATTCGCGGTCCAGGATGGCGTTCTGGTGATGACGCCCGCCGCGGGCGGTCACGATGCGACGCTGTACATCACTCCCCCGGCCCGTCCGGGCGCTGCGGCGTTCCACGCGGATGCTGCGCATGGCGAGTTGTGGGTCGGCCCACTTCCGGGTGCGGCAGAGCTGGCATCCGCTCTCGATCTGAAGGTGCGTACGATCGACGAGCTGAGCGTCCCCACCGACGCACTGATCGCGGGTCACGCCGTCGTCGGCGCCGGCACCGGCGCGCGTCTGGGCGGCCGCCACCGCTCACCGCTGCTCGCACGCACTCTGGCCGAACTGCGCATCGAGAAGGATGCCTGGGAGCTGGCCGAACTGCGCTCAGCGGTGACACACACGATCGATGGATTCGCCGCTGTGCGACGGGAGATCCCGCGCGCCGTTGAGTCCGGCGGCGAGCGCTGGCTGCAGGGCACCTTCGACCGGCATGCGCGGACGGTCGGTCAGGCGCCGGGGTACGCGTCGATCGTCGGATCGGGGGCGAACGCCCCGATCCTGCACTGGGTCCGCGCGGACGGCCACGTCGATCCGGATGCCCTGCTGCTGCTGGATATGGGAGTGGAGAACCGCAGCGGGTACACCGCGGATGTGACGCGCACGATCCCCGCGAGCGGCCGCTTCAGCACGGCGCAGCGCGAGGTGCACGACCTCGTGGAACGCTCTCACCGGGCTGGGCTCGCCGCCGTGGCACCGGGTCGGGACTGGCGTGATTTCCACACGGCCTGCATGGAAGTGCTGGCGCAGGGATTGCATGACTGGGGCATGCTCCCGGTCTCGGTCGATGAGGCGTTGCACCCCGAGGGGCAGCACCATCGGCGGTACATCGTGTGCGGGGTCGGGCATCACCTCGGGCTCGACGTGCACGATTGCGGCGCCGCGTCGTACGCGCAGTACTTCGAAGCGCGGATGCGGCCGGGGATGGCACTGACCGTCGAACCGGGGCTGTACTTCCACGCCTGGGATGAGACTGTACCGCCCGAGCTTCGCGGCATCGGGGTCCGCATCGAGGACGATGTCGTCGTGACTCCCGAGGGCCACGAGGTGCTCAGTGCCGCTTTGCCGTTCGATGCGGCGGGACTGGAGCACTGGATGGATTCCGTCCTGTAGTATGTTACATGGCATAGGCGGCGCAGGTGCCGCCCCTGCCGGAAAGGAACAAGGATGTCTCAGAAGGCTCCCTGGCACGGCGTGATCGTCGCGTCGGCACTCCCGTTCACCGAGGATCTCTCCGTCGACTACGACCGGTTCGCAGAGCACGTGCGGTTCCTGGCCGACAACGGCTGCGACGGCATCGCTCCCAACGGCTCTCTCGGCGAGTACCAGAACCTGAGCGAGCAGGAGCGCGCGCAGGTCATCCGCACGGCGGTCGATGCCGCACCGGAGGGCTTCTCGGTGATGGCGGGAGTCGGAGCCTACGGCGCTCTGCAGTCCGCGCACTGGGCCGAGCAGGCGGCCGAGGCCGGCGCCGACTGCGTCATGCTGCTGCCCCCGAACACGTACCGGGCCAACCGCGAACAGGTCAAGCACCACTACGCGACGGTGGCCGCGGCCGGGCTCCCGATCGTCGGGTACAACAACCCGATCGACACCAAGGTCGACCTCGTACCCGACCTGATCGCCGAGATTCACGCGGCGGGCCACATGGTGGGCGTCAAGGAGTTCACCGGTGATCCGCGCCGCATCTACGAGATCAAGGAGCTCGCACCGAGCATCGACATCCTGATCGGCACCGACGACAGCGTGCTCGAAGTCGGCATCGCCGGCGCCGTGGGGTGGGTCGCGGGGTACCCGAACGCCATCCCGCGCGCGACGGTCGAGCTGTACCGCCTCTCCACCTCGGGCGATGTCCGCGATCTGGAGCGGGCGAAGGTGATCTACCGCGACCTGCACAAGCTGCTGCGCTGGGACACGAAGACCGAGTTCGTCGAGTCGATCAAGCTGTCGATGGACGTTCTGGGCCTGTACGGCGGCCCCAGCCGTCCGCCGCGCCTGCCCCTGCCGAAGGACGTCGCCGATCGAATCATCGCCGACACCGAAGAGGCTGCCGCAAAGGGCTACGGCGCCTGACCGGTGCTAGTTTCGTAGGCAGTGCCATACCAAATGGCACTGCCTACGTCTCTCTGATCGGCCAAACACATGTCGCAGTTCTCCGTCGTCACCCCGCTCCCGCCGGTGCAGAATCTCAGAGAGCGCGTGGAAGTCGCCCTCGAGGCCGCCATCCGCTCGGGAGAGATGCCCGCCGGTGAGCTGTTCTCGGCCCCGGCGCTGGCCGCACGGTTCAACGTGTCGGCGACTCCGGTGCGCGAGGCGATGCTCAACCTCGAGAAGCTCGGCTTCGTCGAGGCCGTGCGCAACAAGGGGTTCCGTGTCACCACGGTTCGCGACGAGGACGTCGCCAACATCGTCGCGGTGCGCCGCCTGCTCGAGCCGCCGCTGATGCGTCAACTCGCCGGCGAGATCCCCACCCAGGCATTCGCCGAGCTGCGCGAGACGGCCGATGCCATCGTCGCCGGCGCCGCGCAGGGCGACCTCACGAGCTATCTCGAAGCCGATCGCGCCTTCCACGAAGCGGTCAATGCGCACAGCGACAACCCACGGCTGACGAGCCTGATCTCGCAGCTGCGCAAAGAGACGCGTCTGCCCGGCCTGGCCGGCATGCTGGCGACGGAAGAGCTGTCGATCTCGGCGGCCGAGCACCACGAGCTGCTCGATCTTCTCGAAGCCGGTGACGGTGAACAGGCAGAGGCTGTCATGCATCGCCACATCGGCCACGTCATCGGCTGGTGGGCAGGCCGCGACGAGTCGGAGTCCTGAGCGCGCCGTCGAAGGCGTCGAGCTTGCGGCGGAACCAGTCGTCGTCGCGCCATCCGGCGAGGCGCGCGTGCGAGACGTCGTCCCACAGGCTGAACAGCAGTCGTCGCGCCTCACCACCCGCGGGGAGCGGATGCCGCGCCGCCGCGCGGTTCCACAGTTCGAGCTGCGGGGCCGCGTCGGCGAGGTGGAACAGGTCCATCTCGCGGTGGCTGAACCGCGCCGCGCCGGGGTCGATGACACCACACAGCGCTCCGTCGTCGTCGACGAGGAAGTTGCCCGCGTGGCAGTCGTCGTGGACGAACACGGGCGGATCGCCCTCGAGCGGGGCGAGGAGGTCGTCGATCAGCGTCACCGTGGCGTACAAACCTTCCCGCACGTCCGCGGCGATCTCCTCTCCCCCGGCGGTGCCCAGCCACGCCGACAGCACGGCGACGTCGGCGCGGAAGCTGTCGGCGAACCGCTCATGCGCACGCCCCTGCCTGTCGTCGAACGCCTCTCCCCGGTGAGCGGACCAGGCCTCGACGAGGTCGATGATCTGCTCGGCGAGCGCGTCACGGGCATCCGACGCCTCGATCTCGACGTCGGCGACCGCGGTGCCGTCCACGTATGTCTGCACGATCGTCTCGGACTCACCGCCCAGTTCCACCTGCAGCACCCGCGGCACCGCGACCCCGCTGGGTGTCGCCGACGCGAGCCGCGCGAGCGCTCGTGCCTCGCCTTCGGCGATGCCACGGCGGTGGAAGCACTTCACGACCCGTCGTGAACCGTCGCCCAGCTCAACGACGTGCACCTTCGCGTAGAACCCCTCGAAGGTGCGCTCGATGCGTGCGTGCGGGCCACAGAGGCGCTGGACGAGGGTGCGTGCGTCAACGGTCATCCCGCTATCGAACCACGGGACTCGTGCCGTCGGCGCGGTACGTCCGTCGGCACGGCCTCGGCCGCGAGCGGGTCGGCGGATGCCCGCGACTGCGCCCACCGGTGATAGCGGCCGATCAACGGGACCGACGTGAGCGCGTGCAATAGAATGCTGAGCGCCACGGTCGTGACGATCGTGGGGACGACGACGTCGCCGCCGGGCACCCCCTCACCGATCGCGATGAGCAGGAACACCAGCGATGCCAGTCCCCGCGGACCGAACCAGCCGATGAAGGCGACCGTCGGCGCTCCCACGCGGCGGCCGCTCAAGGCCAGCGCGACCGGCAGCATCCGCACCAGGGTCAGGCTCAGCACGGCGTACAACAGCACCTGCCATGTGATCAACGGCACCGCCAGCGTGACGGCCACGGCACCGAAGATCACCCACGTCACCGCGGCGAGCAGGTCGCCGGCGCTCTCGGTGAACACGCCGGCGTGCGTGCGCGATGGGCCGGCCGCACGGCCGAACGCGAGTCCGCCGACGAACGCGGCGATGAAGCCGCTGCCGCCGAGTATCTCGGCGACCGCGAGCGCGCTCAGAGCGGCGATGAGCGGAAAGATCAGGCGCCAGCGCCCATCGAACCATCCCTTCGATTCGGCCAGGCGGAACAGCATCCCGCCGGCGACGCCCGCGACCACCCCGGCGACGAGACCCCACCCGATCTGAGCGGCGACGTTCGCCGCCACGGCAGACGGGATGCTCGCCTCGAGCTCGGCGTTCGCGATCGACAGCGCAACGAGGAACAGCGGCACCACGATGCCGTCGTTCAGTCCGCTCTCGACGTCGAGGGCCTGGCGCACGCGCGGAGGCACGGCCTGGTCTTCGACGACCCGCTGCCCGAGCGCGGCATCGGTCGGCGCCAGCATGACGGCGATCAGGATCACCGAGATCACGGCGATATCGGGAAACACGAGCAGCCCCACACCGATGCCCGCCGCAATCGTCAGCGGCAGGCCGATGAGCAGCAGCCGACTGGGCCACATCACCTGTCGGCGCAGGGCCCGCAAGTCGATGCGCATCGCGTCGCTGAACAGCAGCAGCACGAGCGCCACCTCGGCGATGCGCTCGGCGACGGAGGGCTCGATGTCGAAGTCGAACGCCTCGGGCAGCACGACGGCGGCGAGCACGCCGACGACGGCGAGGAACAGCGCCGCGGTGACGCCCGCACGCTGCAGGCGTCCCGACAGCGCACTCCACACGCCGAGGGCGAGCAGCACGGTGAGCACGGCGGTCATGCTTCGGACGTTAGCGGAGTCCCGGTGGCTCGGCCAGCACCAGTGGGGGTGACACCGCGGCTCTGTGCTCGGCTCGCGCGATGCGCACCATCTCGTCGCGTTCGACGACCTTGATCCGCGCGCGCTGCGCCTGATCACCGAGCGTGCGTTCGTGTGCGTCGAGTCGGGCCCACCCGGCGCCGTCGGTGTGCACGATGCCCTTGCCCGAGAGGAAGGCCAGCACGGCATCCGGGTTGGGCGAGGGCGCGGGGGTGAGCCGGTCACGGTCGGCGAGCAGGTTGGCGATCGTCTCGGCCGCGTCGGACTTGGTGTGACCGATCAACCCCACCGGGCCGCGCTTGATCCAGCCGGTGACATAGGTGGCCGGCACGACAGCACCGTCGTCACCGACGACGCGCCCCGCACGATTCGGGATCACCCCGGCCTCGGCGTCGAAGGGCACTTCCGGCACTGCCGATGACAGGTACCCGACGGCGCGGTAGACCGCCTGCACCGGCCAGTCAGTGTGCTGTTCGGTCAGGTGCGCCGTGCCGTCGGCGCGCAGCTCGGTGCGCGCCGTGCGCAGCCCCTCGACCCGCTCGTCGCCGAGTATCGCCACCGGCGCTTCGCAGAAGTGAAGGTGGATGCGATGCGGCTTGTCGCCCGCAGGCTCGCCCAGCCACTGCATGAGCGTGTTGAGCACCTGTTTGGTCTGACGGTTCTGCTGGGCGGCACGCTCGCCGGACTCGTCGATCTCGAAGCCCTCCGGGTGCACGACGACGTCGACGGTCGGCGAGTGCGCGAGCTCGCGCAGTTCGAGCGGAGTGAACTTCAACTGCGCGGGACCACGGCGCGCGAAGACATGGATGTCCGTGCCGCGGTTGGCCGCGAGCCCCGCATAGACGTTGTCGGGGATCTCTGTGACGAGCTGCTCATGCGCGGTCTTGGCGAGCATCCGCGCCACGTCGAGCGCGACGTTCCCCGCCCCGATGACGGCGACCTGCCGGGCATCCAGCGGCCAGTCCCGCGCCACGTCGGGATGCCCGTCGTACCACGAGACGAAATCGGCGGCGCCGAAGCTGCCGGGCAGGTGGATGCCGGGGATGTCGAGCGAACGGTCGGCCGCGGCACCCGTGGCGAAGATGACGGCGTCGTAGAACATCCGCAGCTCATCCAGGGTGATGTCGCGCCCGTACTCGACGTTGCCGACGAAGCGGATGCCGGGTTTGGCCAGAATGAGCGACAGCGCGCGGATGATCTCCTTGATGCGCGGGTGATCGGGGGCGACTCCGTAGCGCACGAGCCCGTAGGGGGCGGGCAACCGGTCGAAGACGTCGACGCTGGCGCCGTCGTGCTCGGCGGTCAGGATGTTGGCGGCATAGATGCCGGCCGGGCCGGCTCCGATCACTGCGACGCGCATAGCTGTCTCCTCAGGTGAAAGGGTGGTGGGCGCATCGCACCCACCACCCCATGAACGCTCTAATTAGGCAAGGCTAACCTAATAGCATCGGCGTGTCGTCATTCGTACCGCAACGACGTCACCGGATCCTGCCGCGCGGCGCGGACCGCGGGAAGCGTTCCGGCGAGGAACGCCAGCAGCAGGATCGTCGCCACGGTCGCCGCGATGGCGACCGGCTCGAAGCGGAACAGCTGCAGCCCATCGAAGTCGGCCAGGAACGACCCGGCCATTCCCGCACTCACGCCGAGCGCTGCGAGCACGGCGAGCAGCACGCCGATCGTGCTGCCCAGCAGCCCGATGAACACCGCCTCGATCGAGAACAGGCCGAACACGTGACCGGAGCCCAACCCGATCGCCTTCATCAGACCGATCTCACGGGTGCGCTCCTGCACCGACATGTACAGCGTGTTGACGATGCCGAAGGCGGCGGCGAGCAGCGCGATGATGGCGAAGGCGTTCAGCACGAACACGATGCCGTCGACCACTGAGGTGATCATGCCCAGCTGCTGCTGTACGGTCGACGACGCGAAGCCCGCGTCTGCCAGGCGATCCTGCAGTGCCTCGATCTCGGCATCCGTCGCCGCGGCATCGAAGTGCACGAACGCGTTCGTGTACAGGTCGGTGAGTTCATCGGCCATACCCAGCTGGTTCAGCGCCGAGATCGTCACCGCCGCCGAGCGGTTGAGTGAGAGCACGTTGGTCGGCATGCCCATCGCGAACCCGTCGCCGATGACACCCGTGATGCGGGCGTCGAAGGCATGCGGGTCACCATCGGCATCCGACACTCCGAGCGTGAGCATCTCACCCACCGCACTCGACGCGTCGTCGAAGCCGAGGGCGTCGACGAACGCGGCCGGGATGGCGACCTCGGCGCGGCCGGACTCGTACGCGGGGGTCTCACCCTCGTCGAGCTGCAGGTTCTGGCCGGGCACGAGCTGCACGGCCATGATCGAGTACGGCGTCCCGCCATCGCGCGCGATGGAGTCGACGGTGGTCGACAGCGTGGGCTCGACCGACTCGACGCCCTCGATGTCAGCGATATCGTCGAGGTCGTCCTGCGTCAGGTAGCTCGCGGCCACCTGCGCACCACGTCCGTCTGCACCCGCCCGGTCGGCGGGCTCGTACTCCTGCGGCTCGTCCGACGGGGCCGCGTTCTGCTCCTTGTACGCGCTCATCACATCGCGCACGCCGAACCTATCGACCGTCTCGGTGATGTCGCCGTTGATGCCCGCGCCGAGCGCGCTGGTCAGGGTGAGGGTGAAGGCTCCGACGAAGATGGCGAGCACCGTGAGCAGGGTGCGGGTCTTCGAACGGAACGTATTGCCGATCGCCGTGCCGATCGTGTCGTTGATTCTCATCGGGTGACCTCCGGAGTGACGATCGCGCCGTCGTGGATCTGGATCTGTCGGCCGCACCGTGCGGCCAGTTCGTCATCGTGCGTGACGACGACGAGGGTGATGCCGTGCTCGCGGTTGAGTCCGAACAGGATGTCTTCGACCACCCGCCCCGTACGCGAGTCGAGGTTGCCGGTGGGCTCGTCGGCCAGCAGGATGCGCGGCCGGTTGACCAGCGCCCTCGCGATCGCCACCCGCTGCTTCTGGCCGCCCGAAAGATCGACGGCCCGGTTGCGCGCCTTGTCGGCCAGCTGCACCTGCCGCAGCACCTCCATGCCGCGCTGCGCGCGCTCCCGCGCCGGCACACCCGCGATCTTCAGCGGCATCGTGACGTTGTCGAGCACGGACTGCTTGGGCGTGAGGAAGAACTGCTGGAACACGAATCCGAAGAGCCGGTTGCGTGCCCGGTTCAGCTGACGCGCGCTCATGCGTCCGGCATCCGCACCGTCGAGCATCACGGTTCCCTCGGTGGGGGCATCCATGAGCGCGAGAATGTGCGTGAGCGTCGACTTGCCCGAGCCGCTCTTGCCGACGAGGGCGACGCTCTCCCCCTCGGCGATGTCGAGCGAGACGCCCTTCAGCGCCTCGAAACGGGTGGGTCCGCGGCCGTACGTCTTTCGCACGTCTCGCACGGACAGGACGGGTGTCGTCATTGCTGCTCCTCGGTATCGCGTCGGCGGTTTCGCCGACGTATTCCACCCTCGCCGCGGCCGCCGAAGCGCACATCGCCCGAACGCGGGCATCGGTGTACCACGATCGCAGTAGGCGGGAATGCCGCGTTGGGGGCATGAGCGCCGCGGCCAGGACCGGCATGCTGGAATGGTGAGTGTGACCCGCGAACCAGGACTGCGCGTGCCCGCCTGGGTGCACGATGTCGTTGCATCCGCGCTGATCGTGGCGTTCAACGCAGCGGTCGTCGCCTTCCGCCCGGGCGAGATCAGCCCCGCCTGGGTCGTAGCGACGAGTGCGCCCGCGGCACTGATGTTCGTGCGCCGACGCTATCCGCGCACCGTGCTCGCCGCGGTGATCGTGTGCAGCGTCGTGGCGACTCTGCTTCCGCCCTCCGGCGCGGGGACGATCGTCGCTCCCGCGTTCGCCCTGTTCTCGACGGCGTCGGTGGTGCCGCGATGGCGCGGATGGATGCTGACGGCCGGCTGCGCAGTCGTGCTCGCCGTCGCCGTATCGGTGGGCCAGGATGTCTCGTTCGGTGCGGCACTGGCACAGTCCGGCCTGGTGTGCGGCATCGCGACGGCGCTGGCGGATGCCGCGCGCACGAGGCGCGCATACACCGACGAGCTCAGGCTGCGGGCCCTGCGGGCGGAGCAGACCCGAGAGGCCGAGGCCGCGCGTGCCGTCGCCGAGGACCGACTGCGCATCGCGCGGGACCTGCACGATTCGGTGGCGCACCGCATCTCGGTGATGAGCCTGAGCGCCGGCGTGGCCAGCAGCACGCTGGAGAGCAATCCTCAGGCCGCACAGGAGGCACTGTCGACGATCCGTTCCGCTTCGCGGGCCGTGCTGACCGACATCGGCGCCCTGCTCGGCTCGCTGCGCGAGCAGACGGTCGTCGGACTGGCATCGCTCGATGAGCTCGTCGGCGACTTCGCCACGGCGGGTCTCGAGGTCGACGTGCGCGTTGACGGTGATGTCGCGGCGTTGCCCGCACCGGTCGACGTGCTGGCGTACCGGGTGGCGCAGGAGGGGCTCACGAACGCGATGAAGCACGGCGATGGCGACGCGCGGCTGGGCATCACGGTCACTCCTGAGCAGGTGCGCGTCGAGGTGCGGAACCGGGCGGGCCGCACAGCCCCGACACACACCTCCGTGGGCGCGAGCTACGGCCTGCTCGGCATGCGCGAGCGCGTGGAGGAGGCAGGCGGGATGCTCGAGGCCGATCGGGTTGGCGACGAGCACGCGTTGAGTGTGCGCGTTCCGCTGGCTGCGCAGGTGCGCGCATGATCCGGGTGCTCGTGGTGGACGACCAGCCGTTGATCCGCGGCGCGGTGGCGCAGATCCTCGGGGCGGCGACCGACCTCGATGTGGTCGGTGAGGCCGCCGAGGGCGGCACCGCGATCAGGATGGCACGCAGCATGCGTCCCGACGTGGTGCTGATGGACGTGCGGATGCCCGGTGTCGACGGCATCGCCGCGACCAGTGCCATCTGCGCCGAGCCCGACTTGTGCTCGACGCGGGTGCTCATGCTCACCACGTTCGAGGACGAGGAGAACGTCGCCGCCGCACTCCGAGCCGGAGCGAGCGGCTTTCTCGGCAAGGGCGCCGACCCCGACGAGATCGCCGACGCGGTGCGCACCGTCCATGCTGGCGAGGCGCTGCTGTCACCAGCCGCCACCCGCAGCCTGATCTCGCGCTACCTCGCCGGGCCCGTCACTCACGAACCCGGCGAGCAGCAGGTGCTCGATGAGCCGCTCACACCGCGCGAGCACGAGATCCTGCGACTGGTCGCTCGCGGCATGTCGAACGCCGAGATCGCCGCCGATCTGGTGATCTCGCCGCACACCGCCAAGACGCATGTGAACCGCATCATGGCAAAGCTCGGCGCGCACGATCGCGCCCAGGTCGTCGTGTGGGCGTACGAGAACGGTGTCGTGCGCGCCCGAGCGCGGTAGACGCAGCAACGCCGCGGTACTGACGGCGACAGGCGGTCAGCCTTGGCGCCCCTTGAAACGGGGATTGAGCTTGTTGATCACGTACACCCGCCCCCTGCGCCGCACTACCTGCGCGCCCGGCTGACTCTTGAGCGACTTGATCGATGCGTGAACCTTCATATCCACCTCACTATTGAGAACCGTTATCATTCTCAATAGACGTTACCGCAGTCGAGCCAGAAGCGAGCATCCCTTGTCACCCATCGAGATCACACTGATCACCGGCCACCGCGATCAGAGCAGAGCCACCGTCGCCAGGCGTCGAGCGCGCGAGCAGCGGTGCACGCACGTCTCTGCGACGGCACGGGGCCGCACATCCTCGATCGAGGATGTGCTCGACGTCGCCCACGCGACGCCCGACGCAGGGCGGCTGGTCGCAGAGATCCCCGCCGACTCTCGCGTCGAGGCGGCCATCGGAGCGCTCGCGGGTGATGCGACGACGACACTGGTCGAGCTCGTATGCGTCGTCGACGCCAAGACGTTCACGCAAGACCTCATGGCAGACGACTACATCACGGCATCCGATGCAGACGTCACCGTCTTCGTCGCACGAGCCCTGCGTCTCGTTCAGCACATCGAGCACGCGAGCACGGTACTGGTCTTCGACTGGGAGGCCGTCGCCACCCGAGACCTGTCGATGCTGCTCGCGGTGCTCAGCCACCTTGCACCGGCGGCGCGCATCGGACTCGATCGCGCAGGCGCTCCTGCCGGATTCCCCGCATACTCCGAGTCGACCCATCAACCGGGATGGGTGCATCTGCTCAACGACGAACACGACCCCCACATGCAGGATGCCAGGGTCAGCGCGTTTCGCTACGAACGACTGCGCCCGTTCCATCCAGAACGCTTGAACCGGCTACTCGAAGAGGATCTCGGCGAAGGACGCTGCGGAGCGATCCTCCGTTCGGCGGGCTTCTGCCGGCTGGCGACGCGACCCGGCATCGTCGGCAGTTGGGATCAGGTCGGCCAGATGATCTCGCTCGCGCCGCTGGTTCGCGACAACGACTCTCCCACTCCTCCCCTCGCCCTCGGACAGGACCTTGGCTTCATCGGCATCGACATGGACATCCCCCGCCTCACTGCCGGCTTGGACTCCGCGTTGCTCGATGATGACGAGCTTCTCTCAGACGCACGGACGTGGACCACATTCGGCGACCCGTTCCCCCGATGGGCGATCCACGCGCACTCCGACGACTAAACCGCCTTGGCGAAGACGACGCCCCGGTAGGCCTCGTCGCTCCAGCGCACCAGACGGTCGAGGTCGTCGGGGCGCACGGGGAGCTCATGCGTATCCACCCAGGTCTCCCCCGTGTCGACGTTGATCCAGGGGTCCTCCACGACCAGCGCGTCGCCGACGCGCGCATGCGCGACGATCCAGTGCGGGCCCGTCTCGCCGTGCATCGGCTCTTCGTCGATCAGCAGCAGCGCCTGTTCACCGCCCTCGACGCGTTCGACGATCTCGGCGATGGCCACCCTGTCGCGGCGCACGGGAATGCCGCTCTCCCCCGCTTGCCGCAGCGAGTCCGCCTGCAGCTCGGCGCGGAAGGAGTGATCGAATCCTTCGAAGCCCTCCAGCAGTGCCGGGCCCTCGGTGTCGAGCGCGACCTCGATGCGGGCATCCCGCAGGTGCTCGTGCAGCGCGACCGCGAGACCGATCGGCTCGCATGCCGGATAGTTGCTCGCGCGGCGCCAGAAGCCGACCTCGACGTCCCGGTGGGACTGGTCGGCCGCGAAGCCGCCGGCGGCGCTTCCTTCGGCAGCGATCAGCGCGGCGACGGCGCCACACGTGAACAGCGTGGTCTGGGCGTAGTAGCCCCGTTCCTGATGCGTCGTCGGCACGAGCCAGCGGACGTACCCGTCGAACTGCTCGGTGCCGACCGCCGCCCACGGGCGACGCATCGCGATGAAGCCCAGCTCGTCGGCGAACGCGGGAAGCCCCTCCCCCGCCGGCACCTCCCATTTGACGGCGACGTCGCCGTCCGTCGCACTCTGCGCGCAGACGCCCTCTATCAGCGTGCGCGCGGCGTCGTCGTCCGTCCACCACACATCACGGATCTTGATCGCCGAAGTGGCGGGACGACCGCTGGTGAGCGCGGCGGCCTGGATCGTCCCGGCCTCGTCGCGGACGATCCAGGCGCACGGCCGGTACGCGGCGGGCGCGTGCCGCCAGCGCTCCAGGCGGTCGGGATCCACGAGGTCGACGAGCTCGGCGGCCACGTCGATCGGTGCGACGGCGCAGGCGCGGAGTGCTGTGGGCATTTCAGTCCTTCTTCATGGGGGTGGATGCGATGTTCTCCTGCGTCGCCGCGGCGACCAGGAGCCGGGTGTACTCATGGCGGGGTTCGGTGAGCACCTGGGCGCACGGCCCGGATTCGACGACCCGTCCCGCCCAGAGCACCGTCGCCGTATCGGCGAGCATGCGCACGACGGCGAGATCGTGCGAGATGAACAGGATCGCGATGCCCAGATCGTCGCGCAGTGAGCGGAGCAGCGCGAGGATCTGCGCCTGCACCGACACATCGAGCGCCGAAACCGACTCGTCGCAGATGAGAAGACGCGGCCGCGGCGCCAGAGCGCGGGCGATGGCGATGCGCTGACGCTGACCGCCCGACAGCTCGGCCGGGCGTTTCCGTGCGAAATCGGCGGGCAGTCCCACGGTCTGCAGCAGAGCACCGACCTCGGTCGGTGCTCTCCCGGCCACACGCAGTGCCTCTCGCAGGATCTGTCCGATCGTCATCATCGGGTTCAGCGACGAGTACGGGTCCTGGAACACGATCTGCATCTGGTCGGGTGTGCGCGACCGCCGCCCGGGGGCGAGAGGTGCGCCGTCGAAGACGATCGACCCGGAGTCCTCGGTCTCGAGACCCGCGATGCAGCGCGCGAACGTCGATTTGCCCGACCCGGACTCGCCGACCACACCGACGATCTGGCCGGGGTCGATGTCGATTCCGACACCGTCGAGCACACGCCGGTCGCCGAAGTGCTTGACCACGTCGGTTGCCCGCAGCAACGGCTCGCCGTCGTCGGCGCGCGCCGTCGGCGCGGGCGCGGATGCCGCGGCGGACATGCTCGGGTCGGCGTCGATGAGCGCACGCGTGTATGGATGCTGAGGATCGGCCAGCACGGTCGCGGTCGCACCGCGCTCGACGACCTCGCCCTGCCGCATCACCAGCACATCGTCCGTTCGGCCGCGCACCAGCCCCAGATCGTGCGAGATGAGGATGACGCACAGGTTTCGGGACCTCTGCACGGCGCGCAGCAGGTCGAGGATCTCGGCCTGGTTCGACGCGTCCAGCGCCGTGGTGGGCTCGTCGGCGATGATCAGCTGCGGGCCGGCGGCGAGCGCGGCGGCGATCGCCACTCTCTGGCGCATGCCGCCCGACAGCTGGTGGGGGAAGGCGCGGGCCACGTGCTCGGGCAGCTTCACTTCGGCGAGGCGCTCGGCGACGATGCGCTCCCGTTCGGCGCGGGGCAGGCGACGCCCCGCGGCGGCATCCAGGGTCCAACCGATCTGATCCCCGCAGGTGTGCACCGGCGAGAGGCTCGTGAACGGGTCCTGCAGCAGTAGCGTGACCGTCCCCCCTCTCACCGACCGCCACTGCTGCTGTGCCGCGTCCAGAGAAACGTGCCGGTCGCCGATGCGCACCGTTCCCTCGGCGCGGAAGCCGCGGGGAAGCAGCCCGACCAGGGACTTCGCGGTGAGGGTCTTGCCCGACCCCGACTCGCCGATGATCGCGAGCGTGCGTCCCGGTTCGATGACGGCGTCGATCGGCTGCACGGCCGTGCCGTTGTGGCCGGTGACGGTGAGTGCGACGATCTCCACCCCGCTCACAGCGCGTCTCCGACCTGTGAGAGCCGCTGGCCCGCCCAGTCCCCGACGAGATTGACGGCAGACGCGACGAGGATGATCAGCAGCGCGGGCACGATGACGGCGGCGGGGTTGTCGAACATGATCGCGCGGTTGTCGGTGAGCTGTCGCCCCCAGTCGGCGATCCCCGGCGGCACCCCCACCCCGAGGAAGGACAGTGAGGAGAAGGCGACGAGCGCGAAGGCGACATTGAGCATGGCGTTGGTGAGGACCAGAGTGGAGACATTGGGCAGGATGTGGCGGAACATGATGCGCCATCGCGAGAGGGAGAGCATCCGGGCGGCCTCGATGTAGGGCCGTGCCGTCTGCTCGAGCACGCCGGCGCGCACGATTCTGATGTCCGATGGCGAGAACAGCAGGATCAGCAGGGCGACGGTGATCCAGTAGCCGCCGCCGAAGACGCCCGAGACGACGATCGCGGCGAGCAGCACCGGCAGGGCGAGCAGCAGGTCGGTCCAGCGGCTGATGACGACGTCGAGCCAGCCGCGCTCGAACCCGGCGATCGTGCCGAGAAAGATGCCCAGCAGCATCGAGCCCACGGCCACGCAGATCGGGCCGATCAGTGCCGACGCGGCACCCGCGACCGTCATCGCCCAGACGTCGCGTCCGAGTTCGTCGGTGCCGAGCGGATACCCGGGGGTTCCAGCGGGCAGCAGGCCCGAGAGGATGTCCTGGCGCATCGCGTCGGGGTACAGCAAGCCACCGAATGCCGCGGCGAAGGCGGTGACGGCGAGGATCGCGAACGCGAACGCGACGGTGGCGGACGGATACCTCCGTCGCTTGCGGGCGCGGATGCCGCTCAGGTCGAGTGTCGTTGTCATGCGGGCGTCCCTCCTCGACGGATGCGGGGGTCGAGCAGCAGGTAGATCAGGTCGGCGAGCAGCGCGATCACCGCGATCACGACGGCGACCAGCAGGGTGAGCGACTGCACGACGGCGATGTCCTTGAACAGCACCGAATCCTGCAGCAGGGTTCCCAGTCCGGGTAGCGCGTAGGTGGTCTCGGCCAGAACCGTGCCGCCGACGAGAAAGGTGAGCACCAGGCTCGCACCGGTGACGATCGGGATGGCCGCGTTGCGCAGGGCGATGCGCATCACCTGCGCCTCGGGGATGCCGCGGGCGCGGGCGGAGGTGACGTAGTCGGACTCGAGTTCGCGGATCATGGCGGTGCGCGTCAGCTTGACGATGATCGCCCCCAGCCCGAGTGCGAGGGTGATCGCCGGGAGCACCAGGTGCCACAGCGTGTCGAGCCCACCGGAACCCGCGCCGTACACCGGGAACAGCCGCACGTAGTAGGCGAACAGATACAGCAGTAGAAGGCCGACGGCGAAGGTGGGGGCGCTGAGGCCGACCACCGCGAGCGTGTTCGCGGTGCGATCCAGCCAGCTTCCCGCGTGGGCCGCACTGCGCACCCCGAGCGGCACGGCCACTGCCAGGGCGATCACGAAGGCGAGCGCGCAGAGGGCGAGCGTGATGCCGACGCGCTGAGCGATGGCATCCGCCACGGGGATCTGCAGCCGGATCGACTGCCCGAGGTCGCCGGCGAGCAGGCCACCGAGCCACTTGAGGTACTGCAGCCACATCGGGTCATCGAGGTTGTACTGCTCGCGGATCGCGGCGACGGCCTCGGGCGAGGACGGACGGTTGCCGAGCAGGTTCTTGACGATGTCGCCGGGCGCCAGGTGCATGAGCGCGAAGATGACCATCGACAGCACCAGCAGCACGGCGAGCACGCCGAGCACGCGCACGGCGAGCAGTCGACCGACTGATCGGAACCGCCGTGCGCGTGCTCGGATGAGAAGCGGCTGGCTCACTGTCCTGCCCGGTACAGCTGAGTCGGCCACGACGAGATGAAGGCGAACGCGCTGTAGTCGTTCATCCCGAGATCCTTGGCGAACGCGGTCGCCGACTGGCCCCACCACAGCGGAACGTTGATCGCATCAGCGGCCTGCAGCGCCTCGGCCTCGATCAGCAGGTCGGCGCGCGCGGCGGGATCCGACTCGGCACCGGCCTGCGCGAGCAGGTCGACGATGGCGGGGTTGTCATAGCCGGCGGGGTTGCCGGCGCCGAGCAGGTAGCTGGGCACCTCGGCCGGGTCGCCGAGCGTCGAGAAGTACCACATGAGGTTCACACCGTGGTCGGACGAGGCATCGAGGCTGGCGAGCCACTCCTCGATCGGAACCTCGCGCACGTTGACCGTGACGCCGATCTCGACGAGGTTCTGGGCCAGCGCCTGTGCGGCGGTGCCGAGCTGCGGCCCGGTGTTCGGCGTGAGCAGCTCGGTCTCGAAGCCCTCGGGCACCGACGATGCCGCGAGCGCGGCCTTGGCGGCGTCCAGATCGAACTCCCACTGCGGGATCCCCGCCAGGGCGTCCCTGGCGTCATCGGCGTCGTGGACCTGGCCCAGTGACTCGGGTGTCATGATCGCCGTCGCGGCCTCACCGTGCCCGCGCAGCAGCTTCTCGACGTACGCGTCGCGATCGACCGCGTGCGCGAAGGCCTCACGCACCTTCGGGTCATCGAACGGGGCGACGCCGATGTTGAAGTACAAGCCGACGTACGACAGGTCGTTGACGTACTCGACGCGCATGGTGTCGAGCTTCTCCCACTGCTGGGACTGCGCGAGCGGCACATTGAATGCGACGTCGACATCGCCGGACTGCGCCGCGAGCAGACGCGTCGACTCGTCCGAGACGAAGTTGACCGTGATCTCCTTGACCTTGGGCAGTTCTCCCCACCACGAGTCGACGCGTTCGAAGGTCACGTGGGAGTCCGGCGAGAACTCGGTCACCTCGTAGGGCCCGGATCCCAGCAGCAGCGAGTCGGCGGTTCCGACCTTGCCGTCGTGCTCTTCCCAGAACGCCTTCGAGGTGATGAACGCGGCGCCACCGGTGCTCATGTTCGACGCGAACGCCGCGTCGGGCTCGGTGAGGGTGATGGTGACCTCGTTGTCGCCCGTCTTCGCGATGGTGTCGACGTTCATGAGGTAGTAGGCCAGACCCGGCGAGCTCGTCTCATCACGTGCGCGTTCGAGGCTGAACACGACGTCGTCCGCCGTGACGGGGCTGCCGTCCTGGAAGACGGCGTCGTCGCGGAGCGTGTAGACGTACGTGACGTCGTCGGTCTGCTCCCACGACTCGGCGAGCCCGGGCTGCACACGCCCCTGCGCGTCGATCGAGACGAGGCCCTCCTGTGCGATGGAGGCGATGTAGTAGTTCAGGATGCCGGCCTCCTGGCCGACGTACAGGCTCGACAGCGAGCCGGGCAGCGCGACCGTGATGTGGTCGATCTCGGCGCCGGTGTCGGCGCCGGTGGTCTGTTGCGGCGCCGGAGTGGAGCACGCGGTCAGCAGCAGCGCGCCTGTGGCGGCGACGGTGGCCGCCTTCGCCAGGCGGTTTGTGAGCGGGAACGGCATGGCGGGTATCTCCTCGGGTAGTGGTGCGGTGGTACGGAATCGAGCCCGGTGGCTCTCACTGCGCCGACGCGCGTCGAGGCTGGCCTCGACATCGGCGAAGGTCGGACGGTGGACGGCGAGGGTGCGGACGGCGGCCGCGACGGGCGGGATGCCGGACGCTTCGACGAGCGTCGTCGCCCACGTGCGTCGGGTGAACGCGGGCGAGAGGCCCAGTGCCCGCGCTCCGGGGTCGAGGGCGATCCCCGCCAGGTCGGACTCAGCGAGGAAGGCGACGCCGAGGCCGTTGGCGGCCAATGCCAGGGCGGCATCCGGCCGGCTCGTAGTGATGTCGCCGCGAACCGGCGTGCGTCCGATGGCCTGCGCGATGACGTCGCTGCTGGTGCCGCGCCCGCCGATCCAGGGCAGTTCGGCGAGCACGAGCGGATCGATCCGCCCACCCGGGGCATCCGCGTCGGCGACCGTGACGGCGACGATCTCTTCGGCGAACAGGAACGTCGAGCGCGCGCCCTGACGCCGTGGCGCCGCCTGGCGCCGCGAGCTGGAGGCGGCGACGTCGACCGTGACGGCGATGTCGGCGCGGCCGCTGCGCACGCGGTCGAGTGCATCGACGGTATCGGCGGCTTCGGTGACCGAGACCTCGACGCCGGGGCTGTCCGCCGCGAGCCGGGCCGCGGTGGGCGCGATCACCGGGCCGATGCTCTCGACGGGGCCGGTGAGGCGCACCGTGCCCGCGCGGCGTCCCAGCGCGCGGGCGAGTTCGGTGGCCGCGGCCGTCAGGCTGGCGTCGATGCGGGGAGCGTGCTGCGCGAGGATCGCGCCGACGGGGGTGAGGGCGGCCGAGCGGGCGGTGCGGGCGATCAGGGTGGCGCCGAGGCGCGCCTCAAGCCGCTGCACGTGCTGGGTGATGGTCGGCTGGGTGAAGCCCAGCGAGCGAGCGGCAGCGCTGATCGACCCCTCCTGGTCGATGGCGACCAGGATGCGCAGGGAATGCACATCGAGCGTTCGCGTCAGTGCGTCGATGTCTGGAGCTTCTTCGCTATCCATAGGAGGATGCTATTCATATTTCAGTTTCGATTGTGTAACAAGATGTGACAATCTGACACAGAACCGCATCGATGCGAAGGACTGCCCGCCATGACCGCAGCACACCGACAGTGGATCGCCGACCGCGATCACCTCACCTGGAGCCCGTTCGGGACCGCTTCACTGGCCGCGACGCACTGGCTCACGCCCCACGAGCAGGAGTTCGACGATGTGGACGGACGATGGAGCACAGACGGCGAAGCGGCCGTCGGCACCGCCTCAGCCGCCGGCCTGCGTCTGGCACCGGGCGAGAAGGTCCGGGTGGGCGAGCGGATGCTGGGCGGCTTCGCCCGCGATGGTGCTGTCGCGCTGCGCGTGTGGGATCCCGAAGCGCCGAGGCGCCGGGGCATCTCCGCCATCGAGAGGGCCGCGTTCGATCCGTCATGGAGCGTGACGGGGCTGTTCACCGCAACCGCGGTGGGCGCCTCGACCGAAGCCGTCGACGGACATCGTGCTGAGACGGTCTACGACGGAGCTGTCACCTTCGAGCACGACGGCACCCCGCTGACGCTCCTGGTCAGACAGCTCGACGACGGCGGGTTGTTCGCTCCGCTCGCCGACGCCACCAGCGGCACCGCAAGCTACCCGTTCCGTTTCCTGCGCCTCGAGCGTCCCGACGCCGATGGCCGCGTCGTCGTCGACCTCAACCGCGCCCACCTGCCGCCATGCGCGTTCTCAGACCACTACGTGTGCGTGTTCCCGCCGCCCGAGAACCGTCTGCCCGTGGCCGTCACCGCCGGAGAACTGCGCGTGGTCTGACCGCGCTGCGCGTCCGACCCCACCGATATACTGCCTTTCGATTCAGTCCCGCGGGCCCCATCCCCCGGCGAAAAGGGGAGTCGCATTCGTGAGCCAGGTCCATCCCGCCGTGCATCGTCTCGCGCCCGCGCCGAGCGAGCCAGACGGCACCGCGAGGCCGGTCGTCGCGACGGATCCCGTCGAAGAGATGCTGTTCGAGCGCTGGTACGACATCGACAAGCACCACGCCCGAGAGATCCTGGCCCGGGTGGGCTCCCTGTCTGACGAAGAACTGTGGCAACGACCGCATCTGATGACCGGCGCCGTCATCGCCAGCGATCTGGTCAGCAGCCGGGCTCACCCCGCGGGAGGGGATCGTGCCGAGATTCTCGAGCACCTGCGTCACCTCGGGTCCGCAGCCACCGCACGCGGCGGTGCCGACGATGGCCCGCGGTCGTCGCACTGGGTGGTGATGTCGATGATCGGCGCACGCTGGGAGGGCCGGTTCGACGAAGCACTCCGTCTGTGCGACGAACTCGAACAGGTGGAGCGGCACGGCAGCATCCGCCAGTCGATCTTTCGCGACCCTCGACATGAAGGGGATCGCCCGGGGTACGTCGCGCTCCAGCGCGGACTGACGATGCTGTTGGCCGGCCGGACCGATACCGCGATGCAGCTGTTCACTGCGGCCTATCGAGATGGCGGGGAGCCCCCTTTCCGGCACTTCGCGCGGGTCAACGCCGCCGCCAATGCGGCGATGCTCTCGGCGATCGATGGGCACGACGAGACGGCGAGAAAGTGGCTGAGTCGCGTCGGCGACGTTGACGCCCTGCCCGCATGGTGCCGGGATCTGCTCACCGTGGGCGCGACGATCGGCTCGACGCTGCTCGCGACCGATGCCGGGGACGTGGAATCGGCAGAGCCGCACGCCGCGCGGCTGTCACAGGCCGGGGACCGTCTGGAGCTGTGGCCCCACCAGCTGTACGCGCTCACGCAGTACGACCTGGCCCGGCATGATCCCGTCACCGCCTACCAGCGGTTTCGGCAGATCGGGTTCGAACGCGGCATCAACATCGCCGTCGAGCCGATTGCCGACCACATCGTGTTCCGCGCGTATCTCGACACACTGGTCGCCGCAGGTGAGGGCGGACTCGTCGTCCGCCTGGCGAAGGATCTGGGGCATCCGCTCCGGTCACTCGTTCCGCTCGCGCGTACGCATCTGATGGCCGGCGACGACATCGCCGCGGCGCGCGTCGCCGCTCGTGCGATGCGTCGAGTGCTCATGCCGATACGCGACGTGTGGGAGGCGACGATCGTCCACGCGATCGCCCGGATGCGACTCGGTGAGACCGAGTCCGCTCGGCGATCGCTCCACCTCGTGCTGGCGGGGCGCCCGGCCGCGCTTCCGACAGTTCTCGCCCGTCAGCGCAGGCAGGACGTCGAGGACCTGTACGCCCTCGCGGGTCTCGAGTACGTGACCGACAGCTCGCGCACCGAGCCCGCCGCGATCGAGGTGGCCTCGCTCACGGAACGCGAGCGCACGGTGCTGCAGCACCTGGTCGACGGTCTGAATGCCGCCCAGATCGCGAAGGCGGACTTCACGTCGGAGAACACCGTCAAGACTCACATCAAACGGATCTATCGCAAGCTCGGGGCCAGCAATCGGGCTCAGGCTGTGGCTCTCGCCAACCAGCAGGGTGTGGTGCACTGGCACCATACCGACGGGTCAGCCGACATCCCGGTGTGATGCCGGGCCGCGCCCCGCTCCACCGCGGATGCCGCGTGCCGCTCAGGCGACGCGTCGAATCATCAACACCAGGATCGCCGACGACCCGATGAGGGCGGCGCCCACGAGGAACAGTGCCGGGTACCCCAGCCCCGAGGCGATGAGTGACGACGCGATCACCGGCCCGAGCACATGCGCGGCGGTGTTCGAGATGTTGAGGATTCCCATGTCCTTGGCAGCGTTGTCGGGGTTCGGAAGCACTTCGGTCATCAGCGCGGTGTCCACGGCCTGATACGCCCCGTAGGCGACGCTCGCGGCGGCGACGAATCCCAGCAGCACGGGCACCTGGGCGACGAACGCCATCGGGATCATGGCCGCCGCGAGCAGCACCGATGCCCCCGCCACGATGATCCGCCGCCTTCCCAGGCGATCCGAGATCGGGCCGGCCAGCGCGGCGCTGGTCGCGCCGAGCGCCAGTTGGATGAGCCCGAAGGTCGCGATCAGCGCCCCCGCGGTGACCGGGTCGGCGCCGATGTAGTCGGTGAGGATGTACAGCTGGTACATCGTGACGGCGTACATTCCCGTCATCATCATCAGTCGCGATGTCAGCGCGAGCAGGAAGTCGCGGTCGCGCGGGATCGTCAACGAACGGGCGAAGGCCCAAGCGCGGCGCAGCCCCGAGGATGCCCGAGGCGAGGATTCGGAACGGGTGTCGCGCGTCATCAGTGCGATGACCAGCGCTGCCAGTACCCAGATCCACGGCACCGCAGCCAGCGCGGTGCGCGCATGCTCGATGAGCAGGCCACCCACGACAGCCCCCAACCCCTGGCCCGCCAGCGCACCGAAGGCGACCGCCGACGATGCCGCTCCCCGGCGTTTCGCAGGCACGCGGTCAGGGACGATCGCGACCAGTGGCGCCAGGAACGCGTTCAGTGCCGCTTGGAACACCAGATACCCCGCCGCGATCGACGGGAGATCTGTGCTCGACGCCGCGATTCCGAGCCCCAGCGCTCCTATGATGGCCCCACCGATGATCCACGGGCGCCGGCGCCCCCACCGCCACCGGGTGCGGTCCGAGGCCGCGCCGAAGACGATGTTGGACAGCAGTGCGACCACAGCGGCGATCGCTGTGATCAGGCCGTACGCAGCGACCTTCTGGCTCTCATCGATGTCGGCGATGATCGCCGGCACGAGCACGCCGGAGACGCCCGCGGTGAGCATCCACGTCGCATGTGTCACGGCGAGCAACGGCAAGAGCCGGCGTTGCATCGTCTCGGGGGCTCGTGCGTCACGCGGCTGCTCGATCGTAGTCATGGCGTTGTCCAGTAGTACTGCACTTCGGCAACGCCCGGGTAACGGATGACGGGTCGGGCCGACATCCGCCGGCATCGTCACGCCCCGAGAAGAGCGAGAGCCTCCGTCGCCCGTCACCCGCGACAGTCCCGCGAGCCAGTTCGCACGATCTGGCACAGATCCCGCGGGGCGCGAAACCTATCGTTGGCAGGATCAACAGTCGACGAGTCGCGTCGGCAGGAAGGAACGTCATAGGAATGAGCGTTCATTCGATTTCAACGGAGAGTTCAGTGCTGACAGCGGATGGCATTGGCGAGATGCTTGGCATGGCGCCGGTGCCCATCGAAGGCGGACGATACGCCCAGACATGGCGGGATGAGCTATCGACGGGGATCTACTACCTCATGACGCCGGACGATTGTTCTGGGCTTCACGCCCTTCCCGGCGTTGAGCTGTGGTCGTACCACGCCGGTGCCCCCGCGAAGATGCTGTTGCTCTACCCGGATGGACGCATCGAGGAACCGATCCTTGGTCCCGACCTGGCCGCGGGCCAGAGGCCGCAGATCCCGGTCCACCCCGGCATCATCATGGCTGCCGAGCCGCTCGGTGATTGGTCGCTGCTCGGGACCTTCATGGCACCTCCGTTCGACAACCAAGACGAGAAATTCGTCGACTTCTGCTCGAAAGCAGACCTGCTTCGCCGGTTTCCTGCAGCTCAAGAACGCATCAATCGGCTCGGACGCGCAGAGTGAACGTCGCAACTGCAGGGGAGGTCGGACCATGCACAAGGTACTGAACTGGGAGGATCTCCGGTCTGGCTCTGGGGACAAGATCGTCCCCGTGGGCCTAGCCGGCCCCATCAACTCCGATGAGCTCAGTCTCGCCCTGGTGGAGCTCACAAGCGACGGGCCTGGCGTAGAGCCGCACTTCCACCGGTCCAGCACCGAGGTCTTCCTCATCGTCGAAGGCACCGGTTTCGCCACCGTCAACGGCGAGTCGGTGCCGATCGCGGCCGGATCGATCCTTCTGATGGAACGCGACGACGTCCATTCCGTCGAAGCGACGAGCGAGAAGCTGTCTTTCTGGGCGATCAGCAGCCCGCCCTGGACTCCGGAGGACCATCACTCTGCGGAGGTCATTCCTATCTGAATAGTGCCCGCCTTCGACAGGTTGGGGGAACAAGATGACCTTCACGAAGCGTCTGACGCTCGCGAAGGTCATCTTCGCCTCCGGCGAATTTGCTTGCGACGAGAGGGAGTGATCGATCACTCCATCCGGTTCGGTTCGTCGACCTGGACCTGATCCGCGTCCTGGGCAGGACGCCCGACGCCGTTGAATACAAGGTTGAGCACGACCGCCACGATCGCGGTGATGACAACCCCGCTGTCGAAGACGAGCCTGAGAGCCTCGGGGAGAAGATCGAAGAAGCCAGGGACGGCAGGGATGAATCCCACTCCGATGCTGATCGCGACCACGATCATATTCCGGTCCTTGGTGAGATCGACCCGGGAGAGGATCTGGATTCCGAGCGCAGTGATGATCCCGAACAGCGCAAGTAGAGCGGCACCTACCGCCGGGGCAGGCAGCACGGCGGCCAGAGCGCCAATCTTGGGGAAGAAGCTCGCGATGATCATCAGCCCACCGGCGACGGCGACGACCCAACGGCTCTTCACGTTGCTTGCGCGCACCAGCCCGATGTTTCCGTTGAAGGTCGTCGGCGGCACGGAGTTGAAGACGCCGCCCAGCACCGATGCCAGCCCCTCCGCGAGAATGCCACCGCGTACTTCCTTGTCTGTCGGAGGGCGGCCGAGGACCTCGCCGATCGCGAAGTAGCTGGACACGCACTCCACGCCGATGACAATCACAGCGACGGTCATTGCGAGGATCGCGCTGAGGTTGAACGTCGGCCACCCGAAATGGAACGGCAGGGTCACACCGAACCAGCTCGCTTCTGCCACGCTGCTGAAATCAACAGCGCCGAGCAGCACTCCGACGAATCCTCCAACGAGAAGGCCGACCAGGATCACCATGCTCTTGAGCAGACCCTTGCCGAAGCGGTAGATCAGCAGGATCGTCAGGATCGTCGCGCCCGCGATGGCCATGTTCGTTGCGCTGCCGAACGTCTCGGCGCCCGGATCACCGCCGCCCATGAGGCGGATCGTAATCGGCAGCAGCGAGAGCCCGACCATCGCGATGACAGAACCGGTGACGACGGGAGGGAAGATCCGCAGCATCTTCCCGTACAGAGGTGCGAGGGCCATCAGTACCAGGCCAGCGACGATGGCCGCACCGAAGACGGCGAGCAGTCCGGTCGTCCCGCCACCGCCGGTGGTGCCGATGGCGATGGTGGGCCCGATCACCACTGCGGATCCTCCGAGGACGAGGGGCTTGCGGATTCCGATCTTCCACACCCCAGCGGACTGGACGATGGTGGCGATGCCGCCGACAAGGACCGTTGCCCCGATGAACACGATGGTGTCCTCCGAGCTGAGCCCGATGCCGGTGGCAATGATGACGGGGAGCACGACAGCCGTCGCATAGAACGTCAGCAGGTGCTGCAGACCGAGGAGGGTCAATCTCCCTGCGGACAGGATTTCGTTGACCTCCGCGTCGATGTCGGTGGTTGTCGGGTGTGCGGCATCGCGCACCGTGGAACGCAGAATCATGATCGTCTCTGACCTTTGATGGAGGGGCGGGTGGACGCCGTCACGGCGCGACAACGTCCACCATGTGTCGATGTGTGGATGCTGCCCGTTGCTACGCCTGAACCCAGCGGGGAGCCTCCCCGGCCGGGATCTCGTGGAAGTCGGGCAGGCCACGCAGGGCATTCTCTGCACCACCAGGGGTGTAGACCGCAAGGATGCGGAGTGGCCTCCAGCCTCGATTGAAGGTGGAGTGCACCGTACCCCGGGGTACGTTCACGGCGTCGCCGGCGACGACCCGGAAGCTCGGGTGGTCGCCGACTGTCTGCTCTCCCACGCCGTCGATGATGTAGAGGATCTCGTCGGCATCGTCGTGAGTGTGTGCCGCGTGCCCGTGACCGGGGTTGATTATCACTTCGCCGACGGTGCTGGCGGCGCCGGGGACACTGTCGGGCGTCACATGCCAGGTGATGGCACCCCAATCGAACTGCCAAGTGGGGAGGGTGTCAGGGTCACGATGGTCGATCACAGACATCGGTGTCTCCGTTTCTTTCATGGATCGGACTACTAGCGGGAGAAGGTGAGGTTCTTGAAGCTCTCGGTCTGAGCAGCAATGGCACGCTCGGTGGGAAGCCGCTCGATCGACGAGGCTCCGAAGAAGCCGACGACGCCATGCGTGCGCTCAAGTACGTACTGCACATCGTCAGGCTCGGCGATGGGTCCGCCATGACAGAGCACCAGGATGTCCGGGTTGATCTTCACCGCGGCATCCCGCATCTGCTGGATGCGGTCGACGCAATCGTCGAGGGTGAGGGCCGTGTGAGCCCCGATCGATCCGCTGGTGGTGAGGCCCATGTGCGGGACCAGGATGTCTGCGCCCGCTTCGGTCATCGCTCTCGCCTGGTCCACATCGAACACGTAGGGTGCAGTGAGGAGCCCGCGGCGGCTGGCGGCAGCGATCATCTCGACTTCGAGGTCGTACCCCATGCCGGTCTCCTCGAGGTTCTGCCGGAAGACCCCGTCGATAAGCCCGACCGTGGGGAAGTTCTGAACACCGACGAACCCCGCCTCCGCGAGCTGGTCGAGGAATGGACCCATGAGCCGAAACGGGTCAGTGCCGTTGACACCCGCGAGGACGGGGGTTCGCTCCACGACGGGGAGGACTTCTCGTCCCATTTCCTGGACGATGGAGTTCGCATCGCCATAGGCCAGCATCCCGGCGAGGGAACCGCGGCCGGCCATCCGGTAGCGCCCGGAGTTGTAGATGATGAGCAGGTCGATGCCGCCCTGCTCTGCTGCCTTGGCCGACAGCCCGGTTCCGGCGCCGCCCCCGACGATCGGTCTGCCGGACTCGATCGAGTTGCGTAGGCGGGTGAGTGCTTCGTGCTTGTTCATGAGTTCCTCTGATGACGTACTGTGGTTCGGGTCACGAGCTCTGGATGAGCCGGTGAAGGGCATCGGCGGCTGCCCGACCGAAGCCGGGATCGTTGATCGCGGATTCCCTCTCGATGACGACGACGTCCGTGCCGCCAAGGGCTGTTTTCAGCGCGGTGATGCAGGCGGCGTCGGCAACGGGGTCGTCGAACTTCTGCCCTGCGACATCGAGAGCGGAGAACCCCCGCAGCGGAACATGCACCTCGACCGGAGCCTTGGCGCTCGCGAGCTTGGTGCCGATACGGCGACCGAGGTCGGTGTTCTCCTCCGCGGTGGTCCGCATGAGGGTGATCGTCGGGTTGTGCAGAACGAAGCTTCGCTGACCGTACTTCTCCGGCACTGTGTCGAAGGGCCCGAAATTGCACATGTCCAGTGCTCCCAGACTCACGATCTGAGGCACTCCCGCTCGCCCCGTCGCCTCGAGACGATCCGGGCCGGCACTGAGGACCCCGCCGAGGAGATCATCGACGAGCTCGGTCGTGGTCAGGTCCAGCACACCGTCGATGAGCCCATCCGTCACCAGCGCTTCCATTGCTCTTCCTCCGGCGCCTGTGGCGTGGAACACGAGAACCTCGTAGCCGAGCTCCAAGAGTCGCGCGCGGGCTTCATCCACCGCGGGGGTCGTGACACCGAACATGGTCGCTGCGACGACCGGCGCGTCCGCACTCGCCTCCTCCGCTACCACGGACCTCTGCGTGGCATAGCTGGACGCCATCCCGCCGATGGCCGCCACAGCATTGCGCAGCACACCGCGGGACACGCGATTGATCCCTGCGACGTCAACCACCGACGGCATCAGCGTGACGTCCTTCACACCGACGTAAGGCGTCACATCACCGGACACCATCGTCGAGACGAGAAGCTTCGGGAAGCCCACCGGAAGAGCCTGCATCGCAGTGGCGGCAACCGATGATCCCGACGACCCGCCGATCCCGAGGATGCCGTGAATCGAGCCCTCGCGATACAGCTCGCGAAGGATCTTCGCGGCGCCGGTGCCCATCGTGCCCATGGCGTCACCGCGGTCTGCGGCTGCGCGCAGCGCGGCCAGCGTTGAGCCTCCTGCGCGCGCGACGCTCTCCGATCGGACCTGGACACGTGGCGGTGAATCCGAGAATGTTCCGACGTCGACGAGGACGACGTCATGTCCGAGATGCTCCAGATTCGTGCGCACCCACTCGCACTCCTCGAGCTTGGTGTCGAGCGTTCCCACCAGGACTACTGTGGCCATTATGCTGATCCTTCACGTGACAGGCTTGATCGCTATAAGCAGTTGATTCATTGTTCAGCCACTGGTCCGTCTGAAACGGACCAGTTTGAAGCAACTGGCCCGCTTGCGTTGCCTGATGGAGGATCGATGAGCTCGTCATCGTTGACACCGGCCGAGCTCACTCGCCTCCTTGGCGACTGGTCTGCCTACACCGGAACGCTGTCCCAGCAGGTCGCCGCCGCGATCTCTGAGGTCATCTTGAGCGCCGCGATCCCTACCGGTGCACGACTTCCGTCACAACGTTCCCTGGCTGAGACTTTGGGGGTCGCCCGCGGTACTGTCAGCGACGCGTTCGACCAACTGGCGCTGTCCGGACTGGTGGACCTGAATCCAGGCGCCCGTGCGCGCGTTCGCGGCAGTGCGACAGCAGCGCGGACAACGGCCCGACTGGACTCATTCTCCGATCGCACAAACCTCATCGACCTGTCCTCTGGCGCGCTGCCAGGGCTCGACGAGGTCACAACGGCCTTCCAAACCCTCGATCCTGACTCGTTGCGCAGCCTCGTGCGCGGTGACGGGTACGAGCCTCACGGACTGCTCGCGCTACGAGAAGCCATCGCCGCTGATCTCAGCGCCAGAGGGACGACAACAGCCCCTGACGACCTCCTCATCACCTCAGGCGCCCAGCAAGCCGTTTGGCTTTGCGCACAGATGCTCACCGCGGCCGGCGACGTCGCGGTAATGGAGGAACCCACCTACCGCGGAGCCATAGAGGCCTTCGGAAACCTCGGCGCACGACTGATCGGCGTACCCGTGACCTCCGCCGGCGTTGATGTCGATCACCTCATCCACCTCGTGAAACGGATGCGTCCGCGCGTCGTCTACCTACAACCAACTGCCCACAACCCCACTGGGGTCACGATGTCACTGGCGTCGCGGAGAGCTCTGGTTGCTGCGCTCCAAGACGCTGAGACAACCGTCATCGAAGACACGAGCACAGCCGACCTTCTCTTCGAGGCATCTGCTCCGCCCACACTCACCAGGCTCCTCCATGGTTCCACCCGCGTCCTCATGATCGGAACAGTCTCGAAACTGTGGTGGGGCGGGCTTCGTGTCGGCTGGATCAAGGGCGAGCGGGGACTGCTGCGCCACCTCGCGGAGTTGCGTAAAGGCATCGATCTCTCGGGCTCTCCGGTCGATCAAATGGTGGCGTCGCGACTCATACCGTTGTCAAGTGAAGCCCGAGCAAAGCGGCGGGAGTCACTGGCCGCGGGGCGTGATGCGTTGCTGAGGGCCTTGCGCGCTGAATTGCCCACCTGGAGCTACTTCACCCCATCTGGAGGAACCGGGCTTTGGGTTGACACGCATGTCGACTCGGTCCGACTCACCCGGGTGGCTCGTGATCTCGGAGTCCGCGTGGTTCCCGGCCCGTCGTTCTCTGTGACGAGCGGGATGCGCACCTACGTCCGACTGCCGTTCGGCGGTTCAGAAGAGACGATCTGGTCCGCGACGGAGGCCCTTGCCACGGCGTTCAACGCCGTACAGCGGAACGACGCCTGATCTCCCCCGACGCCCCTCAACGATGGCCCAGCGCACAGTTGCCGCGTCACACGTCAACACCCCAGACAACAAAAAAGTCCTGAGCCGCGACTAGTTCGTAAACTATGTCGCGACTCAGGACAAGTGGCGGTGACGGTGGGATTTGAACCCACGGTAGGGGTTACCTACACAACATTTCGAGTGTTGCACCTTCGGCCGCTCGGACACGTCACCGTCGACCAGCTTACGACATCACATCCCCAACGCGAAATCGGCGCCTCAGAGCGGCGCGACCGGCAGTTCGACGGGGTCCCGCAGACTTCTTCCCATCACGAGATCGGCCACGAAGGGGATCCCCATCAGGCCGAGCACCGTGTTGCGCGTGTACAGCTGCATCCGATTGCGCGGCGCGAACGCCGCCCCCAGCCCGAGCGCGGCATCCTGCTTCTTGCGCACCAGCCCGGCAAGACTCGCCTGCATCGCCGCGAACGCATCGCCGCGCTCCCCCGGAGACGTGTGAAGGCCGGCCCGGCGCAGCTCGACGGCCAGCACGTACGCCTCGACCATCGCCAGAGCCGCGCCCTGCCCGGCGAGCAACGATGGACACGCGGCGGCGTCGCCGATCAGCCCGATCCGACCACGCGACCAGGACGGCATCCTGATCTGGCTCGCGCGATCCATGTAGAACGTTCGCGCCTGTGGCATCCGATCCAATACCGCCCGGGCTTCTCCGCGCATGCCGCCGATCCGCGACCGCAGCAGTTCCTGCTGAGCATCGACCTCGCCGGGCAGATCGCCGTCGTGCCGGAACATGAAGCAGAACATCGTCGAACCATCACGCAACGCAATCCGCAGCATCTGCGCACCCACCTCGGTGTGCGTGACCGCGACGAGCTCATCCCGCGGCAGATAGCCATCGACGTCGAACGCGGCAACCACGATCCCGAGGTACCGTTCGTAGTCACTCTCCGGCCCGAAGGTGAGCGCGCGCACCCTCGAATGCAATCCGTCCGCACCGATCACGAGATCGAAGCTCCGCGTCGCACCGCCGTTGAACCGCACGTGCACGCGATCACCGTCATCGTCGAGCGTCTCCACCGTGTCATCGAAGATCGTCTCGACGTCGCCGTTCAGGGCGTCGAAAACCGCCCGCGACAGATCGGAGCGTCCGATCGTGACGTACCGTCCGCGCGCCGCGTCGATCAACCGGATCGGGTCGAGATGCGAGATGCGCCGGCCCCGGGCATCCACCTCCCGCAACTCCCGAAAACGGTACCCCTCCGCCAGCAGCCGCGGCACGATGCCCATCCGCTCGGCGACATCGTAGCCCGCACCCCAGAAGTCGACCACGTAGCCGCCTTCTCGCAGCCGCGGAGCGCGCTCGACGAGCGTCGGAACGAAGCCGAAGCGCTTCAACCAGTAAGCGAGCGTCGGCCCCGCGATGCCCGCGCCAACGATGAGAACGTCCATGGCCCCTCTCGATTCGGCTCTCGCCGCCCACGCTACTGCGCCGCCGACCCGTGCGGCACCCCCGTTGTCCACACGGATCCGCGGCGATAGAACGTGACATACCACTGCATCTCGCCTAGATTTGAGGGCATGCCCGATGTCATCGCCGATCTCTCCCTGGTGAGCGCCCGCCTGCTCGAAGACCGCGTCAGCATGGCCGACGCGGTCGCCGCGATCCAGCAGACGCTGCGCGACGGTTTCGACCCGGAGGATGACCTCGCCCGGCAGATCCTCGACGTGCCGAACGGCCAACTGCTGCTCATGCCCGCCGCCGCGGGCGGCGCCGTCGGCCAGAAGTTCGCCACGGTCGCCCCCGGCAACCCCGCCCGAGGGCTGGAGCGCATCCAAGCCCTCTACATCCTCGTCGACGGCACCACCCTCGCGCCCACCGCCATCATCGACGGCACCGCCCTGACCAGCCTGCGCACCCCCGCCGTCTCGGCTGCCTGCGCCGACGTCGTCGCGACGGCCGAGGCCGCCGACGCCGTCATCATCGGCACCGGCCCCCAGGCGATCCGACACGTCGAGGCGCTCGCGACCATACGGCCGCTGAGATCGGTACGTATCGTCGGCCGCGACGACGCACGCACAGCATCCGCCGTCGATGCCTCCCGCGCGTACGCACCGAGCGCCGACATGCGCGCCGGCACACTCGACGACATCGCCAGCGCCGACCTCATCGTGTGCGCCACGTCGGCACCGACGCCCCTGTTCGACGCCGACCTCGTCCGCGACGACGCCACGGTCATCGCGATCGGGTCGCACGAACCCGACCGCGCCGAACTCGCTCCCGCGCTGATGGCCCGCGCGCAGGTGATCGTCGAGAGCCGCCGCGTCGCGCGAAGCGAGGCGGGCGACGTGATCGTCGCTGTCGACGCCGGGATGCTGCATCACGACGACCTGGTGACGATGCACGAGCTGTTCACCGGCGCCGTCGCACCGGCCACCGACCGCCCGCGCGTCATCAAGACATGCGGCATGGGCTGGCAGGACCTCGCGGTCGCCCGCCTGGCCGTCTGAACGCCCTCCACTTGCACAGGAGCTCCACCATGCACTGGACCACCGACGATTGGCACACCGCCGGCGAGCCGTTCCGCATCGTCGAAGACGTACCGACGCACGGCACCACCGTCGCCGAGCGCCGCATCGCGGCGATCGACGGCGACGCCGATCAGGTGCGCCGTTTCCTGTGCCTGGAGCCCCGTGGCCACGACGACATGTACGGAGGCTTCATCACCCCGCCCGATGACGACGGCGCCGACTTCGGTGTGCTGTTCTGGCACAAGGACGGCTTCTCAACGGCGTGCGGCCACGGAACCATCGCACTGGGAGCCTGGGCCGTGCGCACCGGGCGGGTGGCCTCCGACCCCGACGGCGTCACCGCCGTGACGATCGACGTGCCCAGCGGGCGCGTGCAGGCGCTCGTCCGGCAGACCGGCGGACGCATCGACGACATCGTCTTCCGCAACGTCGAGTCGCGAGTCCTGACCCGCGGGATCGCACTGACGACCTCCCGTGGAGACGTCGAGGTAGACCTCGTCTTCGTCGGCGCGGTCTACGCGACCCTCCCCGCCGCAGCGGTCGGGCTCGACGTCACCCCGGCGCACACGACCGACCTCATCGCCATCGGCCGTGAGATCAAATGGGCGCTCAACGAGCATCCCGCCGCGGAGCTCTCCGATTCCCGCCTCTCGGGCGTGTACGGCACCATCCTGTTCGACGATCTCGGGCGCACCGAGCACGGCCCCCACCAGCGCAACGTCACCGTCTTCGCCGACGGCGAGGTCGACCGCAGCCCGTGCGGTTCCGGCACCGCGTCGCGCGTGGCGCTGCTGGCTGCCACCGGCGAGCTGCGCGAGGGCGAGACCCTGACCCACGACTCGATCATCGGCACACGGTTCCACGCCCGCATCGCCGAACGCACTCCGAACGGTGTCATCCCCGAAGTGCGCGGAAACGCCTCCCGCATCGGCTCGTGCCGCTTCGAACTCGACGCCGACGATCCCCTTCCCTCCGGCTTCAGCCTGCGCTGACCGCCAAGGCCGACCCCCACGGTCGACACTCACGACAGGAGCACCCATGCCCGCAGCATCCCTCTCGATCTTCGGCGCCCACGTCTGGCACGGCGACGGCTTCACACTCCGCGATGTGCACATCGTCGACGGCCGCATCTCTGAGACCGGTACGCCGGATGCGACACGCATCGATGCCACCGGGCAGTGGCTCATCCCCGGCCTCATCGACGCCCACTTCCACGCCTACGCCACGAGCATGGACGGCCTCGAGAACGAGCGCGGCCCCCTCAGCTACACCGCGATCAACGGTGCCCGGCGCCTCACCCGCGCACTGCAGCGCGGCTTCACCACGGTCCGCGATGTCGCAGGCGGCGACATCGGACTGGCGCAGGCGATCGACGCCGAGCTGTTCCCGTCACCGCGCTATCACTTCACCGGCCCCGCCCTCAGTCAGACCGGCGGCCACGGCGACCCACGATCGGCGCACATCGACGTCTGCTTCTCGCACGGCCACATGTGCGAGGTCGTCGACGGGGTCGACAACCTGCGCGTCGCCGTGCGCGAGCGTCTGCGCACCGGCGCGCACGCGATCAAGGTGATGGCCTCGGGCGGCGTGTTCTCGCTCACCGATCCCATCCGCATCCCGCAGTACTCCGAGGACGAACTGCGTGCGGTGGTCGACGAGGCCACCCGGCGCGGCAGCTACGTCTGCGCGCACGCCTACTCGTCCGAGGCCGTCCAGCACGCGATCACCGCCGGTGTCCGATCGATCGAGCACGGCAACCTCATCGACGAGCAGACCGCCAAGCTGATGGCGCAGGCGGGAGCCTTCCTCGTGCCGACCCTCGCCGCCTACGACGCCATGGACCGCCGTGGCGCCGACATCGGGCTCAACGCCATCTCGTTGCAGAAGAACTCCGAGGTGCTCGCCAAGGGGCAGCACGCCGTGCGACTGGCCCATGCCGCCGGTGTGCGCGTCGGCTTCGGAACCGACCTCATGGGCGACCTCGAAGACGACCAGCTCGCGGGCATCCGCCTGCAGGTCGAGGCCGGCTCCGCCGCAGACACCCTGCGTTCGATGACGACCGTCAACGCTGAGCTCATCGGCGATCCGGCGCTCGGTCACCTCGGTGCCGGGGCATACGGAGACGCGGTGCTGCTGGCATCCGATCCCCTCACCGACCCGTCTGCGCTGTGGCGTCAAGACTCGCGCGTCGCGGTGATCCGGGCCGGCACCCCGGCAGACCTCTCGGCCTGATCGAATCCCCCCTGCTCGAAGCACCCTGATCGGACCGCCGACACCCCGACCTATCGCCGAGACCCCGTGCTGCAGACGTCTGCAGCACGGGGTCTCGGCGCGATGTGGGGGTCTCGGCGAAAGGCGACGTGGGGATCTCGCGAAGGAGCACGCGCGGGGCACGCGCGGAGCCCGCACGCGCGGAGCACGCACGCGCGGGCCGTCGGGGCTCAGCCGGCGAACGATCCCCAGGTCGTCGACAGTCCGGCTGCGCTGCGCTGCTGCGGCACACCCCACGGGTTGTCGTCGCGCAGCGGCGCCGGCAGCAGCGCCTGCGGGGCGTTCTGATAGGCGACGCCACGAAGGAAACGCCCGATAGCGGCCGTACCGACGCTGGTGGCGTCGGTGGTGGTCGCAGGGTAGGGGCCGCCGTGCTGCATCGCCGGCGTCACCGACACACCGGTGGGCCAGCCGCCGAACAGCACGCGACCGCTGGTCTCGACGAGCGCGTCGACGAGGGCCGACAGCGAGCCGTCCTCGAGCTCGTCCGTACGGGCGTGCACGGTCGAGGTGAGGTTGCCGGGGAACAGTCCGGCATGCAGTGCGGGCAGCGTCGACAGGTCGGAGTAGCGCACGATCACCGACAGCGGGCCGAATGACTCCTCCAGCAGCGCATCGCCGGCCGCGACGAGAGCATCGACGTCGACGGTCACGACGGTCGGGGTCGCGTAGGTCTGTCCGTCGTCGTCGGTGCGGGTCTCGCCCGCCGAGAGCACGGTCACGCCGTCGGCTTCGAGCACATCCGCCCGCCGCTGCGCGAACGTGCGGCCGATGCCCGGGTTGAGCAGGCGGTGCTCGTCGACGGATGCCGCTGACTCGGTCACCGCACTCAGATCGGCCCCCTCGGGCACGAACAGGAAGCCCGGCTTGGTGCACAACTGCCCGGCCGACCCCGACACCGAGGCGACGAAGGCCTGCAGCAGCTCATCATCGGCGTAGGTGGCGTACACGGGGTTGACGCTGCCGAGCTCGCCGTAGAACGGGATCGGCACAGTACGCGAGGCGGCGATGTCGGCGAGCATCCTTCCGACACCCGTCGACCCCGTGAACGCGCCGGCACGGATGCGCTCATCCCGAAGCAGCGCGACGCCGTTCTCTTGCCCCGCGATCAGCTGGAACACCCCGTCGGGCATCCCAGCCCCGCGCAGTGCGTCGGCGACGACCTCTGCGGTGCGGCGGGAGAGCTCCGGATGCCCGGAGTGCGCCTTGACCACGACGGGGCATCCCGCGGCGAGCGCGGCCGCCGTGTCTCCCCCGGCGACGGAGAACGCGAACGGGAAGTTCGAGGCGGCGAAGTTCAGCACCGGGCCGAGCGGTTCCCGCATGCGCCGCACGTCGGGCCGCGGGCCGATCACGTAGTCCGGGTCGGCCTCATCGATGCGCACGTCGAGATACCCGCCGTCGACGACCGTGTCGGCGAACAGCCGCAGCTGCCAGGAGGTGCGGCGCAGCTCGCCGGTGAGGCGGGCCTGCGCCAGGCCGGTCTCGCGCATCGCGATGGCGATGAGTTCCGGGCCGGCCGCGTCGAGGGCATCCGCCACCGCGACGAGCGCGCCGCCGCGCTCACGAGGAGTGGTGCGGGCAAACGGGCGGGCGGCGGCCGCCGCCGCCGCGGCGACCTGTTCGATACCGGTCTCGGTCATGGATTCCTCCGTCATGTCTCAGAACACGAACCCCTCGGGGAACGGATCGTTCTCGTCGAGCAGATACTGGCCGAGCCCGGTGACCCAGGCGCGTCCGGTGATGGTGGGCACGATCGCGGCACGGTCGCCGACCGTGGTCTCGCCGACGATCCGGCCGGTGAACGCGGTACCGATGAACGATTCGTTCACGAACGGCGCGCCCGGTGCCAGCTCGCCACGGGCATGCAGTTCGGCCATGCGCGCGCTCGTGCCGGTGCCGCAGGGCGAACGGTCGAACCACCCGGGGTGGATCGCCATGGCATGACGCGAGCGGACGGCATCCGACCCCGGGGCGATGAACTCGACGTGATGCACGTGATCCGCTCCCTCCAGCACCGGGTGCACCGGGGGTGCCTGGGTGTTGATGGCGTCCATGATCTTCAGTCCGGCCTGCAGGATCTCGTCCTGCTGGGCACGGTCGAACCGCAACCCCACCTCGTCGAGGTCGACCAGGGCGTAGTAGTTGCCGCCGAAGGCGACCGAGTAGGTGATCTCTCCGATGCCGGGCACCGTGAGGCGCTCATCGAGTCGGTCGACGAAGCTCGGCACGTTCTCGATGGTCACATCGACCGCGCGTCCGTTCTCGACGCGCACACGCGCGATGACCAGTCCGGCCGGGACGTCCAGTCGGATCTCGGTGACCGGCTCGGTCACCTCGACCATGCCGGTCTCGACGAGCACCGTGGCCGCACCGATCGTGCCGTGACCGCACATCGGCAGAAAACCCGACGCCTCGATGAAGACGATCCCCCAGTCGGCGTCCTCGCGGGCGGGCGGCTGCAGCAGCACGCCCGACATCGCGGCATGTCCACGGGGCTCGTTCATGAGAAACCCGCGCAACCCGTCGAGATGCTCCATGGCGTACAGACGCCGGTCGTTCATCGTCGCGCCGGGAATACGCCCGACCCCGCCGGTGACGACCCGTGTCGGCATCCCCTCGGTGTGGGAGTCGACGGCCTGGATGGTGCGGCGTGCGCGCATCAGTTTCCTCCTGACGGTTCTGTGTCGAGGGTGCCGGCGCCGTTCGACAGGCCGGCGAGTTCACCGATCCGCACGGACGACAGCACGGGGCGATGTTCGAATCCCGCGCCGACGGTGCTTCCCGCCGCTCCGGTGATGTCGTCGACGTTGCGGCCGCAGGTGCGGGCCTGGCAGGCGCCGAGCCCGGCACGCGTCGCGAGCCGCATGCCGCGTGACGATGTTGCGGCGTACTCGTCGATGACGTTCCGGCGCACCGATTCGCAGCGGCAGATGATCGTGTCGTCGTCGAGCCAGGCCGTCCACCCGGCGCGGATGCCGTGCACCTCGAGCCGCGCGGCGAACGCGTGCATCCGCCGACGGGCCGCGACCGCACCTTTCAGACGCGGATCGTCCGATGCGGCGCCTGCGGCCGCGAGCCCCGCGATCTCCCCCTCGGCGAGCGCCGCATCCGCTCCGCCGATACCGGTGACCTCACCGGCCGCGAAGACACCGGGCACGGTCGTGCGCTGCTCGGCATCGACGGTGACGAAACGATCCGGGCTGATCGCGCAGCCGAACTGGATCGCCGTCTCCAGACGGGGCGTGAAGCCGTGGCCGAGACCCACCGAGTCGCACTCGACCGTGCGCTCGGTGCCCGCGATCGGCCGCCACTGCGTGTCGATGCGCTGCACGGTGACGGCTTCGACAGCATCCGCCCCATGAATGCGCGTGACCGCGCTTCCGAACCGGTACGGCGTGCGATGACGGGCGAGGGATGCCACATAGCCGCCGAGTTCGCCGGCCTTGCCGGCTGCGGCGGTGAGTTGCCAGGCCTTCGTACCCCAGCCCCGCAGGATCGCTCCGAACCCCGCCGCCTCGACGACCTCGGCGACCCGCCCGCCCTGCAGCGCGACGCTCTGCGCGACCGGCAACAGGAACGGACCGGCACCGGCGACGACGGTGCTCTCCCCCGGTGCCAGTGCGTCACGTTTCGCCAGCGCCTGGATGGCACCGGCCGACGTCACACCGGGCAGCGTCCAACCCGGCACGGGCAGCACGCGGTCGTGCGCGCCGGTGGCGACGACGACGGCATCCGCCGCCAGGGTCTCCGCTGTGCGGCCCGTGGCATCCGCCGGTCCGACGAGCACATGCACGCGCAGCGGATCGTCCTCGACGCGCCAGACGCTCGCAGACGACACCGTGCGTACCGTCGAGAGAGACTCGCGCAGACGACCGAACCGACCCAGCTGGTGCTGCAGACGGGGGTCGGTGAGATCAGGGTGATGCCGCCAGAACTGACCACCGACGCGCTCGCCCTCATCGACCAGCACGACGTCCGCGCCGGCCGTGGCGGCGGATGCGGCCGCCGCGAGGCCCGCGGGCCCGGCACCGATCACGACGACACGATTCATGCCCTGCCCTCTCGTTCGATCACGTCGCCGTCCACCGCCGTGCGCTGGCAGGCACGCACGCCCTCGACACCGTTGACGGTGAGCACACAGTCCTGGCACACACCGATCCCGCAGAAGATGCCGCGCCGGCCGTCGTGCGCGTCGCGCCACGTGCGCTGTCCGTTGCCGAGCAGCACACCGGCGATCGTCTGTCCGTCGCGTCCCGACAGCTCAACTCCGTCGACTCGGATGCTGATGCTCATCACGCGTCCCTCCCCGGGCATTCAGATCGGATGCCGGTGCTCATGCGGCCGCTCCCCGCAGTGCACTCCGCGAGGGCAGGAACGGAGCGGGATCCAACGGCGCCGCCACACCGAGCACGGCGTGAGCGATCAGGGCGCCGGTGGTCGGGGCGAGACCGATGCCTGCCCCCTCGTGTCCCGCCGCGTGGAACAGGCCCGACACCTGCGCATCGGCTCCGATCGCCGGCAGATGATCGGGCGTGTACGGTCGGAACCCGTAGTACGTGCGCAGCAGCATCGTGTCGCGCAGGAACGGGAACAGCCGTGATGCCTTCGCGGCGATCTCGGCCAGCGGGGCCAGCAGTCCCGCGCCGGAGAAACCGACCCGTTCGCGACTCGAACCGATCAGCACCGTACCCGCCGGAGTGGACTCGACGACGGTGGAGGTCTGCAGAGCCGCGTCGGCCGACCCGACGGCTCCGACGTAGTCGGCGTCGTACACCTTGTGGAAGACGCGCTGCGGCATCGGCGTCGTCACGAGGATCGTCCCGCGTCGCGGTCTGATGTCGAGGTCGGCGCCGAACAGCGCGGCGACCTCGCCCGCCCACGGTCCGGCGCAGTTCACCACCGCGTCCGCGTCGATGCGACCCTCGGTGGTGAGCACGCCGTGCGCGCGCCCGGCGTGCATGACGGCGCCGGTGACCTCGGCGATCCGCAGGTGCGCGCCGAGATGCCGCGCACGCGCCAGCATCGCCTGGGTTGCGAGACTGGGTTGCACTTGCGCGTCGTCGGCGTAGTGCACGCCGACGGCGAGATCCGGGGCAAGGTGCGGTTCGGCGGCCCGCAGCGCACTCCGGTCGAGCACCTCGGCCCGGATGCCGATACCGTGCTGCGCCTCGGCGAAGCTCCCGAGTGCCTCTACCCCACCGGCGAATGCGACGACCACGCCGCCCTTCGCCTCGAACTCGGTCGGCGGCTGGCCGGGCAGCCGGTCGGCGTCGAGGCGCTCGGCGAGGGCCCGCCAGGCACGGTTCGCCTCGATGGCCATCAGCGCCTCGGGGCCGGGACCCTTGTCGGAGACCAGGATGTTGCCCTCGCACCTGCTGGAGGTCTCGCCGGCCACGCCGGTGCGGTCGATCACGATGACGTCGGCGCCCGCCTCCGCGAGCGCCAGGGCGCATGCCGCGCCGATGGCGCCGGCACCGATCACGATGACGCGCATGTTCACCTCTCTCCACCTCGAGTCAGTAGTGACATGTGAAATGCTACTGCATCGCGAACCTTGGCCGCGCCGTCGGCCTACGATGGAGGGCGGATCGGATGCCGGAACGGAGAACGCGATGGGATTCCTCACCTCGCCCGCCTTGGACGCGACAGGACTGGTGGTGCTCGACCGCCTCGAGCTGTCGATCGACCCCACCGAGTGGCAGGGCCTGGAATATACGGGGTGGCGGTCGTCGGGCATCACCCGCTTCGCCCCACTGGCCAGCTATTCCGGCGATCTCGAGTGCAACGGGTTCTGGAACCACACCCCGCCGCGCACCGACAAGGACGGCGTGTGGATCGCCCCGCAGGTCGCGAAGGCCCCGACGCTACAGCGCATGGCCCTCGAGCCCGGTGCGAACGTCGGCCGCTGCCGGGTGATCGAGCTGCAGCCGAACACCTACGCCGACGCGATCTACAACCTGCATCAGGATGACAACAACCGGCTGAACGCCGAGGGCACCGGCTGGGTCGTGCGCAGCTGGCTCAACCTCACCGACGACGCCGACTCGCTGTTGATCCTGCGCTCGGACCGCTTCGACCCGGCCACCGAGATCCGCCTGCCGCTATCGGCCGGGTCGCGCATCATCGTCGACACCCAGCGTTTCTGGCACGCGGTCTGGCATCAGGGCCCCGAGCCACGCTACGCGCTGATCACCTCGTGGACGTCCGGTCCTGAGCTCGACGCCTACATCGCCGCCGGCAACGGCGACCCCGCCCCGACCTCGGTCGAGCTGCCCGCCGCACTCGTGGCGGACGCGCAGACCGAGATGCACCGCCGCATCGAAGAGCGCCGCCGCGCCTTCGAGGCGCAGGGCATCGTCATGGAGCCGGTCGCCTCGCTCTACGAGTAGCGCTCAGGCCGCCGCGGCCTGAGCGCTGAGCCTCAGCTGCACGGTGCATTCCTCAGGGCGCTGCGGCGCCTGCACGCACTCCGCCTTGAGCGGTCCGCCCGCCTGGGCGAGCACGCCCTGCATGAGCCCCAGATGCACCTGGCACAGCATGGGACGGTGTTCGGGCGCGCCGGCGGCGTGCGGGCAGGGCGTGAGTTCCACCGTCAGGCGCTCCTCGTCGATGATCGGCTCGAAGCCGCTCTCTTCGAGGTGCTCAGTGAGAGCGTCGAGCTGGTACGTCGCCTCGCGGCCCAGCTCGGATCCTTCCTCGGCGAGCATCCGACGCAGCAGGTCTCCGCGCCTGGCCGCCTCGGCGACCTTCTCGCGGGCGACGGGGCTCGACGCCTCGGGCAGTCCGGTCACCGCGGTGTACAGCGTTCGCGGGCGTCCGCGGGTGGTGCGGCGCTCGATCGATTGAATGACGTAGCCGCCCTCCATCAGGCGCTGCAGGTGCTCGCGCACCGTGTTCGCGTGCAGCCCCGTGGCCTCGCACAGCTCGCCGATCGTGCGTTCCGGACGCCCCTGTTCGGAGGCGGCGACGAAGAGCAGGTGCAGAATGCGCACCCGCGAATAGCTCGAAATCGGCCCGTATGCGAGCCCCCCGTTGGCCATCTGCCCATCATTCCAGACGGCCCTGACGGTGCCCTCGCCACTGGCCGTGAATAATCACGGCCGCGCCGGGTGCGCGGCTCGCTAGGCTGGCCGCATGTCGACTGCGGCCGTCCTCACCGTCTCGGACCGCTCGGCCGCGGGCATCCGCGCCGACACGGCGGGGCCGGTCGCCGTCGCCGCGCTCCGTGAAGCCGGTTTCGACTGTGCCGACGCCTGCGTCGTCTCCGATGGGGCGGATGCCGTCGAGCAGGCCCTGCGCGGGTTCCTGGCCACGGGCATCCGATTGGTGGTGACCACGGGTGGCACCGGCGTTGCCCCGCGTGATGAGACCCCCGAGGGCACGTCACGGGTGATCGAGCGGATGCTGCCCGGTGTCGCCGAACAGCTGCGCCGCGCGGGCACCGCGGTGACACCGACCGCGATGCTGTCCCGCGGGGTCGCGGGAGTCTCGGGTCGTACGTTCATCGTCAACCTGCCGGGATCGCCGAAGGCGGTCGCCGAGGGCATGCCGATCGTGCTTTCGATCGCGCAGCACGTGCTCGATCAACTCGACGGCGAGGACCACCGATGACTGTCCGCCTCGCTCGCATGTCAGAGACGCCGCTGTCGCTCGACGAGCACGTCACCGCCGTCGAGAGCACGACAGCCGGTGCCGTCACCACCTTCGTCGGCCGGGTGCGGGACCATGACCCGGATGCCACCGATCTCGTCGTCGCGCTGGAGTACAGCGCGCACCCCGATGCTGAACAGACGCTGGCGCGCATCGCGACGGATGCAGCGAAGGGCACGGATGCCCTCGTCGCCGTCAGCCACCGCACGGGTCGCCTGGTCGTCGGCGACGCCGCCGTGGTGATCGCCGTAGCCTCGGCCCATCGAGATGAGGCGTTCGTCGTGTGCCGCGAGGTGCTCGAGGCGATCAAGCGCGACCTGCCGGTGTGGAAGAGGCAGATCGAGGCCGACGGCACGTCGGCGTGGAAGGGGCTCGGCGGGTAGCGTGCTCAGCCGCCGGCGAACGGCGGCAGCACGTCGACCATTCGCGCCCCGTCGAGCCGGTGCGCCTCCCCCACCCGCGCGCCGTCGACGAGCACGGCGCAGCGCGGCAGCAGGTCTCGCAGCGCCGGGTGGTCGGCCACCAGACGCTCCTTCAGCTCGCCGAGTGTGCGCGCATCCGTCGGCAGCGATTCGTGTCCGACCGCGTCCTGCGCGGCGGCGAACAGGCGCACGATGGTCATGCTGTCACGCCCCCTCGTCCACGGACCGGGCGTCGTCATCGGGTCGACTCCAGGCGCCGCTGCGCCCGCCCTCCTTGGCGGTGATGCGCACGTGCTCGATCGATGCCGAGCGGTCGAGCCCCTTGATCATGTCGACGACGGCGAGCGCGGCGACCGTGACGGCGGTGAGCGCCTCCATCTCGACGCCGGTGCGGTCGGCGGTTCGCACGGTGGCCTCGATCGACACGCCGTCGTCATCGACCGCCAGGTCGACCACCGCACCGTGCACGCCGATCACGTGCGCGAGCGGCAGCAGCTCGGGGGTGCGCTTGGCGGCCTGGATGCCGGCGATGCGGGCCACGGCGAGCACGTCGCCCTTGGGCACCGCGCCATCGCGCAGCAGATCGACGGTGTGCGCGGCACAGCGCACGAAGCCCCGCGCCGTCGCCGAACGCGCGGTGGGGGTCTTGTCGGTGACGTCGACCATGCGGGCGTGGCCGTGTGCGTCGAGATGGGTGAAGGTCATCGCAGCTCCATGACGTCTATGAGGTCGCCGGCGCGGACGCGCTCGGTGTCGGCGGGCACGATCGCGTACGCCTCGGCGACACCGAGGCCCACGCTGAGATGCGACCCGGATCCGCCCGCACTCGCCGGTCGCACGAGGGGCCGTGCGGGGTCGGTGCGGTCGATGACCGCGGGCAGGTACTGCCGCCGTCCGGGCGGGGTGCGCCAGGCGGCACCGGCGGGCAGACGCAGGCGCGGGCGGTGCAGGGCGGTGCGGCGCTGCATGTGCAACAGCGCGGGTCGCACGAACACCTCGAACGACACCGCTGCGCTGACCGGATTGCCGGGCAGGCCGAACAGCAGCATCCCCTGCTCGGTCGTGCCGAACCCCTGTGGCTTGCCGGGCTGCATGCCCACGCTGGTGAACTCCATCCGGTGCGCGAGGCTCTGCTTGACGATCTCGTATGCACCGGCGCTGACTCCGCCCGAGAAGACCACGGCGTCGACGCCGTGCCGCTGCGCGTCGGCGATCACATCAGCCACACCGTCGTGGTCGTCGTCAGAGATCACTCTGCGCAGTGCGACCTCTGCCCCGGCCTCGGCGGCGAGCGCGGCGAGCAGAATACCGTTCGACTCGGGGATCTGGCCGCGGTGGAGCAGTCGCCCCGGCGCGACGAGTTCGGAGCCCGTCGAGACGATGGCCAGGCGCGGGCGCGGCGACACCTCGACCGTGGCCACACCGGCGCCCGCCAACGCCCCGAGTTGTCGGGCACCCAGGTGGGCGCCCGCGGCGAGCGCGACGTCGCCCGCGGCGATGTCATCGGCGATCGATCTGATGTACGCTCCGGCCACCGGCGCTCGCAGCACCGCGGCGTGCCGCTGCGAGTCGGCGAGCCCGCCGACGGTGTCCTCGAACGGCACGATGGCATCGGCGCTGCTGGGCACCGCGGCGCCGGTCATGATCCGTGCGCATTCCCCGGCGCGCAGCTTCGGATCGTGCGCGCTTCCGGCGGGAACGTCGGCGACGACGCGGAGCGTGACGGGGTGGTCGGGTGCGGCCGCGACCACGTCGTCCCGGCGCACGGCGAAGCCGTCCATGGCCGAGTTGTCGAAGGCGGGCACGGCGCTGGCGGCGCGCGCATCGACCGCCAGCGTGAATCCGTGCGCCTGGTCGACGGCGATGCGCTGCGGCGGATGCTGCCGCACGGCCGCCAACACGAGCGCAAGCTGTTCCTCCACAGCGCGGTAGATCATGATGCCGCTCCCGATGGCGGTTGCGCAGCGCGCAGCGGTACTTCGCGCAGGGTCGCCCGCAACGCGTCGATCACCGCCACGCGTCCGATCAGCGGATCGCCGATGCCGGCGATGAGCTTGATGGCCTCCATCGCCTGAACGGCGCCGACCTGAAGACACAGCGCACCGAACACCCCGACGTCGGCACAGGCGAGCACCTCGCTGAGGTCGCCGCGCGGATGCAGGTCACCGAGGACGACCGGAGGCGTTCCCGGCGGCGGAGAGGCCCAGAAGACCGTCACCTGCGCGGTGAACTGCTGAATGGCTCCCCACACCAGCGGCACACCCAGCGTCTCGGTGGCGTCGGCGACGTCCCAGCGCGAGGCGAAGGTGTCGGTGCCGTCGACCACCACATCCGCTCCGGCCAGCAGTGCCGCACCGTTGTCGTGGGTGAGCCGTGTGCGCACGGGACGCACGACCGTCTCGGGGCAGAGGTCCGCCGCCGTCCGCACCGCGCTGTCGACCTTGGCGGCTCCGAGGTCGGCGTGTCGATGCATGACCTGGCGCTGCAGGTTCGACAGCTCGACCATGTCATCGTCGATGACCGTGAGGGTGCCGATGCCGGCGGCGGCGAGCGCGAGCACGACGGCTCCGCCCAGCCCACCCGCGCCGACGACGGCGACGTGCGCGGCCCGCAGTCGGCGCTGGCCGAGTTCGCCGAGCCCGGTGAGCACCTGATGGCGGGCGGTGCGCACGGCCTCGGCACTGCTCAGGGCGTCGACGGGTTCGACGAGAGGGGGCAGCGCCATGTTCCGAGGCTACGGTCCGGCGCCGCACCGCGCCAGTGCGCAAGACCTGGATCTGCGCGCACACGCTCCCTATGCTCGGGGCATGCCCTGCCGCCGCCTTCCCGAGCCGCTGCGGGCGGCGCGCGTGACGGGCCGCGCGCCGGTGGGCATCACCGTGCTGGCCGCTCTGCTGCTGGCGGGCTGTGCTCCGGCATCCGACACCGCGCCTCTCGACGCCGCGCCGCCGACGGCCGGCGATGCGCTCACCGGCACGGTGACCGTGTTCGCGGCGGCGTCGTTGCGCACCGCCTTCGACGAGATCGCGACCGCGTTCGAGACCCGTCACCCGCGCGTCGACGTCGTGGCCGTCTACGACGGTTCGAGCACGCTGGCGGTGCAGGTGCAGGAGGGCGCGCATGCCGATGTCTTCGCCGCGGCCGATGAGAACAGCATGCAGGTGGTCGTCGACGCCGGGCTGGCGAGTGACCCCGTGGTGTTCGCGACGAACACGCTTGTCGTGGCCGTGCCGGTCGGCAACCCGGCCGACGTGACCGCCCTGGCCGATCTCTCGCGTGCGGTCACGGTGCTGTGCGCCCCGGAGGTGCCGTGCGGAGTCGCGGCGACACGACTCCTCGACGATGCCGGAGTGTCGGTGACCCCCGCCAGCTTGGAGCAGAACGTCACCGCGGTGCTGCAGAAGGTCGCGGCCGGCGAGGCGGACGCCGGGCTGGTGTACGCCACGGATGTGCTCGGCGATGCCGCGGTCGAGAGCTTCGTTCCGGTCGGCGCGGGCGATGTCGTGAACCGCTACCCCGTCGTCGCGCTCGATGGGGCGAACACGGCCGGCGTCGCGTTCGCCGCCTTCGTGCTGGGCGACGAAGCCCAGCAGCTGCTGCAGGCCCGAGGATTCGGTGCGCCGTGAGCGCGAACACAGCACGGACCCCACAGATCGCCGGGCCCCGCGCGGATACCGGCACTGGCACGCCGTTCCTGCTCATGGCACCTGCGGCGCTCGGAATCGGTCTGCTGGTGTTCCCGTTGGTCGCGTTGACCACGCGGGCGTCCTGGTCGACGCTGTGGCACGATGTCACGTCGCCGGCCGCGCTCGACGCCCTGCGGCTGTCACTGCTGAGCGGGCTGGCTGCCACAGCACTGTGCCTGATCCTGGGGCTGCCACTCGCCCTGCTGATCGCCCGGTCGGGGCCGCGCGTCTCTGCGCTGCTGCGTGCGGTGGTCGCGGTACCGCTCGTTCTGCCGCCGATGGTGGGCGGCGTGGCGCTGCTGTTCCTGTTCGGACGCACCAGTCCACTCGGACAGGTGCTGTCGGCCTGGTTCGATCTGACGCTGCCGTTCTCGTTCGCCGCGGTCGTACTCGCGCAGGCGTTCGTCGCGCTGCCGTTCCTCGTGCTCGCCGTCGAGGGCACGCTGCGCGGTGTCGGTGGCCGCTATGAACGCGCCGCTGCGACGCTCGGGGCCGGCCCGTGGCGCGTGCTGTGGCGTGTGACCTTGCCGTTGGCCGCACCGGGAATCCTCGTCGGGGTGATCCTGTGTTTCGCTCGCGCGATCGGTGAGTTCGGCGCTACCGCGCTCTTCGCCGGCAACGCCCCGGGGGTGACACAGACGATGCCCCTGGCGATCTACACCGCGTTCAACGGGGCGGGCACCGGCCGTGAGACGGCGGTGGCACTGTCGCTGCTGCTGCTGGCGACCGCGGTGGTCGTGCTGCTGCTCGTGCGCGCCTGGCGTCCGGGGACGCTGCGGTGACCGGGGACGCTGCGGTGACCGGAGACGCTGCGGTGACCGGGTCGCGCGGGGCTCTCGACGCGCATATCGTCGTGGCGCACGCCGACGTCGACGCGAGACTGAAGGTCGCCCCCGGCGGCGTGCTGGCGGTGATGGGGCCGAGCGGCGCGGGCAAGACGACCCTGCTCGAAGCCATCGCCGGCCTCACGCGCCTCGATGCCGGCCAGGTGTCGATCGACGGGGTGCGCCTGGCCGACCGTCGCCGACACACGGCGCCGTCTCGGCGGGCCATCGGCCTGCTCGGGCAGGACGCCCTGCTCTTCCCGCACATGACCGCCGTCGAGAACATCGCGTTCGCGGCCCGGTCGACGGGGGCGTCGCGCGCCGGTTCGGTCACCGTCGCCGAGGAGTGGATGCCGCGGATCGGCCTGCCCGAGCACGGACGGCACCGCCCGGAGCACCTGTCGGGAGGTCAGCGCCAACGCGTCGCACTGGCCAGGGCGCTGGCGGCGCGCCCGCGCCTGCTGCTGCTCGACGAACCGTTCTCCTCGCTCGATGTGCAGGCCGCCGCCGAGCTGCGCGGTGTCGTGCGCGACCAGTTGCGCGGTACGACGACGATCGTCGTCTCTCATACGCTGGCTGACGCCCAGGCTCTCGCCGATGAACTGCTGATCCTCGAGAACGGCCGCATCACCCAACGGGGCCCGCTCGACGAGGTGCTCGGGTCGCCGGCATCCGCCTTCGCCGAGGCCGTCGCAGAGACGGCGGCGCACTGACGCTCCGAGCCGCGCGGCACCTGCTCTGGCCCTTGCGCGGCGCACGGGCTACTGTCGCCATATCGAAGAGAGGACCGATGGCGGCGCTACCCCTGCTCGACACGCACGGTCGCGTGCACCGAGATCTGCGCATCTCACTGACCGACCGCTGTTCGCTGCGCTGCACGTACTGCATGCCCGAGCAGGGCATGGAGTGGTTGGCCAAGGCGTCCATCCTCTCTGCCGACGAGATCGTGCGCGTCGCGCGCGTGGCGGCGGATGCCGGCATCACGACATTCCGGTTGACCGGGGGTGAGCCGCTGCTGCGCCGGGACGTGGTCGATGTGGTGCGTCGGCTGGCAACGCTGGAGTCGCCGTATGGCCCGGTGCAGGTGGCGATGACGACGAACGGCATCGCACTGGCGCCGATGCTCGACGACCTGATCGGCGCGGGCCTGTCGCGACTGAACATCTCGCTCGACACACTGCGGCGAGACCGGTTCACGGCGTTGACCCGTCGCGACCGCCTCGATGACGTCCTGACCGGGATCACGGCGGCGGCGGGATCCGGGCTGCGCCCGCTCAAGCTGAACACCGTCGCGATGCGCGGCGTCAACGATGACGAGATGGTTGACCTGGTGCGCTTCGCGCTTGATCACGGGGCCGAGCTGCGCTTCATCGAGCAGATGCCGCTCGACGTCGGTCATACGTGGAGCCGTGAAGCGATGGTCACGCGCGATGAGATCCTGGCCGCGCTCGGCGCGCAGTGGCGTCTCGAAGCCGTGCCGGGTCGCGGCGGTGCACCGGCCGAACGCTGGCGCCTGCACGGGCCGGGCACCGCCGATGGCGCGACGGTCGGCGTGATCGCCTCGGTGACCGCACCGTTCTGCGGTGCCTGCGACCGGCTGCGGCTTACCGCCGATGGTCAATTGCGCAACTGTCTGTTCTCGATGCACGAGTTCGATCTGCTTCCGTCCCTGCGGGGCGACGCACCGGACGACGTCATCGACGACGTGCTGCGCCGCTGCATCTGGGCGAAACTGCCCGGGCACGCGATCAACGACCCGTCGTTCCTGCAGCCCGTCCGCGGGATGAACGCGATCGGCGGCTGAGCAGGGCCGCTCGACGTCGGTGGGCGCCGGTAGCCTGGCGTGATGGCCACCCGTCGACCCGCTCCGCCCGCCTTTGTCTGCACCGAATGCGGGTGGACGACCGCGAAATGGGTCGGCCGGTGCGGCGAGTGCCAGCAATGGGGCACGGTGCAAGAGCAGGGCACCAAGGCCGGATTCGTGCGTCAGACGGATGCCATCGCCCCGGCCGCGCACCGGGCAGCGCGACCGATCACCCAGATCACCACGACCGATGCTCCGCGGCGCACCAGCGGAGTCGGCGAGTTCGACCGGGTGCTGGGCGGTGGCATCGTGCCGGGTGCAGCGATCCTGCTCAGCGGCGAACCCGGTGTCGGCAAGTCCACTCTGCTGCTCGAGGTCGCGGCCTCGACGGCGAAGGCGGGCCGGCGGGTGCTGTACGCCAGCGCCGAGGAGTCCCCCGCGCAGGTACGACTGCGCGCCGAGCGCACCGGAGCCCTGCACGACGACCTCTATCTGGCCAGCGAGACCGACCTGGCGACGATCCTCGGCCACATCGACGAGGTGCAGCCCGAGCTCGTGATCGTCGACTCGGTGCAGACCGTGGCATCCGGGCTGATCGACGGCGCGGCCGGGCAGCCGAGCCAGGTGCGCGAGGTCGCCGCGACGCTGATCCGCGTCGCCAAAGACCGCGGGCTGCCGGTGATCCTCGTCGGGCACGTGACGAAGGACGGCCAGGTCGCCGGGCCGCGCGTGCTGGAGCATCTTGTCGACGTCGTGTGCCATTTCGAGGGTGATCGGCAGACGGCGCTGCGGTTCGTGCGCGCGCTGAAGAACCGGTTCGGGCCGACCGATGAGGTCGGATGTTTTGAGATGACCGGTGTCGGCATCGCCGAGGTGCCCGACCCGAGTGGCCTGTTCCTCTCGCAGGGCGACGCCGAGCCGGGCACCTGCGTCGCGATCGCCATGGAGGGTCGGCGTGCACTGCCCGTCGAGGTGCAGGCGCTGACGATCACCTCGAACGCGCCGAACCCGCGCCGAGTGGTGCACGGTCTCGACTCGTCGCGCGTGGCGATGGTGCTGGCGATCCTCGAACGCCGCGCCGGCATCGAGACCTCGAAGCTCGACGTGTACGTCTCGACCGTCGGCGGCGTGCGATTCACCGAACCGGCAGCAGACCTTGCGATCGCCGTCGCCGTGGCGGGGTCGATCCGGCATCTCTCGGTGCCCCGCACGCTGGCCGTGGTGGGCGAGCTGTCGCTGGCCGGTGAGATCCGTCCGGTGACGCAGGCCGCGCAGCGGCGCAGCGAAGCGGCACGATTGGGGTATCAGCAGGTGATCGATGACCGATCGTCGAGTCTGCGCACGGCGCTGGGCGATATCCGGTCACGGGCGAAGAGCAGCGCGCCGAGCGCCAATCGGCGGACCCACGACGCCGGCGTGCCGCCGTTCTGATCGCGCCGCGCCGTGCGGCGGTTCAGACGTCGAGCGCCTTGAGCAGTTCGGAGGGCGGCGCCTGCATCGGGTGAGGGCCCGCGATGTCGAGGAACACGGTCGTAATGGTGTCGCTGTGCGTGGTCAGGAACGACTTCAGCCACGCGGGCGAATAGATGCCGACGCCCGGGGGCAGGTTGGCGGGCTTGTGCGTGGCATCGCTGAACAGCAGCAGCGCCACGTCACCGGACTTCGGGTCGCGGTAGGTCCACACCTCGCCACCGTCGAGCGGGTTGTCGCGAGCACCGGGCTTGATCAGGGGTACGACCGTGTTGCCGTTGCGCAGTGCGAGGGCGACGGCCGCCATGTCCTGCTTCTCGAGCGCCTGCGCCAGTGCCTCGGAACGGAACTCCTCCGGTGCGGGACGCTTCTTGGCCCCTGCCCTCTTCTTCGCCATGCATCCAGCCTATGAGAGCGCGAAGGATCGCACCGAACCACAGAGGGAAGAAGCGGGGCCCTCTCGAATCCTCCATTGGGGACTGGGGTACTCGAGAGGGCCCTCCAGGTTCTTGCGGCGGTGATGTCGAAGCGCTGGGGACGCTGAAGTCGACAACCACTGGGGATGGTTTTCACCGCACTAGTTCGAAGAACCAGTTCCCATGGTATCCCAAAATATCGGTGATGTCAGCCGAACATCGGAGCGCTTTCGCGTCTTTCCCTGTGCGTTTCGTACAACGACGCCGCGGGGATCAGCGCAGGATGATCTGCTTGGTGCTCGCGCCCTCGAATCCGCCGATCTCCACGCTCACGTGGTACGACGAACCGCCTCCGGGCGCCTGCGGTCGGTGCTCTGCATCGCAGGTGTCGACCGATGAACGGCTGCGGTCCCACACCACCGGGGTCGCACTCGTGACGGTCGTCCCCGCTTCGAGCGTGACGATCATGTCACTGGGTTCGGTCTGGCAGTCTGTCGAGCGCCACCACGTGTCCGAACCGCTCGTGACGACGAACTTCTGCGTACTCGACCCGACGTTCATCGTGCAGTCCCGTGCACCGTTGTTGGTCAGGCTGATCGACAGTTGGGGCAACTCACCGGCGCCATAGGTGTCAGCATCCGTCTGGGCGACGACCACGATGTCGCCGGCTTCGCAGGCGACGACCCCGGGGGTCTCGGTGTCGTCCGGACTCGGCGACGGACTCGCGGACGCCGGATCGGTCGGCGCCGAGGCGGTCGCCTCAGGCGTCGCAGAGGCGGCCGGAGCGTCGGATGCCGAAGACCAGGGCTGTGCGAGCGCCAGCCAGACTCCTCCGGAGATGGCCGCGACCGCCACGAACGCCACGACGATCACCAGGAGTCGCCGGCGACGATAGACGGCGGCAGACGGACGGGACATGTTCCCAGGCTAGTTGAGGTGCTTGATCATCCTGGTGTTGCCGAGCGTGTTCGGCTTGACGTGCGCCAGGTCGAGGAATTCCTCGACGCCCGCGTCGCCACTGCGCAGCAGTTGCGAGTACACGTCGGCGTCCACGACCTGCTCACCGATCGGGGCGAAGCCGCGGCGGGTGAAGAACGCGGTCTCGAACGTGAGACAGAACAGACGCTGCAGGCCCAGGTCACGAGCACGTCGCTCCAGGTCCTCGACGATGGTGCGGCCGACGCCGTGGCGCAGGTAGTCGTCGTGCACAAGCAGGGTGCGCACCTCGCCGATGTCCTCCCACATGACGTGTAGGGCTCCGCAGCCGATCAGTCGGCCGTCGTGTTCGGCGACGACGAACTCCTGCACCGCCCCGTAGAGCACCGCGAGGTCCTTGCCGAGCAGGATTCGCTTCTCGACCATCGGCTCCAACAGCGAGTGGATGCCGACGATGTCGGTGCTGCGCGCTGCGCGGACGGTGTAGTCGCTCACGGTTCCAGCCTAGAGCGGCCCGCCGTGTGGAACTCACAGACGAAACGGGCCGCCGTCGGCGTGTCGGGCTACGACACGCCGACCTGAACCAGTTCGGTCTGAGATTTCCGACGCACGACGAAGACGGCGACCGCGAGAGCGAGGCACAGCGGCGAGTAGACCCACAGGTCCAGCGTCCGGTACGGCTCAACCACCAGGTGCGGCAGCAACCCCGACACGATGAACCCGACGGCGGCGCGCAGCGCGAGGGCGATCCCGATGCCGAGCGTGCCGAGGTGGCCTATCCCCCGCACGACGTCAACGCGCGAGACGCGCATCAGCACCAGCGCTGCTGCGGCCAGGAGGGCGAGCGCGACGAGCATGGTGATCAGCGGACCGGGCATCGGCACCCCACCCGGCGCGCCGAGGAAGGTCGTCACGAACGCCTCGGCATCGGACGCGGGCCAGGGGTTGCCGAGCGCCCAGAGCACGTGCAACAGGCCCAGGGATGCCAGCACGGTCGCTGCGAGCACCGCGAGAGGGCGTCGGGGGCGGGGGTCGCGCGGCGGGCGGATCAGATCGCGAAGGGACTTCTTCATGCGCTTCCTTCCATACGCTTCCGTATGGAAATGACTATACGGCACCGTACAGTACGATGCCGCCATGGCTCGTCCCACTTCTTCGACACCTCGGCCACGCCGCAGCCGCGACGACTGGATCGACATCGCGATCGACTTCGGCAGCCGGGTGGGGTTCGATCAGCTCGCCATCGAACCCCTCGCCGCTTTCGCCGGAGCCACCAAGGGCAGCCTCTACTGGCATTTCGCGGATCGCGCGGCCCTCATCGACGCCGTGCTCGATCGCTGGGAGCAGCGGGCGACCCGCGAGGTGATCGACGCACTCGATCCCACCGCGCCCGATGCCGCGGCAGCACTCCTCGCGCGCACCGTGGGCCATGCACACGATGCCACCGAACTGCGGATGCTGCTGGCCAGCGCCGATGCTCGTGTCGGTCCGGTGGTCGCGCGCGTGCATGCGACCAGGCTGGCCTTCCTGGAGCGCATCCTGACCGGGCGCGGGATGCCGCCCGCTGATGCGTCCGCGCGTGCGCGCCTCGTCTACGCGGCATACCTGGGCGGACTGCTGCTGAACGACGACCCTGATGCTCTGCGCGAGACGATGCTCCGCGCGCTCGAAGCCTGAGCCGGGGCGCCGACGCCGGCTCCTGGGCGGGAACGCAGAAAGGGGGCGGATGCCGTAGCATCCGCCCCCTTTCTGGGAACGCGTGTCAGTCGTTGCCGCTGGCGGCGAGGTCCGGCGTGGCCGAGATACCGGCGCCACCGGTGTTGATCCCCACGGCCACCTTCTCGCCACGCGGTGCGTGCTCGAAGGTGAACTTGCCGTCGACGACGTCGACCTTCACGTGGTCGCCGGTGTCGAGCTGACCGTGCAGGATGCGCTCCGAGAGCTGGTCCTCGATCTCGCGCTGCATGGCGCGGCGCAGCGGCCGAGCACCGAGCGAGGGGTCGAATCCGATCTCGATGAGCTTGTCCTTGGCGGCGTCCGAGAGCTCGACCGTCATGTCGCGGTCGAGCAGGCGGTCGCCCAGGCGCTTGACGAACAGGCCGACGATCTGACGCAGTTCGTCCTTGTTGAGCTGCGGGAAGACGATGATGTCGTCGAGGCGGTTGAGGAACTCCGGCTTGAAGTGACGCTTGAGTTCTTCGTCGACCTTGCCCTTCATTCGCTCGTAGGTCGTCTGCGAGTTGCCCTCGATCTGGAAGCCGACCGGGCCACCGGCGATCGCCGACGAACCAAGGTTCGTCGTCATGATGATCACGGTGTTCTTGAAGTCGACGATGCGTCCCTGACCGTCGGTCAGGCGACCCTCTTCGAGGATCTGCAGCAGCGAGTTGAAGATGTCGGGGTGGGCCTTCTCGATCTCGTCGAACAGCACGACCGAGAACGGCTTGCGGCGCACCTTCTCAGTGAGCTGGCCGCCCTCTTCGAAGCCGACGAATCCGGGAGGGGCACCGAACAGACGCGAGACGGTGTGCTTCTCACCGAACTCGCTCATGTCGAGCGAGATCAGCGCGGCCTCGTCGTCGAAGAGGAACTCGGCGAGAGCCTTGGCGAGCTCGGTCTTTCCGACGCCGGTGGGGCCGGCGAAAATGAACGAGCCCGAGGGGCGCTTCGGGTCCTTGAGGCCCGCGCGCTGGCGACGGATGGTGCGCGAGAGCGCGGCGATCGCCTCTTCCTGACCGATGACGCGCTGGTGCAGCGCCTTCTCCATGAAGACGAGTCGGCTGGACTCCTCCTCAGTGAGCTTGAAGACGGGGATGCCGGTCGCCTGGGCGAGTACCTCGGCGATCAGTCCCTCGTCGACGATCGCCTGGGTGGCGACGTCGCCGGCACGCCACTGCTTCTCCAGGCGCAGCCGCTCACCGAGCAGCTCCTTCTCCTGGTCGCGCAGCGCGGCGGCCTTCTCGAAGTCCTGCTCCTCGGAAGCTGCCTCCTTGTCCTGACGCACCTTGGCGATGCGCTCGTCGAACTCGCGCAGCTCGGGCGGGGACGAGAGGATGCTCAGGCGCAGACGCGCACCGGCCTCGTCGATCAGGTCGATGGCCTTGTCGGGCAGGAAGCGGTCCTGCACGTAGCGGTCGGCGAGGTTCGCGGCGGCGACGATCGCGCCGTCGGTGATCTGCACCTTGTGGTGCGCCTCGTAGCGGTCGCGCAGTCCCTTGAGGATGTTGATCGCGTGCGGCAGGGTCGGCTCGTTCACCTGCACGGGCTGGAAGCGGCGCTCCAGCGCAGCATCCTTCTCGAAGTGCTTGCGGTACTCATCGAGCGTGGTCGCGCCGATCGTCTGCAGCTCGCCGCGCGCGAGGAGCGGCTTGAGGATGCTGGCGGCGTCGATCGCGCCCTCGGCAGCGCCCGCGCCGACCAGGGTGTGGATCTCGTCGATGAAGACGATGATGTCGCCGCGCGTGCGGATCTCTTTGGTGACCTTCTTCAGACGCTCTTCGAAGTCACCGCGGTAGCGGGAGCCGGCGATGAGCGAGCCGAGGTCGAGCGAGTAGAGCTGCTTGTCCTTGAGGGTCTCGGGTACGTTGCCCTTGACGATCGCCTGGGCGAGCCCCTCTACGACGGCGGTCTTGCCGACACCGGGCTCACCGATCAGGACGGGGTTGTTCTTCGAGCGGCGCGAGAGGATCTGCATGACCCGCTCGGCCTCCTTCTCGCGGCCGATGACCGGGTCGAGCTTGCCGTCGCGGGCTGCCTGCGTGAGGTTGCGCCCGAACTGGTCGAGCACCTGCGAACCGCCCTGCGCCGAGGCCGGACCGTCGTTGGCCTGTGCGCCGACCGAAGCGGTCTCGCGCCCCGGGGCGCCCGAGAGCAGCTGGATGACCTGCTGGCGCACCTTGTTGAGGTCGGCGCCCAGCTTGACGAGCACCTGGGCGGCGACGCCCTCACCCTCGCGGATGAGACCGAGCAGGATGTGCTCGGTGCCGATGTAGTTGTGGCCGAGCTGCAGCGCTTCGCGCAGGCTCAGCTCGAGCACCTTCTTGGCGCGCGGCGTGAAGGGGATGTGACCGGACGGCTGCTGCTGGCCCTGGCCGATGATGTCTTGCACCTGCTCGCGCACGGCGTCGAGCGAGATGCCGAGGCTCTCGAGTGCCTTTGCCGCGACGCCCTCACCCTCGTGGATGAGGCCGAGCAGAATGTGCTCGGTGCCGATGTAGTTGTGGTTGAGCATCTTCGCCTCTTCTTGGGCGAGGACGACGACCCGACGGGCTCGGTCGGTGAATCTCTCGAACATGCTGTGACTCCTTTTCGCGCGTCGGCGAAGCGGCTTAAGGCCTTGTATATCGAGAGTAACGAGCGCGCGCGTGCTGTATGCCCGTGTTCGCCGTCGGCATATCACCCCGCGCGCTTCCCACCTCACCCCCACCGCCGAGACCCCCAGTTGCCGTCGATACCCCGCCCTATCGACGCCGCCAGGTGGGGGTGTGGGCAACAACAGGGGGTGTCGGCGCAGGCTCCTGGGGCGCACGCTTGACGCACATATCGACTGTCGTTATGTTAACGACAGTCGATAACAACGAATAGCGTTATGCACGGAGGGTGCTCATGACTCGAACAGTGGATTCACCGGTGTCACCAGCTGACAGAATCGGCGCGCGCGTGGTCGCCTCGGGCGCCGTGCTCATCGCCGCGGTTTCGGTCTTCGCGGTGATCCGCGGCGCGCCCGACGTGTTCGGCGCTGAAGTCACAGTGCGGATGCCCGTGCACGACGCTGCCGCGCCGACGCTGTCGGGCATCGACGGCATCCGCTCGGCGGAGTACATTCAGGCGGATGTCGCCTTCGCGACGTTGCCTGCGGCGGCGCGGTGGATGCTACTTCTCGAGGGGGCTCTTCCCGCGCTGGCGATCATCGGGGTGTGCGCCGTGGCCTGGTGGCTCGGCGTCTCGCTGGTTCGCGCACGCCCGTTCCGCCGGACGATGTCGACCACGATCGGACTCGCCGCGTGCCTGGTTGCCGCCGGAGGCATGTTCGGTCAGTTGTGCGGCGGGATCGGTCGCGGGATGGTCGTCGACCACCTGGCGGGCACAGATCCCGGTGTCTACGACGTCTTCCCTGCGTTCGCGATCGATCTGAGCCTTGCCCCGCTCGGGTGGGCCTTCGCTCTCGCCCTCGTGGCGACCGCCTTCGAGGTGGGCCACCGCCTGCAGCGCGACACGGAAGGGCTCGTGTGATGGGCCTGACCTCGGACGACCTCGCGTCGGGGCTGTCGATGCTCGTGCTGTGGCTGTTGATCGCGGGCCTGATCGTCGCGTTCTCGATCGCCCGCGCACGGCGTCATGGCAGCACGACGCTCGCGCTGGATGTCACGCGCAACGCCTCTTACGCCTTCGTGTTGCTCGCCGGCGCGGGAGCGGTGATGTTCGGCATCAGCACCCTCAGCTCGCCCTCGGTGTCGCTCGACGGAACGACATCGAGCTGGGTGGTCGACCAGCAGGACTCTGTCACGACCCTGACCCACGGAGGTGTCGTTGACGATGTGCCTTTCGGTCCTCGGCTGGTGATCTACCTGGGCACGCTGCTCGGCATCGCGGCCTCCGCGGCGATCGCCTGGGCGATCTACAACGCCACTCGTCGCGCCGGGCAGCGTGAACCGTTCCACCGCAGCGTCTCGAAGACGTTCGGTGTCGTCGCGTTCGTCGTGATGGTGGGCGCGGTCGTCGGTGAGCTGTTGAAGCAGATCGGCATGACGCTCGCCGCGCGCTCACTGGAGTGGCCCGCCGGACTGGAGCCTCCTTTCGAGCTCAGCATCCCGCTCTGGCCGTTCGCCGTCGCCGTCGGCCTCTTCGCTCTGTCTGCGATCTTCCGATACGGGGCGCGGCTGCAGATCGAGGCCGAGCAGTTGCGGCATGAGACGGACGGGCTGATATGAGCCCCGCCGAGGCAGAGGCGGATGCCACGGGCATCCACTGCCGTCTTGATGAGCTCCTCGCCGACCGGGGCATGACGCTGACCGAGCTGAGCGCTCGCGTCGGCGTCAGCGTGGTGAACCTGTCGGTGCTCAAGAACGATCGCGCCCGCGCGATCCGCTATTCGACGTTGCGGGCCATCTGCGATGCGCTCGACTGCGAGGTGGGTGAGCTGCTCGTGCTGGCGTGAGACGTGTAACCCCGCGTGTAACGTATGTTTCACAAAGGGGGGGGGCTGCAACCATGGCGGATGCTGTACAGGACACCGGCGTCGACCCGGTCGGCACGCTGATCCGTCAATCCCTCGACGTGCTCAGTTCCGGCGAGCGCAAGGTCGGCAGAGCGATCCTCGCCAACTATCCGATCGCCGGACTCGGTACGGTCGCAGAACTCGCCCAGCGCGCAGGCGTCAGCCCGCCCACGGTGGTGCGCTTCGTGACGAGGCTCGGGTTCAGCGGCTTTCCCGCGTTCCAGAAGCGTCTGGTGCGAGAGCTCCAAGAACGCCTGGGCTCCCCGCTCGAACAGTACGACCGCGCCGACCTCAACTCCGACGACGGTGAGCTCGCTCGAGCCTCGCGGGTGTTCTCGGGGAGCATCGCCGCGACGATCGCCGATCTGCCCGAGAGCGAGTTCGACCGCGTCGTCGCGCTGCTCTCCGACCCGCGGCGTCGGGTGCGCCTCATCGGCGGGCGCTTCAGCCATCTGCTCGCCGACTATCTTGGCGCGCATCTGACCCTGTTGCGTCCGGGAGCCCAGACGATCGGGGCCGATGAGTTCACCCGTCTCACCGCCGTCACCGACACGCGCCGCGACGATGTGCTCGTCGTGTTCGACTACCGGCGCTACGATGCCGAGATCGTGCGGTTCGCCCGTCGTTGCGCCGAGCGCGGCGCCGACGTGGTGCTGTTCACGGACCGCTGGCTCTCTCCGGCCGCCGACGTCGCGTGCGCTGTGCTTCCGGCCGGTGTCGAGGCCCCCTCACCTTTTGACTCACTCGTGCCGGCGATGGCGGTGATCGAGACCGTGATTGCGGGTGTCACCGACCGCCTCGGGGAAGACGGCCGGCGACGGCTGGAGACGATGGAAGACCTGCGGAGCGGCACCACGGATCACCCCGTGTGACGACGGTCACCAGCCCTGATAGGGCGCGATCTCGTCGTCGGAGACGACGCCCAGCGCTGCATCGTCGAGCGCCGTCGTGACGATCGCGACGGCCCTCTCGATCGAGTCGGCAGAGATGCTGAGCGGCGGTGTCAGTTCGATCACGTTGCCACGCACCGGGTAGGCGATCGCACCCAGTTGCCAGGCACGGTAGACGGTCTTGGCGGTGAGGGCATCGCTGTCGGCACGGTCGCCGCTCACGAGTTCAACCCCCACAGAGAGTCCCCATCCGCGCACGTCATCGATGAGCTCCGCACCCGGGCGACGACTGCGCACGTAGTCCGAGAGGAGAGCGGCCAGCTGAGCCCCGCGCTGGGCCGCATTCACCGTCGCGGCGCCTTCGCGCACAATCCGCAGCACGGCTCGCCCGGCGGCGCATGAGATCGGGTTGCCGGTCGTGGTCATCAACGCCGAGGCGACCGGATGATCGAGGACGTCGGCGGGGCCGATCGTCGCCGAAAGCGGCAGGCCGCCGCCCAGTGCCTTTCCGAGGGTGACCACGTCGGGAACGACCCCATCGTGCTCGAACGCGTGCGTGCGGCCGGTGCGGCCGAGCCCCACCTTCACCTCGTCGACGATCAGCAGCGTGCCATGGCGATCGCACAGCGCCCGAAGGCCGGCGAGAAATCCCTTCGGCGGCACGATGAGCCCCCCGTCGGACTGCAGCGGCTCGACGATGACGGCGGCCGTCTCCCCGCGCGCGAGCTCCCGATCCGCGCGGTCGAGCACGTCGCCGAGAACGGTCGACGGATCCCCCGTGTGCGGTCGATGCGGATCCGGGTAGGGCAGGAATGTCACCGCGGCATCCGCGGTGACCCCCGCCGATACGTGCACCCCCGAGACGCGCTGAGCGGTCCCGAGCCCGCCGTGATACCCGTTCTCGAACGCGAGGATGCGCGGCCGCCCCGTGGCTGCTCGGCATCCGCGGATGGCGACGTCGTTCGCATCCGTACCCGCGTGCCCGAGATAGACGCGCCGGTCGGCCGCCCCGAGCCTGCTCGGTATGAGGTCCAGCAGCTCCTCGGCGAGCGCGACGGCGTCGGGATGTGAGCCGGAGAGAACCGAGGAACCGGGTGGGGCGATCGCTGCGTGGGCGATGGCGGCGGCGATGCTCGCCTCGCCATGACCGAAACCGGATGCCGTCCAGCTCGCGCTGAGGTCGATCAGCTCCCGCCCTCCCGGCTCGACGAGCACCGATCCACGGCCCGTCTCAGCCACCAGCGGGAAGAACCGCAGGCGCTGGACTCCTGCGATCACCGATTCATCGCGGGCGGCCAGCCGCGCAGCATCCGTTGTGCTCACCCCAGCGCCCCCTGGTCGCCGCGGTGGTGCTCGATGCCGAGCACGCGCTCGGCTGCGGCGAGATAGCCGGCCATCAGAGCGCGCGCGACCAGGTCGACCGCGTCGTCGTCGGGCAGGAAGCGGGGGTGGTGAAGCGCGGGCTGAGGGTCGCGCCCGGCTGTCTCGACACCGACGAACAGCATGAGCGACGGCACCGCGTCGCAGAAGTACGAGAAGTCGTCCGCGCCGAGGGAACGCATCGGCTCGGCCCCGTCGACGCCGAGCAGCGCCAGCCAGTCATCTGTGCCCGACGCGAGCGAGACGTCGTTGATCAGGGCGGGCTCGCCGTCGATCCGAGTCACCTGCGCGGTGGTCCCGTAGGCCTGCGCCGTACGCTCCGCCATCTCGCGGACGGCCTCGAACAGGGTGACGCGGTCCTCCGGGTCGGTCGTGCGCATCGTCGCGAAGATGCGCGCCTCTGCGGGCAGCACGTTCGCCGCCCCCTCTCCCGCGGTGAGTGTTCCGATGCTGATCAGCGCCGGGCGCAGCGGGCTGACGCTGCGCCGCACCACCTCGGGGATGCCAATCGCGATGTGGGCGACGGCGGCGACCACGTCGTTGGCATCGTGCGGGTATGCCCCGTGTCCGCCACGTCCGCTGACGAGGATCTCGATCTCGTCGGCTGCGGCGTTGATGAAGCCGCCTCCCGAGGCGACCGCGCCGCGACGGACCCCGGGGTGCACATGCGCACCGATGACGTGCGCGATCCCGAACCGGTCGATGACACCCGCCTCGACCATCTCCAACGCACCCGAGGGGTAGCTCTCCTCACGGGGCTGAAGCAGACCGACCAGCCCCAGGGGCAGCTCGACCCGTGCGGCGGCGCGCAGCAGCGCCACGACCGCCGCCTGGTGGACGTCGTGACCACAGGCGTGCATGGCACCATCGGATGCTGCGAACGGCGCCCCGGTCTGCTCGGTCACCGGCAGCGCATCGAGTTCCGCCCGCACCGCGATGCTCGGACCCTCGACGGGTCCGACGCGGCCCACCGCGCCGGCATCCGCGATCTCCTCGAACGGGATGCTGGTGTCGAGTGCCGCGAGCAGACGTGCCCGCGCGGGGTGCTCCTGTCCTGAGACGCACGGTGCCGCGTGCAGTTCTCGGCGCAATTCCCGCGCGGCCGGGAGTTCCTCATCGAGAGCGTCGCCCCAGCGCGTCGCCAGCTCGCTCAGGGGCGTACGGTTCGGGCTCACGGACCCTCCGCCCCGACCAGACCGGTCTCGACCGCGAACAGGCGATCATCGAGCCGGTAAGCGCGCCGAGCGTTTCGCCAGGCGACGAGCTCGGTGATCCGCGCGCACTCACCGGCCGGCCACTGGTCGCGCTCGACGAACACGTCGAGCGCGCGTTGCAGGCCCCGACGGAACAGCAGAGCCCCGAGGTAGTACAGCTCGGCGACACCGAAGGCGTCGGATGAGAACAGGATCTTGTGGAACGGCGCGAGCTCGAGCGTCTCGGCGATGATCTCGTCGGACCGGGATCCGGTGTAGTTGATCGCCAACCCGACGTCGAAGTAGACATGCGGGAACACCTGTGCCAGGTACCCGGCCTCACGGTGGAACGGATAGCAGTGCAGCAGCATCACCCGCGCACCGGTCGGGCGGGTGAGGCGGAGGAACTCGGTCAGCAGCAGCGGATTACAGCGGTGCAAGTCGACATCGGCATCGCCGTAGCCGATGTGGAACTGGATAGCGCATGCCCTGTCGACCGCGGCCCACAGCAGGTGCCGGATGATCACCGGGTCATCCAGGCGGACGACGTCACCCGTCGTATCGATCCAGCGGGCCACCGCCTCATCCACCTCCTCGGAGGAAGGACGCTCCGGGACGAAGTCGAGACCGATGCGGTACGCAGCGATCGACTTCACGCCGATCGCCGACCGCAGCCGTTCGTCGAGAACGCCGTCATACGCCTCTCGGAAGCCGGCGGCGTCACAGCCGGCGATCACCAGCTCCTCCGCGAGACGCTCCAGACGCACAACCTCGAAGGCGCGTGCGCCTGCAGCATCCGCCATCTCCGTCGGATCGAGGATCTCGTCGGCACGATGCCCGATCTCGATGAAGTAGTCGCTGATGCCGGTGGCCCGCAGCAACCGGCGGCTCACCTCATCGCCGCCGAGCTCGCGTCGCCGCGCCAGGTACGCCTCGGCCGACACGAACGGGTCCAGCCCGAGCACGGGTGCGCAGTGGCGACGAATGGCGAAGCCCACCTGCGTGTCGAAGTAGGTCGTCCCCTCCGGGGCGTCCCAATCCGACTCGGTGATCAACGACTCGAACGCGGAGTCGTCGAGGTTGTGCAGGGTGACACCGTGGCAGTGGTGGTCCAGGAGCGGCACGGTGGCGGGCGTGTTCTCAGTAGACACGGGTGTACACCTCGCACTGTTCGGCGAGCGAGCGTGCCTGCACAGAGGCGAACTCATCGCGTTTGATCGCATCGAAGGTGGCGAGGAATGCCGGCGAGAACCATCCGGACACGACCTCGTCGGCCCGCAGCATCTCAAGCGCCTGTTCAAGGTCGCGGGGCAGTTTCGCGAGGTGCGCGTGACGTCCGTCGAGATCCAGCTCGCCCTCGACGACCTCGGGCGCCTCAAGTCCTTCGCGCAGTCCCTGCATGCCGGCGCGCAGGATCATGCCGAGCAGGATCCACGGGTTCGCCCCGATGTCGCCGCCCCGGAACTCGAAGTGCAGCTGACGACTAGGGTCCTTGCCGTCGATCTCGTTCGTCGGGCAGATGCGCAGCAGCGCCTCGCGGTTCTGCAGGCCCAGGAACGCGCGTGCCGTCGACCAGTGGTGCGGTGCAAGTCGCAGATAGCTGGTCGCGAGCGGCGCGAACAGCGCTGCCATCGCGGGGCCGTACTTGATGATCCCGGCGGCGAAGCTGCCGGCGAGCTCCGAGAGCCGGCCCGGGCGCGACGGGTCGTAGACGAGCGTATTGCCGTCGGCGTCGTCCAGGCCGAAGTGCACGTGTACGCCGTTGCCGCTCTCACCGGGGGCGACGACCGGGGCGAACGATGCTTCGCGCCCGTGCGCCTCGAACAGGTCGTACACGATGTCGCGCACGAGGATCGCACGGTCGGCCGCACCCACAGGGTCGGTCGGCGCGACCGTGATCTCGTACTGGTGCCGACCGTACTCGGGAAGCCAGGTCTCGGGCTCCAGTCCGGCGCGGTGCAGCACTGACATGAGCTCGGATCCGAGTGGCTCCGCACGGCGGAAGGCCTGCAACGAAAACGGATGGTGGTCGCCGGACGCACTGACGTCCATGAACTCGTGCTCGAACGAGCACCGCGTCGTGATACCGAAAACCTCGCGCAGCTCGTCAACCGTGTCGCGTAGGAACGTCCGAGGGCAGCTCTCCCACGGCGAGCCGTCGGTGTTCACCAGATCGGCGAAGACGATGTTCAGCGGCGGACGCCCCGGGATGCCGTCGACGCGCGCGTGCGATGACTGATCGGGCTTCAGCCTCAAGTCGCCGCTGGATCCGTACGGGATGTCATCGACGATGTGCCCGAGCGATCCGATGCCCAGGTTCGCGGGGACCCAGCCCAGAGACGTGCGCTCGTCGAAGTCCGCGAGCCGCATGGAACGGCCCTTGGTACGAGCGGCGATATCGGTGGTCGCGATGAAGATGAGTTCATCGCTCTGGGGTGTGGTGTGCATGTCTTCCGTTCGGCTGGGGACGTCGGCGGGGCTGCGAGGAGGTGCGGCCATCAGTCCAGGTCCTCGGTGCTGATGCGCGAGCCGATGCGGGCCGCGAGCGACGGGCGCACCAGCACGATGATGAGACCGATCACGCACCATGCTCCCGCGATCCACGGGAAGTACGAGTACGGCGCCACTTGACCCGAGATCTGGATGAAGTACACGTAGGCGAGGAAGCCGATTCCGAGCACGGGGATGACGACCTCCCACTTCGGGATCTTCGACCCTCGCGAGAAGGTGTGCTTGATGACGCCGACCGAGGTCATGCCGTAGGCGACGACCATGCAGAGCGTGGCGATGGTCGCGAACCAGTAGTAGACGTCCACCGAGCTCGCACCGAACAGGCCGAAGCCGACCGCGAGCACCACGGTGAACGCGATCACGGACACCGTCGCGTGCACGGGCACACCGGTCTTCGGGTTCGTCGCGGCGAACGCCCGCGGACCGAAGCCGTCGCGGGCGAGGGCGAACAGCAGTCGTGCTGCGGCGGCGGTCGAGCTGAGCAACGACGCGAAGGCGACGAGGAAGGCGAAGATGGCGATGAGCACGGCGAACCATTGCCCGATGTAGGTCGAGGCGAGCGTGGTCAGCGTCGACGACGCCCCGGCGAACGCCGCGACGCCCTCGGCATCCGTACCGAACCCGATCGTCTGCGCGAACATGACGAGCACGTAGATCGCTCCGGCCACGACCACGGCCAGCAGCAGCGCCTTCGGGACCACCCGCTTCGGGTTGCGGGTCTCCTCACCGAGCGAGGTGCCCGACTCGAAGCCGGCCCACGAGAGGAAACCGAACACCGCGGCGGTCATCACCGCACTGATCGGCGCTTCGCCGGGCAGGAGCACCGAGAAGTCGACGCCCGTCGACACGGGCGCAGTGCCCGAGGCGACGCGGGCGATGATCACGACCGAGAGCACGACCATCGCGGCGATGCCGACGAAGCCGATGCCGAGCAACGTGCGGGCCGTGACGGTCGATTCACGCACGTTCAGGACGAGCACGAACACCGAGACGACGATCGGGACCAGCACCCACGCCCAGGCGGGCAGCGTGATGCCGAGTTCGGCCATCATGGCCTCGAAGAAAACCGCGCAGGCCCCGGCGATGCACACGGCGAAGAAGAGGTAAGTGCCCAGCAGAGCGAACCCGCCGAAGAACCCGGCACGGGGGCCGAGCGTGGAGCCGGCGAGCGCGTACACCGAACCGGCATGGGTGATGTAGCGGGTGAGGCGGATGAAGGCGTACGCCACGAGCATGGTGCCCGCGAACGACACCAGGAAGGTGAACGGCACACCGGAGCCGACGAGGCCCGCTACGCCGATGCCATTGAGCGACATCGCCATCACCGGGCCCATGAAGCCCACCGATATCGCCACCACCTCCCACAGGCGCAGGGTCTTTCGCGGAGAGGACGCGGCACGGGTCGCACCGTCGTCCAGGGTCTTCGTCGTCGAAGTCATTTCGGGCCTTTCATCCGACGTCAGCTCTGACGCCCAGGGTGGCGAACCGGATCGCGCGGCGGCTGACGGTTCGAGCGGATTCTGAAACAGATATTACACAGCCGGGAGACTGCGGCCAAGAGTGTTTCATTCATTCCATAAGCTCGTTGTCATCTGGCGTCATCTCCCCGCTCGGAATATGCATCGGCTTCTAACGTTGAACCCACGTGGCGCGCACCGTGCGCGCGTAGACATGGAGATCCCCGTGAGCAGCACTACTCGCGCCCAGAAGGCGCCAGACACCCGAGGACCGGTCCGCAAGCTTCTGACCTCGTTCGGGTTCCAGATCATCGCCGCACTCGTGCTCGGCATCGCCGTCGGGCTCATCGCCGTCGCCACTGGTGCCAGCGCCGAGAACAAGACGCCCCTGTTCACGACGCTCGACACCATCGGCAGCTCGTACGTGACGATCCTGCGCGCCGCGGTCGTGCCGCTGATCTTCACCGCGATCGTCGCGAGCATCTCGAACCTGCGCCGCGTGCAGAACGCGGCGCGACTGGCGGGTCAGACCCTGCTTTGGTTCGCGATCACCGCCTTCATCTCGGTGACGATCGGCATCGTACTCGGGCTCGTGATCCAGCCCGGCGCACGCGCGGGCGAAGGCCTCGAGACCGGCGACCCCTACACCGTCGGCACCTGGTGGAACTTCCTGCTCGGGCTGATCCCGCAGAACTTCCTCGGCCTGTCGGTGGGCAGCTCGTTCGACGCCGATGCCCAGATCGTCACCTCGAACGTGAGCTTCAACATCCTGCAGGTGATCGTCGTCGCCGTCGTGATCGGCATCGCCGCGCTCAAGGCCGGCAAGAAGGCCGAGCCCTTCCTGGCGTTCACCGAGTCGCTGCTGAAGGTGATCCAGCGCGTGCTGTGGTGGATCATCCGCATCGCTCCGATCGGCACCTTCGGCCTCATCGGCGCCGCGGTGGTCAAGTACGGCTGGGACAAGCTCACCTCGCTCGCCTGGTTCGCCGGCGCCATCTACCTGGGCCTGGCGATCGTCCTCTTCGTCGTCTACCCGATCCTGGTGAAGGCGCACGGCCTCTCGATCAAGCAGTACTTCTCAGGAGCCTGGCCGGCGATCCAGCTCGCTTTCGTGAGCCGCTCGTCGATCGGAACGCTGCCGCTCACCGAGCGCGTCACCGAGCGCAACCTCGGCGTGCCCCGCGGCTACGCGTCGTTCGCCGTGCCGCTGGGCGCGACGACCAAGATGGACGGCTGCGCCGCCATCTACCCGGCGATCGCCGCGATCTTCGTCGCGCAGTTCTTCGACATCGAGCTCAGCATCATGCAGTACCTGCTGATCGTGATCGTGTCGGTCTTCGGCTCTGCCGCGACCGCGGGCACCACCGGCGCCGTCGTGATGCTGACCCTGACCCTGTCGACGCTGGGTCTGCCGCTCGAGGGCGTTGGACTCCTGCTCGCGATCGACCCGATCCTCGACATGGGACGCACCGCGACGAACGTCGCCGGTCAGGCCCTGGTGCCGACGATCGTCGCCAAGCGCGAGGGCATCCTCGACGAAGAGCTCTACAACGCACCGCGCAACGGCCTCCCCTTCGCCGAGGACCTCGACGACGAAGACGACGAGACCGATGCTCCGACTTCGGATGCCACGGGCTCCGACGCCGCGAAGCAGCCGGCCGCCGCCGGCTAGAAGAGATACCGGCCGTGCCAGGCCGTTAACGCGAAGAGCGCGGGTCCCCGTAGGGGCCCGCGCTCTTTGCGTTGATGGCAGCGAATGTCCGGCGATCACGACAGCAACGCGATCACCTCGCTATCCGCAGTCTGTCGGAAGTCGACGTAGTGCATACCCACCGCCATGAAGTCACGCGGTGAGTGCAGACAGACGACCGCATCGGCATCCACGCGGTCGAGGACGTCAGGAGCAGCGACGGGAACAGCGACGACGATTCGCGCTGCCGCTCTCGCCCGCGCAACAGCACAGGCCGCGCGCATCGTCGCTCCCGTGGCGATGCCGTCGTCGACAATGATCACGGTGCGCCCAGAGAGCCCGACAGGCTGACGGCCGGGTCGGAACATCTCGGCGCGGCGGCGCACCTCGTCACGTTGCGTCTGCTCGCGCCGGGCGAGATCCGACTCCGAGATACCGGATGCCCGAATGAGATCGTCATTGCGCGCGACCGCGTTCTCTTCGCCGACGGCGCCGAGCGCGAGTTCTTCGTGCCCTGGTGCCCCGACCTTGCGCACGATGAGCACGTCGAGCGGCGCATCGAGTTGCCGCGCGACCTCGGCGGCGACGGGCACGCCTCCGCGAGGAAGGCCTACGACGACTGTGCTGTCGGCAGCCACGCGCCCGCCGAGCACCGCATCGTCTTCGCTGAGCGCAGCTGCGAGCTGCCGCCCAGCGTCCTGCCGGTCCGCGAAGATGCGCATACTCTCGGAATACGCGTTGTGGCGGCGTTCGTCAACCCCGCGTCGTGCGCGCGGCGTCGCACGAAACTGTCGTGTTAACGCGAAAGAGCCACCCAGCGTTGGGTGGCTCTTTCGTTTAAAAGGAGTCCGGCGGTGTCCTACTCTCCCACAGGGTCCCCCCTGCAGTACCATCGGCGCTGTGAGGCTTAGCTTCCGGGTTC
>NZ_JBKFTM010000004.1:0-218784 GCF_046507855.1 Microbacterium sp. 2216-1
GCTGTTGAGTTCTCAAGGATCGGACGCACCCACACACCAACCAACAAAGGCCAGACGCGCAAGGCAACTTCACAATCTAAGTTCGGGCCATCCGGGGCTGCTGTGCAGCCGGACCGGAACCCGGATCTCTACCTTACACCATCATGACTGGTGGTGGAAGATGAGATGTTCGCTGCTTGGAGGGGAGCCAGGCCCTGAGGCCTTCCGCTCAACCGCTTGGGGCGAACAAGTAATAATTTACGTGGATCCGGACATCCCGGCAAATCACCCCCGCATCCCGGGCGTGTCGCGCGGCGTGACGCCTCTAGGCTCGACGCATGTCGTCGCCCACCACAGGCTTGCACTCCCCCGTTCCGCTTCCTGCGCGCCTGCCGGTCGGCGAGTTGGCGGCGCGCAGCGTCGCCGCCGCAGGCGCTGCGCTCGCGGGCACGCCGAACTCATCGCCGGATCCGCAGCGGGTAGCAGCCGCATACCGGAGCGACCGCCATCTGCTGATCGACGGCGAGCACCCGGACGTCTGGTCTCCGCTGTCGGGCTTCTGGCGCACCGCCGACGGGTGGGTGCGCACCCACGCCAACTATCCGCACCATGCTGTTGCTCTGCGCGCCGGCCTGAGTCTCGACACGCACGCGTCGTCCGATGACCTCCGTGCGTTGTTGGCAGCGACTTCGACCCAGCATGCCGTCGCGGCCGTCCGTGCGCGCGGCGGGCTGTGCGTGCCAGTGCGCCGGGAGGACCCAGCCACCGACGCCGCCCTGCGGCAGCATCCGATCGTCGCAATCGAGCGCCTCGGCAACGCACCGAAACGCGCACTCCCCCGCGCGACCCCGTCACGCCCGCTCGACGGCGTGCGCGTGCTTGACCTCACCCGCGTGATCGCCGGCCCGGTCGCCACACGCACGCTGGCCTTCGCCGGAGCGGACGTGCTGCGAATCGACCCGCCGACGCGCCCCGAGTTCGCGTGGCAGCATCTCGACACCGGGCATGGAAAGCGCACGGCGCTTGTCGACATCGCATCCGAGTCGGAGCTCGTCGAGTCGCTGCTCCACGACGCCGATGTCGTCGTGCTCGGCTATCGCCCCGAGGGGCTGCGGCGCTTCGGGCTATCACCGCAGCTGCTCGGCGAACGGCATCCGCACCTGGTTGTCGCGCAGTTGACCGCCTGGCCCGGCGCAGACTCACCCCGCGGTTTCGACAGTCTCGTTCAGGCCGAGTCGGGCATCGCGTGGTGCGAATCGCCCGATGGCGAGACCCCCGGTGCGCTGCCGGCGCAGGCGCTCGATCACTCCGCCGGCTATCTGCTGGCCGCAGGGATCGCCGATGCCCTGCGGCGCCGGGAATCCGACGGCGGCACCTGGTTCGTCAGCACCTCGCTGCGGCGCGTGGCGGCCGAACTGCTCGGCATGCCCCGCCGGCCGGAATCAGCGCACGACGAGTCGGCTCAGCCACCTACCAACCCCGAGACGCAGTCCTTCTCAGTGGGCGGGCATGACGTCACCACCGTTGTACCCGCCGTCACCTGGCCGGGCGCTCCGACGCGTTATGCGTCTCCGCGGGAATGGGGCGCCGACACCGCATCGTGGTGAGCGATCGGAGCCGCTGTGCGTCGCGGCACGACGACGATCGCGACACACAGCAGCACCGTCAACACACCCCACAGTCCGGAGGCCGCCGGCAGCGTCGCGTACGCCAGATGCCGCACAGTGAACTCGTCGGTCAGCGGTCCGTAGGCCGCGAGCCCCAGCATCCACGCCGACACGAGCACGATCGGCAGCGCCGCCATCCACGCCCAACGCAGCCACGTCGGCAGCAACGCCGGGCGCGGAGCGACCGGGCGTCGACGCAGCCAGATCAGCATCCAGATGCCGATGAGCGCCAATCCGAAGGCGCTTGAGCCGTACTGCAGCCACTTGTATCCGGGCAACGGTCCCCACGCCGCCTGCAGGGCGGGAATCGCCTCGACGCCCCAGCGACCCTCATGCGTGAACAGATCCCAGACGATGTGCGAGAGCACACCGATCATCAACGAGAGCACCAGCAGCAGCGGATAGCCGAACCGCGCACGCGCGCCGACGGCTTCAGCGGCGGCACGTCGACCGGTCTGCCGCCACTGATCGGGCAGCCGTGACGCGAGCGCATCCGGAGCCAGCGCCACCAGGCCCGGGCGCATCACCACCCGCCAAATCACGAACAGCACGAACGCGATCAGCGTCGTCCACACGACGTTCGCCACCGAATGGGTGAACCCGTACGGCACCCCGAAGCCGCGCAGGAACAACGGCAGATCAGGGGTCATCGCCCCGATCGCGATCGCCGCCGGCACCAGCGGTGTGCGCACGAAAGGCAACGCGACGACCGCGTGGCTCGGGGTGAACGGCATGGCGTCGCGGAATCAGCCGATGAACACGCCGGCGAGGGTCTTCTTGCCGCGACGCAGCACCGAGACACCGCCCGGAAGAGTCCCCTGCACGAGCGCCGAGTCGTCGGCGACGCGCTCACCATCCAGCGTGACGCCGCCCTGCGAGATCGCGCGCCGCGCCTCGGATGCGCTGGAGACCAGGCCCGTGGCGACGAGCGCGTCGACCACCGGCGTGCCCGCCGGCACCGTCGCGTTGGGCAGCTCATCAAGTGCCGTGCGCAGCGTGGTCGCGTCGAGTGCGGCCAGGTCGCCCTGGCCGAACAGCGCGTCGGATGCTGCGATGACCGCCGCGGTCGCTTCGGCGCCATGCACCGTCGTGACCACTTCGAGCGCCAGGCGCTTCTGCGCGGCGCGGCGGAACGGCTCACTCTCGACCAGCGCCGCGTACTCGGCGATCTCGGCGCTGCTGAGGAAGGTGAAGACCTTCAGGCGCTCGACGACATCAGCATCCGCAGTGCTCAACCAGAACTGGTAGAACGCGTACGGGCTCGTCATCTCGGCGTCGATCCAGATGGCGTTGCCCTCGCTCTTGCCGAACTTGGTGCCGTCGCTGTTGGTGATCAGCGGCGTGCCGATCGCGTGGACCGAGACTCCCTCGACACGGTGGATCAGGTCGGTACCGCTGGTGAGGTTACCCCACTGGTCGGATCCGCCGGTCTGCAGGACGCAGTCGTACTGGCGGTACAGCTCGAGGAAGTCGATCCCCTGAAGGATCTGGTAACTGAACTCGGTGTAGCTGATGCCGGCATCCGAGTTCAGGCGCGCGGCGACGGCATCCTTCTTCAGCATCGTGCCGACACGGTAGTGCTTGCCGATCTCGCGCAGGAAGTCGATGGCGCTCAGGGGCGCCGTCCAGTCGAGGTTGTTGACCATCCGGGCGGCGTTGTCGCCTTCGAAGCTGAGGTAGCGCGATACCTGCGCGCGCAGGCGGTCCACCCACTCGGCGACCGTCTCGCGGGTGTTCAGCGTGCGCTCGGCCGTCGGTCGCGGATCGCCGATCAGACCGGTGGAACCGCCGACGAGTCCGAGCGGCTTGTGGCCGGCCAGCTGGATGCGGCGCAGCGTCAGCAGCTGCACGAGGTGACCGAGGTGCAGGCTGGGAGCAGTCGGGTCGAAGCCGCAGTAATACGTGATCGGGTCTCCGCCGAGCAGGGCGCGCAACGCCTCTTGATCAGTGGACACGTGGACGAGCCCACGCCAGACCAGCTCGTCCCACACGTTCTCGAACGCGGGGTCGAGCGCCACGGGCGCTGTCGTCAGAGCGGTTTCAGACACGACACTCAGGCTATCAGCGCGCACGCGTCGCACCGGTTCATCAGACGCGGATGCCCCACCACAACAGGAAGGCCGCTCCCAGGGCGACCACCCAGCTGACCAGGCTGCCCACCAGGAAGTACTCCGCCCGCGCCCCGGTCTCGCCGTCCTTCGAGATCTCGGGGAAACGCACGATGCCCTTCGCCGCGAGCATCGCCGCCAGCAGCGCGTAGGCGCCCGCCAGCGTCAGCACGACGACCAGGAAGCGCTCCAGCGGACCGATCAGCCGGCCACCCTGAAAGCCGGTGGCGGCCTGCGGCGGCTGACGCAGTTGTCCACCTCGAAACAGCCCACCCTGCTCGGCGGGTCTCCACGTGCCCTCCCGGTCCAGCGCGGCGCGCACGATCAGGTTCGCCGATTCCCCGACGAAAAGCACGACGCCGACAGCCAGCACGGCGACATCGAAGGCGATCTCGCCCTCGGGCGCCGGCAGGTGCCATACCTCCCCGATCAGACCCGGCGCATCGCGCGCGGGCATCAGCGCCGTGGTCGCGGATACGATCGCGGCCAGCACCACGGCGGGCCAGAAGGATGCCCTCCCTGTGGCTTCCAGCGGCATCGTCCAGATCCATGCGCCGCCGAGCACGACGGCGATCACGGCCGGCACAAGGGCGTCGCTGCAGATGCCCGCGATGATGATGAGCGCGATCAGCACGCACAGCACAAGCAGGCGCGGCGCACGGCGCGGCACGAATCGCCGCAGCAGATCAGCGGCGCCGATGGCCGCGAGGGTGAGGCCGGCGAGAATCACGTGAGGCCACCTCGCAGCGCATCGAGCCCCTCCAGCAACGCGGTTGCCCCCGAGCTGCGCAGTGACTTCGAGATGCTCGGCTGCGTCACATCTTCCTGCTCGGCGAGGTCTCGTTGCGACATGCCCCCGAACCGGCCGTAGGCGATGCGCCTCTCCCGCGCCGTCATGCGCACGACGATCTCGTCGCGGGCCATCAGGTAGGCGTTCGATGCGGCGATGAGAGTGACCATGCCCTCATCCTGCCCCGGGGCACCGACGATCCAGGTGCGGGCGCTCGGCAGGGCCCGTTCCTGTCGGGCGTGCACGAACTCGATCGCGTCGCGCGCCGCCCACCATCCGGGCCCGTCAGCGAGTTCGCGATGCGCGGACTCGACGGTGGTGACGGGCCCTACGCCCAAACCGAACCGGAACTCAGCGCCGTCGGGAAGCGCAAGCTGCAGAAGCAGCACCGCGGTCAGTGCCTCGACCAGGCCGCTGTAGACACCCTGCTGCTCGTCACCGACGGTCGGCCGCAACGGTTGTTCGGCGAGCGGATGCTCGCTCTCGACTCTGGCGATCGTCTCGTCGAACGTGCGTTGAGCCGCCGCCCGGTCTTCGAGGCGACGCGAGCCGATGATGTCAGCGATCACTGCCACGACAGTCATGGCATAACCGTAACACGACTATTCGCGAAATATAACCGTATGAGTTATTGCTCGCGAACAGTCGTGCGACGGGAATCCGTCAGACAGAAGCAATCCGTCAGAGGCCGAGGGCGTGCGCCGACGCCTGCGCGCGCGCCACCAGCTCGGCCCGCTGCTCGGTCACCCGAACGGGGGCCGTCCCGCCGACCCCGGCACGCGACGCCACCGATCCCTCGATCGTCAGCACCTCCCGCACCTCGGGCGAGAGCAGCGGCGAGACCTGCGCGAACAGGGCGTCGTCGGCATCCTCCAGTCCGATCCCCCGCTCCTCGCACGCCTGCACCAGCGCGCCAGAGACCTCGTGCGCATCCCGGAACGGCACACCCTTGCGCACCAGCCAGTCGGCCACGTCGGTCGCCAGCGAGAAGCCCTCCGGGGCCAGTTCCGCCATCCGCGCGGTATCGAAACGCATCGTGGCGACCATGCCCGCGAACGCCGGCAGCAGCACCTCCAGCGTCTGCACCGAGTCGAACACCGGCTCCTTGTCCTCCTGCAGATCCCGGTTGTACGCCAGCGGAAGACCCTTCAGCGTCGCCAGCAGACCCGTCAGATTTCCCAGCAGACGCCCCGCCTTGCCGCGCGCGAGCTCGGCGATATCGGGGTTCTTCTTCTGCGGCATGATGCTCGAACCGGTCGAGAAGCCGTCATCGAGCGTGACGAAGCCGAACTCGCGCGTGTTCCAGATGATGATGTCTTCAGAGAACCGGGACAGGTCGATGCCGATCTGCGCGGAGATGTACGCGAACTCGGCGACGACATCACGCGCCGACGTCCCATCGATCGAGTTCTCGGCCGGGCCGGACAGGCCGAGTTCTCTGGCCACGAGCGCCGGGTCAAGACCCAGGGACGAACCGGCCAGTGCTCCCCCGCCGTAGGGCGAGACGGATGCCCGTGACATCCAGTCACGCAGTCGCTCGAGGTCACGCACGAGCGGCCAGGCGTGGGCCTGCAGATGGTGGGCCAGCAGCAACGGCTGCGCCGACTGCAGGTGCGTGCGACCCGGCATGATGGCGTTCGGGTGGGACTCGGCCTGAGCGACGATCGCATCGATCACCCGCAGCAGGTCGCGGGCGATCACGCGGGAGTGGTCGCGCAGGTACATGCGCACCAGCGTGGCGATCTGGTCGTTGCGGCTACGACCCGCGCGCAGTTTGCCGCCCAGCTCGGCCCCGACCTCGGCGATCAGCGCCTGCTCCAGCGCACCGTGCACGTCCTCGTCGCCGGGCTGCGCCACGAGCGAGCCATCCGCCACACGAGCGGCCAGCCGGTCGAGTCCGGCGTGCATCGCCTCGGCCTCGGCGGCGTCCAGATAACCGGCTGCTTCGAGCGCCTTGGCGTGCGCGTGGGAGCCGGCGATGTCATACAGCGCCAACGCCCAGTCGAAGTGGGTGGAGCGGCTCAGTTCGACCAGTTCCGGCGAGGGGCCCGTGGCGAAGCGTCCGCCCCACAGCGATCCCTCGTTGGTGCCGTGCACTCCCTCGCCGTTCGTCGCGCTCATTTGACTGCTCCTTCGCCGCCGGCGACGGCATCCGTCGCCTGCGTCTTCTTCTCGAGCAACCAGACAAGCAGCGCCTTCTGCGCGTGCAGTCGGTTCTCGGCCTCGTCCCACACGACGCTCTGCGGGCCGTCGATCACTTCGGAGTCGACCTCGTAGCCGCGATCCGCGGGAAGGCAGTGGATGAAGATCGCCTCGGGGTCAGCCAGCGACATGATCTCGGTGGTCACCTTGTATCCGCCGAGCTCGCGCAGGCGGATGATCTTCTCTTCCTCCTTGCCCATCGACACCCAGGTGTCGGTGACGACGACATCAGCGCCCAGCGCGGCCTCACGCGGGTCGGTCAACAGTGTGACCGATCCGCCGGTCTCGGCGGCGCGGGCCTCGGCCGCGGCGACGACATCGGCGCGCGGGGCGTAGGAGGTGGGCGAAGCGATGCGCACATGCATGCCCGCCGTGACACCGGCGAGCAGGTACGAGTGGGCCATGTTGCTGCGCCCGTCGCCGAAGAACGTCAGCGTCAGCCCGGCCAGCTCACCCTTGTGCTCGCGGATCGTGAGCAGGTCGGCCAGCAGCTGGCACGGGTGGAAGTCGTCCGACAGGGCGTTGACGACCGGCACGCGCGTACCGCGCGCCATCTCTTCCAAGCCCGACTGCGCGTAGGTGCGCCAGACGATCGCCGCCACCTGACGCTCGAGCACGCGCGCGGTGTCGGAGGGCGTCTCCTTGCCACCGAGCTGGCTGTTCGCGGTCGAGATGATCAGCGGCGAGCCGCCGAGGTCGGCGATCCCGACCGCGAACGAGACGCGGGTGCGGGTAGAGGACTTGTCGAAGATGACCGCGACGGTCTGGGGCCCCGCCAGGGCCTTGTTCGCCCAGCGGTCCTTCTTCAGTTCGAGGGCGAGATCGAGGATCTCGGTCTGCTCGGCACGCGTCAGGTCGTCATCGCGCAGCAGGTGGCGGGTCATGGCTTCTCCGAGGGGGTCGTGGTGGTGGCGGCGACGTCGGCGAGGGCTGCGCCGAACCGGATGAGGAACTCCTGCACCTCGGTGTCGCCGATCGTGTAGGCGGGAGCGATGCGGATGACATCGGGGGTCGGCGCATTGACGATCAGCCCGCGTTCCTGAGCGGCGGCGGCGACCGCGGGCGCAACCGAGGCACTCAACCGGATGCCGATGAGCAGACCCGCGCCGGTAGTGCCCGCAACCAGCGGCAGAGCCGCGACGCCGTCGCGCAGCTGCGCGCCACGCGCGTTGACGTTGTCGAGCACGTGCTCGTCCTCGACGAAGCCGAGCACGGCGTTGGCGACCGCGCTGGCCAGCGGGTTCCCACCGAAGGTCGAGTTGTGCGTGCCCGGGTAGAACAGGTCGCTCGCCGAGGCGAACGTGATCAGCGCGCCGAGCGGGAAGCCCGCGCCGATGCTCTTGGCGAGCGTGACGGCATCCGGGATCACACCCTCACGCTGGAAGGCGAACCACTCACCGGTGCGTCCCGACCCGGTCTGCACCTCGTCGAGGATCAGCAGCGCATCGTGAGCTGTCGTGAGCGCGCGCGCACGCGCGAGGAAGCCCTCGGGCAGCTCGACCACACCGGCCTCACCCTGGATGGGCTCGACGATCATCGCGGCGACACCGCCCTCGGCGAACGCCGCCTCCAGGCTCTCCAGCGTGCGCTCCACGGCGACGATGTCGGGCACGGCCGGCAGGAACGGGTCGCGGTAGGCGGCCTTCGGGGTGAGCGAGAGTGCGCCCATCGTGCGTCCGTGGAACGCTCCTTCGACGACGAGGATGCGCGTGCGGGCAGCGCCCTCCCCCGCTGACGGCTGTGCACCGTGCAACCGGGCGAGCTTGATCGCCATCTCGTTGGCCTCGGTACCGGAGTTCGCCAGGAACACACGGCCGCGCTCACCGGTTCCGGCCAGGCGCTTCAGGCGCGCGGCGATCTCGAGCTGAGGGGGCGTGGCGAAGTAGTTCGACACATGCGCCAGCGTTGCCGCCTGCGCCGAGACCGCCTCCACGAACACCGGGTGCGCGTGACCGAGGCAGTTCACGGCGATGCCGCCGAGGAAGTCCAGGTAGCGGTTGTCGTCAGCGTCCCACACCCAGGAGCCCTCACCGCGGGTGAGCAACGCGAGCCGTCCGCCGAGGCTCATCAGATCGCGTGCCGCGTCGTCGTTCCAGTTCGTCATCCTGCGACCACCTCTGTGCCGATTCCCTTGCTGGTGAACAGTTCCACGAGCACCGAGTGCGGTACCCGCCCGTCGATGATCGCCGCCGCATCGACCCCCGACTCGACCGCGTCGAGGCACGCGCGCATCTTCGGGATCATTCCCGATTCGAGCGTGGGCAGCATCTGGGTGAGCTCGGTCGCCGTGATGTGCGAGACCAACGAATCACGGTTGGGCCAGTCGGCGTAGAGCCCGGCGACATCGGTGAGGATCACCAGCTTGCGGGCCCCCAGAGCCGTCGCCAGGGCCGCGGCCGCGGCATCCGCATTCACGTTCAGCGACTGACCGGGGTGATCGAGGTCGGGCGCGATCGACGAGACCACGGGGATGCGACCGGCCGCGAGGTGGTCGAGCACCGGTGTCGGGTCGACCTGCACCACGTCGCCGACGCGGCCAAGATCGACCTCTTCACCGTCGAGCACGATGCCGCGTCGACGCCCGCCGAACAGCCCGGCGTCCTCACCGCTCAGTCCCGTCGCGATCGGGCCGTGCGAGTTGATCTTCGCCACCAGTGTGGGGTTGATCTGCCCGGTGAGCACCATCCGCACGACGCTGATGGCCTCGGTGGAGGTGACCCGGTATCCGCCCTTGAACTCACTGGGGATGGCCAGCCGGTCGAGCATGCTCGAGATCTGGGGGCCGCCACCGTGCACGACCACCGGCTGCACGCCGACGTACCGCAGGTAGGCGATGTCCTGCGCGAACGCCTCTTGCAGTTCGTCGCTGACCATCGCATTGCCGCCGTACTTGACGACCACGATCTGATCGCGGAAGCGCTTGAGCCACGGCAGCGATTCGATGAGGGTGGCGGCCTTGTAGGCGGCTTCCTCGGGGGCGGTGTCCTGCAGATCTGTCATGAGGCGTAGGCGCTGTTCTCGTGCACGTAGTCGTGGGTCAGGTCGTTGGTGAGGATCGTCGCGGTCGCGTCGCCGGTCTTCAGATCGATCTCGACGAGCGTCGCCCGCGGGGTGAGGTCGACCTCTTCACGCGGACGGTCGGGACCACCGGCGGAGCAGACGCGCACACCGTTCATCGATACATCGACGTCGTAGGGGTCGAAGCGCGCGTCGGTCGTGCCGATCGCGGCGAGCACCCGCCCCCAGTTGGGGTCGTTGCCGAAGATCGCCGCCTTGAAGAGGTTGTTGCGCGCCACCGATCGGCCGACCTCCACGGCGTCGGCCTCGCTCTCGGCGTTCGTGACGACGATCGTGATGTCGTGGCTGGCGCCCTCGGCATCCTGCTGCAGCTTCTGCGACAGCTCACGGCAGACCTCGGTCAGGGCCGATGCGAACTCGTCGAGGTCGGGACGGATGCCGGTGGCACCGTTGGCCAGCAGCGTCACCTGGTCGTTGGTCGACATGCAGCCGTCCGAATCGAGCCGGTCGAAGGTGACCCCCGTCGCCCGGCGCAGCGCAGCATCCGCCTCAACCGCTTCGAGGTCGGCGTCGGTGGTGAGGACGACCAGCATGGTGGCCAGCCCCGGTGCGAGCATCCCCGCGCCCTTGGCCATGCCTCCGATCGTCCAGCCCGATCGCGTCACCGATGCGGTCTTCGCGACGGTGTCTGTGGTCATGATGGCCGCGGCGGCGTCCTGACCGCCGTCTGCGCTCAGCGCGGCGACGCCGCGCTCGACGCCGTCGAGAACCCGACCGCGGAAGACCTCGTCGCCGGTGCCGATGAGCCCCGTCGAGCAGACCAGCACATCTCCGGCGCTGACCTGCAGCAGCTCGGCGGCCTTCTCGGCTGTCTGGTGCGTGGTCTGGAACCCGAAGGCCCCGGTGAAGCAGTTCGCGCCGCCGGAGTTGAGCACGATCGCCTCGACGATGCGATCGGCGATCACCTGCTGCGACCAGATGATCGGGTTGGCCTTGGCGCGGTTCGTGGTGAACACCGCCGCGCCGATCTTGCGCGGGCCGCGGTTGACGACGATGGCTACGTCGAGGGCTCCGGTGGACTTCAGCCCCGTGGCGACGCCGGCCGCCTCGAAGCCCTGGGGTGCGGTGACACTCACGGCGCTACTCCGTTCACGGTGAGCGCGCGGCCCTCGGGAAGGCCGAGCGCGAGATTCATGGACTGGATGGCAGCGCCGGCGGTGCCCTTGACGAGGTTGTCGACGGCGGTGACCACCGTGACGCGGTTGGCCGCCCGGTCGATCGCCAGACCCATCAGCGCGGTATTGGCGCCGAGCACGTCAGCGGTGCGCGGGAACGATCCCTGCGGCAGCAGCTGCACGAAGGTCTCGTCGCCGTAGGCCTGCTCCCACGCGTCGCGGATCTGCGCGTCGGTCACACCCTCGACGATCGGCGCGGTGGACGTGGCGAGGATGCCACGCGCCATCGGCACGAGAACGGGGGTGAACGAGATGCGGATGCTGTCGGGCGTGGCTCCCGAGGCCGCGGCGAGCGCCTGGCGGATCTCGGGGATGTGCCGGTGCGTGCCGCCGACGGCGTACGGGTTGGCGGTGCCGAGCAGTTCGCTGCCCAGCAGGTGGGGCTTGAGGCTCTTGCCGGCGCCGGACGGGCCGACGGCAAGCATCGTGACGATGTCGGACGGATCGATCACTCCGGCGGCGACGCCGGGGGTCAGGCTCAGACTGACGGTCGATGCGTTGCAGCCGGGAGCCGCGATCCGCGAAGCGCCCCGCAGCTGCTCACGCTGCTTTCCGGTGGCCGTGAGCAGCTCGGGCACACCGTACGCCCACGGCTCATCGAAGTGGCCGCCGTAGAAGGCGTCCCAGGCCTGTTGCGAGGTGAGCCGGTGGTCGGCACCGGCGTCGATCACCAGCGGGGTGTCGCCGAGGGCGTCGGTGTACTGGCCGGACTGGCCGTGCGGCAGGGCGAGGAACACGATGTCGTGCCCGGCCAACACCTCGGGGGTGGTGGGCTGCAGCGTCAGGTGCGCCAGGGAGCGCAGGTGCGGCTGGTGTTCGATGAGCGGCTGGCCGGCGTTGGAATGCGCGGTCACGGTGCGGATCTCGATGTCGGGGTGTGCGGCGAGGAGCCGCAGGATCTCGCCCCCCGCGTAGCCGGATGCGCCGGAGACGGCGACGGTATACGTCATGCTTCTACCTTAACGGTCGGTGTGCGCCCGATGACGGGCCTGGGCCGAGGCGGCGACACCGGCAGCTGCGCCGAAGCGTCGGCGCAGAGCGGGGTCGCCTATGGTCGGCGGCCGCCGCGGCGTCGGCGCGGGCGCACAACGGCGACGCTCGGGGAGAGCGTCGTGCGGTTGTGCGGGGCCGAAGGCATGCGGTGACGATATCGAGTCGTCGCCACCGGGCGCAAGTTGACGCGACCGGGCCGCCGCGCCGTTCGCCGTCACCGAAGGTCGAAGAAGGCCCGTTCGTGCGCCGCGGCCCGCTCGAACGCACGGCGCATGCGCGACCGCTGCGCATCATCTGACCTGGCGGCCGCTGCGGTGACGTACGCGATGGCCTGCGCGTTGGCGACCGCGAACGTCGGGTCGGCATATGTCGCCAGCCACGAGGCGAACGGATGCGCCGGATCGAGAGGCTCCGGCCCGAAGGCACCGCTGTGCAGGCGTTCGCCGAGGTCGGCGTACAGCCAGAAGCACGGCAGCACCGCCGCGATCAGGGTCGCGTAATCGCCGGTGAACGCCGTTGCACGCAGATGGTCCAGATAGCCGGTCGTGACGGGGGTGGGATCGGCCGAGAATGTGGCCGCCGACACCCCGGTCATCGGCGTGAGCCACGAGGCGTGCATGGCCAGCTCACCGGCGATCGCGCCATGTGCGCCCTCAGCCCAGAACGACTGTTCCGCCGCGGTGGGTGCGAGGCGGGCAGCTTCGGCGAGCACCCGCGCGTACTCACGCAGGTACAGCGCGTCCTGCTCCAGGTAGTGCAGGAATGTCGCCCGATCGAGCGTGCCCTCGGCGAGTGCGCGGATGAATGGCAGCGCGTCGATGTCGTGACGGATGCTCGCGATACCGGCCCACCATTCGGCGCGCACGTCATCGGCGGTTGGGCGCGTGCCGAGCCCGCCGCGTTGCCAGAGGCCGGCGAAGTGGTTGACCGGCCCGTGACCGCGCCCGACGCCGAGTGCCGCTCCTGCGCGCAGCGACTCGCGCAGCCAGGCGCGAGAGTCGGCGATCGCGAGCGACCAGTCGGCCCCTGCCGCACGGCGCGTGGCGACGGCGGATGAGAGCGAGCAACCGGTGCCGTGTGTGCTGGTGGTGGCGATGCGCGCACCGGAGAAGTGCGAGATCACGCCCTCCGCTCCGACGAGGGCGTCGGGTGCGTCGTCGCTGTCGAGGTGTCCGCCCTTGATGAGCACCAGGGCATCGACGGCCGCCGCGAGGTCGCGCGCCGCATCGAGCGCGTCGTCCCACCCGATGACCCGCCGTCCGGCCAGCACCTCGAGTTCGGCGATGTTCGGGGTGAGCAGGTCGGCACGTCGCGCGAGGCGGTGCAGTGCCGCCTCCGCCCGCTCATCGAGCAGACGGTCGCCGGAGGTGGCGACCATGACCGGATCGAGCACGACGGTCGCCGGACGGTTCTCGTCCAGCCAGGCGTCGACCATGGCGATCACCTCGGCATCCGCGAGCATCCCGATCTTCACCGCGTCGATCTCGATGTCGTCGGCGAGCGCGTCGAGTTGCGTACGCAGGAACGACACCGGCGGGACGTGCACCTCGTGCACGCCGCGTGTGTTCTGCGCCGTGAGTGCGGTCAGTGCTGCCATGCCGTAGCCGCCGTTGGCGGCGATGGATTTCAGGTCGGCCTGGATGCCGGCACCCCCGGAGGGGTCGCTGCCGGCGATGCTCAGCACCCGGGGAACCGCGGCGCCGCTCCACCGCGCGCGCAGCGCGGTGGTCGCGAGGTGCGCGTCGTCGGCCGCGCAGATCTGTGACACCACGGCAACACCGGCGGCACCCGCCGCGCGCAGCGGTACAACGTCATCCGAGCGGATGCCACCGATTGCGACGGCGGGAACAGGGCTCTGCGCGGCGAGCGCGGCGAAGCCTGCGATGCCGAGCGGGGCCGGGTGATCGGGCTTCGTACTCGTCGGGCGGATCACCCCGGCACCGATGTAGTCGACTGTCCCGGTCGGAAGGTCGCGCAGCGCCGCCAGGTGCTCCGGCGTGTTCGCGGTGAGGCCGACGAGGGCATCCGGCCCGAGCAGGCGCCGCACCTCGGTCGCCGGCAGGTCGGACTGTCCCACGTGGACCCCGTCGACGCGGGCTCCCCGGCGGCGTGCGGCAAGAACGGCGTCGACGCGGTCGTCGACGACGAGCAGCGCGCGTCCGTCGATGGCCTCGGACAGGGTGACGAGTTGCTCGACGATGGCGTCGTCGTCGGCGTGTTTGTCGCGCAGCTGCACGATGGTGGCGCCGCCGTCGACCGCATCGCGGACGGTCTGCACGACACCGCGCGCACCGCACAGGTGCGGATCGGTGACCAGGTAGATCGACAGGTCGTACGTCACCGTGCGTCCTCCTCGATCCGGGCGTCGCGCAGCAGATCGTCTGTCTCGACCGCAGCGAGCGCGTCGATGAACGCGACGGCGAAGCTGCCGGGGCCCGCGGCGACCTTCGCCGCGCGCTCGGCGGCGACGGTGTAGACCAGGGTCGCCGCAGCCACCGCCGTCATGGCGTCGGCCCCGGTTGCTCGGGCCGCGCCGAGGAAGGCGGCCATGACGGCTCCGAGCGCGCACCCTCCCCCGGTGACGCGCGTGAGCAGCGGGTCGCCGTTGGCGATCCGGATCACCCGTTCCCCGTCGGTGATCAGGTCGGTGGCGCCCGAGACCGCCACCACGCTCCCCCACCGTGCGGCGATCGTACGGGCCGCCTCCATGGCGGCCTCCGGGGCATCGACGGCGTCGACGCCCCGTCCGCCGGCACCGGTGCCGGCCAGGGCGAGGATCTCACTCGCGTTGCCGCGCACGGCCGTCGGATGCTGGGCGACCAGCTCGGCGGCGAGTGTCGTCCGCACGGGGAGTGCTCCGATCGCGACCGGGTCGAGCACCCACGGCGTGCCCGCCGCGTTCGCGCCGCGCACCGCCTCGGACATGGCCGCGCGCTGCTCGGGCGGCGGAGTACCGAGATTCACCAGCAGCGCATCGGCGATGCCGGCGAAGATCCCGGACTCGCCGACGATGCCGACCATCGCGGGTGCCGCCCCCGTCGCCAGAAGCACATTGGCCGTGAAGCCCGCCACCACGGTGTTCGTGATGCACTGGGTCAGCGGAGGTGTTCGGCGCACCTCGCGCAGCAGCTCGGCGGCGGCGGCCGGAATACGGACGGATGGGCGCAGACGATCGCTCATGGACGACATCCCTTCGCTAGTACGAACTAGATCAGGTTCGACGGGTGTGATCTCAGCCGCTTCTGCGGCACCCCGTGTCACTGTGCGCGAGTCTAGCGAAGCCCGCCGGATCGGGCGTCGACCGGACCCGGCTCAGACGAGCTGTGCGAGCAGCTCGCTCTCGTCGTGCCGGGTCAGACCGGCACGACGCTCGCGGTCCAGTCCCCGAGCGCGTTCGTCGGCGAGCACGCTCCGGATCGTCTGGTCAAGGGGCGTGAATCCCCCGCCGGCGGCGCGGTACGCACGGTTGTCGTGCTGCGCGAAGCCCGGCATGTCTGCGGGCAGCCACAGCGGCAGTGAGCGCTCCCCCATCCAGTACTGCACGCCGTGCGCATCGAGCCAGTCGTCGTCGGCCACCCGGACCGGGCCGGAATGACCGGACTCGGTACGGAAGGCGTCGAGCAGGTCGCTCAGCGGCAGCGGATCACCGATGGCATTGACGACACCGGTGCGCCGGGCAGCGGTGATGAACCCGGCGAGATCGTCGACGTCGATCACCTGAGCGAATCGGTCGCGACTGTCGGGCGCCAGCACCGCGCCGTCACCGGCGCGTGCGAAGGCCGCCGCCCAGTATCCGAAGCGGTCGCTGGGATCGCCGGCGCCGACCACCAGTCCGGGCCGGACGATGCCGGCCCGCGTGCCCAGGGCGGTCACCGCCTGTTCGGCGGCGACCTTCTGGGCGCTGTAGTCGTACTCGTCGCCCGGCTGCGCGGGCGCGTGGAGCGGCCCGGTCTCGTCGAGACCGACGGTGACCTCGTCGGCGTACACCGAGACCGACGACACGTACGTCCAGTGCGCCGCACTGTCGCCGAGCGCCGCGACGGCCGCACCCACGTGATCCGCGCGCGAGGAGATATCGACGATCTCGTCCCACTGCTGCTCGCGCAGCCGGTCGTAGACATCCGGTTCGTCGCGGTCCCCGCGCAACAGCACGGTGCCGTCCGGGGCCGGTCGGCTCCCGCGTGCCAGACACGTCACCTGCGCGCCAGCGTCACGCCAGCGCTGCGCGATCCGTCCCGAAAGCCATCCTGTTCCGCCGAGCACCAGCACCTGAGTCATGCGTCCATGCCATCGGCATCCGAGAGCAGACGCAAGCGATTCCGCTCACAGCGCAGGCACCGTGAGCGGAATCGCCGATGCGACTCAGTCGCGGATGCTCGCGCCGAAGCGCTGCGTCGCCACGGCGACGCCCGCGAGCTTTGCCTCGCTCGCCTCGGCGGCGGTCAGCGTACGGTCGGATGCCCGGAAGCGCAGGGCGTAGCTGAGGCTCTTCTGCCCGTCGCCCAGGCCCTCGCCGCGGTAGTCGTCGACGAGACGCACGGACTCGAGCAGGTCGCCGGCGCCCTCGACGAGCGCGGAGCGCACCTCGGCGGCAGGCACCTCCACACCCACGACCAGCGAGACGTCCTGCGTGGCCGCAGGGTACGTCGACAGGGACTCGACGACGACGCGCTCGCCCGCGAGGGTGAGCAGACGATCCAGGTCCAGTTCGAACACGACGACACGCCCCGGCAGGTCGGCGTCGGCCGAGACCTGCGGGTGCAGCTCGCCGACGTAGCCGATCTGCTCGCCGCGCACGCTCAGTGCCCCGGCTCGTCCCGGATGCAGCGCGGCGCGCTGCGTCTGCGCCACGTCGATGTCGACGCCGGCGGCGACGCCGATCACCCGCACGACGTCCAGCGCATCGGCCAGGTCGACGTGCTCGGCAGGGCGCCCCGGCTGACGCGGGGTGATGTTGCCGGCGAACAGCGCCGCGATGTGCCTCGGCTGCGGCGGGATGGCCGCGTTGAGCGCCGCCAGCGTCTCATCGTCGGGGCGTTCGCCGAGCGGCGGGATGAAGTCCGTGCCGTAGGTCACGCCCTCTTCGGGGGTGAACACCGACCCGACCTCGAACAGGCCGAGATCCACCAGACCGCGCGAGATGTTGCGGTGCGCGGTCTGCACCAGAGCGGGCAGCAGCGATCGGCGCAGGAACGGCGCCTGTCCGTCGAGTGCGTTGGCCAGACGGATGCTGGGCAGGTGATCGCCGGTCGCCGAGCCGTGCAGGTCGTTGAGCTGCTCGGTGGTGAACGGGAACGACGGCGTCTCGACCAGACCGGCCGCGGCGAGGGCATCCGCCACCCGCTTGCGTCCCTGCTGCAGCGCCGTGTAGCCACGGCCCGACGGCGGGACCGGGAGGACGGACGGGATCCGGTCGAGACCGTGGATGCGCGCGATCTCCTCGACCAGCGTCCACTTGTCAGTGAGGTCGGGTCGCCAGCTCGGCGGGATCACGAACCACCCGTCGCCCTGCTCCGCGACCTCGGCGCCGATCATCTCGAGTGCCCCGACGACCTCGTCGTCGGTGTAGTCGACGCCCACGACGCCATCGGCGAAGCCACGCGGCAGCGCGATTCCGGCGATCTCGAACTCGGTGTACAGCGCGCCGCCCTCGTCGGTCAGCGTTCCCCCGGCGAGCTCGACCATCAGATCGGCCACCCGGCGTGCGGCGACGAACGGGATCAGCGGATCGACACCCCGCTCGAAGCGCTTCGACGCCTCGCTCGGCAGCTTGTGTCGGCGGGCGCTCCGGGCGATCGTGACCGGATCGAACGTCGCCGCCTCGATCAGCACGTTGCGCGTGGTGTCACTCATCTCGGTCGTGCCGCCGCCCATGACGCCTGCGATGCCGATGGGGCCCGAACCGTCGGTGATCAGCAGATCTTCGACGTGCAGAGCGCGATCCTGCCCGTCGAGCGTGGTGATGCGCTCGCCCTGTCCCGCGCGACGCACCACAATGCCGCCGTCGAGCTTGTCGAGGTCGTAGCCGTGAATCGGGTTGCCCAGTTCGAGCATGACGTAGTTGGTGATGTCGATCAGGATGCCCAGCGAGCGCATGCCCGCCAGCGCGAGCCGGGCGACCATCCACGGCGGGGTGGGACGGCTCGGGTCGACATCGCGGACGACGCGTGCGACGAACTCGCGCGCGCCGACGGTGCCGCGGATCGGGTTCTCATCCTCGACACGGATGTCGAAGCCCGTTCCCGGCTGCAGCTCGGCGAAGTCGCGCTCGGCGGGATCGCTGAAAGCACCCCCGGTGGCGTGACCGTACTCGCGGGCGACGCCACGCAGTGAGAACGCGTAGCCGCGGTCGGGCGTGACGTTGATCTCGACGGCGACATCGTTGAGGTGCAGCAGTTCGATGGCGTCAGTACCGACCTCGGGATCCAGACCCAGCGTCGACAGCACGATGATGCCGTCGTGCTCGTCGCCGAGGCCGAGCTCGCGCGCCGAGGCGATCATGCCGTCCGAGACATGGCCGTACGTCTTGCGCGCGGCGATCGGGAACGGCCCGGGCAGCACAGCCCCGGGCAGGGTCACCACGACCTTGTCGCCGGCGACGAAGTTGTGCGCACCGCAGACGATTCCGCGGGGCTCGTCTTCGCCCACATCGACCTGGCACCAGTTGATCGTCTTGCCGTTCTTCTGCGGCTCGGGCTCGACCGAGAGCACCTGACCGACCACGACGGGACCGGTGATCTCGACGCGATGGATGTCCTCCTCTTCGAAGCCCACCGAGAGGAACGACGCCAGAACGTCTTCCGGAGTGGCATCCGTTGCCACCTCGACGTACTCGCGCAACCAGGAAAGCGGAATACGCATCACACCACCATCCCGAACTGCTCGCTGAAGCGCACATCGCCCTCTGCCATGTCGCGCATGTCTTTCACATCGCTGCGGAACATCAGCGCCCGCTCGACGCCGATACCGAAGGCGAACCCGCTGTAGACCTCCGGGTCGATCCCCGCCGCGCGCAGCACGTTGGGGTTGACCATTCCGCAACCGCCCCACTCGATCCAGCGGGCGCCGCCCTTGAAGGTCGGATGCCACAGATCGAACTCGGCCGAAGGCTCGGTGAACGGGAAGTAGTTGGTGCGCAGGCGCGTCTTCGCCTCGGCTCCGAAGAGCTGCTTGGCGAGGTGGTCGAGCGTGCCCTTCAGATGCGCCATGGTGATGCCCTTGTCAACCACGAGGCCCTCGACCTGGGTGAACACCGGCAGGTGCGTGGCGTCGAACTCATCAGTGCGGTACACGCGACCAGGGCACAGCACATAGATCGGCACCTCGCGGTCGAGCATCGACCGCACCTGCACCGGGCTGGTGTGCGTGCGCATCACCAGGTGACGCGACGTCGGGTCGACGTAGAAGGTGTCCTGCTCCTGACGCGCCGGGTGGTCGACATCGAAGTTCAGGGCGTCGAAGTTGAACCACTCGTGCTCGAGCTCGGGGCCCTCGGCGATCTCCCACCCCATGCCGACGAAGATGTCGCTGATCTGCTCTTGCATGAGCGGCAGCGGATGGCGCGCACCCACACGCGAACGCGAGGCGAGCGCGGTGATGTCGACCCGCTCGGCCTCCAGGCGGGCTGCCGTCTCGGCCTCGGCCAGCTCGGCCTCCTTTGCGGCCAGGGCCTGGGCGACCCGACCCCTCCCCTGCCCGATCAGCTTGCCGAACGTCGCCTTGTGCTCGGGCGCGACCTGACGCATAGACGCGTTCAGGACGGCCAGCGGCGACCCTTCGGCCACATGCGCGGCTTTGGCGGATTTGAGCTGGGCGGTGTCGCTCGCGGCTTCGACGGCAGCGAGTGCCGCCGTGACCGCGGCCTCGACCGCTTCGGGGGTGATCTCAGGAGTGGCTGACACGAGATCAGAGTCTACCGGCGCGGCGACGACCGGCCGTTCCGTTCAGCGTCGGTCCCGACCGTGCCGCCGTCCCCGCTTGCCGTCCCCCTGGGCGACCAGGAGTTCGGTGTCGGTTCCTTCGTGCATGAGCACGGCCGCCTCGGCTTCCAGCACCTTGTCCTTCGGCGAGCGCCGTGTGCGGATCTCGAGCCACTTCGCGATGCCCGAGAGAATCAGACACATCACGATGTAGATACCACCGATGACGAGCGCGGACTGCAGAATCGGTCGTCCCGGCTGCGAACTGAGCAGCTTGGCGTAGTACAGCAGCTCCTGGTACGTGATGATGAATCCGAGAGCAGTGTCCTTCATCACCACGACCAGCTGAGCGACGATCACCGGCAGCATGGCACGCACTGCCTGCGGCAGCAGGATGAGCGCCATCACGCCGCTCTTGCGTAGGCCGATCGCGTAGCCGGCCTCGCTCTGGCCCCGCGGCAGCGACTCGATGCCCGCGCGCAGCGCCTCTGCCAGCACCGAACCGTTGTAGACCATCAGCGCCAGCACGACGGCCCAGTACGGGTCGACCTTCATGCCCAGCGTGGGGAGTCCGTAGTAGAGGATCATCATCATCACGAGCACGGGAACCGCGCGGAAGAACTCGGTGATGACCGTGACGGGCACTCGGACCCAGGCGTGGTCGGACAGTCGTCCGATCGCGAGCACGAATCCGAGTGCAAGGCTCAGCACTGCCGCCAGCGCGAAGGCCCGCAAGGTGTTCATCAGCATCTCGCCGATGGACGCCCACACCGCCGAGTAGGTGAAGACGCTCCACTTCTCGGCGCTGAACTGATTGGTGAGGCTGAGGCGCCACACCAGGAAGGCAAGGATCGCGACGACCACCGCGATCGTCACCACGGCGAGGATCGTGTTGCGCCGACGGGCTCGGGGCCCCGGCACGTCGAAGAGGACGGAAGTCATCGGGCGATCCTCCAGCGCTTCTCAAGGCTTCGTTGCAACCAGGTGAGGAGCATCACCAGGGCGACGAAGATGATGGCGACCCAGAGCAACACCTCCATTGGCGTACCCGTGCGGGTGTGGGAGTTCGAGATGGTCGACTGCAGTTGCGGCAGCACCGCGATCGAGAAGCCCGCGGCCACCGTGGTGTTCTTCAGCAGGGCGATGAACACACTCATCATGGGCGGCACCACCGAACGGAAGGCCTGCGGGAGCACCACGAGGGTCATGACCTGCCCGAACGGCAGTCCGATCGCCCTGGCGGCCTCCGCCTGCCCGACGGGCACCGTGTTGATGCCGGCACGGAGGGTCTCGGCCACGTACGTTGCCGTGTACACCCCGATGGCCATGATGCCGAGCACCGTGTTCGACAACGTCGGCAGCGCCAGAGCGCTGTAGCCGAACACGAAGAAGAAGAACACGAGCGTGAGCGGGGTGTTGCGTACGAGCGTCACGTACAGCGTGCCCACCGCACGGGCGACCGGAACCGGTGACACGCGCATGGCGCCGACGATGGTTCCCAGTACCAGGGCGATGATGCCGCCACCGAAGAACACCAACAGGGTGTACGAGATGCCTTCGATCCACAGATCGAGGTTGCCGTTGATGGCGTCCACGCGCCCTCCTTCTCAGCGATGCGGGCGGGAGCCCGGTTCGGTCACGTCGTGTCGTGACGTGCCGAACCGGGCTGCCGCCGTTGAGGGTTACTCGACCGGGTCGACGGCCGGCTGGTCGACCTGGATGCCCGACTGCCCGAGCGTCGCGTCGAAGATCTCCTGCCAGGTGTCGCCACCCTCGGTGAAGAGCGTGTTGATGTGCTCCTGCAGCACGGTGTCGCCCTTGGGCACGCCGACGCCGTAGCGCTCCTCGGTGAACAGACCGTCGAGCACCTTCAGCTTGTCAGGGGTACGCGCCGCATACCCGATCAGGATCGCCGCGTCGGTCGTGACAGCGTCGACCTTGCCGCTGAGCAGGTCCTCGACGCACTGGGAGTAGATGTCGTACTCCTGGGTGTTGATCTCGGGGTAGTTGTCCTTGATGTTCTGGATCGGCGTGGATCCGGTCGCCGAGCAGACCGTCATGCCGTTGAAGTCCGAGACATCGTTGACCTCGGTCATCTCGCTGTCAGACGAGACGAGGAAGCCCTGGCCGGTGACGAAGTACGGACCTGCGAAGTTGATCTGCTCCTTGCGCGAGTCGGTGATCGAGTAGGTGCCGACGTAGTAGTCGATGTCACCGTTGACGAGCGCCTGTTCGCGGTTCGCCGAGGCGATCGGCTCGTAGGTGATGTCGCCCTCTTCGAAGCCCAGCGAGGCCGCGATCCATCGGGCGATCTCGATGTCGAATCCGGAGCGCTCACCCGTCGTCGCGTCGAGGTAGCCGAGGTTGGGCTGATCCTCCTTGACGCCGATGATCGGGCCACCGCGCTCGACCATCGCGTCGAACGTCGGGCTGCCGTCGAGGCTGACGTCGTTGGCCACCTCGAAGTCCAGGCCACCACCGGCCGTGTCACTGCTGTTGCAGGCGGTCAGGGCGAACAACGCCACCGTTGCGATGCCGATTCCTGCCAGTGTGCGTGTACGTCGCATGTGCGTCTCCTTATGGGATGTGTGGACGGGAGTCAGTGGGTGAGCAGCTTGGAGAGGAAGTCCTTGGCGCGCGCGCTCTGTGGGTTCGTGAAGAACTGCTCGGGCGTCGCCTGCTCGACGATCTGCCCATCGGCCATGAACACCACCCGGTTGGCCGCCTTGCGCGCGAAGCCCATCTCGTGCGTGACGACGATCATCGTCATGCCCTCGTTGGCGAGCCCGATCATCACGTCGAGCACCTCGGTGATCATCTCGGGGTCCAGGGCGCTGGTGGGCTCATCGAAGAGCATGACCTTCGGGCGCATCGCCAGGGCACGGGCGATCGCGACACGCTGCTGCTGTCCACCCGACAGCTGCGCAGGAAGCTTGCGCGCCTGCTCGGCGACCCCGACGCGCTCCAGCAGCGCCATGGCCTCCTTCTCGGCATCCGCCTTCTTGAGGCCGCGGACCTTGATCGGGCCGAGCGTGACGTTCTCGAGGATCGTCAGGTGCGCGAACAGGTTGAACGACTGGAAGACCATGCCGACCTCGGCGCGCAGGTGCGCGAGCGCCTTGCCCTCGGCGGGCAGCACTTTGCCGTCGATGCGGATCTCGCCGCTGGTGATCGTCTCCAGCCGGTTGATGGTGCGGCAGAGCGTGGACTTACCCGAGCCTGACGGTCCGATGACGACGACGACCTCACCGCGGTCGACCGTGAGGTTGATGTCGGTCAGCGCCTGGAAGTCGCCGTAGTGCTTCTGGACGTTCTCGACGACCACGAGGGCGTCTCTGCTCTCTGCCATGGCCCAACTCTAGGGCCGGGGCCTCGACAGCACAGGGGGTCGTCGTGGTCTTTATCGTTTCGTGATCGGCGGCGCGATGGCGCCGATCAGTGCTCGGCGCGCTGCGCGAACGCGCTCTCGTACAGGCACACGCTCGCGGCGGTCGCGAGGTTCAACGACTCGGCCTGCCCGTAGATCGGCAGTTTCAGTGCCTGGTCGGCGAGCCCGCGGGCATCCGCTTCGAGTCCCCGCGCCTCGTTGCCGAACAACCAGGCGGTCGGCTTGGCGAGCGTGTTGTCGGCGCGCGCAGACAACAGATCGCCCCCGCCCACATCGGCGGCGAGCACCTGCAGTCCGGCCGCGTGCGCGCGGCTCACGACGTCGGCGAGGTCGCCTCCCACCGAGATCGGCAGGTGGAACAGCGAGCCCGTGGTCGAGCGGACGACCTTCGGGTTGTAGGGATCAACGGTGCGGCCGGTCAGCACGACAGCATCCGCCCCTGCGGCGTCCGCCGCACGGATGATCGTGCCGAGATTGCCCGGGTCGCGCACCTCTTCGCAGATCGCGATCAGGCGCGGGGACGCCGCGAAGATGTCCTTCACAGCGGTCGGGGTCTGGCGGGCCACCGCGATCAGCCCCTGCGGGGTCACGGTGTCGGCCATCGCGTCGAGCACGTCCTCGGTCACGTAGTCGAACGGGACCTCGTGCTCGGCGACCAGCTGGCGGATGTCGGCGTGCCGTTCCCACGCCGTCGGCGTCGCGTAGAGCTCGACGATCGCACCGGGCACGTACCGCAATGCCTCACGGACCGCCTGCGGCCCCTCCAGCAGGAACAGACCGGTCTCGACGCGCGCACTGCGCTTGGAGAGCTTGGCGACAGCGCGGACACGGGGCGAGCGAGGATTCTCCAGCACGGCATCAGTCTATCGGCGCGCCGCGGATGCCCCGGGACGCGAAACGGGCGCCTCCCCGAGGGGAGACGCCCGTTTGCATGAAGAGCGGATGCTCAGGCAGCCGACTTCGGAGCGTTGACGTCCGAGGGCAGAGCGTTCTTCGCGGTCTCGACCAGCGACGCGAATGCGGCGGCGTCGGTCACGGCGAGCTCGGCGAGCATACGGCGGTCGACCTGCACACCGGCCAGGCCCAGACCCTGCATGAAGCGGTTGTACGTGATGCCGTTCTGGCGGGCAGCGGCGTTGATGCGCTGGATCCACAGACGACGGAAGTCGCCCTTGCGCTTGCGACGGTCACGGTACGCGTAGACGAGCGAGTGGGTGACCTGCTCCTTCGCCTTGCGGTAGAGGCGCGAACGCTGGCCACGGTAACCCGAGGCGCGTTCGAGGATGACGCGACGCTTCTTCTGCGCGTTTACCGCGCGCTTGACTCTTGCCATTTTCGTGTATTCCTATTCCGTACGCTCGGGCGGGGCTCAGCCGCGACCGAGAAGCTTGTTCGCGACCTTGGAGTCGGCCTTCGAGAGCACCTGGTCCTGGTTCAGGCGGCGGGTGCGACGGCTCGACTTGTGCTCGAGGTTGTGGCGCATACCGGCCTGCTGCTTCTTCAGCTTTCCGCTGCCGGTGATCTTGAAGCGCTTCTTCGCACCCGAGTGGGTCTTCTGCTTCGGCATCTTCTCTTCCTTCGTGTGGCGCCCTGGCGGGCGACGGTGGATACCCGCTCGCAAGCGGGAGACTGGGGGGCGGCTCAGGCCTCGGCGTCGTTGCCCGTCGAGGACTTCGCCTCGCGCGCGGCCTGCTTGTTCGCCGAGCGGACGGCGTTCTGCTCGGCCTTGGCCTCGGACTTGTTCTTCAGCGGCGCGATGACCATGACCATGTTGCGACCGTCGATGGTGGGGTTCGACTCGACCGAGCCGAACTCGGCGACGTCCTCGGCGAACTTGCGCAGCAGACGCACGCCCTGCTCGGGACGCGACTGCTCGCGACCGCGGAACAGGATCATGGCCTTGACCTTGTCGCCGGCCTTGAGGAAGCCCTCGGCGCGCTTGAGCTTGGTCGTGTAGTCGTGGGCCTCGATCTTCAGGCGGAAGCGCACCTCTTTGAGGATGGTGTTCGCCTGGTTACGGCGTGCTTCCTTCGCCTTCTGCGCGGCCTCGTACTTGAACTTGCCGTAGTCCATGATCTTGACCACGGGCGGCTTGGAGTTGGGAGCCACCTCGACGAGGTCGAGATCGGCTTCCTGGGCCAGACGCAGCGCTGCCTCGATGCGGACAACGCCGATCTGCTCACCCGCGGGTCCGACGAGGCGGACCTCGGGGACGCGGATGCGCTCATTGGTACGGGGATCGCTGATGCGGAGCTCCTTAGACGTGGGTTGTCGGCCACCGAGTCGCTGTTCACGCCTCGGGCGAATTCGGAGTTCCCCCACCCGCCGATGCTTCAGATGCACCGGCTTGTCACACCCTTTCCACCGAAACCGGCGGGGTGCAGAACCCGGTAGCCTGGAACGGCAAGCGCGGGTGGGATTGGATCCTCTTTCGTGCCGGAGCGTGACGCTCCGGAGCCCGCAGAAGTCTAACAGAAAGCAACACGAAGTGACGATTCCTGCTGAGCCCCACGACCACCGCCTCGACACCTGGGCCGAGCAGGAGCAGGCAGCGACCGCCGCGGGACGCGACATCGCCGACGTTCCCGCGGTCGAGGTGATCACCACGACCGCTGTTCACCTGATGAGTGCGGCCGCCGTGAAACTCGGCCTGGCGGATGACCCCGAGAAGCAGCTCGACCTCGACGAGGCCCGCAAGCTCATCAACGCCCTCGCCGGGCTCATCACCGCCGGGGCGCCCGAGATCAGCAGCGCGCACGCCAGCCCGCTGCGCGACGGTCTGCGCTCGCTTCAGCTGGCCTTCCGTGAGGCATCGGTCATCCCGGACCCGATCGGCAAGGGCCCCGGCGAGAAGTGGACCGGCCCGGTCAACTGACCTCGGAGCGTGTGAGCTTGACGGTGAGCGAGTCGACGAGAACCGCCATGCGGTCGTCGGCCGCCCACCGTTGAGCCAGCCGCGCCAGCACGGCGTCCAGCGTCTCGCGGTCCAGGCCATCGATCAGCGTCAGCGTGACGATCAGTTCGGGGCCGCGCATGCGGGCATCCGCGTCACCCGACGCGACCGCCACATCGATGACAGCCAGTTCGTGCGCGATGCTCTCACGCAGGGCCGTGAACACCTCCGGCGACAGGAAGCTCGGCTCCCACGGCTGGCTCTGCGCCATCGCCCAGATCGCGGGGCGACGCACGACGAACTCGGTGTCGGATGCCGGATCGAGCACGATCAGATCGGTCTGCTCGCTCGACGCCGACAGCGCGACGCGCACGGCCTCGACCGGGATCGGCCGGGCCTGAGCGTCCCAGCGCCGCATCGTGTCGACGGACGAGAAGACCGGCTGCACGCGACGCCCGTCGGGGGCGGCCACGGTGACGATCGAGAGCTCCTGGGTCTTGTCGACCTTCAGTCCGGTCGGCCCGACGCCCTCATCGCCGCGTTCGGCGACCAGCGGCACGAGCACGCGGGCGCTTCGCAACGCATCGACGACCTCGACCTGCGACCCCTCGCCCGAGCGGAATCGCCGCAAAGCGGCGAGCAGCGCAGGGTCTGCGGATCCGTCGTCGGCGGCGTGGGGGTTGGTCTCGAAACTGCGCCCCTCCCACGGCACGCCCGCCGAGTCAGCGGGGGCACCGTGGTCGCAGGCGTCGTCAGTCCCCTGCGACATCCAGAGCCTCGGCGAGGGTGAACTGTCCGGCGTACAGCGCCTTGCCGACGATCGCGCCCTCGACACCCAGCGGGACGAGCTCGCGCAGTGCGGCGATGTCGTCGAGGCTGGAGACGCCACCCGAGGCGATCACGGGCTTCGGTGTGCGCGCGGTGATCTCCCGCAGCAGATCGAGGTTGGGTCCGCGCAGCGTGCCGTCCTTGGTGACGTCGGTGACGACGTAGCGGCTGCAGCCGGCCTCTTCGAGGCGCTCGAGCACCTCCCAGATGTCGCCGCCTTCCTTGGTCCAGCCGCGTGCCGCGAGGGTCGTGCCGCGCACGTCGAGTCCGACGGCGACGGCCTCGCCGTAACGGCTGATGACATCGGCGGCCCACTCGGGGTTCTCCAGCGCCGCGGTACCGAGGTTGATACGGGCCGCGCCCGACTCCAGCGCCGCTTCGAGGCTCGCGTCATCGCGGATGCCGCCCGAGACCTCGATGTTGATGCCGCGGTACTGCTTGATGACCTTGCGCAGGATCGAGCTGTTGCTGCCCCGGCCGAAGGCCGCGTCGAGGTCGACGAGGTGGATCCACTGGGCGCCGGCGTCGACGAACTCGCCTGCCGCGTCGACGGGGTCGCCGTAGTTGGTCTCGGTGCCCGCCTCGCCCTGGGTGAGTCGCACCGCCTTTCCGCCGGCCACATCCACGGCGGGCAGCAGGATCAGGGCTGGTGACTGTGCGAAATCGTTCATGGCTTCCTTGTGGAGGGTAGGGCGGCCCGGTCGGGCACGAGAGACGAGAGTAGTCTTCGGCGACGAAGTCCTCAAACCCTGTGCGGGGTCAGAGGGATTCGACCCAGTTGCGCAGGAGTCGGATGCCGGCTTCGCCGGACTTCTCGGGGTGGAACTGCGTGGCCGAGAGCGGCCCGTTCTCGACGGCGGCGATGAACCGCTCGCCGTGCGTCGCCCAGGTCACCGCGGGCTGCGGGAAGGGCGGAATGACGTCGAGTTCCCACGACTTGGCGGCGAAGGAGTGCACGAAGTAGAACCGTTCGTGCTCGATGCCGCGGAACAGCACCGACCCCTCGCCAGGCTCGACGGTGTTCCAGCCCATGTGGGGCAGTACCGGGGCGTCCAGTTCGGTGACCGCCCCCGGCCACTCCCCCAGCCCCGCGGAGTCCTGGCCGCGTTCGACCCCATGCTCGAACATGATCTGCATGCCGACGCAGATGCCGAGCACGGCGCGACCGCCCGCCAGGCGGCGATCGATGATCTCGTCACCGCCGTGCGCGATCAGGGCGTCGCGCACCGCGGCGAATGCACCGACGCCGGGCACGACGAGCCCGTCGGCGGCCAGGGCGCGGGCGCGGTCGCGGGTCAGCTCGACATCGGCTCCGGCGGCGGCCAGCGCCTTGACCGCAGAGTGGACGTTGCCCGACTCGTAGTCGAAGACCGCGACGTGGGGCCCGGTCACAGCGCACCCTTGGTGGACGGGATGCCCTCGACGAGCGGGTCGATTGACTTCGCCTGACGGAAGGCCCGGGCGAACGCCTTGAACTCGGCCTCGGCGATGTGGTGTGGATCGCGCCCGCCGAGCACGCGCACGTGCACGGTCAGTCCCGCATTGAGCGTGATCGCTTCGAACACGTGACGCACGAGAGAACCGGTGAAGTGGCCACCGATCAGATGGAACTCAAAGCCCGCGGGCTCGCCGTCGTGCACGAGAAACGGCCGTCCCGAGATGTCGACCACGGCCTGAGCGAGTGCTTCGTCGAGCGGCACGAGTGCGTCGCCGTAGCGCGAGATACCGGCCTTGTCACCGAGGGCCTCACGGAGCGCCTGGCCGAGCACGATCGAGATGTCCTCGACCGTGTGGTGTGCATCGATGTGCGTGTCGCCGGTGGCGCGGACCGTGAGGTCGGTGAGCGAGTGCTTCGCGAACGCGGTGAGCATGTGGTCGAAGAACGGTACGGAGGTGGCGATGTCGCTGCGGCCTGTGCCGTCGAGGTTGACCTCGACCTCGACGGTCGATTCGGAGGTGCTGCGGGTGCGCTTCGCCGTGCGTGCGGACGATGCGGTGCGGGGGGCGCTCATGAGGGAGATCCTATCGACGCGAGTGCTTCCAGAAAGGCGGTGGTCTCGGCCTCGGTGCCCGCCGAAACGCGCAGGTGACCGGGGATGCCCACGTCGCGGATCAGGACACCGCGATCGTAGAGGGCGCGCCACAACGCGGGCGGGTCGGTGACACCGCCGAACAGGACGAAGTTCGACCAGGATTCGTGCGGCTGGTAGCCGAGGGCTTCGAGGGTGGCCGAGATACGGTCACGCTGTTCAACGATCTCGTCGACCATGCGCAGCATGGTGGCGGAGTTGCGCAGCGCGGCGATCGCGGCGGCCTGAGTGATCGCGCTCAGGTGATACGGCAGACGCACCAGTCGGAGAGCGTCGATGAACGCGGGGTCGGCGGCCAGGTAGCCCACACGCGCACCGGCGAAGGCGAACGCCTTGCTCATAGTGCGCGAGATCGCCAGGCGAGGCCGCCCATGCAACAGGGTGAGCGCCGAGACCGAGTCGTGCGGCGCGAACTCGAAGTAGGCCTCGTCGACCACGACCACACCCCGTGCGGCCTCGTAGACGGCCTCAATGACGTCGAGTCCCATGGGCGTGCCGGTGGGGTTGTTGGGAGCGCACAGCAGTACGACGTCGGGATCAGCCTCGGCGACCTGTGCTGCGGCACTCTCGGGCGTCAGCGCGTAGTCGTCGTCGCGCGCACCGGCAACCCACCGCGCGCCGGTTCCCTGCGCCAGAAGCGGGTACATCGAGTAGGTGGGAGCGAATCCGAACACTGTGCGGCCCGGACCGCTGAAGGCCTGCAGGATGTGCTGGAGCACCTCGTTGGAGCCATTGCCCGCCCAGATCTGATCGGCGGTGAGTCCGTGGCCGAGGTACTCGGCGAAGCCTTCACGGAGTGCGGTGAACTCACGATCCGGATAGCGGTTGACCTCACGCAGTGCACGCGCGATTTCGTCGAGGATGTCGTCGGCGACCTCATCGGGCACCGGATGGGTGTTCTCGTTGACGTTCAGCGCGATCGGCAGCGGTGCCTGAGGTGCGCCATAGGGGGTGAGTCCGCGGAGGTCGTCGCGGAGGGGTAGCTCGTCAAGAGAGGTCACTGTTCCATCGTAGATCTCGCGCCCGCCGACGACGCCTTCGTGACGACCGCGCACGCGCGCATCCGGGGCTCAGTCGGTGTACACGGTGCTCAGTCGGTGTAAACAGTGGGGATCGCGATCTCGGCGCCGACCTGGATCATGCCGGAGCGCAGGTTGTTCAACCGCTTGATGTCTTCGATGACCACGCGCGGGTCGGCACCCGGCGCGACCTCGTCCGCGATCGACCACAGCGTGTCACCGGGCATCACGGCGACCGTTTCGAACGTCACCGGCTCTGCCAGGTCACCGGAGGCGAGTGCGGAACCGCCGGCGAGAGCCGACAGGATGACGCCGACGACAACCGGGAGCGCAGCCAGCATGACGACCACTCGGCGGCCGCGAGCGGTGATCCGCAGGCGCGTCGCCGAAACCGGGGCCATCGGCGCCTGGATATCGATCGTGCTCATGGGTGGCTCCTCTCCTGTGACACTGCACCCGGCCCGCCAGTCAGCGAGGACATGGTGCAGCTTTCGCATCCGGCACCCGGCCGGGGATGCCGGATGCGAAGCTACGTACCGAAGTTATCTTCGATATCGAACATCTGTCAAGACTTTTTCGAAAACGTCTACGAGGAAGGCGCGACACGCTCGAACAGATCTTCCGTTTCGGGCCGTTTCTCGGATACCGTTTCGATGTGGACAGCCCACCACGGGCCACCGACATTCGAATCGGACGCCCGCGACGCCGCGGAATCCGCACCGGCAGGAACCATGAAGGAGCACCGATGAGCGACAACACCGCCCCCGCAGCCGAGGCTCCGCGCACGCGTCGTCGCAAGAACTTGAGCCCCAAGCAGATGGCGATCCTCGAGGTCATTCAGGATTCGATCGCACGGCACGGTTACCCGCCGAGCATGCGCGAGATCGGTGACGCCGTGGGCCTCAAGTCGCTCTCCAGCGTCACGCATCAGCTCGGCCAGCTCGAGCTCAGCGGCTACCTGCGCCGCGACCCGGGCAAGACCCGCGCGATGGAGGTGCTCATCGACCTGCCGGGCGCGAGCACCGAGAACCCTGCCGACACCGCGCCCGCAGTCGGCGATGCGGCGCTCGTTCCGCTGGTCGGGCAGATCGCCGCCGGAGTGCCGATCACCGCTGATCAGCAGGTCGAGGAGATCTTCCCGCTGCCCCGTCAGCTGGTCGGCAAGGGCGAGCTGTTCATGCTCAAGGTCAACGGCGAGTCGATGATCGACGCCGCGATCTGCGACGGCGACTGGGTGGTCGTGCGCACCCAGAGCTCGGCCGAGAACGGCGAGATCGTGGCTGCCATGATCGACGGCGAGGCGACCGTCAAGACGTTCCGTCAGCGTGACGGACACACCTGGCTGCTGCCCCGCAACTCTGCCTTCGAACCGATCCTCGGCGATGACGCGGTCGTGCTGGGCAAGGTCGTCGCGGTGCTGCGCACGGTCTGAGCCCGCTTCCGAGCGAGCGGCCTCCGACCACGGCGGGTCGGACGGCACCCGGGACTAGGCTCGAGCGCATGACCTCGTCTTTCGGTTCGTGGCCGTCTCCGTTCACCGCTGCTCAGATCGCGCAGGCTGCGCCCCGGATCGACGGCGCTCTCTTCGTCGGCGACGAGATCTGGTGGGGTGAGTCGGTGCCCTCCGAGGGCGGCCGGATCACGGTGCGCAGCTCGACCGGCGCCGAGATCCTGCCCGCGCCGTGGAACGCCCGCTCCCGCGTGCACGAGTACGGTGGCGGTTCGTGGACCGCCGACGACGAGGGAACGCTGTTCTTCGTGGACGGCTCTGACCAGCGGGTGTATCGGATGCCCTCGTCCGGCGATCCCGAGCCGCTCACGGCGCCCGGCGCCGCGTACGGCGGTCTGCGCGCTCAGCAGGGGCGCCTCTTGGCTGTGCGCGAGGACCTGCGCCCGCAGCCGCACCGGCGCGCGATCGTCGAGATTCCGGTGGACGGCTCGGCGGCGGCTGATGACGACGCCGTACGCGTGGTCGTGTCGACTACTGGCTTCGTAGCGCACCCGGCACTGTCGCCGAACGGCTCCCGCATCGCGTGGGTGCAGTGGAGCACAGAGCACATGCCCTGGGAGCTCGCACTGCTGCACGTGGCGCCGGTGAACGTGGCGCCGGTGCACGGCGATGCGATGATGTCGGTGTCGACCCGCGCGGCACTGCAGCCGGAGTGGGTGAGCGATGACGAGCTGCTCTACCTCGATGACCCGTCCGGACGCTGGAACCTGCAGCGCGTGCGGGTCGATGAGACCGCGGCTGCTCCCACGCCGGTGGCGCCCGCCGACGCTGACACCGGCGGCGGACTGTGGGTGCTCGGCAACCGGTGGTACCGCCCGCTCGACAACGGACGCATCGTCGCGGTGCGCACCAACGGCGACGATCGGATCGTCCAGATCGGCACGGACGGCAACGCCACGCAGCTGGACGTGCCCATCACGGCCGGCGCGAGCATCGATGACGTGCGCGGCTCACGGGTGCTCGTCTCAGGAGCGGGCGCAACGGTCGGCGCCGGACTGTGGTGCCTCGATCTGGACCGCGGCACGGTGACGACGGTCACCGGTGGCGCCGACGCCGACCTCGACTGGGTTCCCCAGGCGCGGCCGGTCACCTTCGACGGCCCGCACGGGCCGGTCCACGCGTTCGATTACCCGCCGACCAACCCTGACGCCCGCGCGCCGCACGGCGAACTGCCGCCGTACATCGTGATGGTGCACGGCGGACCCACCGCACATGTCTCGGGGGCAGCATCCACCGCCTACGCGTACTGGACCAGCCGCGGAGTCGGTGTGCTCGACGTCAACTACGGCGGATCGACCGGGTACGGTCGCGCCTACCGCGAGCGTCTTGACGGTGCCTGGGGCGTCGTCGACGTCGACGACGTGATCGCCGCGGCGCGAGGCCTGGCCGACGCCGGTCTCGCCGATCCCGCGCGGATCGCGATCCGCGGCGGGTCCGCGGGTGGTTGGACGGTGCTGAGCGCACTCGTGCGCGGTGGCACCTTCGGCGCCGGAATCTCACGGTACGGCGTCGCCGACCTGCGGATGCTGGCCGCTGAGACCCATGACTTCGAAGCGCGCTATCTCGATGGCCTGGTCGGTCCCCTGCCGGAGGCGGAGTCGGTCTACATCGAGCGCTCTCCGCTCACGCACGCCGACCGGATCGACGTTCCTGTGCTGCTGGAGCAGGGCAGCGAGGACCGCGTGGTTCCGCCGTCGCAGTCCGAGGCGATCCGCGATGCCCTTGCCGCGCGCGGTGTTCCGCACGAGTATGTGCTGTTCGAGGGCGAGGGTCACGGTTTCCGTGCGGCCGAGACGATCATCGCCTCGCTGGAGACCGAACTTCGCTTTCTCGGACGCGCCTTCGACTTCGAGCCGCGACTGGGCGCCTGAGCGACCAGCACGCCTGACCTTCCGGATCGATCGGAGGGGCGGGTCTACTCGCCCAGACGATTGCGCGTGCGCATGGCGCGCTCGGCCTCGCGCTTGTCCTGCCGCTCACGCAGCACCTGGCGCTTGTCGAACTCGCGCTTGCCCTTCGCCAGGGCGATCTCGACCTTGGCGCGGCCGTCCGAGAAGTACAGGCGCAGCGGGACGAGGGTGTACCCGCCCGCCGAGACGGCGTGCTCGAGCTTGTGAATCTCTTCGCGGTGCAGCAGCAGCTTGCGGATGCGCTTGGCCGAGTGGTTCGTCCAGTGCCCCTGCGAGTACTCGGGGATGTGCACGGCGTCGAGGAACGCCTCGCCGCCCTTGACATAGGCGTAACCGTCACTGAGGTTCGCGCGCCCCTGGCGCAGCGACTTGACCTCGGTGCCGGTGAGCACCAGGCCCGCTTCGTACGACTTCTCGATGTTGTAGTCGTGACGTGCGCGACGGTTGGTCGCAACGACCTTCTCACCGCGTTCCCTGGGCATCTTCTTCTCCTGACGACAGACAGCCCACAAGTATATGCCGATGCCGCGATACTACGCGCGCAACCACCGGCGGATCGCGAATCCGGCCGACAGCGCCGCGAGCACGATCCCGATACCGATCAGCACCGGCACGACGAACGCCGCCTCGGACATGCCCACCAGCGGACGCATGAACGGCACGCGTTCGGCAAGGTACCCCTCAACACCGAAATGCACACCGGCGAGCACAGCGGCACTGGCCAGCACCGAACCGAGGAACGCGGCGAAGACGCCCTCCAGTACGAACGGCAACTGGATGGATCGGTTCGAGGCACCCACCAAACGCATGATCGCGATCTCTTTGCGACGGGCGTAGGCCGACAGCCTGATGGTCGTTCCGATCAGGAGCACGGCTGCGATCAGCATGAGCGCCGCGACACCGACGGCGATGTAGGTGGCCACCGTCAAGGCCGAGAAGAGCGGATCGAGCAGCTTGCGTTGATCCTGCACCTCGTCGACGCCGGCCACACCTGAGAACGCCTCGCTGATCACATCGGAGCGTTGCGGGTCTTCGAGCGTGATGCGGAACACCTCACCCATGTTCTCGACACCGAACGCGCCGGCCTGCTCTTCACCGAAGCGCTCCACCCACAGATCGAACGTCGCCTGCTTGTCTTCGAAGACCACCTCGCTGATCAGCGGTGCCAGGGCATCGCCCTGCAGGTCCTGCTCGATGCGCTCCACCTGTTCGGTCGTCGCCGCCCCATCGACGCAGTTCGCCGACGTCGACAACGGGGAGCACATGTACACCGTGACCTCGGCCTGCTCGCCCCAGTAGGCGCGCATCGTGCTGATCTGTGCCTGCATCAGGATCGCGGCGCCCACGAACGTCAGCGAGACGAAAGTGACAAGCACCACCGAGATGACCATCGAGATGTTGCGGCGCAGCCCCGCGAGGGCCTCGCCGACGATGAGGGAGAATCTCATGAGGTCGGCCCCACTTCCTCGTCGTCGTCCGAGAGGCCCAGGCGGTCTGCCATCCCGAGCTCTGCGACGTCGACCTCGGGAATGATGATCGGGTTCGTACGCGGGCCCACCTGTGTGGCGCTCTCCTGCGGCAGAGACGGCTCCTGCGGTCGGGAAGGCTCCTGCGACGGGGCCGGCTGCAGTGCCACGGCCGCGGGGGAGTCCGGCTTCGTGGCGTCTGCCGTGCGGGGCGCTTCGTCTGCGGCATCCACCGGCGCTGCTGCGGTCAGCGACTCGCGCTGCACCTCCTGCATGGCGCTGAGTGCCGCGGCGGCGGCGGCGCCCGGCACAGCGCCGGGCAGTAGCCGCGGGATGCCCGAGGTGTCGCCGTACCCACCGCCGACCTCATCGCGTACCAGGTCTCCGCCATGCAACTCGATCACGCGGCGTTGCATCTGGTCGACGAAAGCGGCCTCGTGCGTCGCCATCAACACCGTCGTGCCGCCCGCGTTGATGCGGGTCAGCAGCTGCATGATTCCGACCGAGGTCGCGGGGTCGAGGTTTCCGGTCGGCTCATCGGCGAGCAGAATCTTGGGGCGGTTCACGATCGCACGCGCGATCGCCACGCGCTGCTGCTCACCGCCGGAGAGCTCGTGCGGCATGCGCTTGGCCTTGCCGTCGAGCCCCACCAGGGCGAGAGCCTCGGGCACCGCCTGCTGGATGAACCCGCGCGATGAACCGATCACCTGCAACGAGAAAGCGACGTTCTGCGCCACCGTCTTGGACGGCAGCAGGCGGAAGTCCTGAAAGACCGAGCCGATCTGGCGACGAAAGTAGGGCACCTTACGATTGGCGAGCGAGCGCAGATCGCGCCCGAGCACGGCGACGCGCCCCGTGGTGGGCACGTCCTCGCGCAGGATCAGTCGCAGGCACGTCGACTTACCCGAGCCCGAGGCTCCGACGAGGAAGACGAACTCGCCCGCCTCGATGTTGAAGTCGACATCGGAGAGCGCGGGGCGTTTGGTGCCGCGATAGCGCTTGGTGACGTTCTCGAACCGAATCATGGCCCTTCGAGCCTAGGCGCGCCCGGCGCCGGTACGCCCAGCGACACTCCCCCGACCCCGGTCGGACACGAAGTGGGGCTCATGCGCGCACCGCACGACTGATATACACATAAGGGCGCATTTCGACGCCATGAGGGGAACACCGGTCACGACCGGGACGATGTGAGGAGGGCGCGATGAGCACGCCTGCAGGGTGGTACGACGACGGATCCGGACGCCAGCGCTGGTGGGACGGCCAGCAGTGGACCGAGCACTTCGCCCCGGAGGGGCAGCAGCCCGAGGCCGAGCAGCCCGAGCCCCAGCCGTCCTCCGAGGCGGATGCAAACGCTTTCGACCCGGATGCCACCGTGCTCCGCGAGGAGATCCCCGCCGCGTCACAGGACGACCAGCCCACCCAGGTCTACCCGCCCTCGGATGTGACCGCGGGCGCGTACGCACCTCCGGCCGCACCCGGCTACGCAGACGTCAACGCGACCGCGGCGTACCCCGGCGCCTATCAGGCACCGGCTGCCGGTCCGGCATACGGTGCCTACACACCGGCCGACCCCGCGGGCCCCAAGAAGACGCCCGTGCTCGGCTTCGTCGGTTTCGGCCTCGCGATCGTCGGCACGATCCTGGCGTGCATCCCCGTGACGTTCATCTTCGGTGCCTTCGTGCTGTTCGCCGCGTTCGTCGTCTCGCTGATCGCGGTGTTCCTGAAGAACACCAAGAAGTGGCCGTCGATCACCGGTCTGGCGCTGTCGATCGTGGGCGGGATCGTCGGCACGATCATCTTCACCGTCGCAGTGCTGTTCGCCGTGGGCGAGGCTGTCGATTCGTTGCCTTCGAGCGCACCGACCTCTGACTCGGGCTCGTCCGTTCCGGATGAGACCGATGAGCCGGACGACTCCGCTACAACCGGCGGCGAGGGCCGCCCGTCGACCGCCGAGGTAACCGCCGGTTTCGTGGAGATCATCGAGGCGATGGGTCTCACCTCAGACGACCTCACCGATGAGCAGATCACCTGCTACGCCGAGTACTTCATCGCTTCCGACATCCCCGACGAGACCCTGTGGGTCATCGCCTCGGGTGAGGACGCACTCGCGGACATGGACGCACTTGGTGAGTTCTCCGAGAAGCTCGCCGAGGGAACACCTTCCTGCCTGATCCCCTGATCGCGCACTGACGAAGAGGGCCGCCGGATGATTCCGGCGGCCCTCTTTTTGTTCTCGTGGGTCTTGTTCCCGTGAGCGATCGGCTCGGGATCAGTCCTCTTCTTTGCGCTTGCGCCAGCGGATGCCCGCCGAGATGAAGTCGTCCAGGTCGCCGTCGAACACGTTGGCCGGGTTGCCCGACTCGTGTCCGGTGCGCAGGTCCTTGACGAGCTGCTGCCCGTACAGGAAGTACGAGCGCATCTGGTCGCCCCAGCTGGCGGTGATGTTTCCGGCCAGCTCTTTCTTCTTCGCCGCCTCTTCTTCCTTCTGCAGCAGCAGCAGGCGGGTCTGCAGCACCCGCATGGCGGCGGCGCGGTTCTGGATCTGCGACTTCTCGTTCTGCATCGACACGACGATGCCGGTCGGGAGGTGCGTGATGCGCACGGCGGAGTCGGTGGTGTTGACCGACTGACCACCGGGGCCCGACGAGCGGAACACATCGACGCGGATGTCGTTCTCGGGGATCTCGACCTCGGTGGCCTCTTCCATCAGGGGGATGACCTCGACGGCGGCGAACGACGTCTGGCGCTTGTCGGCCGAGCCGAACGGGCTGATGCGCGCGAGGCGGTGCGTGCCGGCCTCGACCGAGAGCGTTCCGAACGCGTAGGGCGCGGTGATCTCGAACGTGGCCGACTTGATGCCGGCCCCCTCCGCGTAAGAGGTGTCCATCACCTTGACGGGGTAGCCGTGGTGCTCGGCCCAGCGCAGGTACATGCGCATGAGCATCTCGGCGAAGTCGGTGGCGTCATCGCCGCCCGCGCCGGAGCGGATGGTGATGATGGCGTTGCGCTCGTCGAACTCGCCGTCGAGCAGCGTCTGCACCTCGAGCTGGTTGATGGTCTCGGTCAGCGCGGCGAGCTCGGCGCGCGCCTCGGCGGCCGAGTCGTCGTCCTGCATCTCGTTGGCGAGGTCGACGAGCACTTCGAGGTCTTCGAGGCGCTGCTCGACCTCGGTGACGCGCTTGAGGTCGGCTTGTTTGTGGCTGAGGGCGCTGGTGACTTTCTGCGCCTTCTCAGGGTCGTCCCAGAGGTCGGGCGCCCCTGCTTCGTCGCTGAGTCGCGCGATGTCCTCGCGCAGGGCGTTGACGTCGACGACCTCGCGGATGTCGCCGAAAGTCTGTCGCAGGGCCTGGATGTCGGCGGAGAGATCGAGTTCGAACATGGCAGTTCAGCCTACCGCGCTACCGTGATGGTGTGAGCGACAGTGCGGCGAGTGTCCTGAAGCGGTTCGGACCGATGGTCTACGCCCCCACGGTGCTGTTCGCGCTCGGTGAGGGCGCGGTGATCCCGCTGATCCCCGTGATCGCCACCCGACTGGGCGCGGATGTGTCGATGGCCGCGCTCGTGGCATCCGCTCTCGTGATCGGTCAGCTCTTCGGCAATCTGCCCGCCGGGGCGCTGGTGGCGCGGATCGGCGAGCGGCTCACGATGGTCTTCGCGGGAATCGCGTCGCTGCTCGCCGGCGTCGGCATGCTGCTCTCGCCCACCCTGGCGTTGTTCGCCGCGGCAGTGTTCCTGCTGGGTTTCTGCGCGGCCGCGTTCGGGCTGGCCCGGCACGCGTTCATGACCACGCGCGTTCCGCCGCGGTTCCGTGCCAGGGCGCTGTCTCTGCTGGGCGGGAGCTTCCGGTTCGGGGTCTTCGTCGGCCCGTTCCTGGCTGCGGGCCTCATCCAGCTGACCGGCACCGAGTCGTCGAGCATCTGGGTGCTGCTGGCCTGCGCCGGGGTGATCGTGCCGCTGGTGCTGTTCGGTCCCGACCCCGAGAAGAGCAGCCCGGCACTACTGAAGCCCACCGGCGCGGCGGTGGCCGAGGACTCCGGTGAGGTGGTGACCGGGTCGATCCCCACGCTCGATCAGCGCGGTGTGCTGCACACCATGTGGGCGTACCGTGCGGTGCTGGCCCGGCTGGGGTCGTCGGCGGCGGCGCTGTCGGCGGTGCGTTCGGCCCGCCAGGTGATCTTGCCGCTGTGGGGTGTCTCGTTGGGGCTGGATGCCACCACCATCGCCCTGGTGGTGGGTGTGGCGGGTGCGATCGACTTCGCGCTGTTCTACGCGAGCGGGCAGGTGATGGACCGCTTCGGACGCATCTGGGCGGCGATGCCGGCGATGCTGATGATGGGCGCCGGTTTCATCGTGCTGTCGGTCACGCATGATCTCGATGAAGCGACGATGTGGTTCGCGTTGATGGCGGCGGTGCTCGGGGTGGGCAACGGGCTCTCCAGTGGCATCCTGCTGACCTTCGGCGCCGACCTCGCCCCCGAGCGTGAGCCGGCGGCGTTCCTGGGGTCGTGGCGGACGCTGACGGATGCCGGTGGCGCGGCAGCCCCGCTGATCGTCGCCGGTGTCGTTGCGGCGGCGTCGCTGCCGGTGGCGACCGGGGTGATGGGCGGCGTCGCGCTGCTGGGCGCGGCCGGCTTCATCCGGTGGACGCCCCGCTACCTGCCGCGGCACCCCGCGTAGGGCGGGTCAGCGCAGCGCCGTGCGGCTGGTGCCGGTCGCTTCGAGCGCCACACCGCCCGGCACGAACGGTGACAGCAACGGCGGATGCCAGGTGACCGCGACCGTGACGCGAGCCGAGACGCCGTCGGGCGTGCCCGCCGAGACCAGGTGCGCGCCCTGGTCGAGCGCCGCGACGACAGCATCCGCCTGCTCGTAGACACCCGCATCGGTCAGCTCGGCACGCACGCCGCCACCATCGACCTGCAACACGAAGCCGTCGGCTCCGGCGAGCGCGGCCGCGTCGGCGAGGGAGTCGAGGCGCTTCTGGGCGATGTACAGGTCGGTGGCGCATACGCAGGTGAGCACGACGGCGATCGCCAGCAGCAGGTAACCAAGGATCAGCGGCAGGATGCTGCCGGTGTCGTCGGCGGCGAGCGCGCGCACGCGGACGCTCGCATAGGTGCGGGCCGTCATTCGCTCCCCCACAGGCGTGAGATCTTCTGCGCCGATTGCGCCTCGACGGGGATCGCGGTGATCTGGTCGAGGCCGAACAACGGTGGCATGAACGGCAACGAGACCTGTGTGCGCACGGTGACGATCACGGTCGCACCCGCCGCAGGACACTGCGCGCCCGCCGGGCGGCAGGTGAGGCCGACCTCGACGGTGTCCGGGTCCATGCCGTACTCGCGGATCACGCCGGCGAGAACGGCGTCGCCCGAGGCAGCCGCCGATTCGGCATCCGGTGCCTGTCCGATCACGCGCGCGGTGTGCCGGGCGGCGGCCTCGGCGCCGAGCGTCTGTTCCTGCACGGCTCCGAGGGTGAGCACCAGGTACACCAGCGGCACAAGCAGCAGTACCCCCGCGACGATGAACTCCAACGCCGCAGAACCCGCGTCGTCCACCAGTGGGCGCGTCGTTTGTTCCGCCTCAGTCTTCGCCGAACGTCTCTGCGGGGGCACGCGCTTCCACCTCCAGACCGTAGGGAACACCGATCAGCCCGAGCACGGGAAGAGTGGTGCGCACGCGCACCACGACGCTCGGATGCCCGAGGCTGTCGTCCGCGCCGATGGTGATGTCGTCGGCATAGGCCGCGCCAACGGCCCGGGTGATCACGGCCTGCGTCCGGGCGACTCCGTCGGCGGGTCCGGTGTCGGCGAGGGCGGCATAGTGGGCGCCCTCAACCGCGGCGTCGTGCACGACGTTGCGCACGTACACGGCGAGCGCGATCTGCAGCACCGCCAGGGTGAGCGCGGTCAGCAACGCCCCGACGAGCACGAACTCGACGGGACTCGATCCCCGCTCGTCGGCGAGGTGCTGCCGCACCCGCACGTCAGATGCCGGAGACGCGCGAGATCGCCTGTTCGAACAGGTTCACCAGCGCCGGCCCCGCAACGGCCCAGATGACGACGACCAGCGCCGCGGTCATCAAGGTCACCAGTACCCAGCCGGGCACATCGCCGCGCTCGTCCTTGGCCAGTGCGCGCGCGGCTTTGCGCCACGTGGTGATCGTCGACATGTGAACTCCTCGTGTGTCGTGGGTTAGGGATTGGAAGGGCGCTAGGGCGGGTCAGCCGAGGCCGAGCCTGAGGATGAACAATCCCGGATAGACCGCGAACAGCACCGACAGGGGAAGGATCAAGAAGACCAGCGGCAGCAGCATCAGGATCTCCTTCTGCCCGGCCTGCTCGATCAGCGACCGCTTGGCCTCGTCACGGGCATCCGCCGCCTGAGAATGCAGTACCGCGGCCAACGGCGCGCCGTGCTCAAGCGCGGCGACGATCTGATCGACGGCGCGCGTGAGCCCGGGCAACTGCAGACGCGTCGCAGTCTCGCCGAGGGCGTCGGCCAACGGCGACCCGGTGTGCACGGCAAGGACCGTCTTCTTGAGCTCGGTTGTCAGTTCACCGGTGCCGATGTCAGAGACGCGACGCAGGGCGTCGAGCAGCGACTCTCCCGCCGACAGACACAGGGCCAGGAACTCCAGCGTCGTCGGCAGCTCATCGGCGAGGCGCGCGCGCCGCGCCTTCGCCCGCCCCGTCAGCTGCATGTCGTACGCCACGGCGGCACCGGCCGCGGCGAACACCGGTAGCAGGGCGGCGATGGGCGTCATCCTGCCGGTGAGCGCGATGACCACGACCAGCAGGGCTCCCCCCACGAGTCCGACGATCCCCCAGGCGAGCTGCCGTCCGCGGAACGCCGCCGGTGTCTGCGTGCTCCCCGCCTGCGCGAGTCGCAGCGCGAGGGCATCCCCACCGCCCAGCACCCCTTCGAACCGGGCCTTGAGTCGCGTCCACAGGCGCTTGCCGTGCACCGGCATCGTGCCGACCATCGGCACGACTCCGCCCGGCAGCATCTCGTCGGGCACGACGTCGCGCACGTACGGGGCGATGCGCCTCTCGAGCGGCAGCGCGCCCCACCGGGGCAGCGCCGAGAGCATACCGAGCACCCCGAAGGCGAATGCCCCGCCCAGCAGCACCGCCACGGCGGCATCGGTGATCGCGCTCATCCGAACCACCGCTCGGGCTCGGGCAGCCTGCCGATGCGCAGCATGATGCGGTACGCGACGACCGAGATCGCGGCGCCCGCGACGATCACGAGCACACCGGTCGCGCTCGCGTAGGCCTCACGTCCTTCCGGGCGCATTGCCAACAGTCCGAGGATGACCCACGGTGCGACGGAGCCGAGCACTGCGGCTCCCCGGATCCATGATTGCCGGGCCTCGACCTCACCGCGCAGCGCGGCGTCCGCGCGCACCGACGCCGACAGCGCCCGCAGGACACCGGTCAGTTCCGTGCCGCCCACCTGCCGCGCCATGCGCAGCGTCTCGACGATGCGGTCGGCGATCGGGTCGGCGAGTGTGTCTTTCAGTCGGTCGAGGCTGGTCTCGAAGCGCCCCGTCGCCCGCAGATCCCGAGCGAACACCGCGAACGCGGGGCGCACAGCCGGCGGTGCCGACTCGGCCAGGCTCGCCACCGCATCCGGAAGCGACAATCCGACCCGAATCGCGGCGACCAGCAGATCGCACACGTCTGGCCACATCTGCCGACGCGCCGTGCGCAGGCGCAGTCGACGCCCGCGCAGGAACAGCACGGGCCCCGCCGCGGCGGCGAGCGCCGCCAGGGCGGCGAGGATCGGCAGCGTGGTGATCAACCAGACCAGACATGCGGCGATCAGCGCCAAGGAGATCATTGTCACGATGAGGGTGCGCGTCGCGATGCGCGCGTATCCCGATTCGTCGAGCAGGCGACGCAGTCGGCCGCGTCGCATCGGCTTCGGCTGGCGGGTGCGCTGCGGCCAGAGCCAGGGCGAGGCACACAGCAGCAGTCCCGCGCCGAGTAGCGCGCCGATCAGCAGGGTCATCCGTCGTGCTCCGCGGAGTACACCGGCCGCGCAACGATCCGTCCGTCGTCGACCTCACCGGTCGGGGCGATGATCTGCGCCACCCGACGTGAGCCATCGGCATCCCGATGACAGTGCACCACGTACGAGATCGACGATGCCAGCGCAGGCGCGATGAATCCCCGGTCGATGTTGCGGCCCGCCAGCAACGGCAACAACGCCAGCTTCTCCAGCGCCTCGGCCGCAGAGTTCGCATGCACCGTCCCGGCGCCGGGAACTCCCGTATTCAGGGCGAGAACCAGGTCGAGCGCCTCGGCGTCGCGCACCTCTCCGACGACGATCCGGTCGGGCCGCATCCGCAGCGCTTCCTTCACCAAACGCCGCAGGGTGATCTCGCCCGTACCCTCCAGGCTCGCTTGACGCCCCTGCAAGGCGACCACGTCGGGCCCATCGACCGCGAGTTCGAAGGTCTCCTCAACCGTGATGATGCGCTGCCGCTCGGCAACCGATGCCAGCAGCGCCCCCAGCAGGGTGGTCTTACCGGCATGTGTGGCGCCCGAGACGATCACGCTGCGCCCATCGAGCATCGCGCGATGCAGCAGCTCGGCGATCCGCGGCGGCATCGTACCCTGCGCCACCAGCGAATCAAGCGTGCGGTGCTGCGGCAGGAACTTGCGGATGTTCAGGGCGATCGAACCGCGTACGACATCGGCGATGGCCACGTGCAGCCGTGAGCCGTCGGGTAGCGACGCGTCCACGAAGGGCTGGCTGACATCCACGCGGCGGCCGGTCGACTGCAGCATCCGCTCGACCAGTTCGCGCACCATGGCATCCGACAGCGCCAGGTCGATGCGCTCGGTGCTACCGCCGCGGGCCACGAACACCCGGTCGGGGCCGTTCAACCAGATCTCTTCGACCGTGTCGTCATCGAGCAGCGGCTGCAGAACTCCGAACCCCGATACCGACGCGAGCACGTCGCGCACGAGCGCCGCCTCGTCGTCGATCATCACCCCGCCGCGCTGCAGCGCCTGATCGTTGTGGCGCCGCACCTCGGTCTGCGCGATGCGCCTGGCTTCATCGGGCTGCGCCGACGGGTCAGTCTGCTCCAGGCGCAGGCGGCGCCGCACCCTCTCGGCGACGATCACAGACGGATGACTCACGCAGGCATCCTGACAGAACCCGCGATCCGGGCGCAGAAGTTATCCACAGCCGCGGAGCTGCCGGCACGATTTCCAGCGGATAGACGGAAACGAGCACCGCTCCCGCCAGTAGACTTGTGCCTGCGCGGGAGTGGTGGAATTGGTAGACACGCAGGATTTAGGTTCCTGTGCTTTCGAGTGTGTGGGTTCAAGTCCCACCTTCCGCACCGGTGCCGACGCGCGGATCACCGGGCCGTGACGGGCCCGATCCGCCGTCCGGTGCACCGCTGACATCCGACGACGGGAACCCTCTTGCTCCACTCCGCACTGACGGCTCCGGCGAGCATCCTCCCCGACTGGCTCGATCCCGCCGTCATCATCGAAGCAGCCGGCCCCTGGGCGCTGCTCGTCGTGTGCTTCATCGTCTTCGCCGAGACCGGCCTGCTGGTGGGCTTCCTGCTGCCCGGCGACACGCTGCTGATCATCTCGGGTCTGCTGACGCACACCAACGACATCTTCGGTATGAACATCTGGCCGGTGTCGCTGCTGATCGCCCTGTCGGCGTTCGTCGGCGGCGAGGTCGGGTACTTCATCGGGCACAAGGGCGGACCCGCCGTGTTCGAGCGCAAGGAATCGGGTCTGTTCAGCCGCACGAACGTCGACCGCACCAACGCCTTCTTCGAGCGTTTCGGCGGCATCACGATCATCCTGGCCCGCTTCGTGCCGATCGTGCGCACGTTCGCCCCTGTCGCCGCCGGCGTCGGACACATGCCCTGGAAGCGGTACTCGCTGTACAACCTGATCGGCGCTCTGCTGTGGGGCTTCGGGCTGACGATGTTCGGCTACCTCATCGCGTACATCCCCTGGGTGTCGGAGTTCGTCGTGGAGTACATCGACCTGATCCTGCTCGTCGCCGTGGGCGGCACGATCATCGTCACCGGCTGGCACTACCTCGTCGAGCGGCACCGTGCGAAGAAGGCCGCCGCGGCCGACGCATCGGTGGACGACCCGAGCTGACTCAGCCGGCGTCCTTGGCCTGCGGCGCAGCCGCCTCCGCCGCTGCTGTGCGCTCAGCCTTCGTGCGTTCGACGCTCGCGCGCAGCGCCTCCATCAGGTCGATGACTTCGCCGCCGCCTGCCTCGCCCGTCTCGCCGAACGTCTCGGTCACCTCGAAGCCCTCGCCCGCCTCGATCTTCGCGTCGATCAGCGTGCGCAGCTCGTTCTGGTACTCGTCGACGAACTGCTCGGGTGCGAAATCGGCCGAGTAGCTGTCGACCAGCGCCGCCGACAGCTCGAGTTCCTTATCGCTGATCGTGACGTCCTCCTCCAGCGCGGGAAACGCCGCCTCGCGCACCTCATCGGCCCACAGCAGTGTCTGTAGCACGAGCACGTCGCCGCGCACCCGCAACGCCGCCAGACGGGTCTTCTGCCGTAGCGTGAAGCGCACGATCGCGGTGCGATCGGTCTTCTGCAGCGTCTGGCGCAGCAGCACGTACGCCTTCGGCGAGTTCGAATCGGGTTCGAGGTAGTACGGCCGGTCGAGCAGCAGCAGATCCACCTGATCGCTGGGCACGAACTCGACCACGTCGATCTCACGGTTGCGTTCGGCGGGCAGCGCCGCCAGATCGTCCTTTGTGAGCACGACGGTCTGCCCCTCGTCGACGTAGGCCCGGTCGATGTTGGCGTACGCGACCGTCTGACCGCAGACTTCGCACACGCGGTGGTAGCGGATGCGCCCGCCGTCCTCGTCGTGCACCTGGTGCAGCGAGACATCGTGATCCTCGATCGCCGAGTACACCTTCACGGGCACGTTCACGAGCCCGAAGGTCAGTGAGCCCTTCCAGATGCTCCTCATGGCACCAGTACACACCAGGGCCACGCAGGCGGCTACCCTTTCTGCATGGCGGGCACCGGGCAGGTCGTGCAGATCGACGGCCGCCGCCTGCGTGTGACGAACCTCGACAAGATCGTCTATCCCGCCACCGGCACGACCAAGGGCGAAGTGCTCGCGTACGCCACTCGGATCGCCCCGGTGCTGCTGCCGCATCTGCGGGGACGTCCGGTGACCCGCAAGCGCTGGGTGGGTGGTGTGGGCACAGCGGATGCCCCCGAGCCGAGCTTCTTCACGAAACAGCTCGAACCCGGTGCGCCGGACTGGGTGCGGCACCTGCCGATCGAGCACTCCGACGGCCCGAAGCAGTATCCCCTCGCCGACGATGTCGCCACCCTCGCCTGGTTCGCCCAGGTCGCCGCGCTCGAACTGCACGTGCCGCAGTGGCGGTTCTCGCCGTCCGGGCAGCGGGCGAACCCCGATCGGCTGGTGCTCGACCTCGATCCGGGGCCGGGCGCCGGACTTGCCGAGTGCGCTGAGGTGGCGCGCCTTGCCCGCGACGTCCTGGTCGGGATGGGGTTGGCGCCGATCCCGGTGACCAGTGGCAGCAAGGGCATCCACCTCTACGCATCGCTGCCGGCGGCCGCCGATGGAGCCGGTCTGCAGAGCAGCGCCGAGGTCTCGGCCGTCGCGAAGGAACTCGCCCGACTGATCGAGGCCGACCACCCCGATCTCGCCACGCACGTGATGGCGAAGTCGGCGCGACCCGGTCGGGTGTTCATCGACTGGAGCCAGAACAACGCCGCCAAGACGACCATCTCGCCATACTCCCTGCGCGGGCGCGCGCACCCCTGGGTCGCCGCACCCCGTGAGTGGCACGAGCTCGACGACCCGCATCTGCGGCAGCTGGAGTTCACCGAGGTGCTCGAACGGGTCGACGCCGGGCTCGACCCATTGGCCGCCCTGGCCCCCGCCCCGGCTGCGCTGGCCGCCTATCTCGCCAAACGCGACGCGGCCCGCACCCCCGAGCCCATGCCGACCACAGCCGGGGCCTCCCCCGCCGGTACGACACGGTTCGTGGTGCAGGAGCACCACGCTCGGCGCGTGCACCACGACCTGCGCATCGAGCGCGACGGCGTGCTGGTCAGTTGGGCGGTGCCGAAGGGCATCCCCACGTCGGGCACCGAGAACCACCTCGCGGTGATGACCGAGCCGCATCCGCTGCAGTACCTCGACTTCGAGGGTGAGATCCCCCGCGGCGAGTACGGCGCCGGGTCGATGACGGTGTGGGACACCGGCACCGTGACCATTGAGAAGTGGCGCGATGACGAGGTGATCGGCACGTTCACGGGGCAGACCGGCGGCCGGCTCGGAACCGCACGGCTCGCCCTGATCCGCACCACCGGCGAGGGCGAGAAGTCGCAGTGGCTGCTGCACCGGATGGCGCCCGCCTCATCCGCCGCACCACACCGACTGGCGCCGGCAGAAGCGCCCGCCGCACCGGCTCCGATGCTCTGCGAGCCCGGCACGCCAGGTCTGGCGCGCGCCTTCCGCACGCCCGCCTGGGCAGAAGTCAAGTGGGACGGCATCCGCGCCATCGGCACATGGCAGACCTCGGATGCCGGTGGCCGTTTCACCCTGCGGGCCCGCAGCGGCACCGACATCACGTCGCGCTACCCGGAGCTCACCGCCGACGGGGCGCCCGACTTGCCGGCATCCGACGCCGTCGTCGACGGCGAGATCGTCGCCTTCGACGCGCAGGGACGCCCGAGCTTCGCGCGCTTGCAGGACCGGATGCACCTCACCCGACCCCGCGAGATCGAACGCGAGGTCGTGCGCACGCCGGTGATCTACGTGCTGTTCGACCTGCTGCGCCTGGACGGACACGATCTCACCGGTCTGCCGCTGCGGCAGCGGCGCGAACTGCTCGAACGCCTCGCGTCGGATCTCGACGCGCCCGTGCAGGTACCGCCGGTGTTCGACGACCTCGACGTGGCTCTGGCACTCAGCCGCGAGTACGGCCTGGAGGGCATCGTCATCAAGGACCCCGCGTCTCCCTACCGCGCCGGCACCCGCTCAGCGTCGTGGCTGAAGATCAAGAACACGCAGACACAAGAGGTGGTGATCGTCGGCATCCGCACGGGTCAGGGAAACCGCGCGGGTGGCATCGGCTCGCTGCTGCTCGCCGTGCCCGACGAGGCCGGCCGGCTGCGGTACGTCGGCCGCGTGGGCACCGGCTTCACCGATCGGATGCTGCGCGACCTCGACCAGCGCCTGCAGCTGCTGCGCATCGAGCATCCGCCACTCGAGGGCGTTCCGGACGCCGACCGCCGCGACGCACTGTGGGTGCGACCGACGCTGGTCGGCGAGGTGGAGTTCGCGAACTGGTCGCCCGCCGGGGTGCTGCGCCACTCGCGCTGGCGGGGCCTGCGTCCCGATAAGACAGCGGATGACGTGCGGCGCGAGAGCTGAACCGATCAGCCGGCGCGTTCAGGCGTGCGTCGCCTCGCACTCGTCGTGCCCGGCGGGTTCGAGCTGGAACGTCGAGTGCTCGACGTCGAAATGATCGGCCAGGCACGACTGCAGCTCCTGCAGCAACTGCGCCGAGCGCCCTTGCGCGAGCACCGCAGGGTCGACCGCGACGTGCGCGGTGAACACCGGTGCGCCACGCGTCAGCTGCCACACGTGCACGTCGTGCACGTCGACGACCCCGTCATACACCTTCAGGTGCGTGCGGATCTCGCTCACCGCCATGCCCTTGGGCGCCGACTCGGCGAGCACCGAGAACACCTCGCGCAGCAACGAGATCGCGCGCGGCAGGATCATCGCCGCAATCAGCAACGAGGCGATCGCGTCAGCCGGCATCCACCCCGTCGTCACGATCACCACGGCGGCGATGATCACGAACGCCGAGCCGATCAGGTCACCCATGACCTCCAGGTATGCGCCCCGCACGTTGATGCTGGTCTTCTGCGCCGCGCTCAGCAGCCACATCGACACGGCGTTGGCGAGCATGCCGATGACGGCGACGATCAGCATCAGCGGTCCGGCGACCTCGGCGTCACCCGGGTCGATCAGCCGCCCGACGCCCTGTACTGCGACGACCACCATCAGCACGATCAGGATGATGGCGTTGATCAGCGCGCCGAAGACCTCGGCCCGCTGGTAGCCGAAGGTGCGGCGGTCGTCGGCCGGGCGCGCCGCGACGATGCTGGCGATCAGCGCGATCACCAGCGCGGACGAGTCGGTGAACATGTGCGCCGCATCGGCCAGCAGCGCCAGGGACCCCGACAGGATCGCGCCGATCACCTGCACCACCATGATCGTGGCGGTCAGTGCGAGCGAGATGGCAAGCAGGCGGCGGTTTCCGGCGCCGCGGATGCCGCCGGGGGCAGGTGCGTGATCGTGCATGCCTCCAGGCTAGGCCGGGCGCATGCCCGCGGATGCCGGTTTCGCGCAGTCGGGAACGGTAACGATTCTCATCGGCATCGCGGGCTCCGTCGCGCAGTGCGTGTTCAGGTCGTGCCCGCCCGCGCATGGCACGATGGGAGGGACGCACCTGCGTCGCGAGACGAGAGGACGACGCAGATGATCACGAGTGCGCTTGTGGCGCGCAGCGCCGCCGATGCCCAGTACGAGGGCTTCATCGGCTGGGTGCTCTCGCTGATGCAGTCGCTCGGTGAGGTCGGCGTCGGCGTCGCCGTGCTGATCGAGACGTTCGTTCCGCCGGTGCCCTCCGAGGCGATCCTGCCCGGGGCCGGTTTTCTCGCCTACGCGGGGCTGATGAGCTTCTGGGGTGCATGGATCGCCGCCACCGCCGGCGCGCTCGTCGGAGCATGGATCTGGTACGCGCTGGGCGCCGCGCTCGGACGCGACCGCACGCGCCGGCTGGTCGGCCGCATCCCGCTGATGGACACCGACGACTTCGACAAGGCCGAAGTGTTCTTCCAGCGCTGGGGCGGCGTCGCCGTGTTCGTCGGGCGGTGCGTACCGCTGGTGCGCTCGTTCGTCTCGATCCCCGCGGGCATCGAGCGGATGCCGCTGTGGAAGTTCACCACGTACACGTTCCTGGGCTCGGCGATCTGGAACGGCATCTGGATCGGCCTCGGCTTCGCGTTCGGACCCGCCATCGACCCCGTGCTCGAACGATGGAGCGGCGTGCTGTCGAAGGCCGTGCTCGTCGTGATCGCCCTGCTGATGATCTGGTTCGTCGTCGCGCGACTGCTGCGGCTGCGCCGCCGCCGGATCAGCGAGGCGAACGGCACCGGCCCCGCCGAGCTCGGCTAGAGGTTCTCCAGCAGCGGCACCAGCGCGGCGAACGCCCGCGCACGGTGCGACTGTGCCTGCTTCTCGTCGGCTGAGAACTCCGCGACCGTGCGCTCGGATGCCGGATCCTGACCGGCCGGGATGAAGATCGGGTCGTAGCCGAAGCCACCCTCCCCCGCCGCAGCATGCGCGAGCCTGCCCGCCCAGATGCCCTCGACCACGTGCTCAGCGCCGTCGGCGGTCACGAGCGCGATCGTCGAGCGGAACTGCGCCGCGCGGTGCGGATCGGCGATGTCTCGCAGCTGGTCCAGCAGCAGGTCGAGGTTCGCGACGGCATCCTTCTTCTGCCCCGCCCAGTAGGCCGAGAAGACCCCGGGTGACCCGCCGAGCACGTCCACACAGATGCCCGAGTCGTCGGCGACAGCGGCAAGACCCGTGTGCGCCGCCGCGGCGCGCGCCTTGATCAGAGCGTTCTCGGCGAACGTCACGCCGTCCTCGACCGGCTCGGGCCCGTCGTAGCCGACGACCTCGAGATCGGGCCGGGTGAGAGCGACGATCTGCTGCAGCTCGGCGATCTTGTGCGGGTTGTGGGTAGCGAGAACGACCCGCATCACTCGGCCGCCAGTGCGGTCAGCTGGTGCTGCCTGAGCTCGGCGCAGCCGTTCAGCCCGAGTTCGGTGAGGGCATCGAGCTCACGCTTGTCGAACGGCGCACCCTCGGCGGTGCCCTGCACCTCGACGAACAGCCCGCGGCCGGTGACGACGACGTTCATGTCGGTCTCTGCGCGCACGTCCTCGACATAGGCCAGATCGAGCATCGGCTCGCCGTCGATGATGCCCACCGAGACGGCCGCGACCGAATCCAGCAGCGGCGTGGCGTTCTTGCCGATGAACTTCTTCTCGCGGCCCCATTCGATCGCATCCGCCAGTGCCACGTACGCACCGGTGATCGCCGCCGTACGGGTGCCGCCGTCTGCCTGCAGCACGTCGCAGTCGATGACGATGGTGTTCTCGCCCAGGGCCTTGGTGTCGACCACGGCGCGCAGTGCGCGCCCGATCAGCCGAGAGATCTCGTGCGTGCGTCCGCCGATGCGTCCCTTGACGCTCTCGCGGTCGTTGCGCGAGTTGGTGGCGCGCGGCAGCATCGCGTACTCGGCCGTGACCCAGCCCTTGCCCTTGCCCGTCAGCCACCGGGGCACGCCGTTGGTGAACGATGCGGTGCACAGCACCTTCGTGCCCCCGAAGCTGATCAGCGCGGATCCCTCGGCGTGCGCCGCCCAGCCGCGTTCGATGGTGATCTCACGGAGCTGATCGGTGCTGCGGCCGTCTGCGCGGACGATGTCGGTCATGGTGTCCTCTCGAAAGGGTTCAGTGCCGGGCGGCATCTGTGAAATCGGTGCCGTCAGGGCCGGCGAGCTCGGGCAGCACGATGACGCCGGTCTGCACCAGCTGCACATCGCGTACCTCACGGCCCATCAGCCGGTTGGCGAGCGTGGCGAAGTCATCGGCCGATTGACCGGTCGCCTCGTAGGTGTAGGTCGGCACGGCGTCAGGCGACGCCAGCAGGTCGCCGCGCACGAGCTGCCGGTACACGTCGGCGGCGGTCTCATCATCGCTGGAGACGAGCGAGACGCCGTCGCCCATCACGTAGCTGATGGCACCACGCAGAAACGGGTAGTGCGTGCACCCGAGCACGAGCGTGTCGACGTCGGCCTGCCGCAGCGGTGCCAGGTAGTCCTCGGCTGTGGCGAGCACCTCGGGCGACCCGGTGATGCCGGCCTCGACGAACTCGACGAATCGCGGGCAGGCGGCGGTGAAGACCTCGAGCCGCTCATTGACCTCGAGCATGTCCTGGTAGGCGCGCGAGCCGATCGTGCCGATCGTGCCGATCACGCCGACACGCCCGTTGCGCGTGGTCGAGACGGCACGGCGCACGGCAGGACCGATGACTTCGACGACGGGCACGTCATAGCGCTCACGGGCGTCGCGCAGCACGGCCGCCGATGCGGTGTTGCACGCGATCACGAGCATCTTGACGCCCTGATCGACGAGCGTGTCGAGCACCTCGAGGCTGTACCGGCGCACATCGGCGATCGGCTTGGGGCCGTACGGCGAATGCGCGGTGTCACCGATGTAGACGATCGATTCGCGCGGCAGCTGAGCGCGGATGGCCCTGGCGACCGTGAGCCCGCCGACTCCGGAGTCGAAGATGCCGATGGGCGCGTCGTTCATGATCATCCAGCCTAGTCGGGCCGTCCACCCGCCCGCGTCGCTGCCAGCGCCTGGCGCAGATTGCCCCCGGCCGCGTCGAGCGCGGCGCGGGCCGTGGCAGCATCCGCTCCGGTCTCGACGATCGCGATGGCGAGCTTCACCGATCCCCCCGCGTCGCTGAGTGCCGATGCCGCCTGCTCGGGCGAGCACGCCGTGGCGTGCATGACGGTGCGCTCGGCGCGTACGCGCAGCTTCTCGTTGGTCGACTGCACATCGACCATCAGGTTTCCGTAGACCTTGCCCGACTGCACCATCGCCAACGTCGAGAGCGTGTTCAGCACGAGCTTCTGCGCCGTACCGGCCTTGAGCCGGGTGGAGCCTGCGACGACCTCGGGACCCACGACGACCTCGATGGCGACATCGACGCCCTGCGAGATCTCGGCGTCACGGTTGCACGCCAGGCTCACGGTGAAAGCACCCCGCTCGCGCGCGGTCAGCAGGGCGGCAGAGACATAGGGGGTGCGCCCCGAGGCCGAGATCCCGACGAGCGCGTCGTCGGGGCCGAGCTCGGCCACCGCGAGCGCGCCGGCGTCACGGTCGTCCTCGGCGTTCTCGACGGCGTTGCGCAGCGCATGCTCGCCACCAGCGATCAGTCCCGTCACCAGCGACGGATCGGTGCCGAACGTGGGCGGGATCTCACTGGCATCCAGCACCCCCATGCGTCCGGCCGTGCCGGCGCCGATGTAGACGAGGCGTCCGCCGCGTCGCAGTCGCTCGACGATGCCATCCACGGCATGGGCGATGCTCTCACGCTCGGCGGCGACGGCCTGCGCCGCGACGATGCCCTGCTCGGCCATCAGGGCGACCTGGTCGCCGGTCGCGAGCACATCGAGCTCGGCGAAGGCGGGGTCGACGCCCTCGGTCGCGAGTGTTCCCAGGGTGGCGCGCAGCTGTTCACGATCTGACATGTGAGTGTTCTCCGGTCGGCGGGTGCCCGGCGGCGGTCGCCGTCGGAGGGTCGGAGCCCGCTGATCAGTATTGCCGATGCGCGCCCTCGATACACTGGGCCGATGAGCTCCGCGTTCCTCACCGACCGGTACGAACTGACCATGCTCGCCGCGTCGCTGCGCGACGGAACGGCGCAACGCCCCAGCGTCTTCGAGCTGTTCTCGCGCCGCCTGTCGGGCGGACGCCGTTTCGGCGTCGTCGCAGGCGTGGGCCGGCTGCTCACGCTGCTGCGCGATTTCCACTTCGGTGAGGACGAGCTGCGGTACCTGCGTGACAACGATGTGGTGGATGCTGCCGCCCTGCGCTACCTGGAGGATTACCGCTTCACCGGCACGATCCGCGGATACCGCGACGGTGAGCTGTACTTCCCCGGTTCGCCGATCCTCACCGTCGAGGGCAGTTTCGCCGACGCCGTGGTGCTTGAAACGCTCGCGCTGAGCGTGCTGAACCACGACTCGGCGGTCGCGACGGCCGCCTCACGCATGAGCATCGCCGCGGGCGAGCGCCCACTGGCCGAGATGGGTTCCCGTCGGGCCGCCGAGCAGTCGGCCGTCGCCGCAGCACGGGCCGCCTACATCGCCGGCTTCGCGGCCACGAGCAACCTCGAGGCGGGCCGCCGCTGGGGCATCCCGACGATGGGCACCGCCGCTCACTCGTGGACGCTGCTGCACGACTCCGAAGAGGCCGCGTTCCGCTCGCAGGTCGAGAGCCTGGGCGTGGAGACCACGCTGCTCATCGACACCTACGACATCCGCACCGGCGTCGAGACGGCGATCCGCGTCGCCGGAACCGGGCTGGGCGGCGTACGCCTCGACTCGGGCGACCTGCCGCTGGTGGCCGCCGCGGTACGCACTCAATTGGACGAACTGGGCGCGACCGAGACGGCGATCACCGTCACCAGCGATCTCGACGAGTACGCCATCGCCGCTCTCGCGGCGTCACCGGTGGACTTCTACGGCGTAGGCACCTCAGTGGTGACCGGATCCGGGTACCCGACCGCGGGGATGGTCTACAAGCTCGTCGCGCGTCAGGACCCGAGCGGGGCATGGGTCTCGGTCGCGAAGGCTTCGGCCGACAAGGGGTCCAAGGGCGGACGCAAGTCGGCGTTCCGTGCGCTGCAGAACGGCGTGGCCGTTTCCGAGACGATCTCGGTGGCCGACGGGTTCGAGCAGGTCGACAGTGCCGCTGAGCACCCGGATGCCCGTGCCCTGCAGGTCGTGCTCGTGGACGGCGGCGAGATCGACTCGGCGCACGAGGGCGCCGCGGGTACGGCAGCGGCTCGCGAACATCACCTGCGGGTGCGCGAGGAGCTGCCGGTGCGGGCGCTCGCGCTCAGCAAGTCCGATCCGGCGATCCCGACCGTGTTCGTCGACGCGGACTGAGCGCTCGGCTCAGCGGACCATCGACTCGTAGATCTCTTTGCAGGTCGGGCAGATCGGGAACTTCTCGGGGTCGCGCCCCGGGGTCCACTTCTTGCCGCACAGGGCGCGCACCGGCTTGCCGGTGATGGCCGATTCGAGGATCTTGTCCTTCTTCACGTAGTGCGAGAAGCGCTCATGGTCGCCGGGCTCGACGTTCTCCTCGCGGAGGAGTTCTTCGAGTTCGCGATCAAGTGTTGCCACGCCACCCTGATCGGGGCTGTCCAGCGGAGTACTCATGCCGCGATTCTAGCCGCCGCAGGCGGCTCACGGCGCGGCGGTTGCACAACCGATCAGGTCGTCTCGACGAACTCCATCAGCCGCTCGCCGCTGCGTTCGAAGATGGCGCCGCCGATGGCCGCTCCGCCGAACAGCACCAGCACGCCGGTCAGGATGCCCACCCAGAACGCCGCCGGGGCGTGCTGGTCGCCCTCTGCGATCGTGAGCGCGAACAGCCAGATCGTCGGTGCGCTGAAGGCCAGTGCGCCGAGGAAGGTTCCGGCCGCACCGAACGACCCGTGCGACGACGAGCGCTGCGGCTGCTGGAACGGGCTGTCGCCGGGGCGCGAGACGGCGTAGGGGAACACGACCGAGGCGATACTCGACATGCCCAACGCACTCAACAGCAGGGCGGCCGTCACACCGATGAAGGGCAGCAGCAGGCTCCACTGGGCGATGAACGCGAGTGTCACCGAGATCGCGATCGCCAGCACCGGGATCGACACCATCAGCACCGGCACCAGCCGCCCGAGACGGTCGGGCAGTCCGCGTACGCCGCTGGCGACGTGCACCCACAGAGCTGTCGAGTCGTACGCGACGTCATTGTGCGGCAGCCAGCCGAAGAACAGCGCCATCAGCGGCACCGGCACCAGTGCGGCGATCCACACCGGCACGCCGGCGACGATCAGGGGGAAGACCGTGAGCACGCCGGCGATCGGCACGACGAGCACGTTGACGATGTAGCGCCGGTCACGCAGCCAGTAGACCAGGCTGCGCGCGGCGACCGCGCCGAACGCGTTCGCCGGCAGCAGACCGAACCAGCCCAGGCCCGACCGCTCTCGTGTGGCGTAGGGACGCTCGGTGACGGTCAGCAGGCGGCGCACGAGGAAGGCCCACAGGCCAAGCAGACCGGCGATGGATGCCAACGCGACCAGTCCGCTCCCCCAGGCCGCGGCGCTGTCGCCGGCGGCCGCGTGGAACGGCAGCGCATAGGGCGCGGCGAGAGGCGAGAAGCCGACGATCGTCGTGGCGGTGTCGACGGCGGCGGGAACCTCGCCGTCCCAGCGGATCGAGGCGAAGTACGCGGCGACGGGGAACGCGACCACCAGCACCGGGATCGTGATCAGCACGGTGAGTTCGCGCGAGCGTCGCTCGGGCAGCAGGATCGCACTGATCGCCATGCCGATGCGTGCGGCGAGGGCGATCGAGATGACACCGACGATCCCGGCGAGGATCGCCAGCAGCGCGGGGGCGCCGGCCGAGACGGCGACGATCACGACGCACGTCGTCGCGGCGATCAACGCGAAGCTGGGGACGCTGACGAGTGCACTCAGCGCGAGGATCCAGGGCAGTTGCCGTTGGTCGACGGCGAACGGTGCGAAGCGTCGCGGATCGAGCTGATCGGGGGTGCCGGTGAGCATCGGTGCGAGCACGAACGAGATGAATGTCGCTGCGGCACCCAGCACGAGCACCGCTTGCGCGGTGGGCAGCGGTGCGCTGCCCATGCTGAGGATCGCGATGCACACGGCGACCGTGATTGCGGCGGATGCCAGCAGCGCGAGCACACGGCGCACTCCGTGCTCTCCGTGCGCCGCGCCGACCAGCAGGGCGAGTCTCAGCCGGAGAACGTGTGCAACCACTCCAGTCCCTCCACTTCGCCGCTGGAACCGGAGAGCTCGACGAACCGCTCGGTGAGCGTGCGCCCGGCGCGCACCTCGTCGATGGTGCCCTCGGCGAGCACCTCGCCACCGACGATCACGGCGACGCGCGAGCAGACGCGCTCGACCAGATCCATGCCGTGACTGGAGAGGATGACCGTTCCGCCATGCGACACGTAGGCGCGCAGGATGTCGAGGATGACGCCGGATGAGACCGGGTCGACGGCCTCGAACGGCTCATCGAGCACCAGCACCCGCGGCGAGTGGATCAGCGCCCCTGCCAGCATGAGCTTCTTGGTCATTCCGGCCGAGTAGTCGGACACGACGCGGCTGAGCGCCTCGGTGAGGTCGAACGCACGCGCGAGGTCGGCTGTGCGGCTCTCGATCACCGCGCGCTTGAGGCCCCGGAGCTGACCGTAGTAGAACAGCAGCTGGCGACCGGTGAGCCGGTCGAACGCGCGCAGCCGATCCGGCAGCACGCCCATCACCCGCTTCGCGGCCAACGGCTCGGCGCGCTGATCGATACCGCTGATGTGCACCGTGCCGGCGTCGGGCCGCAGCAGCCCGGAGATGATCGAGAGCGTGGTCGTCTTGCCGGCGCCGTTCGGGCCGACGAGACCGTAGAACGATCCGGCGGGAACGGTGAGGTCGATACCGTCGACAGCTGTTGTATCGCCGAAGCGCTTCACGAGTCCGCGGATGTGTACCGCCTCGGGGCGATCGGCATCATCGGAGGCATCCACGGCGCCGGAGTCGACGACCGCCGTAGCGCTCGCGTCGTGCGCCACCTGATCGTCCGACGTCGGATGCGCGTCGTCAGCGGCTTCCTCCGAGAGAGGCGCGTCGTCGTCACTCGACGGCGCGTCAGTGACCGCGGCCTCAACTGCGACCGGGGCTTCTTCCACTGCCGCTGCGTCTTCGGCTACCGGTGCGTCTTCGGACGCCGGGGGCTCCTCGGACGCCGGGGTCTCGTGCTGTTCAGTCGGCACCGGGGCCGGCACTTCGGCGACGATGGGCGCGGCGGCGGCCGCGACGGCGCCCCGCGGCGGCCGGGCCTCGGACCGCTCGGGTGCGCTGTGCTCAGCAGCGACAAGGCGACGCGCCGACGGCGACGCCTCCAGGTCGATCCGCGTGTCGGTCGTGACCTCCGCTGCCGGTGGCACCGTCAGATCGGTGATGAGAACCGGCGTGGCGTCTTCGGTTGTGGGCGTCGCGGTCTTCTTGGCTGTCGACGCCTTGGCCGAAGGTCGCTGAGACGCCACGCTCGTCTTCGACGCTGTGCTCACGGTCTTCGTCGCGGGTTTCTTCGCCGTGGATGTCTTCGCCTTGGCACCCGTCGTCGACGCGGAAGACTTCGCGGCGGCCGTCTTGGCTGCGGTCGTCTTCGCAGCTGTGGTCTTGGCTGCGGTCGCCTTGGTCGCGGCCTTCGTCGACGCGGTCCGAGCAGCGGCCGCCTTGACCGCCGTCGTCTTCTCCGCCGTCTCGGCGGCAGTCTTCTTCGCCGCGGCGGACTTCGCCGCCGCACTGGTCGCTGCGGCCTTCTTCGCCGCCGCGGTCTTGGATGCCGTGCTGCTCTTGGACGCCGTGGCGGCCTTCGAGGTCGCGCCGGCCTTCGAGGTCGTGCCGGTCTTCGATGTCGTACCGGCCTTCGACGTGGCACCGGTCTTCGATGCCGTGCCCGTCTTCGCGGTCGCGGGTGCCTTCGACGCTGCGGCCGTCTTCGACGCTGTCGCCGTCTTGGTCGCTGTGCCACGCGCTGCGGTCGTCTTCGACGCCGTCGAACCTGTTGCGGTCTTCTTCGCGGCCGTCTTCCTCGGCGCTGCCTTCTTGACGGCAGGCTTGTCCTCGGCCGTCGACGACACGTTCGTGTCGGAAGCCGAGTCGGTGGCATCCGATGTCTTCTTCGCCGCCGCGGCACCCCGCTTCGGCTTCGGCGTGGCGGCGGTGTCAGCGCCCGCGCTCGCGGTCGGCACCCCCTCGGTGCGGTCTTCGTGCGTCTCCCCGGATGCTGTCACGCCTACTAAGGTACCAATCCGCCCTGACAGAGCCGCCGACCCGGTGACGACGTGTTTCGGTGCCGCAGAACCCCTCGACGCGGCTCACGGTTCCTGACAGACTCGTGTGGAACAGGTCACGAAACAGCAACAGCGCCCCTGAAGCCTTCGGCCTCCCAGGTGTGATCAGTAGCATTGCGGAGGCACGAAGAGGTGTCGCGTCGATGAATCGACAGTGAACACAGTTCCTATTAGGAGAAAACGTGACTCTTCAGACCGTCATCCTGGCTGCGGGCATGGGCTCGCGGCTCGGCCGCGCGCTGCCCAAGCCGCTGACCGAGCTCAGCGACGGCCGCACCATCATGCGCCAGCAGCACGACAACATCCGCGCGGCCTTCGGCGGCGACGCCCGCATCACCACCGTCGTCGGCTACCGCGCCGAGACGATCATCGAGGCGTTTCCCTCGGCGAAGTACGTGCACAACGAGCGCTACGACGTGACCAACACGTCCAAGAGCCTGCTGCGCGCGCTGAGCGTGACCGGCAAGAGCGGCGTGCTGTGGATGAACGGCGACGTCGTCTTCGACCCGCGCATCCTGGGCCGGGCGATCGAGTTCATCGAGCGCGACCAGTCGTTCGTGACCGTGAACACCTCGAAGGTCAGCGACGAAGAGGTCAAGTACACCGTCACCGCCGAGGGCTTCATCAACGAGCTGTCCAAGACCGTCAAGGGCGGCCTCGGCGAGGCTGTGGGCATCAACTACATCTCATCGCGCGACAAGAAGGCGTTCATGCGCCAGCTGCAGCGTGTCGAGGATCAGGACTACTTCGAGCGTGGTCTCGAGCTGGCGATCGCCGAGGATGGCCTGCTGCTCGAGCCGATGGACGTCTCGGACCTGTACGCCGTCGAGGTCGACTTCGCTGAAGACCTGGAGCGCGCCAACCTCTTCGTCTGAGCGCCTCCCTCTCGAAAGCCGTCTCCCCTCGGGAGGCGGCTTTCGGCGTTCTCGCGGATGCGATGCATAGGCTCGGACCATGCAGGTCCACAAGATCCATTCGCTGCCGGATGACGCACCGTGGGATGCCCACGTGCCTCCGGTCGGGTCCGACGAGCACCCGCTCACCGTGCGCGGAATCGATCGGGTGATGTCGGTGCAGCGCCCGTTGGTCGTGGCGCACATCCGTAGCATCCGCCTGCGCAATCCGCGCGCAACGCCGGACGAGATCGTGCGCATGCTCGAGATCCGCTACCTCGCCGCGGTGACCACCGGTGGCGCGGCCGTCGGTGCGACCGCTGTCGTTCCGGGCATCGGCACCGGGGTGACTCTGGCGCTGTCGGGTGTGGAGACCATCGGGTTCATGGAGTCGACGGCACTCTTCGCGCAGTCGGTGGCGGAGGTGCACGGCATCGCGATCGAGAACCCCGACCGTGCTCGGGCGCTGGTGATGACCCTGATGCTCGGCAAGGAGGGCGTCGACCTCGTCTCGCAGCTGGCGCAGCAGGCGACGGGCCGGGGCGGCACGCGGTCGTCGTACTGGGGCGAGCTGGTGACGAAGTCACTGCCACGCGCCGCCGTCGGTCCGCTTGTGGATCGTTTGAAGTCGGCGTTCATCCGGCAGTTCGCGGGCCGGGGCGGGGCGTCGTTCATCGGCAAGGCGCTGCCGTTCGGCATCGGCGCGGTCATCGGCGGTGCCGGCAACAACATCCTCGGACGACGGGTGCTGGTGACGTCGCGTCGCGCCTTCGGCGCGGCGCCCGTCTTCTTGCCGCCCGAGTTGGAGCCGACGCCCGGCAGCGAGCGACTGGAGCGACGGATGCTGTCGGGCGCGCGTTCCCTCGGCGGTGGCGTTGTCGGGGTCGCGGGCAGCGTGGGCCGGGGCTTCGGTGCCGCCGGTCGCGGAGTGGGTGCGGCGGGGCGCGGGCTCGGTGCGGCGAGCCGCGAGGTCGGAGCGAAGCTGCGCCGACGGAGGGAAGGACTCGACCCCGGGTCGGATGCTGCCGATTCGGATGCTGTTGATTCGGCGTCCCCAGAACCGGCTTGAGCATGACTTCTGCACAGCGGACGTCGTGAGGCGCTCTGAGGCGCTCTGACCGTCGGAGGGCGTTCCTAGCTTGGCGGCATGCTGCCTCCCATCGATCCCTGCCAGTCCCCGCCGCCGACCGCGCACTGTGTGCCCTGGGTGGTCACCCGCGACGACCGCGCCCACCCGGTGGTGATGAATGCCAGCCAGGAGCCCGTCGATTTCGTCCGCGTCTTTCGCGACGATGTCGATGCCCGTTGCGTCGTGGATCTGTGGGGTCAGGTCCTTCCCACCGAAACGGTCGAACTGTGCCTGTGCGCGTCGGCCCCCGACGAGGCGGTTGTGACGATCGCCTGGTTCCGCCAAGCCGACGGGTTGGAGTACGTGTGGCGCTTCGTCGTGTGATGGCCGGTGCGCGACAAGACGCTGCTGCGCTTCCCCGGACTTCAGCGCTTGCTCAGCAGCCCGGTCGTTCTCAGCGATCGCCTGCTCGATCGGATGGAGGCCGGCGCGGATGACATGCACGACATTGCAGGGCGCACGCGAACGAGCGACTACGTGAACGCGAAGTCGGGCAACCACAGGCGCGGGGTGCGCCAGTGATGCAAAGGATCCCACCAGGCGGGTCCGCGGATCTCGGGTAGGCCGTCGTGCATGCGGATCTCCCAGCCGGAGAACTCGAGTGATCTGTGGTGCCACCAGCACAACGGCACACCGTTGTCGGTGCTGGTCGGTCCGCCGCGGGAGTGTTCGGTGACGTGGTGGATCTCACACCAGGAGGCCGGCACGTGGCATCCGCGAATCAAGCACTCCTTGTCGCGAAGCGTGATCGCCCGGCGCTGGTGAACGTTGAAGATGCGGTCGGTCACCGTCATCCCGACGATCCGCCCCTGCTCCGTGAACACGCGCTGAATCGCACCGGTGCAACCGGTATGCCGGGCGACTGCGGCGCTCACCGGGCCGTCGACACCCGGAACACTGGCCCACGAGCTGTCTGCGGACTCGAGGTGCACGACGAGCGTCGGCGGCACCGATCCGGTCGCCGGCCGACTCGATCGGCCCCGTGGCCGCCAGCAGCCCATCGGTTCCGACGGCACCGTCGAGCATCGCCCGTCGAAGAGCGGGCCACCGCGCCGGCAGCGACTCCCCCGATGTGAGGTCGACGTCGCGGTGCACGACCTTGCCCGCTTTCACGAACCGCGCCGCGCCCCGCGAGTCGAACCGCAGAGTGCGCTGCAGCAGTTCGTTCAACATTGCGGCATGCCGCGCCGTGCGGCAGGTCAACCGGATCGCCCGTCGCGACCATCTCGACCGTCTCGATGATGGTCGCCTCGACGCGCCGCAGAGCATCGCCGGCAGCACTCAGAACGACGCGCCTCTCGGCATCGGTGAGGCTCATGAGCGCATCCGCACCGAGCAGCTGATCGAGGTCGGTGACGACTCGATCGAGAATTGCGGCGGGGTTGGTCATGCCTCCAGTCAACAGGGGGCCACCGACATTGACTGCGGGAATTCTGGCTGATCAGAGAAAGTTTTCAGCAGAGTCTCGAAGACCGCGAGACATCCGTACCCTCACTCCGGCAGCGTCAGCACCGTCTTCAGAAACAGGTCGGCGACAGCATCCGCGTCGATACCCAGCGCCACCTCGGAACGCGACCACACCTCGTCGAGGCCGTGCAGGCTGTCCTCCCCCGCGTACGCACGGCAGTCGACGACCGTCTGGCCCCGGCTGTAGCCGCTCAACTCGACCCGCACCGGGAGCGATTCGAAGCGCACCAGTTCGGGCGCGACGATCGCGCACACCGCACCGGCGTCGCCGATCAGCCCGGTGTACTGCAGCGACTCGTCCTCGCTCATGGCCACCCGGTTGCCCAACAGCTCACCGACCGCCCGTGCCGCACGGTGCGCGCCGGCCGTCAACGCCTTCGCGCGTTCCAGCGGCACCGAGACGCGCTCGAACACGTCGAGGCCGTACATCGTGGTCGGCACCCCGGCATCGAGCACGATCGCGGCCGCCTCGGGGTCGTGCCATACGTTGAACTCCGCCACGGCTGTGGCGTTGCCGACACTCGCCGAGCCGCCCATGAACACGATCCGCTCGATGCGTGCCGCGACTTCGGGGTGGGTGCGCAGCAGCAGGGCGAGGTTGGTCTGCGGCGCGAGGGCGACGAGCGTCACGGGCTCCGGATGCTGCATGATCAGCCGTCGCATCATGGCGACGGCCGACTCGTCAGCCGCGCCGCGCGTCGCGGGAGGCAGCGCGATGCCGCCCAGACCGTCTTCGCCGTGCACGTGGGCGGCCGCGCGAGCCGGGGCGATCAGCGGGCGAGCGGCACCGGCCGCGACCGGTACGTCCGCCGCACCGGCGAGATCGAGGATGCGCAGGGTGTTCGCGACGACGTCATCCAACCCGGCATTCCCGGCGACGCAGGTGACACCGAGCACCTCGATCTCGGGGTGCGCAACAGCGAACAGCAGGGCGAGAGCGTCATCGACGCCGGTGTCGACATCGAGAATCACAGGTGTGGGCATGATGTCCAGCCTAGATCTCCGCCCCCACGCACCGAGCAGATCAACCAAAGGAATCGCGTGTGCGTTGTGCCGAGCATCCAACGCCGCTCGGCGCCCCGGCGCTAGTGTGGAATCCGTGACGGAAAAGCCTGACCTCTCGACCACGGCCGCGAAGATCGCGGACCTTCGCTCCCGCTTCACCGAGGCGGTCGTCGAGCCCGAGAAGCTCGCCCAGCAGAAGCAGCACGCCAAGGGCAAGATGACCGCACGCGAGCGCATCGAGCTGCTCGTCGACACCGGAAGCTTCGTCGAGTTCGACGAGTACGTGCGCCACCGCACCACCTCGTTCGGCATGGACCGCAATCGCCCCTACGGTGACTCCGTCGTCACCGGCGTCGCGACCATCCACGGCCGCACCGTCGCCGTCTACTCCCAGGACTTCACGACCTTCGGCGGCTCGCTCGGCGAGGTCGCCGGCGACAAGATCATCAAGATCATGGAGTTCGCGCTGCAGGGCGGCATGCCGATCATCGGCATCCTCGACTCGGGCGGTGCCCGCATCCAGGAGGGGGTGCTCGCCCTCAGCAAGTACGGCGAGATCTTCCGCTGCAACACCCGCTCGTCGGGCGTCATCCCGCAGATCTCGATCGTCATGGGACCGGCCGCCGGCGGCGCCGTGTACGGCCCGGCCCTCACCGACTTCGTCATCATGGTCGACAAGACCAGCCAGATGTTCGTCACCGGCCCCGACGTGATCAAGACCGTCACCGGCGAGGACGTCGGCATGGAAGAGCTCGGCGGCGCGCACACGCACAACACCCGTTCGGGTGTGGCCCACTACCTGGCCGAGGATGAGGACGACGCGCTCGACTACGCGCGCACGCTGCTCAGCTATCTGCCCGACAACAACATGGCCGAGGTGCCGGCGTACGACTCGGCGTTCGAGTTCGAGACCACCGACGCCGATCACGTCCTGAACACGATCATCCCCGACTCGCCCAACCAGCCGTACGACATCCACACCGTCATCGAGCACGTGGTCGACGGCGGCGAGTTCCTCGAAGTGCAGCCGCTGTTCGCGCCGAACATCGTGATCGGCTTCGGCCGGGTCGAGGGACGCTCGGTCGGCATCATCGCCAACCAGCCCTCGCAGATGGCGGGCACCCTGAACATCGAGGCCGGCGAGAAGGCCAGCCGCTTCGTGCGCTTCTGCGACTCGTTCTCGATCCCGATCGTCACGCTCGTGGATGTTCCCGGCTACCTGCCCGGCACCGACCAGGAGTGGACCGGTGTCATCCGCCGCGGCGCGAAGCTGATCTACGCCTACGCCGAGGCGACCGTTCCGCTGGTCACCGTGATTCTGCGCAAGGCCTACGGTGGCGCCTACATCGTGATGGGTTCCAAGCAGCTCGGCGCCGACGTCAACCTCGCCTGGCCGACCGCCGAGATCGCGGTCATGGGCGGGCAGGGCGCCGTCAACATCCTGTACCGCAACGAGATCAAGAAGGCCGAAGAGAACGGTGAGGACGTCGCGGCCGTGCGCACCCGGCTCGCGAACGAGTACACGTACAGCGTGACCTCCCCCTTCCTCGCCGCCGAGCGCGGCGAGATCGACGGCATCATCGAGCCGGCCGCGACGCGTGTGGCGATCGCCAAGGCGCTGCGCTCACTGCGCGGCAAGCGCGCGGAGCTGCCGCCCAAGAAGCACGGGAACATCCCGCTGTGACCGAGCCCGAGCAGACCCCGCGTATCGAGATCACGCGCGGCCAGCCGACCGAGGAAGAGCTCGCCGCGCTGATCGCGGTCGTCAGCGACGCCTACGTACGCGAATCGGAAGAGGCCGTCGCCGATGTGCCGCACGTATCGGCGTGGCAGCGTACGCAGCGTGCACTGCGGCGACCGCTGCGACGAGACATCCCGTGGGGCCGTTTCAGCGGCTGAGCGAGACGAATCGGCCCGAGAACGTCGATTTCTGGACAAATGGCCAGCATTTGTCCCCCAAAATACCTACAGACAGACGCCGATCTACGCGCGAAACTAGTAACAACGCTTCGCGTTAGGCGGCTGCTCTGTCCCAGGGTAGACAGACGCAGTACGCCCCCTTGCGGACAGTTTTCGGGTAGCTGGTCCGCGCTGGCGAGGGGGCGGGCGGCTTCGCCGCCCCTCGCCCTTCTCAGCCCGACGCCCGTGCCACCTGCACGCGCCGGTTCGTCCTCGACGCGAGATCAGTCCGCGACGCGGGGAATCTCGTGCCACAGATCGACCGCGTCGTCGTCGTGTGCACCGCCGGCGGCGCGCCCCACGACGGTCACCGCCACCCGATCGTCACGCCCCGCGCGGATGATCACCCGATTCGATCGCGACCCGGCGACGACCTCGGCGAGCTCGGCACGGATCTGCCCGACGCGGTCGGCCGGCACACCCTCCATGCCCCCCCTCGTCGAACACGGTCACCATGGCGCCCCGGCGTCGGGCATCCGCGATCGAGGCGCGCACCGCGTCGTTCAGCAGCACCGCACCGCGCAGTTCGTCCCGCAGTGTGCCCTCTGCCAACCGTGCGTCGAGCCGCTCCTGCTCGCTGAGGTGACCGTGTGCGGCGACCGTGCGCGAGAGCACCGGGCCGGCGACGGCCAGCGCCAACTGCGCCCGCACGCGACGCTCGCGCTGACGTACCTCCTGGGTCGCGTTCCACGCCGACACCGCGCGTTGGATGTCGGCGAGCCGCTCGGTGTCGCGCACCGCCCGGCCCCAGAACAGCACCAGCAGCTGCGCCACGACCACCCACGTGATCGAGCCCACCAGCCCCAGCGTGAACGCCCGATCGATGCCGAGATACAGCGACGACGAGACGATGAGAGCCGCGAGCATCACCCAGCCGCACACCATGCGGCGTCGCACGATGCAGATCACCGCGAGCAGGCCGATCGCGCCGATGTACCAGGTCGCGAACGGTGCCTCTCGTGCGTCCGGCGGCAATGACAGACTCACCAGGGTGGGCACGGCCAGGCTGGTGCCCAGTGCCAGGAACCCGGGCCCTGCGGGCAGGCGAATGCTGTGCCCGGCGCCCGCCAGCACGGCCGTCAGCGTGGCCGCGAGGTACAGTCCGATCGCCGCCACCATGAACAGCGGGGCAGTCGGCTGCTCGGTCCACCAGATCGCGCGTGCCGCGAAGTAGATCGCGAAGCCAAGCGCCAGCGCGGTGACGATGCTGCGGACGGTGCGCCTCATGCCGGCTCCCATCCCAGAACGACCATCGTGCCGCGGGCATCCGTCCGGATCTCGGATGTGCCTGCGACCGCGGCCATCCGCGCCACGATCGACGCGCGGATGCCCAGGCGATCCTCGCCGATCGCATCCGGGTCGAACCCCGGCCCCGTATCGATGACCGAGAGCACCAGACCGTGCCCGGTCGTCGTCTCAGCCACGACGTGCAGGCCACGCCCGCCGGCGTGCATCAGCGCATTGCTGATCGCCTGGCGCGCAGCGAGCACCAGGGCGCGCGCAACCCGCCCCGGCACCTGAACAGACGGTCCGCGTTCCTCCACGACCGCATCGACGCCCTGCTCCGACAGCGTCCGTCGCAGCTCCGCGACCACCTGCGCGCGGTGCACAGGCTCATCGTTGCCCTCCTGGGCAAGCAGCGCCTCAGTGTTGGCCAGGCGTGTCAGCGCCTCGCGCGCCATCACGACCGCCAGGTCGCGCTCGCGCTCTGAGCTGGCCCGCTCAGCCGCGATCAGGGCAGCGAGCACGCTGTCGTGCATCAGCGCCGACATCGCCCCGCGTTCCTCTTCGGCGGCTGTGGCCGCCGCCGCACGCGCATACGTCGCCACGGCGTTGTCGCGCGCCTCGTCGACGCCGGCGGCCACCTGGCGGAACATCCATCCCAGCGACACGATGACCAGCCCGAGGATCAACGTGAACGACACATCGAACGCGGTGGTGATCCAGTACTGCTGCGAGAAATCCCCCTCGACCAGCCGGACGTATCCGTAGACGAACGGCATGCCGGCCGCCCACAACACCTGCAACCGGGGCGGGAAGGCGAGCATCGCCGCGATGACCGCGATGTTCACGAGGAAGAAGATCCACGGCTGACTGGACGGCTCACGGGTCGCCCGATCGACGATCACGGGCCACAGCAGCAGCCCGATGACATAGGCGACCGCGAACGTACCGCACGCGGCGCGGACGGTCTTGGCGCTGATGCACGCCACGATCATCCACAGCAGCGGACCGAACACCAGCAGCATCAGCGCGACGCGTGGCGCGTCGACACGGCTGATGGTGGTCGTCGCGGCCAGCAACGCCTGCAGCCCGAGAGCCGACGAACCGATCGCGGCGACGATCGCGAGGATGCGCTCCATCCGGTGACCGGTGAAGCGCTCGAGTCCGGCGCCGGCCTCGCCCGGCGAGGGGACGCTGAGCCAGGCGTCGCGGATGCTTCGGGTGTCAGCTCCCACTCGGGACCCCGTCGGGTGCGACGATGCCGTCCTCCATCGCGCGACGCAGCAGGTCGACCTTGGTGGGTGCGGGACGCCCGACCTCGACGTACTTGACCCGGATGCGGGTGATGTTCTCTTTGGCGGTGGAATAGGCCACGCCCAGACGCTCGGCAACCGCCTTCAGCGGCAGACCGGCCGCGTAGAGCCGCAACACCTCGCGCTCGCGCGTCGACAGCTGCGCATCGGCGAACTCGCGGTCGCCGTCGACCGCACTCGCCCACTCGACATTGTTCAGCGCCTCACCCCGTGCCACGGTGCGAATCGCGTCGAGCACATCGTCGAGCGCCGAGGACTTACTCACGACGCCGACGGCACCGGCCACCAGCGCTTCGCGCACCGATGCGGGTCGGTCGGCGACGCTGTGGATGACGACGCTCGCGCCGTCGGCGACGAGCGCCGTGACGTTCTCGGTGACGGTGGTGCCATCACCGAGCGTCAGATCGAGCACGACGACGTCGACGGGACCGGACGCGGATGCCCTGCGCCAGGCGAGGTACTCCTTGACCGTTCCGCCCGAGAAGACGACCTGCTGCTCGCCATCGCGCAGACACGCGGCTTCCAGGCCGAGACGAACCGACTCGTGGTCGTCGATGAGGGCGACGGTACTCATCCCGCCAGCCTACTCAGTGCGTGCCCGGTCGTACGTGCCGACGCAGGCGCGCACATACCTCAGCGGGTCAGCAGTGCGACGGCCTCGAAGTGGTGCGAGTGCGGGAACAGATCGAATGCCCGCAGCGACGGCACGTTCCAACCGAGCTCACGGAAGGTGCCCAGGTCGCGGGCGAGCGCGACCGGGTCGCACGCGACGTACACGATCGCCTCGGGGTCGAGCCCGTGGATCGACTCGACGACGGCACGACCGGCACCCGCACGCGGCGGATCGAGCACCACCGCGCCCGCGCGCGTACCGGCGGGCAGCCCGCCCAGGAACCGGTCGACCCGAGCCGTGACAGCCTGAGCGTCGAACACCGCGAGGTTCTCAGCCGCGTACTCGGTGGCACGACGGTCGGACTCGACCGTGACGATGTCGGTCGCCCCCTGCTCACCCAGCGTCGCAGCGAACAGACCGACGCCGCCGTACAGGTCGAAGTGGGTGGCATCCGAGTCCACCCGGCCCGCGAGCGCCTCGCCGACTGCGTCATGCAGGGTGTCGCCGGCGCGGGGGTGCACCTGCCAGAACCCGCCGGCGTCGACGCGGAAGCGGCGACCCGCGACGCGCTCGACGATCGTCTCGCTCTTGCCCCGACGCGCACCCTCCGGCCGCGGGAGCACACGGACCCGGCCATCCTCGGGCTCGACGAGATCGACGCGTCCCGGCTTGTGGTCACGCAGTGCGAAGGCGGCCGCCTCGACCGCCGGGCGCGCCAGAGGCAGGGAGGCCACCTCGATCACCCGATGGCTTCGCGCGGCGTACGGGCCGATGCGTCCGGCGTCGTCGACGTGCAACGAGACGCGCGTGCGCCAGCCGGTGCCGTCGCCGGCATCCGCCGCCTCGACCTCAGGGGCGTCCAGGCCCGCTCCGGCGAACTTGTCGAGCGCCTCCTGCAGCACCCGGCGCTTGAGGACGCGCTGCTCGTCGAGGGCGATGTGCCCGAGATCGGCGCCACCGGCGCGGTCCTGGGGAGCGCGCGAGACGTCGGCCTCGGCCCACACGTGCGGGCGGCGGTGCGGCGACGCGTCGAGCACCTCGAGCGTCTCGGCGCGCCAGAAGCTCGACTTCGTGGCATCCGTGATGCGCGCACGCACCCGCTCGCCGGGAATGGCGTCCGGCACGAAGACGACACGCCCCTCGTGACGGGCGATGAACGTCCCACCGTGAGCGATGCCGGTGATGTCGAGGTCGAGAACGGGAGCCTGCGAGGTCATCGTTCCAGGATCCCACACCGGCTACCGTGTAACCATGCGCGTGTGCCTGGCATCCACCTCTCCGGCCCGACTGATGCTGCTGCGGCAGGCGGGCATCGAACCCCTCATCGTCGCTCCGGACGTCGATGAGGACGCCGTCGCCGCGTCCGCGGAGGCGGAGCGCGGCGCGACGCTGTCGCCGGACGAGCTGGTGCTGCTGCTCGCCAGGGCGAAAGCGGCCGACGTGGCCGCGCGGATGCCGGACGAGCACCCGCGCTTCGACGGCATCGTCATCGGCGGTGACTCGATGTTCGCGATCGACGGGCAGGTGCACGGCAAGCCGTACACCGCCGAGGTCGCCCGCGAGCGCTGGCAGCAGATGCGTGGTGCCACGGGCATCCTGCACTCCGGTCACTCGGTGTTCCGTGTGCACCCCGACCGCACCCCGGTCGAGGCGACCGCGGTCGCCGAGGCGGCGGTCACCTTCGCGGACGATGTCTCGGATGCCGAACTCGACGCCTACATCGCCAGCGGCGAACCGCTGTACGTGGCGGGCTCGTTCACCGTCGACAGCCTGGGCGGGCCGTTCATCACGCGCGTGGACGGCGACCCGTCGACCGTGGTCGGCATGTCGCTGTCGACGCTGCGCCGTTTGGCCGGCGAGCTCGGCGTCACCTGGACCGATCTGTGGACACAGTCATAACGAATCGACGGTTTCTTGTGGGTGGTCGTCAAAAGGAACGCCCCCGCACTCGCTAGGCTGAAACCCATGCCTGCTATCGCCAAGGTGCTCATCGCCAACCGCGGCGAGATCGCCGTACGCATTATTCGTGCCGCCCGTGACTCGGGGATCTCGTCCGTCGCCGTGTACGCCGACCAGGACCGTGACGCGATGCACGCGCGGCTCGCCGACGAGGCCTACGCCCTCGACGGATCCACCAGCGCAGAGACCTACCTGCAGATCGACAAGATCCTCTCGGTCGCGCGGCGCTCGGGTGCCGATGCCGTTCACCCCGGCTACGGGTTCCTCGCCGAGAACGCCGACTTCGCGCGCGCCGTGATCTCGGCCGGGCTGATCTGGATCGGCCCCTCCCCCGACGCCATCGAGGCACTCGGCGACAAGGTCACCGCACGCCACGTCGCTGAGAAGGTCGGCGCTCCCCTCGCCCCCGGCACCCCGGGCCCCGTCTCGGGAGCCGACGAGGTCATCGCCTTTGCGCAGGAGCACGGCCTGCCCATCGCCATCAAGGCCGCCTACGGCGGCGGCGGTCGCGGCCTGAAGGTCGCCCGCGAGCTCGACGAGGTCGCAGAGCTGTTCGAATCGGCCACCCGCGAGGCCGTCACCGCTTTCGGCCGCGGCGAGTGCTTCGTCGAGAAGTACCTCGACAAGCCGCGCCACGTCGAGACGCAGTGCCTGGCAGACGCCGCCGGCAACGTCGTGGTCATCTCGACCCGCGACTGCTCGCTGCAGCGTCGCCACCAGAAGCTCGTCGAAGAGGCACCCGCGCCGTTCCTGACCGATGCGCAGAACGAGCAGCTGTACGCCGCATCCAAGGCCATCCTGAAGGCGGTCGGCTACGTCGGCGCCGGCACCTGCGAGTTCCTGATCGGCGCCGACGGCACCGTGTCGTTCCTCGAGGTCAACACGCGCCTGCAGGTCGAGCACCCGGTCTCGGAGGAGGTCACCGGCATCGACCTCGTGCGCGAGCAGTTCCGCATCGCTGCGGGTGGCACGCTCGACTATGACGACCCGACGCCGCAGGGGCACTCGATCGAGTTCCGCATCAACGGTGAGGACCCGGGGCGCGGCTTCCTGCCGCAGCCCGGCCCGATCAACGTCTTCAAGACCTTCGGCGGCCCCGGTGTGCGCCTCGACTCGGGTGTGACCGCCGGTGACGCCGTGTCGGGTGCGTTCGACTCGCTGCTGGCGAAGATCATCGTCACCGGCCGCGACCGCGCAGAGGCGCTGGAGCGCTCGCGCCGTGCCCTGGACGAGTTCGAGGTCGCCGGTCTGCCGACCGTGCTCCCCTTCCACCGCCTGGTCGTCCGCGACCCCGCCTTCGTGGCCGAGGACGGCGAGTTCGGTGTGTTCACACGCTGGATCGAGACCGAGTTCGCCGGTGACATCGCGCCGTGGGACGGCGAGCTCGACGACCCGTCCCCCGCCCCCGGGCGGCACACCGTCGTCGTCGAGGTCGGCGGCAAGCGCCTCGAGGTGAGCCTGCCCGACCGCGTCGCTGCAACGGTCTCGGGCACCGCCGGTCGTCCCGCCACTGTTCCGCCGTCGCGCCGCAGCCACACGACCACCGCCAACGCCGGCGCCTCGGGTGATGCCGTGAAGTCGCCGATGCAGGCCACGATCGTCAAGGTGGCTGTCGAAGAGGGCCAGCAGGTCGTCAAGGGCGACCTGGTCGTCGTGCTCGAGGCGATGAAGATGGAGCAGCCTCTGCAGGCGCACAAGGATGGCGTGATCGGCAACATCAACGCCGACGCCGGTACGACGGTCTCGGCCGGCCACCAGCTGCTGACCATCAGTTGAGCCCGCGGCGGACGCGGCCTCGCGCCCCGTCTGCCAGCGCACACGCGAAGAGGCCCGGTCGATCTCGACCGGGCCTCTTCGCGTGTCTCGTCTGCGCGACGGATCAGGCGTTGTTGACCTCGTGCATCGCCCGGCTCGCGTCAGTGATGCTCGACGTGAGCGACGGGTATGCCGCGAACACGCGCGAGACCTGGTCGACGTTCATCCGGCGCTCGACGGCCATCGCCAGCGGGTAGATCAACTCGGACGCCTTCGGCGCCACGATCACGCCGCCGATCACCGTGCCCGATCCGCGGCGGGCGATGATCTTCACGAAGCCGTCCTTGATGCCCATCATCTTGGCCCGGGGGTTGGCCGCGAGCGGCAGCTTGTACGCGATTCCCTCGGCCGCACCGTTCTCGATGTCGCGCTCCGAGTAACCGACCGTGGCGATCTCGGGGGCGGTGAAGATGTTTGCGGTGATCTTGCGGTGTTCCAGCGGGATCACGATGTCGCCGAGCGCGTGGAACACCGCCGTGCGCCCCTGCATCGAGGCGACGGATGCCAGGGGGAAGAAGTTCGTGCAGTCGCCGACCGCGTAGACGTTCGGCACCGAGGTGCGTGCCACGCGGTTGACGCTCACGTGCCCGGACGCGTCGAGCTCGATGCCGGCCTCTTCGAGGCCGATTCCCGCGGTGTTGGGGATCGAACCGACGGCCATCAGGCAGTGGCTGCCCTCGACGGTGCGTCCGTCCGAGAGCGTCACCAGCACGCCGTCCTCGGTGCGCTCGACCTTCTCGGCGCGCGACTTCGACAGCACCTGCATGCCGCCGCGCTTGAAGACCTTCTCAAGCACATGAGCCGCGTCGACGTCCTCTCCGGGCAGCACCTGGTCACGGCTGGAGACCAACGTCACCTTGGCACCGAGGTTCATGTACGCCGAGGCGAACTCGGCGCCGGTCACGCCCGAACCCACCACGATCAGGTGCTCGGGGAGCGCCTTCATGTCGTACAGCTGGGTCCACGTGAGGATGCGCTCCCCATCGGGCTTGGCCGAGTCCAGTTCGCGTGGCGACGCACCGACCGAGACGACGACCGTGTCGGCCTCGATCCGATCGAAGTCCGTGCCGCCCGGGCCGGTGGCGACGATGATCGCATTGGGGCCCTCGAGGCGCCCGTGACCCGACAGGATGCGCACGCCTGCTTCGAGCAGCGTGGCACGCATGTCTTCGGACTGCTGGCCGGCCAGTGCGAGCAGTCTCTTGTTCACGGCAGCGAGGTTGATCGCGATCTCGGGCTTGAGCGGCTTGCCGTGCGCACCCTTGGCATAGAACTGCACGCCGAGGTCGGTCGCCTCAGAGATCGCGACGGCGGCATCCGCGGTCGCGATGAGGCTCTTGGACGGAACCACGTCGGTGAGCACAGCGGATCCGCCGACGCCCACGCGTTCGACGAGTGTCACCTCGGCACCGAGCTGGGCTGCGGCGAGCGCTGCCTCGTAGCCACCGGGGCCACCGCCGAGCACAGCCACACTCTGACGGTTCGCGAAGGAAGTCTGAGACATGATCTCCATTCTTCCCCAATCCTGGCACCACAGCCGACACCTTCCTAGAGTGGAGTCATGCTTGACACTGCTTCTCACCCCCTCGACGACGCGAACGCCGATCCGTCCGCCATCGCCGCCCAGGCCGCTGCCGACATCGCGCGTCTGACCGGGGTCGACCATCACGACATCGCCCTGACGCTCGGTTCGGGCTGGGGCAAGGCCGCCGAGATCATCGGTGAGACCATCGCCACGGTTCCCGCCACTGAGGTCACCGGCTTCTCGCGCCCCGCTCTGGAGGGCCACGTCGGCACGCTGCGCAGCATCCGCACGCCCGACGGCAAGAACGTGCTCGTCATCGGTGCCCGCACGCACTACTACGAGGGCCACGGCGTGCGACGCGTCGTGCACAGCGTGCGCACGGCGGCCGCGACGGGCGCGAAGATCATGGTGCTCACGAACGGTGCCGGCGGCATCCGCGAGAGCTGGAAGCCCGGCCAGCCCGTGCTGATCAGCGATCACATCAACCTCACCGCCGACTCGCCGCTCGAGGGCGCAACGTTCGTCGACCTGACCGACCTGTACTCGAGGCGTCTGCGCGAGGTCGCGCGCAGCGTCGACCCGACGCTCGACGAGGGCGTGTACACGCAGCTGCGCGGCCCGCACTACGAGACCCCCGCCGAGGTGCGGATGGTCGGGCGCATGGGCGGCGACATCGTCGGCATGTCGACCGCACTCGAGGCGATCGCCGCGCGTGAAGCCGGTATGGAGGTGCTGGGCTTCTCGCTCATCACGAACCTCGCCGCCGGCATCCAGCAGACCCCGCTGAGCCACGAAGAGGTCATCGAAGCCGGACGCGAGGCCGAGCCGGTGATCTCGGCTCTGCTGGCCCGAGTGATCGAGGCGCTGTGAACGACACGCATGCCGCTGAGCGGCTCGCCCAGGCCCGCGCATGGCTCCGGCAGGACCCCGACCCCGAGACCCGCGATGAACTGGCCGGTGTGATCACGCGCGCCGCGGGAGGCGACGCGGCCGCCGCGGCCGACCTCGACGACCGCTTCCGCACCCGCCTGGCCTTCGGCACGGCGGGACTGCGTGGTGCGCTCGGTGCGGGCAGCAACCGCATGAACCGGGTGCTGGTGGCGCAAGCCGCCGCCGGCTTCGCCGACTTCCTGCGCAGCCGTGGGAGTGCGACCGACGGGCGACCGACGGTCGTCGTCGGCTACGACGGACGCCGCAACTCGCGTCGTTTCGCGCAGGACTCCGCCGAGCTGTTCGCGGGGGCGGGCCTGCGGGCCATCCTGCTGCCGCGTCTGTTGCCGACGCCGGTGCTCGCCTTCGCCGTGCGCCACTTCGGCGCCGATGCCGGTGTGATGGTCACTGCCAGCCACAACCCGCCCGACGACAACGGCTACAAGGTCTACCTCGGCGGCGCCGATGGCGGGTCGCAGATCGTCGCGCCGGTGGATGCCGAGATCGCCGACTGCATCCAGCGCGTCGCGGATGCCGGTGATGTGGGCTCCCTGCCGCGTTCCACGGCGTACGAGACCGCGGGTGAGGAGGTGGTCGATGCGTACATCGCTGCCACCGCCGCGCTGGCGCCCGCCCCGTTCGGCGTGCAGGAGATGCGCTGGGTGTACACCGCGATGCACGGAGTGGGCTGGGAGACGTTCTCACGCGTGTTGAAGGCGGCAGGCTACCCCGCGCCCCGCGTCGTGGACGAGCAGCGTGACCCGGATGCCGGTTTCCCGACCGTCGCGTTCCCCAACCCCGAGGAGCCGGGCGCGCTGGACCTGTCGTTCGCACGGGCACGCACCGCGGACGCGGAGTTCATCTTGGCCAACGACCCCGACGCCGACCGTCTCGCCGTGGCGATCCCCGACGGCGACGGCGGGTGGCGCCGCCTGACCGGCAACGAGGTCGGCCTGCTGCTGGGCTGGCGCGCCGCGAAGGCCGCGCAGGAGGCCGGAACGGCCGGCGCCTCTCTGGCGTGCTCGCTGGTGTCCTCCCCCGGCCTCGGCGTGATCGCCGAGCGCTACGGACTCGACTTTCACGAGACCCTGACCGGGTTCAAGTGGATCTCGCGTGCCCCGGGCATGGTGTTCGGCTTCGAGGAAGCCCTCGGGTACCTGGTCAACCCCGAAACGGTGCGCGACAAGGACGGCATCTCGGCCGCGGTCGCGATGCTCGGAATGGCCGCGGATGCCCGCGTGCGGGGCACCACGATTGCCGGGCTGCTCGACGAGCTGGGCGCCGAGGTGGGTCACTTCGCCAGCGGTCAGGTCTCGATCCGCGTCGACGATGTGGCCGTGATCCCGGCGCTGATGGCATCGCTGCGCGGGCAGCATCCGACGGCATTCGGTGCGCGTAGCGTCGCCGGCGCCGAAGACCTGGCCGAGGGCGGCGACGGCGTGCCCGCCGGCGATGTGCTGCGGTACCGTCTCGACGACGGGTCGCGAGTCATCGTGCGCCCCAGCGGCACCGAGCCCAAGCTCAAGGTCTACGTCGATGCGCGCGGTGCGACACCCGACGAGGCGACGACCGCGGTCTCGGAGATCGAGTCGGCCGTGCGGGAGCTGCTCGCGGAGCGGGGATGAGCCCGCTCCGCCGGCGCGTCACGGTCGCCGTCGAGCACGGCGTGCATGCTCGGCCGGTCGCCGAGCTGGTGCGACTGGCCGAACAGCACGGCGCGCCGGTGATGCTGTCGACCGACAGCGGTCAACGCGTCGATCTCTCCAGCGTGCTGGCGGTGATGGATCTGGCCATCGCCGCCGGCGACGAGGTCGTGCTCGAGGTCGCCCCGTCACCGGGGGCCGACGCACTGCTGGATGCCCTGTCAGAAGTGCTCGCCGCTACCCGTCGATGACGGCGACCAGCTCGTCGAGGAACGATTCGACGTCGACCGACCGGCGCACGATGCGCTGCACGCTGTCGCGTTCGCTGAACACCTCTACGAGCTGTTCGAAGATGGTCTGGAACGCATCGCGGTCCGTGCTGCTGAAGGCCGCCAGCGCGACGACCTGAACACGCCCGCTGCCCCAGGCGACGGATCCGTCGGCGATGCCGATCGCGATCGCGGTGCGCCGTGCGCTCATCTGCAGGGCGTGCGGCACCGCGAGCGCATCGGTGAACGCCGTCGACGACATCCGTTCGCGCGCGATGGTGTTCTCGACGTACTCCTCATCGATCAGGCTCGCCCGCACGAGCGTGCCACCCAACCGCCGGATGATCGCCTCATCGCCCTCATCGGGCAGCGGGACGATGAACGCATCGGCTGAGAAATAGCGTTGCAGCTCGTCGCGCAACCGACGCAACCGCCGCGTGCGCCGGATACGGCCGGCCGCCTGCTGCACCCGGTCGACATCGGCTTCGGAGAGGAACGGCTGGATGCGCACGATGCGGTCGTCGACACCGCTGAGCGGAACCGTGCTGAGCACCAGGTCGGTGTCGAGCACCGCCCGATCCGGGTCGACACTGGTCTCCACCCGCACGACCTCGATGAGCTGCCCCAGTGATCGGTCGACGCTGGAGCGCAACAGCTCCTGCAACTCGCGATAGCCGGGGCACACGATGGTGGCGGTGAGGATCACGTCGTCTGCTCGGCTTCGCTCAAGCCTGCCACCGACGTGCATGGCGATGTAGGCGATCTCGTCCTCATGCAACGGGACTCCGAGGCGTTCGTGCAAGCCGCTCGCGATCGAGACGGCCACCTCGAAGATCATCGGGTAGGAGGACTTCAGCGAACGGGTGAGCGGGTTGCGCGTCCACGCCTGCTCCCGTGAGCGCCGCAGCAGGTTCTGCACGTGCAGTGTCAGGCGCAGCAGGAACGCGTCGTCGACGAGGTCGACCTGGTAATCATGCGCCGCTTGCTCGATCTCGGTCCGCACGGCGTCGGCGACAGCGGCGTCCACGAGGTGCGAGGCCTCCCGACGCCGATGGTCATCCGGTGCGACCACCCTGGTCAATACGAGATCAGCGAGGTGCTCGCGATCGCCGTCCCCCAAAGCGATGCCGAAATGCTCGGCGGAGAGGTCGACGATCGCCGCGCCGACGGCATCCACGGCGGTATCCGTCGAGACCGCACGGGCTTCCAGCGCCCTCCCCGCAGCGACCCGCTCGGCGGCGATCGTGATGTGCAGCAGCACGTCACTGATGGCGAGTTCGTTGACGTAGTACCCGAGGGCGCCGAGCTCGGCCACCAGCGCCGCCTTGAAGGGCGCCACAGCCTCGGCGGGCACGGCTGCGGGCGCCAGCGCACGGTGCAGCGCATCGGCCCTGAGCGGGCCAGCATCCATCTCGTCCTGCGCGAGCCTGCTCAGCAGGCGGCGCAGAGCCTGCTCGTCACCGCGCAGGCGTACGCGGTCGTGATCCCGCTCCAGGCGCACGGCGGACCCCTCGAGCAGGGCGCGCACACGGGCGAGGTCGCTCTCCAACGTGGTCTCGCTGATGTGCAGCACCAGCGCGGTGTCGAAAATGTCGATGCCGTCGGGGTCATCGACCAGGGTGCGCACGAGCTGGTGCAGCCTGGCGCGTGGCGTTCCCGCGCGGTCGACCGTGCTTCTCGCTTCGGCGGCTGCGGCTCCAGCCCGGTAGCCGGCCGGGCCGGATTCGACGGCGTCCGCGTGAGGGACGCGCGCATTCAGCGCCGCAACGTACGAGCGGATACTGCGCGGTGTCACCCCGAGCTGATCGGCGAGGCTCGCGGCGGTCGCCCATCCGTCTTCCCGGAGCAGGACGGCGAGTAGCCGGTCCTGACGCTGCCGTGACATTCGTGCGCACCTCCCCGTGGTGTCTGGGCCTCCATGATGCCAGCAGCCACGGCGCGGCGGGCCGTGGCCGAAGTTCCGCGGGGGCGGAAGAAAGCCCATTGGAATGGCATGCACGCCCCTGGGCACACTGAGATCCTGGGCCCGATCCGCGGGTCCGACAGGCTCGAAGAGAGACATCGATGAGGATCCTCGTGGTGTGCGGCGCCGGTGCGTCCAGCACATTCGTCGCACGGCGGCTGGCGCGAGCGGCCGATGCCACCGGCCTGGCGCTGTCCACCGAGGCCGGCACCGAGCACACCGCCCTGACAGCCGTGGGCATCGATCTGGTGCTCATTGGTCCGCATCTGAGCGACCGGTCCGACCGCATCCGCACGGCGCTCTCCGGCCGTACGCACGTCGTCGATCTTCCCGATGACGTCTTCACCGATCTCGACGGCAGCCGCACGCTGCGTCTCGTCCGCGACGCGATGGGCGCGCCGCATAACCGGAAGGGAACACCATGACCTCCTCCCGCAACGTCCGGGTCGGCTCCTCGCACGGCCTGCACGCCCGCCCCGCCAAGCTGTTCGCGCAAGCGGCGAAGGAAGCGGGCATCCCGGTGACCATCGCCAAGGACGCCGGCAAGGCCGTCAACGCCGCCAGCATCCTCAGTGTCATCTCGCTCGGTATCGACTTCGGCGACCACGTCGTACTCACTGCAGACGGAGACGACGCCGAGCACGTGCTCGACATGCTCACCGAACTGCTGACCACCGACCACGACGAGGACGCATGAGCACGCTCCGCGGTGTCGGAATCGGGCTGGGCGCGGCATCCGGCCCGGTCGCTCGCATGGCCGAGGCGCTCCCCGCCCCCACGAAGCAGTCCAGCAGCATCGGCACTGACGCCGAACGCTCGCGCGCCCGCGACGCCATCAATACCGTCGCCGCGGATCTGCAACAGCGCGCGGATGCCGTCACCGGAACGGCACGAGAAGTGCTCGAAGCACAGGCCATGATCGCCGAGGATCCCACGCTGCAGGAGGAGATCGACGCACGGCTCGACGAGGGCACGACGGCGGAGTGGGCCGTGCACGACGCCTTCGCCGGCTTCCGCGCCACGCTCGAGGCGGTCGGTGGATATCTCGGCGAGCGTGCAGCCGACCTCGACGACATCGCGCAGCGCGTGCTGGCGCGTCTGCGCGGCGTCGCCGCACCGGGTGTGCCCGATCCGGGGCATCCGTTTGTGCTCGTCGCCCGCGATCTGGCACCCGCCGACACCGCTCTGCTGAACCTCGACCGCGTACTCGCCCTGGTCACCACGGACGGTGGCCCGACCTCGCACACCGCGATCCTCGCGCGTGAGAAGGGCATCGTCGCAGTCGTCGGCGCCGCCGGCGCCGCACACCTCACTGACGGTCAGACGGTGATCGTCGATGCCGCTACGGGCATCGTCGATGACGCGCCGACGGAGGACGAGGTCGCCTCGGTGCAGGAGCGGCAAGCGGCACGCGACACGACCGAGGCCGAACCGACCGCCGGCGCGCTCGCGGACGGCACGCCTGTCGCCCTGCTGGCCAACCTCGGCAAGCCCGGTGACGCCGCCGATGCGGTGGCGCGCGGCGCCGAGGGAGTCGGGCTGTTCCGCACCGAGTTCCTCTTCCTGTCCGCGTCGCAAGCGCCGACGATCGCCCAGCAACGGGAGTCGTACATCGAACTGCTGCAGGCGTTTGCAGGGCGCAAGGTCGTCGTGCGGCTACTCGATGCCGGCGCCGACAAGCCACTGGCGTTCCTCAACGACGCACACGAAGGCAACCCCGCCCTCGGTCTGCGTGGGCTGCGGGCGCTGCGCGCCAGCGAAGACATCCTGCGCGAGCAGCTCACGGCCCTGGCAGAGGCGGATGCCGCCACCTCGGCGGATCTGTGGGTCATGGCGCCGATGGTGACCACGGTCGAAGAGACCGCCTACTTCACGGGGCTCGCCCGGGAATTCGGGGTGAAGACAGCGGGGGTCATGGTCGAGGTCCCCGCGAGCGCACTGCTGGCCGACCGCGTGCTCGCTCATGCCGACTTCGCTTCAATCGGCACCAACGATCTCACCCAGTACACGATGGCCGCAGACCGGCTGCTCGGGTCGGTCGCCGGGTTCCAGGACCCCTGGCATCCCGCCGTCCTGCGGCTGGTGCGCGAGGTCGGCTCCGCCGGCGAGCGGCACGGCAAGCCCGTCGGCATCTGCGGTGAGGCCGCCGCCGACCCCCTACTAGCGGTCGTGCTCGTCGGCCTCGGCGCGACGAGCCTGTCGATGGCGCCCGCCGCTCTCGCCGATGTGCGCCGGGCACTCGCCATGCACACTCGCGACGCCGCCCGCACGCTCGCCGACGCCGCTCTGGGCGCCGATGACGCCATCGGCGCGCGCGAAGCCGCGCGCGCCGCCTCCCACCCGTTCTGACGCTGTACCCGCCTCACCAGAGAAGAGAGAGACACATCATGACGACGACGTCACCCACCAGAGTCGGAGGAGCCCGCGTCGCGGTGCAACGCTTCGGCACGTTCCTGTCCGGCATGATCATGCCGAACATCGCGGCGTTCATCGCCTGGGGCTTCATCACCATGCTCTTCATTCCCGCCGGCTTCTTCGGCGAGAAGAGCCCATTCGGCTGGCACTGGTATCCGGTCGCCGAGATCATCGGCGGCGGCGGCGATGCGGCCGTGATCAACTGGCCGGGTGCCATGACCGCTCTGGCGGAAGGCGACGGCGGTAACTTCTTCGCCTACGTCGGGCTGGTCGGCCCGATGATCACCTATCTGCTGCCCCTGCTGATCGCCAACACCGCCGGCCGCATGGTCTACGGCGAGCGCGGTGGCGTGGTCGCCACCATCGCGACGATGGGTGTCATCCTCGGCACGAACATCCCGATGTTCCTTGGCGCCATGATCATGGGCCCGATCGCCGCGTGGATCACCAAGCGGATGGATCGCCTGTGGGACGGCAAGATCAAGCCCGGCTTCGAGATGTTGATCAACAACTTCTCGGCCGGAATCCTGGGCATGGTGCTCGCCATCGCCGGCTTCTTCGCGTTCGGTCCGTTCTTCCTCGGCATCAGCGCCGTACTGGGCACCGCCGTCGACTGGCTGGTGACCTACAACCTGCTGCCGCTGGTGTCGATCATCGTGGAACCGGCGAAGGTGCTGTTCCTGAACAACGCCATCAACCACGGCGTGTTCACGCCCTTGGGAATCGAGCAGGCTGCCGAGACCGGAAAGTCGATCCTGTTCCTGATCGAGGCCAACCCCGGTCCCGGCGTGGGTTTGCTGCTCGCCTTCAGCTTCTTCGGTGTCGGCGCGGCCAAGGCGTCGGCCCCCGGCGCGGCGATCATCCAGTTCTTCGGCGGCATCCACGAGATCTACTTCCCGTACGCGCTGAGCAAGCCGGCCACGATCCTGGCGCTGATCGCCGGCGGCATGGCGGGCGTGACGACGAACATGGTCCTGGGCGGCGGGCTGGGCTTCCCGGCGGCGCCCGGCAGCATCATCGCCGTCACGGCAGCGGCCATCGGTCCTGGCGTGGGCAACCTGCTGGTCGTGTATCTGTCGGTGGTGATCGCGGCGACGGTCACGTTCCTGATCACGGCGGTGATCCTGCGCGCCTCACGTCGTCGCGACCTGCTCGCCGAGACCGACTCCTTCGACGCAGCCATCGCGCAGACCGAGGCGAACAAGGGGCGTTCGTCCGCCGCGATGGACGCGCTGCGCGCCCAGGGCGGAGCGACCACGACTGGAACCGTCGCAACCAAGCAGATCACCAGCGTCGTGTTCGCCTGCGATGCCGGTATGGGGTCGTCGGCGATGGGCGCCAGCGTGCTGCGCAACAAGATCAAGAAGGCGGGAATCGAGGGAGTGACCGTGACTAACGCCGCGATCGCGAACCTCGACGGCACCGCAGACGTGATCATCACGCAGCAGCAGCTGACCGACCGCGCCACGGCCAAGTCCCCCGACGCGGTGCACGTCTCGGTCGACAACTTCATGAGCTCGCCGCGCTACGACGAGGTCGTCGAGATGATCCGCGAATCCACCCCGGAACAGGAGAAGAAATGAGCGTTCTGACACTCGACCGCGTCCGCATCCGCCCCGGCGGAGTCACGCGGGACGAGGCGCTGCAGGAGGCCGCCGACGTGCTGGTCGCCGCCGGTGCCGTCACCGGCGACTACCTCGCCGCGATGCACCAGCGCGAGAGCACGGTATCGACGTACATGGGCAACGGGTTGGCCATCCCCCACGGCACCAACGACGCCAAGGAGACCGTGCTCGGCTCGGCTCTGAGCGTCGTGCGCTACGACGGTGGTGTCGACTGGGACGGCGAGCGCGCGACGTTCGTGATCGGCATCGCCGGCAAGGACGGCGAGCACCTCGAGATCCTCTCGCAGATCGCCCTGCTGTTCTCGGATGAGGACGAAGTGAACCGGCTAAACACCGTCGGCAGCAGGGAGGAGCTGTTCGCGCTGCTGTCATCGGTCAATGAAGCGTGAGCGGGGGCTCATGATGAAGGCCGTCCACTTCGGCGCCGGGAACATCGGACGCGGGTTCGTCGGGCTGCTGCTGCACGAGGGCGGCTACGAGCTGGTGTTCGCCGACGTCGCCTCCGCTTTGGTCGACGCGATCAACGCGGCCGAGGATTACACGGTGCACGAGGTCGGCGAAGGCGGTCGGAACACCCGGGTGACCGGGTTCCGGGCGATCAACAGTGCCACCGCCCCTGAGGCGCTGGTCGCTGAGATCGCGGATGCTGACCTGGTGACCACCGCGGTGGGTCCGAACGTGCTGCCCTTCGTCGCCGCACCGATCGTCGATGCGCTGCGACGTCGGTCCGCCGCGTCAGCACCGTTGCAGGTGATGGCGTGCGAGAACGCGATCGGCGCCACCGACACGCTGCGTGCGGCGGTCGCCGACCAGGCGGGGGCAGAGTGGGACGCGCTGTCCCGCCGTGCCGTGTTCGCCAACACCGCGGTCGACCGTATCGTGCCGGGTCAACCTGCAGGGGGAGGCATCGATGTGACGGTCGAGCCGTTCTTCGAATGGGCGATCGAACGCGCGCCGTTCGGTGACAGCCCCCCGCGGATTCCCGGCGCGCACTTCGTCGACGATCTGGCACCCTACATCGAGCGCAAGTTGTTCACCGTGAACACCGGCCACGCGACGACGGCCTACCTTGGCGCGCAGGCCGGAATCGAGCGCATCTCGGACGCGCTGGCCGATGACGGCATCCGCTCGGGAGTGTCAGCGGCCCTGGCAGAGACATCGGCCTTGCTCGCAGCCGTGCACGGATTCGATCCGGACGATCTCGCGGCGTATCGTGCGACCATCCTTCACCGGTTCGCGAACCCCGCGCTGCCGGACACCGTCTGGCGCGTCGGCCGCCAGCCCGTGCGCAAGCTCTCACGGCACGAGCGGTTCGTGGGTCCTGCCGCGCGGGGCGCCGAGTTGGGACTGCCGACCACGGCGCTCGTGCGCGCCATCGCGGCCGCCCTCGCGTTCGATGATCCCGCCGACGAGCAGTCCGTCGAACTGCAGCGGCGGCTGCGCACCGAGGATGCCATCTCGCTGGCCACTTCGGTGACGGGCCTCCAGGACGGGCATCCGCTGTTCCCCGCCGTGCGGGACGCGTTCGTCGCGCGCGCCGACACACTCAGCGCGCGCGGACCACACGCCCCGTCGCGCGACTTGCGAGATCTCCCCGGGTAACCGCTACGATCAGGGTTACCCGGGGGGATCGTCTGCGATGCACGACGTCGTGCGGGAGTGAAATGAACAGATATGCCGTCATCGGTGCCGGCCCGTCAGGTCTCGCCGCCGCGCGCGCCCTGCAGCGGCGCGGCATCCACGTCACCGGCTACGAGGCCTCGTCCGGGGTCGGCGGGCTGTGGGACATCGATAATCCCCGCAGCACGATGTATGAGTCGGCGCACCTGATCTCGTCGCGCACCACCACGGAGTTCACCGAGTTCCCGATGGACTCGGACGTCGACTATCCGGGCCACCGGCTGCTGAAGGAGTACTTCGACGCGTACGCCGACCGGTTCAGTCTGCGTGAGCTGTTCCGGTTCAACACCCGGGTCATCAGACTCGAACCGGCTGGCGGCGCCGGCGACGGGTGGACGCTGCTCGCCGAGGGCGATGACCCCCAGCACTACGACGGCGTCATCCTTGCCAACGGCACCCTCGCCGAGCCCAACGTGCCGACCTTCACCGGGGCGTTCACCGGCGAGATCATGCACACCAGCCGGTACAAGCGCCCCGAGCAGCTCGCAGGACGCCGCGTTCTGGTCATCGGTGCGGGCAACTCCGGCTGCGACATCGCCGTCGATGCCGTGCACCATGCCGCGTCGGTCGACATGAGTGTGCGACGCGGCTACTACTTCGTGCCGCGGTATCTGTTCGGTCGTCCCAGCGACACCCTCAATCAGCGCCGCCCGCTTCCCGCACGCATCAAGCAGGCCGTCGACACGCGCGTGCTGCGCGCGTTCACTGGCGATCCAGTGCGCTTCGGATTCCCGAAGCCCGACTACCGCATCTACGAGTCGCACCCGATCGTCAACACACTCATCCTGAATCACCTCGGGCAGGGCGATCTGCGCATCCGCGGTGACATCGAGCGCTTCGACGGTACCCGCGTGCACTTCGGCGCATCGACGCACTTCCCCCAAGGCTCCGCCGCCGAGTACGACCTGATCCTGCTCGCGACGGGCTACACGCTCGACTATCCCTTCGTCGATCGGGAGCACCTGCACTGGGAGGCAGCCGCGCCGCGCCTGTTCCTCAATGTGTTCCCGCCCTCGTTCAACGGCCTGTACGTGATGGGCATGATCGAGGCATCGGGCATCGGCTGGCAGGGACGCTATGAGCAGGCCGAGCTGCTCGCGGCGTACCTCGATGCCGTCGACACGCGGCCGGACGCTGCGACGGCGTTCCGCGAACGGGTGACCGGCGAACCCTGGCCCGACACCAGCGGCGGCTACCGGTACCTCGGGCTCGACCGCATGTCGTACTACGTCAACAAGGACGCCTACCGCTCGGCGGTGCGCGTCGCGGCCCGGACGCTGGAGGACTGATGGACTTCGACGACCTGGTGCTGAACTTCACCCCGGGCACCCTGCTGATCCTCAACGTCGTACTCGGCCTGATCATGTTCGGCATCGCCCTCGACACCGCACCGAAGGACTTTCGGGTCGTGGCGCGGCACCCGAAGCCGTTCGTCATCGCGATCCTGGCGCAACTGCTGGTGCTGCCGGCCGTCACGTTCGGACTCACCCTGATCCTGCCGGTCAGCGCATCGATGGCGCTCGGCATGATCGTCGTCGCCTGCTGCCCACCGGGCAACATCTCACAGGTGCTCACCCATCGCTCGGGCGGCAACGTCGCCCTGTCAGTCTCGATGACCGCCGTCGGCAACCTGCTCTACATCATCGCGATGCCGATCAGCATCGCGTTCTGGGGCTCGTTGCACCCCACCGGACGCGATCTGCTGCGCACGGTCGCGTTGGATCCGTGGCGGATGCTGCTGGAGATCGTGCTGATCATCGGTCTGCCGTTCGCGCTCGGACTGCTCTTGCGGGCGGCGTTGCCCGGGTTCGCGCGGCGCGTGCAGCCGTTCGTGCGCTGGTTCAGCCTGATCGCGCTGCTCGGGTTCATCATCGGCGCGCTGGCCGGCAACTGGGCGATCTTCGTCAGCGTCATCGGCACGGTGCTGATCGTCGTGGCGGTGCACGACGCCGTGGCCCTGGCGATCGGCTACGGCACCGCCGTCGTCGGCGGTCTCGGCAGTCGCGAACGCAAGGCCATGACGTTCGAGGTCGGCATCCGCAATGCCGGACTCGGGCTGGGGCTCATCTTCGCGTTCTTCGGCGGGCTGGGCGGCATGGCCGTCGTCGCCGGTTGGTGGGGAATCTGGGACATCATCGCCGGACTCCTCGTGGCGGGCCTATGGGCGCGGCACACGCGCCGGCGCACCGGATCGGCGTCGGGTGACGCGAGCCGCCACGCGGCCGCCCCCGGCACCGCGTCGGGCCCGAGCAACGAGGATGCCCGATGACGCGCGTTCTGGTGACCGGCGGTGCCGGGTTCCTCGGTTCGCATGTCACCGCTCTGCTGGCGGCACACCCCGCCGTCGATCTCGTCGTGAGCGGTGACCTGCGCGACTCTTCGGTTCCCGGTGTCGTCTCGGCGCCGTTCGACGTCACCGACGGTACGTCGCTGGCGCCCGTGCTCGCCCAGCACCGCATCGACACGGTTGTGCACCTGGCGGCGATCGTCAATCCGGGGCGTGACACCGACCTGGAGTACCGCGTCGACGTCACCGGCACTGAGAACCTGCTCACCGCCTGCGCGGCCACCGGCGTACGACGCCTCGTCGTCTCCAGCTCGGGGGCCGCATACGGCTACCATCCCGACAATCCCGACTGGCTCACCGAGGACGATCCGGTGCGCGGCAACGACGAGTTCCCGTACTCGCGGCACAAGCGCCTCGTCGAGGAGCTGCTGGCGCGGGCGCGCGACGAGCATCCGCACCTTGAGCAGGTCGTCTTCCGCATCGGCACGATCCTCGGCCCGACCGTGCGCAACCAGATCACCGCGCTGTGGGACGGCCGCCGCCTGCTGCGTGTGGCGGGCTCCGAGTCGCCGTTCGTGTTCGTCTGGGTCGACGACGTCGCCGCGGCGATGGTGCGCGCCGCGACCGATGGCCCGGCGGGCGTCTTCAACGTCGCGGGCGACGGGCGCATGACCGTCCCCGAGATCGCCACGCGTCTCGGCAAGCGGATGCTCGTGGTGCCGGCCTGGGCACTGAGTGGCGCCCTGTGGATCGGCCGTGCACTGCGGCTGACGCCACACGGCCCGCAGCAGGTGCGCTTCCTGCGGTACCGCCCCGTGCTCGACAACACGCGCCTCAAAGACCAGTTCGGCTACACGCCCCACCGCACCAGCCACGAGGCGTTCGAGGAGTACCTGCGCACGCATCCGGGCGTCGCGCGCCGGTAGCGTTGCGGTATGGCGAAGACACGCGCGGGTCGAGGCAGACGCGGCGGCCGCTGGCTGCGATGGACTCTGTGGGGCCTGCTCGCGGCCGTGGCGCTGGTGATCGCCGGGATGCTGGTGTGGAGCCAGGTCGGTGTGATGTCGGCCGAGCCGGAGCCTCTCGCCCGGGCCGAGGCGAACCCCGGGCTGGTGATCGACGATGCCCCGCAGGGCGTCGTGCTGACGCCGGCTGCCGGCGGATCGACCCGCGGGCTGGTGTTCATCCCCGGGGCGAAGGTGCAACCCGAGGCGTACATCGCGATCCTGCAGGATGTGGCGGTCGAGCACGGCATCTCGGTCGTGATCACCCGCCCCTGGTTGAATCTGGCGTTCTTCGACCCGCGCGGTATGGACGCCTTCACGTCGGCGGCGCCGAACGTGGACACGTGGATGGTCGGCGGGCACTCGCTCGGCGGAGTGCGCGGTTGCCAACTCGCCGGTGACGCCGACGCGCTCGTGCTGTTCGCCTCGTACTGCGCGGCCGACCTGTCGGGTTCCGGGCTGCCGGTGCTGAGTATCTCGGGTAGCGAGGACGGCCTGTCGACGCCGCAGAAGATCGCCGATGCCCGGGACCTGCTGCCCGCGGATGCCGAGATGGTGCAGATCGACGGCGCAGCGCACGCGTCGTTCGGCGACTATGGCCCGCAAGCCGGCGACGGCACGCCGAGCATCTCGGACGACGACATGCGAACGCAGATCACCGAGCTCGTCAACGGTCTCGCGGACGAGCTCGGCTGATCGCCGATCAGCGGTCGGTACGGCTCAGCGTTCGAAGCCCTCGGCGATCATCTCGACAAGTTCCTCGCGCTCCTCGACCGGCAGGAACGCCGCCGCCGCCGCATTGAACTGGAATGTCTCGAGGTCGTCCAGGTCATAGCCGAACGCGTCGACCAGCAGACCCAGCTCACGCGTGAGCGTCGTACCGCTCATGGTGCGGTTGTCGGTGTTGACCGTCACCGAGAAGCCGAGCTGGTACAGCAGATCGAACGGGTGATCGGCGATCTCGTCGCCCCAGCGGGCGATCGCACCGGTCTGCACGTTCGACGACGGCGACATCTCCAACGGGATCTCGCGGTCACGCACCCAGCGCGCGAGGTCGCCGAACTGCACGTGCACCTCGTCGCCCTCCTGTTCGATGATCTGCAGATCCTCGGCCAGACGCACACCGTGTCCGAGGCGCAACGCGCGCCCGTCGATCAGTGCCGAGCGGATGGATGCCAGTCCGGCCGCCTCTCCGGCGTGTACGGTCACGGGGAAGAACTCCGACGCCAGGAAGTCGAAGGCGTCCCGATGCTGCGAGGCGGGGAATCCGTCCTCGGCACCGGCGATGTCGAAGCCGACGACGCCGCGCTCGCGGAACGCGACCGCGACCTCGGCGACTTCTCGGGCCCGGTTGTCGTGGCGCATCGCCGAGAGGATCTGTCCGACGCGAATGCCACCACCCGCAGCATCCACCTCGTCCTCGCCCTCTTCGATGCCGCGCTGCACGGCATCCACGGCCTGCGCGAGGCTGAGGCCGCCGCCGACGTGCTGCTCGGGCGCCCAGCGCACCTCGCCGTAGATCACACCGTCCTGCGCGAGGTCTACGACGAACTCACGCGCGATGCGCGTGAGCGCGCGCTCGGACTGCATCACCGAGGTGACCAGGTCGAACGTCTTCAAGTACTCGGTCAGCGATCCGGCATTCGACTGCTCGGCGAACCAACGGCGCAAGCCGCGGGCATCCGCCGCCGGGGTCGGGATACCGGCCTCATCGGCCAGTTCCAGAATCGTCGCGGGCCGCACGCCACCGTCCAGGTGGTCATGCAACGACACCTTGGGGAGTTCGCGCAGGGACAGTCCCTGGATCTTGCGGTCTTCGTTCTGCGCGTTGGTCATCGCGTCATCTCCTCGGCTGTGATCCGCTCTCGGACGATCGGGGTCGTATCGGGCGCCGCGTCACCGATCGCATAGGAGCCGTCGAGCGCCTCCAGGGCTCGGGCGAAGCGGCTTTCATCGTCGGCCGACAGGGTGAACAACGGCTGCCCCGCCGTGACGCGCTCCCCCGGCTTGACTGCGAGGTCGATTCCGGCAGCGTGCACGACGGCGTCCTCAGCACGCGCGCGCCCCGCACCCAGGCGCCAGGCCGAGATGCCGAACGCCAGAGCATCCATGCGGGTGACGAAGCCATCGCGCTCCGCCGTGACGACGTGGGTCTCACGGGGCTGCGGCAGCGGTGCGGTCGGATCGCCGTCTTGCGCGCGGATCATCGCATTCCAGCGGTCCATGGCACGCCCGTCGTCGAGCGCGGCCTCGACATCCGCGTCCGGCTGCCCGGCCAGACTCAGCATCTCGCGGGCCAGCGCGACCGTCAGTTCGCGCACGTCGGCGGGGCCGCCTCCGGCCAGCACCTCGACCGACTCGCGCACCTCGTTGGCGTTGCCGATCGCGCGGCCCAGCGGCGTGTTCATGTCGGTCAGCAACGCGGTGGTCGCCACCCCCGAGTCGGTGCCCAACGCGACCATCGTGCGAGCGAGTTCTCGGGCGCGATCGATGTCTTGCATGAACGCACCGTCGCCGAACTTCACGTCCAGCACCAGCGCGTCCGTGCCCTCGGCGATCTTCTTCGACATGATGCTCGACGCGATCAGCGGGATCGCCTCGACAGTACCGGTGATGTCGCGCAGCGCGTAGAGCTTCTTGTCGGCCGGCGCCAGGCCCGAGCCGGCCGCGCAGATCACCGCGCCGACCTCGCCCTGAAGCTGGGCGAACATCTCGTCGTTCGAGAGCGCGGCGCGCCATCCGGGAATCGCCTCGAGCTTGTCGAGCGTGCCACCGGTGTGACCGAGTCCACGACCGCTCAGCTGCGGCACCGCCACGCCGAACACGGCGACCAGGGGCGCCAGGGGCAGCGTGATCTTGTCGCCGACACCGCCCGTCGAGTGCTTGTCGACCGTGCGCTTGCCGAGCGCGGCGAAGCTCATCCGCTCGCCTGAGGCGATCATCGCGTCGGTCAGCACCCGGATCTCGTCGCGCTGCATGCCGCGCTGGAAGATCGCCATCGCGAACGAGGCCATCTGCGCATCCGAGACGTAGCCGCGCGTGTAGGCGTCGACCATCCAGCGCAGGGCCGCCTCGGGGACGACGCCTCCGTCGCGCTTGGCGCGGATGACGTCGATCGCGTCGAACGGCTCGATCGCGGTGGTGGCGTTCATCGGGCATCCTCCAGGTCTCGGGGCCCGAACGCGTCGGGAAGGACTTCATCGATGGTGCGGATGCCCGAAACGGTCTCGAGCAGCATGCCCGGCATCGCGTGCTCGAACAGCAGCTGGCGGCAGCGCCCGCACGGCATGATCGTCTCGCCGTCGTTGTTCACGCACACGAACGCGACCAACTGGCCCCCGCCAGACATGTGCAGGTCGCCCACCAGGGCACACTCGGCGCACAGCGTCACGCCGTACGACGCGTTCTCGACGTTGCATCCGGCGACGATCCGGCCATCCCCCACGAGGGCGGCCGCCCCTACGCGGTACCGCGAGTACGGTGCGTAGGCCTTGTGCATGGCATCGGTGGCGATCTGACGCAGCTCGTCCCAGTCGATGTCGGTCATCTCTCTCCTCTGTCGAAGCTACGACTTGATGTACGGCTCGCCATCGGCGGCCGGCGGGCGCGAGCGCCCGACGAGACCGGCGACGGCGAAGATCGTCACCACGTACGGCAGCATCAGCATGAACTGGCTCGGCACCGGAGAGCCGATGACGCTCAGCACGCCCTGCAGGTTGGTCGCGAAGCCGAACAGCAGTGCGGCGAGAGTCGCACGGATCGGGTCCCACTTACCGAAGATCACGGCGGCCAGAGCGATGAAGCCCGCGCCCGCCGTCATCTCCTGGTTGAAACGCGGCACCGAGACGAGCGTGTAGAACGCACCGCCCATGCCGGCCACGGCACCGGCCAGCAGAACCGCGCGGTAGCGCGTCGCCGCAACCTTGATGCCCACGGTGTCGGCCGCCTGAGGGTGTTCACCGACGGCGCGCAGGCGCAGACCCCAGCGCGTGCGATACAGCGAGTACGCGACCAGTGCGACGACGGCGTACATCAGGTAGACGATGAACGACTGCTGGAACAGGATCGGGCCGATGATCGGGATCTCGCTCAGCACCGGGATCGGCAGCACGGTGAACGTCTCGGGATTGTTCAGCGTCTCGGTGTTGGGTGCGAGCACCTGCCGGAACAGGAACGTCGTGATGCCGATCACCAGCACGTTGAGCACGACACCGACGATCACCTGGTTGACGTAGTACGTGATCGTGAACAGACCGAGCACCAGCGCGACCAGCATGCCGGCCACCATGGCCGCGATCAGGCCCGCCCACGGCGAGCCCGCCAGCGACGCCGCAACGGCCGCGGTGAATGCGCCGGCGAGCAGCTGCGCCTCGATGGCGATGTTGACGACACCGGCACGTTCGCCGATGACTCCGCCGAGGGCGCCGTAGATCAGTGGCGTCGCCAGAGCGAGCGCACCGGCGAGCAGACCGATCATCGGCAGCGTCGCGCCGGCAGCGGCCCAGGCGAGGAAACCGATCAGCAGCACGACCACGTAGACCACGATGAGCCACAGCGGGATCTTGCGGTGGCGCTGCACCAGTGCAGCGGCAGCTGCGGCGCACAGGGCCATGAGCAGCACGGCGACCCAGGCCGTCGGCGTGGCCGGAAGCACCACGTCGGGCACGGGGATCGCGGCGTTCTCCTTGCCGAGACGGAAGGTCGTCACCCCCTCGCGCGGAGCGAACAGCGGCAGTAGCGCGAACAGCACGGTGAAGATACCGAAGATGATCGGCGTCTTCCACGAGACGACGGCGATACGACGCGGCTCTTCCCGCTGCGCGTCGACCTGAGCGGTAGTGCTCATGCCGACACCTCCTTCTCTTCGTCAGAACCCGATGCCTGCGGCTTCGACGCGGCACGGCGCTTGGCCGCGATGCGCTTGCTGCGGCGTGACGGTCGCCCGGGCTGGGGCAGACCGAACATGGCGCGCACCAGCGGCGGCGCGGCGATGAACAGCACGATCAGCGACTGGACGACGAGGATGATCTCGACCGGGATGCCCTCAGCCGACTGCATCGTGAAGCCACCGGTCTTGAAGGCGCCGAACAGCAGGCCGGCTCCGAGGATGCCCAGCGGCGCCGATCTGCCGAGCAGCGCGACAGTGATCGCGTCGAAGCCGATGCCCGCGTCGATACCGCCGCTGAAGCCGCTGACCTCGGTGCCGAGCACCTGGCTGACGCCGGCGATACCGACCAACGCTCCGGCGATCAGCATGACCACGAAGTACATCCGGCCCACGTCGATACCGGCGACTCGTGCCGCGGCCGGGTTCTCGCCGACCGCACGGAAACGGAAGCCGAGCGCCGAACGCTCCAGCAGCCACCAGGTGAACGCGACGGCGAGCAGGGCGAGCAGGAAGCCGGCGTGCAGCTTGTACTGCGGGCCGAGCAGCTGCGGCAGCTGGGCCGTCTCGGCCATCGGAGCGGTCTTCGGGTTGCTCGATCCCGGCGCCTGCAGGATTCCCTGCGTGGCGAGCATCCAGGCCAGCAGATACACCGCGATGTTGTTGAGCATGATCGTCGTGATCACCTCGTGCGCACCGGTGCGCGCCTTCAGGAATCCGGCGATGCCGCCCCAGATCGCCGCAGCGGCCATACCGGCGACGATTGCGGCGACCAGGTGCAGCCCGATCGGCAGATCCATCGCGGTGGCGACGTAGCCCGCCGCGGCGGCGGCCATCAGCATCTGCCCCTGACCACCGATGTTGAACAGACCCGCGCGGAACGCCAGTCCGACACCGAGGCCTGCGGCGATCAGCGGCGTGGCGAACTTCAGAGTCTCGGTCAGCGGTCGGATGCCGGCCGCGAACGTGTCGGCGTTGTAGTTGTAGATCGCGCCGCGGAACAGCGCCGCGTATGCGCCGGCGACGGCATCCCAGATCGCGACGAACGTGTCGGCGGGCTGGGCGAAGAAGTACCCGGCTGCGGCCTGGACGTCTTCATCAGTCGCGGCGATCATGATCGAGCCGACGAGTACGGCCAGCAGCACGGCGAGCAACGAGATGATGCCGTTGCCGTGCACGATCGCCTGCAGGGTCACCTGCCAGCGCGAGGGAGCGACCTTCGTCTCGGGATCGGCCAGCGGATTCGACGTCTGCATGGTGTTCATGCGATCTCCCCGTTCTGGTCGCCGCGCGCCGGCGCCTCGGTTGCCTCGGCAAGGGCGGCCGTCTCGCTCATGCCGGCCATCATCAGGCCGAGCGTCTCGCGGGATGTGTCGCCGGGAACGATGCCGACGATGCGGCCGCGATACATCACCAGGATGCGATCCGCGAGCGCCGACACCTCGTCGAGCTCGGTCGAGATGAGGATCACCGGTACACCGGCGTCACGCGTCTCGACGATGCGTTTGTGGATGAACTCGATCGAGCCGACATCCACACCGCGGGTGGGCTGCGCCGCGACGAAGAGCGACAGGTCACGGCTGAGCTCGCGCGCGAGCACGACCTTCTGCTGGTTTCCGCCCGAGAGACGGCCCGCCGACTGTGTCGGGCCCTGTGTGCGAATGTCGAACTCGGCGATCTTCTCGTGCGCGAAGCTCTCGAGCAGACCGCGCTGCACGCTGCCGGCGACGACGAACGGCGCGCCGAAGGAGCGGTCGAGCATGAGATTCTCCGAGATGGAGAACTCCTTGACCAGGCCGTCGACGCTGCGGTCCTCGGGCACGAAGCCGACCCCGGATTCGAGGATGTGGCGCACCGAACGCCCGACGAGTTCCTTGCCGTCGAGGCGGATGCTGCCGCGCACGTCGTCCTGCAGACCGATGATGGCTTCGGTGAGCTCGGTCTGGCCGTTGCCCTGCACACCGGCGATGGCGAGCACCTCGCCGCCGCGCACCTCGAAGCTGGCTCCGTCGACGGTGACGGTGCCCACCTCGTCGGCGACGGTCAGGTCGCTGACGACGAGACCGTTCTCGCGCAGCGTGGGGGCGTCTTTGGTGACGGTGAGCTCGACCGCGCGTCCGACCATGAGGGAGGCGAGTTCGGCGTTGGATGCCGTCGGCTCTGCCTCGCCGACGACCTTGCCGAGTCGGATGACGGTGATTCGGTCGGCGACCTCGCGCACCTCGCGCAGCTTGTGCGTGATGAAAACGATCGAGGTGCCCTGCGACTTGAGCTGACGCATCGTCGCCATCAGCTCGTCGGTCTCCTGCGGCGTGAGTACGGCGGTCGGCTCGTCGAACACGAGCACCCGCGCGTCGCGTGAGAGCGCCTTGATGATCTCGACCCGTTGCTGCACACCGACGGGGAGGTCTTCGACGAGCGCATCGGGATCGACCTGGAACCCGAAACGGTCCGAGATCTCGCGCACCTTCGCGCGGGCGGCCGCCAGGTCGAGACGTCCACCGAACGTCGTCTGCTCGTGCCCGAGCATGACATTCTCGGCGACGGTGAAAACGGGGATCAGCATGAAGTGCTGATGCACCATGCCGATGCCGGCTGCCATCGCGTCACCCGGGCCGTCGAACTCCTGCTCCACATCGTTGAGCAGGATCTCGCCCTCATCGGCCTGGTACAGACCGTAGAGGACGTTCATCAGCGTCGACTTGCCGGCACCGTTCTCGCCGAGCAGGCAGTGGATCTCCCCTGCCTCGACGGTGAGGTCGATGTGGTCGTTGGCCGTCAGCGCGCCGAATCTCTTCGTGATACCGCGCAGTTCAAGCTTCATGTTGTTGATCCTATTCGGGCAGCCGTCCTGATCGGGAGGGCCCGACAGGCAGAATCGGGGAGGTCGGCAGCTGCCGACCTCCCCGATCCGATGGCATCAGCCTGCGAGGTACGAGGTGACCTCGACCTTTCCGTCGATGATGTCCTGGCGGAGCTGGTCGACCTCGTCCTGCAGTTCCTGGTCCACCTTGTCGGCGAAGTTGTGCAGGTCAGCGATACCGACGCCCTCGTTCTCGAGAGTGCCGACGTACGCCTCGGGGTCGAACTCACCGTTGCCGCTGGACAGCACGGCCTGGTAGGTCGACAGGTCCATGGCCTTGAGCACCGAGGTCAGCACGACGTCTGCGGTGCTCGGGTCGGTGACGAACAGGTCGGCGTCAGCACCGATCAGGGCGATGTCCTTGCCGGACTCCTTGATGGCCTGCTGAGCCGACTGGTAGATCGGTCCACCCACGGGAAGGATGACGTCCACACCCTGGTCGAGGATGTTCACGGCGACCTGCTTGGCGTCCTGGTTGGCCTCGAAGCCACCCGTGAACGAGCCGGTCGAGCCGTCCCAGCCGACGACCTCCACGTCGGCGCCCTTGACCTCGTTGTAGTGGTCGACGCCCTGCTTGAAGCCGTCCATGAAGATCGTCACGGTCGGGAACTCGCGTCCACCGAAGGTGCCGACCTTTCCGGTGGTCGAGTATCCGGCCGACAGGTAGCCGGCGAGGAACGCGGCCTGAGCCGTGTCGTACAGCAGCGGCTTGACGTTGTCGGCGTCCTTGGTGCCATCGAAGTCGTTGTCGGCGGCGTCGTCGACAAGGATGAAGTCGATCTCGGGGTTTGCCGAGGCTGCCTCGACCGTTGCGGCCGACAGCGCGAAGCCGACGGCGACGATGGCGTCGCAGCCCTCGCCGACCAGGTTGGTCATGTTGGGGCCGTACTCGGTCTCGGCGTTGGACTGCACGTCCTTCAGCTCGACGCCGAGCTCGTCAGCGGCCTTCTTGGCACCCTCGAACGAGAGCTGGTTGAACGACTTGTCGTCGAACCCGCCCTCGTCGGAGACGATGCAGGGCAGGAAGTCGAGGGCTTCAGAACCGCCATCGCCCGCGGGCGTGTCGGTGGGCGCCTGACCGCACGCGGCCAAGCTGAGGACGACGCCGGCAGCGACCGTCGCGCCGAGCAGCTTCTTGGTGATGGAGATGGACACTCATGCCTCCCTGAACGGTTCCGCGGACATCGCGGATCGATCGAGATTACCGAGTGTTACGCGCCGCTCGCATTACGGATCGCAGTGCGCTCGCGAAAGGTTACAGATCTGCAATGATCACGCGCGGCGCGCACGAGAGCCACCTCGGGCACCGCTCAGAGGACGTCATCCCGCCCCGTGATCTTCAGCGATTCCACGACGCCCTTGACCCGCTGCGCGTGCTCCACCGTGGTCACCAGCAGGGCGTCGTCCGTGTCGACGACCACAATGTCCTTCACACCGACGAGGCTGATCACCCGCGAGGTCTGACTCACCAGGATCCCGCTGGCGGCATCCGAGAGCACGCGGGCCTTGGGGCCGAGCACGGCGAGATCGTTCTTGCGCCCGTGCGTGATCAACTTGGTGAGCGAGGCGAAGTCGCCGACGTCATCCCAGTCGAAGTGTCCGGGGATCACCGCGAGGTGACCGCGCTCGGCGGCGGGCTCCGCCACCGCATAGTCGATGGCGACCTTCTTCAGAGTCGGCCAGATGCGATCCACCGCGGGTCCGCGACGTTCGCGGTCGTCCCACGCCTCGGCGAGCTCGAGCAGACCAGCGTGCAGATCCGGCTCGTTCGCGGCGAGTTCCTCGAGCAGCACACTCGCCTTGGCGATGAACATCCCCGCGTTCCACAGGTAGTCCCTGTCGGCAAGGTACTGCTTGGCGGTCTCGAGGTCGGGCTTCTCGACGAAGCGTTCAACCAGCGTCGCCTCGGGCGCGCCGTCCACCACGATCTCGCCAGCGCGCTTGATGTACCCGAAGCCGACCGAGGGCTCGGTGGGGGGAATGCCGATCGTGACGATGTAGCCCTGCCGCGCGACCTGCACCGCCTGTTGCACGGCCCATTCGAACACCTGTGTGCCTCGGATGACGTGATCGGCACTGAACGACCCGATGATCACGTCAGGATCGCGGCGGTGCAGGATCGCCGCCGCCAGGCCGATCGCGGCGGCCGACTCGCGGGGCTCGGATTCGAGGAACACGTTCGCATCCGGGATGCCCGGCAGCTGGCCCTCCACGGCGGCGCGGTGCGCACGGCCGGTGACCACGGCGATGCGGTCCTCACCCGCCAGCGGCACCAGGCGGTCCCACGTGTCGCGCAGCAGGGAGTGCCCCGATCCGGTGAGGTCGTGCAGGAACTTCGGTGCGTCCGCCCGCGAGAGGGGCCACAGCCGGCTCCCGATGCCGCCAGCGGGGATCACCGCGTAGAAGTCGTCGATTCTGGCCATGGCATCCAACCTATCCGGCACCTCACCCTGCCCCTGTGCCACCCGCCGACGACGCGCTAAGGTTCCCCTTCGTCGCACCCAGCGTTCTGACAGGAATAGGATGGGTGCGGCGGGGCATGCCCTCACGCAAGCACCCGACATCTCATCGATCAGGGAGGACGACGTGTCCACGAGCACACGCTTGACACCGTCGATTTCGGAGACGACCTCGAAGTCTCCGCGCGGAACGCTCTATCGCGGCCGGGAAGGCATGTGGTCCTGGGTGCTGCATCGCATCACCGGCGTGGCGATCTTCTTCTTCTTGCTGGTGCACGTGCTCGACACGGCGCTCATCAGGGTCTCGCCCGAGGCGTACGACGCGGTCATCGGCACCTACAAGAACCCCATCATGGCGTTCGGTGAGGTCGTGCTGGTCGCCGGCATCGTCTTCCACGCCATGAACGGTCTGCGGATCATCCTGGTGGACTTCTGGGCCAAGGGCGCCCAGTACCAGCGCCAGATGTTCTGGATCGTCATCGGCGTGTGGGCGGTCGTGATGGCCGGATTCATCCCGCGTCACCTCGGCCTCGCGTTCGCCGGATTCGGAGGGGACCACTGATGTCCACCCAGACTGCTGTTCCCGTCGCCCGCCGTCAGCGCGGCATCAACCTCGAGAAGTGGGGCTGGCTGTTCATGCGCGGCTCGGGCGTACTGCTCGTCGTGCTGATCTTCGGCCACCTGTTCGTCAACCTGATGCTCGGCGAGGGCATCCACGCGCTGGACTTCGGCTTCGTCGCCGGCAAGCTCGCGTCTCCCTTCTGGCAGTGGTGGGACGTGCTGATGCTGTGGCTGGCGCTGATCCACGGGTCCAACGGCATGCGCACCATCGTCAACGACTACGTCACCCACCCGAAGGCGCGCAAGGCGCTGGTGTGGGCCCTCGGCCTGGCCGCCGGCCTGCTGATCATCCTGGGCACCCTCGTGGTGTTCACGTTCGACCCCTGCGCTGGCGTCTTCGAGGACGGCACGCTGTGGGAGACCTGCCAGGCACTTGGCGAGTAACGAAGAAGGCAGACACAGAGTGACTACTCAGACCCAAGATTCCGTCGTCCGCGACGGCGTGCATTACCACCAGTTCGACGTCGTCATCGTCGGCGCCGGCGGCGCCGGCATGCGTGCCGCGATCGAGGCGGGTCCCGGCGCGAAGACGGCCGTGATCTCGAAGCTGTACCCCACGCGCTCGCACACCGGTGCGGCGCAGGGCGGTATGGCTGCGGCGCTCGCGAACGTCGAAGACGACAACTGGGAGTGGCACACCTACGACACCGTCAAGGGTGGCGACTACCTGGTCGACCAGGATGCCGCTGAGATCCTGGCCAAGGAGGCCATCGACGCGGTCATCGACCTCGAGAACATGGGTCTGCCGTTCAACCGCACGCCCGACGGCAAGATCGACCAGCGCCGTTTCGGCGGCCACACCGCCGAGCACGGCAAGAGCCCGGTGCGACGCGCGTGCTACGCCGCCGACCGCACCGGCCACATGATCCTGCAGACGCTGTTCCAGAACTGCGTCAAGCTGGGCATCAACTTCTTCAACGAGTTCTACGTGCTCGACCTGATCACGGTCAAGGACGACGCCGGCGCCACCCAGGTCGCTGGTGTGGTCGCCTACGACCTCGCCACGGGTGAACTGCACGTGTTCCAGTCGAAGGCCGTCGTGTTCGCGACCGGTGGGTTCGGCAAGATCTTCAAGACGACCTCCAACGCGCACACCCTCACGGGTGATGGCGTCGGGATCATCTGGCGCAAGGGCCTGCCTCTGGAGGACCTGGAGTTCTTCCAGTTCCACCCGACCGGTCTGGCCGGCCTCGGCATCCTCCTCACCGAGGGTGCGCGCGGTGAGGGCGCGATCCTGCGCAACGCCTCGGGTGAGCGCTTCATGGAGCGCTACGCCCCCACCATCAAGGACCTCGCACCGCGCGACATCGTCGCCCGCAGCATGGTGCAAGAAGTGGCTGAGGGCCGCGGCGCCGGCCCGCACCGCGACTATGTGCTGCTGGACTGCACGCACCTGGGCGCAGAGGTGCTCGAGACCAAGCTGCCGGACATCACCGAGTTCGCCCGCACCTACCTGGGCGTCGACCCGGTGGTCGAGCCCGTGCCGGTCATGCCGACCGCGCACTACGCGATGGGTGGCATCCCCACCAACAACGACGCCGAGGTGCTCTCGGACAACTCCACCGTCGTTCCGGGGCTGTACGCCGCGGGTGAGTGCGCGTGCGTCTCGGTGCACGGCTCGAACCGCCTCGGCACCAACTCGCTGCTCGACATCAACGTCTTCGGCAAGCGCGCCGGCCGCAACGCCGTCGAGTACGCGAAGAACGCCGAGTTCGTGCCGCTGCCCGAGAACCCCGCTGCGTTCGTCAGCGACATGATCGAGGGCCTGCGCAACAACCAGGGCACCGAGCGCATCGCCGTGCTGCGCAAGAAGCTGCAGGACGAGATGGACAAGGGCGCTCAGGTGTTCCGCACCGAGGAGTCGCTCACCCACGTGCTGGGTGTCATCGAAGAGCTCCGCGAGCGCTACAAGAACGTGCACGTCGACGACAAGGGCCGCCGGTTCAACACCGATCTGCTCGAGGCCGTCGAGCTCGGCTTCCTGCTCGACATCGCCGAGGTCGTCGTCTACGCCGCACGCAACCGCCACGAGAGCCGCGGCGGCCACATGCGCGACGACTTCCCCAAGCGCGATGACGAGAACTTCATGAAGCACACCATGGCGTACCTGGTCGGCGACCCGCACTCGTCGGATGCCGCCGATCACATCAAGCTGGACTGGAAGCCCGTGGTCGTCACGAACTACCAGCCGATGGAGAGGAAGTACTGATGTCCACCGCAGTCGTCGATCCCGAGACCGCTGCCCAGGCCGAAGCCGCGGACGCGGCGGCCGACTCGGGCGTGCAGTCCTTCCTCGTGACGTTCAACATCCGCCGCTTCGACCCCGAGGTCGACGAGGAGCCGCGTTGGGTGGACTACGACGTCGAGCTGTACGCCACCGACCGCGTGCTCGACGCGCTGCACAAGATCAAGTGGGAGGTCGACGGCTCGCTGAGCTTCCGTCGGTCGTGCGCCCACGGTATCTGCGGCTCCGACGCCATGCGGATCAACGGCCGCAACCGTCTCGCGTGCAAGACGCTGATCAAGGACCTCGACATCTCGAAGCCGATCTACGTCGAGGCCATCAAGGGCCTGCCGCTCGAGAAGGACCTGATCGTCGACATGGAGCCGTTCTTCGCCTCCTACCGCGAGGTGCAGCCGTTCCTGATCGCGAACTCGACGCCTGAGAAGGGCAAGGAGCGCGTGCAGTCGATCACCGACCGCGCGATCTTCGACGACACGACCAAGTGCATCCTGTGCGCCGCGTGCACCTCGTCCTGCCCGATCTTCTGGACCGACGGTCAGTACTTCGGGCCCGCCGCGATCGTGAACGCGCACCGCTTCATCTTCGACTCGCGTGACGACGCCGGTGATGTGCGTCTGGACATCCTCAACGACAAGGAGGGCGTGTGGCGCTGCCGCACGACCTTCAACTGCACCGAGGCCTGCCCGCGTGGCATCGAGGTCACCAAGGCGATCGCCGAGGTGAAGCAGGCTGTCCTCAGCGGCGGCCGCTGACGCGGATCGCTACTCTGGGGACGTGAGCGCCAGCGAACCCGACGTGACCTTGGCCGCCAGTCCGCGTGAAAAACGTGGACTGGCGGCCAAGGCCGTTCATGAGGAACAGGCTCTGCGTGAGCGCTGGGAGGCCACGCAAGAGAACCTGCGGGAACGTTTCGATGTTCCGATCGCCCGGGCGACGACACTGACCCGGCGCACGCTCGCGCTGTTCCCAGTGCGGGTGTGGCGCAACTTCCTGCAGAACCAGGGGTTCCTGCTGGCTGCGGGCGTCAGCTATCAGACTCTGTTCGCCGCGTTCGCCGCCATCTACGTCGCCTTCGCGGTGGTCGGATTGTGGCTGGGCAATGATCAGGACGCCATCGACGGCCTGATTCACGTGATCAACACGTTCGTGCCCGACATGATCAGCGAGAACGGGATCGCGACACCCGACGATGTGCGCACGATCACCCGCGGGATGACCGGCACGTTCAGCATCACGGGTTTCATCGCTCTCGGCGCCCTGATCTGGACGGCCATCGGCGCGATCTCTTTCGCGCGCCGCGCGGTGCGGGGCGTGTTCGGCATCGCGCCCGACCGGCGCAACTACTTCCTACTCAAGTCGCTGGACCTCATGGCCGCGCTCACGTTCGGGCTCGGGCTTCTGCTCGGCACCGCGCTGAGCACCATGGCCACCTGGGCGCTGAACCTCGTGTTCGATCTCATCGGCATCAGTAATTCCTCGGCACTGTTCAATACCGGGGTGCGCCTCATCACCCTGGTCGTGCTGTACGGGATCAATACCGCGCTGATGGCGGCACTGTTCCGCTTTCTCACCGGCACGAGCCTGACGTGGCGGCGGATCCTGCCCGGTGCACTCCTCGGTGCGAGCGCCACGACCCTGCTGCAGCTCGGCTTCGGTCTGTTTCTGTCGTACTCGCCGTCGAACCCGCTGTTGGTGACGTTCACGGTGTTCATCGTGCTGCTGCTGTGGTTCCGGCTGATCGGCATCGTGCTGCTGGTGTCGGCGTCCTGGATCGCCGTGGCCGCGTCCGACGACCACATCGCGCTCATTCCGCAAACCGAGGCCGAGCGGCTGGCCGCCGAGCACCAGGCGCTGCTGCTGGCCGCCCAGGTGCGGTTGCGCACCGCGGTCGACGAGCGCGATTCCGCCCCCTGGTATCGCCGTTGGGCGGCGGATCGCGCCCTGCGCGCCGCGCAGGAGGAGCTCGAGCAGGTGGAGGATGCCACTCCCCCGGCCCCCACCGCCCGGCGCGGGGCGAGGCGTGTCGGTGGCGATCGTTAGGCTGGGTGCATGCCCCATCTGCGTATCGCCTCTGTCAACGTCAACGGCATTCGAGCGGCGGTGCGCAACGGCATCCACGCGTGGTTGGACGCCGCCGACGTCGACGTTCTGACGGTTCAAGAGGTGCGCGGTGAAGACGAGCATCTCGCCGCTGCATTCCCCGATTGGTCGATTGTTCACGACAAGGCGACCGCCAAGGGACGCTCCGGGGTCGCGATCGTGAGCCGTGACCCCGCTCTGGCCGTGCGCACCGCCTTCGGCGACGACGACTTCGACTCGGCGGGTCGCTGGATCGAGGCCGACTTCACGCTCGGAGGCACACCGCTGACCGTGGTCAGCGCGTATGTGCACACCGGTGAGGCTGACACCCCGAAGCAGGACGAGAAGTGGCGCTTCCTCGATGCGATGACCACACGCATGTCGGAGCTCGGGGGCGAGGGACGTCTGGCACTCGTCACCGGTGACCTCAACGTCGGGCACCGCGAGCTCGACATCAAGAACTGGCGGGGCAACCGCAAGAAGTCCGGCTTCCTGCCCCGTGAGCGGGCCTACTTCGATCGCTTCCTGGGCACCGGCGGAGAGCAGATCACCGGCGTCGACGGCACCGTCGGCCCCGGCCTCGGCTGGGTCGACATCGGCCGGGCGCACCACGGCGAGGTCGAAGGGCCCTACACCTGGTGGTCGATGCGCGGTAAGGCTTTCGACAATGACAGTGGCTGGCGCATCGACTATCACCTCGCCACACCTGCGCTGGCCGAGCGCGCGACCGGCTACACGATCGCCCGGGCCGCGACCTACGCCGAACGCTGGAGCGACCACGCGCCGGTCATCGTCGACTACACGTACGAATAGGATTGACCTCGTGACCAAACCACGCCTTTACTCCGGAATGCAGCCCTCCGCCGACTCCCTCCAGGCCGGCAACTACATCGGGGCTCTCCTGCAGTGGCGTGACATGCAGGCCTCGTACGACGCGTTCTTCTCAGTGGTCGACCTGCATGCCATCACGGTGGCCCAGCAACCCGAAGAGCTGCGTGAGAAGACCCGGCGCACGGCGGCGCAGTACATCGCCGCGGGCATCGAGCCGTCGAAGTCGACGCTGTACGTGCAGTCGCACGTGCGCGCGCACGCCGAGCTGGCCTGGATCCTCAGCACCATCACCGGCTTCGGTGAAGCCGGCCGAATGACACAGTTCAAAGACAAGTCGCAGCGCTACGGCTCGGACGCGACGTCGGTGGGTCTGTTCACCTATCCGGTGCTGATGGCCGCCGACATCCTGCTGTACCAGAGCGAGCTCGTGCCGGTCGGCGACGACCAGAAGCAGCATGTGGAACTGACCCGCGATCTCGCCGAGCGCTTCAACAGCCGCTTCGGCACGACCTTCACGGTACCGACTCCGGTGATCCAGAAGGACACCGCGCGTATCTACGATCTGCAGAACCCGACCTCGAAGATGTCGAAGTCGGCCGAGACCGATGCCGGTGTGCTCTGGTTGCTGGATGACCCGGCGAAGTCGGCGAAGAAGATCATGCGCGCGGTCACCGACAACGAGGGCTCGGTGCGATTCGACCGCGAGGCCAAGCCCGGTGTGTCCAACCTGCTCACGATCTACGCGGCTCTCACCGGCCGCCAGGTCGGGTCCATCGAGGACGAGTACGCCGGCCGGGGCTACGGCGACTTCAAGAAGGGGCTCGCCGAGGTGGTCGTGAACGAGTTCGGCCCGGTGCGCGAACGTGCGAACGAGCTGCTGGCCGATCCCGCTGAGCTCGACCGCATCCTGGCCGTGAACGCGGCGAAGGCGGATGCTGTCGCCGATGCCACCCTCGCCGACGTCTACGACAAGGTAGGTCTGCTGCGTCGCGTGTGACGCACCGCAGACCCGTCTGGAGGAACTCCGTTGACTTCGCCCGATCTGCCGTCGATCCCGCCGCCTCCGCCGAGCGGTGCGTATGCGGTTCCGGTGGGCGGTTACACCGCTCCCCCCGGTTCTGCACCGGCACCGTTCGCTCCGCCCGCGCCGAGCAAGACCCTGGGGGCGCTCGCACTGGTCGCCGCCTTCCTCGCCGCGGTGGTCGCACCGATCATCGGGGCGAGTCTCGCGTTTGTCATCGGCACGGTTGTCCCCGCAACCGCGCTGGACGTCGACACGACGTTCACCGACGATCTCGCGTTGCTCTCGCCGGCGCGGATGCACGTGCTGTGGGCCGAGATCACCTTCTGGGCGGCCACGGTCGTCGGCGTCGCCGCCATCGTGATCGGCATCATCGCCGGCGTCACACGTCGTGGGCGTGGGATGGGCATCGCGGCGATCGTGATCGCGGCAGTCGGCCCAGTGTTCTTCTTCGTCGGCGTCGCGATTCTGTTCGGCATCGGCACCGCTGTCGGCACACTCTGAAGCATCGGTGCGACGGTCTGTACCGCCGCACCGCAAGGTGTCAGCCGCGCGAGTGGTGCTTCTGCTGCGCGGCCAGCAATCCCTCGTCGACGAGCTGCTCGACAGCATCTGCCAGGTCGGAGAGGAAGATCGGCAGCGTCTTATGCTCGACGGTCCCGAACGGTGCGAGCACCCAGTCTGCGGGGTCCTGCCGCCCCGGCGGACGGCCGATCCCGGCGCGCACGCGGGGAAAATCGGCGGTGCCCAGGGCACGCGCGACATCGCGCACTCCGTTGTGCCCGCCGTGGCCGCCTCCGGTCTTCATGCGGATGCTGTCGAACGGGATGTCCAGCTCGTCGTGGATCACGAGCACCCGCTCGGGGTCGACCGAGTAGAACCTGGCCAGCGCCGCCACGGGAGTGCCGGAAGTGTTCATGTACGAGTTGGGCTTGGCCAGCACGAGCTTGTCGCCGCCGGGACGCAGCCACGTCTCGACGACGCGCGCTCCCGCCTTGTGCTCGCGGAAGCGCTCGCCCCGGCGATCGGCCAGTTCGTCGAGCACCATCTGCCCGATATTGTGACGGGTCGGCGCGTAGCGCGGGCCGGGATTACCCAGTCCCACGATCAACCAGGTGGATGCCACGTGCTGCTCCTCAGAAAGTCAGGTCAGGGGAATAGACGAAGGGGACGCGATGACTCGCGCCCCCTTCGTCGACATCAGCGGCGGATCACTCCGCGGCGGCCTCCGAAGCCTCAGCGGCCTCAGCAGCGTTCTCTTCAGCAACCTCAGCGGCCGGCACCGACACGGCGACCAGCAGCAGGTCGGCGTCATCCAGCAGAGCGGCGCCCTTGGGCAGGGTGACGTCGCCGGCGGTGATGTGAGCGCCCTCTTCCAGGCCCTCGACGCTGACCTCGACGTGCTCGGGGATGTGCGTGGCCTCGACCTCGAGCTTGATGGTCGTGACGTCCTGAGTCACGATCGTGCCCGAGAACGACTCACCGGTCAGGAAGACGGGAACCTCGACGGTGACCTTCTCGCCCTTGTTGACGACCAGCAGGTCGATGTGCTCGATGATCTGGCGCACGGGGTCCTTCTGCACGTCCTTGACCAGCACGAGCTGCGAGGTGCCCTCGATGTCGAGGTCGAGCAGCGCGTTGGCACGGCGGATGATCAGCGAGACCTGGTGGCCGGGAAGCGCGACGTGCACGGGGTCGGTGCCGTGGCCGTAGATGACTGCGGGGATCTTGCCCTCGGCGCGCAGACGGCGGGCGAAGCCCTTGCCGAAGTTGGTGCGGAGGTCGACGTGGACCTTGTTGTCATCAGACATGAGTGGTTCTCCTTCAAGACGCGCGACTGGCGCCGCACGGTGGTCGTGGATCGACGTCTCGAACACGGACGAGGAACCAGCGTGCTCATCTGACCACAGGGCTCACATCACCGCGTCGATTACGGATGTGCGCGCACGCGCGACACATCCCTCGCCGAGGAACTCCTTCATCGTACCCGAAACGCCGATATGCTGAAGCCATGTTTGATGCCGCATTCCTGTCTCACGCGATCCTCTGGCTGATCGGCGCCATGTCCCTCGGTGCGGTCGTGGCCGTCTCTGTCGCCCTGTTCGCCATGGGCCGCGACGCCTACCGCAAGGACTGATCCCCCGACGGGGCCGGCCGGCACCGTCACATTCGCCGTAGGCCGCGTGCGCACGAGTACGCTGAGATCGATCCACCCGTTGCCCTCGAGGAGTTCACTGTGCCCGAAGCATCTGCCAACATCGGAGTCGTCGGCTTGGCCGTGATGGGGTCGAACCTGGCCCGGAATCTGGCGTCTCGCGAGGGCAACATGGTGGCGGTGCTGAACCGTTCGCGGTCGAAGACCGATGAGCTGGTGGCCGCGCACCCCGAGGCGGGTTTCGTTCCGGCGTTCTCGTATGAGGAGTTCGCGGCGTCGCTTCAGCGACCGCGCACGGCGATCATCATGGTCAAGGCCGGTGGGCCGACCGACGCGGTCATCGATGAGCTGGTGCGGGTCTTCGAGCCCGGCGACATCATCGTCGACGGCGGCAACGCCTACTTCCCCGACACGATCCGCCGCGAACGTGCGGTGCGTGAGACCGGGATCAACTTCGTCGGTGCCGGGATCTCGGGCGGCGAGGAGGGCGCGCTGACGGGCCCGTCGATCATGCCGGGCGGCTCGGATGAGTCGTGGGTGACCCTCGGGCCGATCCTGCGGTCGATCGCGGCGGTCGCCGAGGGCGAGCCGTGTGTGACGCATGTGGGTCATGACGGTGCCGGGCACTTCGTGAAGATGGTGCACAACGGCATCGAGTACGCCGACATGCAGCTGATCGCCGAGGCGTATGACCTGATCCGCCGCGGCACGGGCAAGACCCCCGCGCAGATCGCCGACATCTTCGCCGAGTGGAACCGCGGCGAGCTGGAGTCGTACCTGATCGAGATCACCGCCGAGGTGCTGCGTCAGGTCGATGCCGCGACCGGGCAGCCGCTGGTCGATGTGATCGTCGACCAGGCCGGCGCGAAGGGCACCGGCGCGTGGACCGTGCAGACCGCTCTCGCCCTGGGCGTTCCGGTCTCGGGCATCGCCGAGGCCACCTTCGCCCGCTCACTGTCCAGCCACCCCGAGCAGCGTGCCGCCGCCGCCCACCTGCCCGGCCCCGACGAGGCATTCACCGTCCCGGCAGATCAGGTCGAGGCGTTCATCGAAGACGTCCGCCAGGCCCTCTACGCGTCCAAGATCGTCGCCTACAGCCAGGGGTTCGATGAGATCCGCGCCGGGGCGGCCGAGTACGACTGGAACATCGACCTCGGTGCGATCGCGAAGATCTGGCGCGGCGGGTGCATCATCCGCGCCCAGTTCCTCAACCGCATCGCCGACGCCTACACCGACACCCCCGACCTGCCCGTCCTGATGGCCGCGCCGTACTTCGCCGACGCCCTCACCCGCGGGCAGGACGCGTGGCGGCGCGTCGTCATCGCCGCCGCGACCGCCGGCATCCCCGCCCCCGCGTTCTCGTCGTCGCTGTCGTACTACGACGGCATCCGCGCCGACCGCCTCCCCGCCGCCCTCGTACAGGGACAGCGCGACTTCTTCGGCGCGCACACCTACCGCCGCACCGACAAGCCCGGCACCTTCCACACCCAGTGGTCTGGTGACCGCACCGAAATCGAAGCCGAAGACACCCACTGACACCACATGTGAAGAGGGGCGAACGCATCGCGCGTTCGCCCCTCTTCGTGCTCTGACGAGGTCTCGCTCACTCAGACAACGATGTTGTGGTTGCTGCGGAACATGTTGCGCGGATCCCATTGCGCCTTCAACGCGCGCAGACGTGCGTACGCATCGGGAGTGAACATCTCCGGAACGGCCTCGGGCGATGGCTCGTGCGTGAAGTTGCTGTACTGCGCGACGCGTCGTTCCTGAATGCGCGCAGTATCGGCCACGAGCGAGGTCCGCTCGGCATCGTCGACGACGCCGGGCACGTCGAAACCACCGGCCATGATGAACCAGGTGGCGTCCCGGGCCGGGAAGGGAGTGCTGTGTTGCGGAACGGCTCCATACGCCCCGCCCAGCGAGCGCATCAGGACCACGGATGTCGGATACGTCGCACGCAGCGCGACCAACTCGTCGATGAGATCGTCATCCAGCGAGGCGAACAGCCCGTTGCCTCCGATGAAGGCCGGCGGCGCCTGCTCGGGGTCGGCGAACCCGGGCGGCTCATCCAGCACGTCGCGATAGGCGCAGGTCGCGACTTCTACGGTGATTCCGTCGACGGCTTCGACGCCGGCAAGTGCTTCGCGCAGGGCCGCCTCATCGTCCCCTGCCCAGACGGCCACCAGCGCGGCACCGGGTGGCGCGCTGGGATCCATCGGCGGAACATCGAGGTACGTCGTGGTCAGCGCATGCGGCGCGTCGATCATCGCGTCACGCGCCGCCCGAAGCACCGCACCGGCATCCGTCGCCCCGGCGTACTGCGCACGGACGACTGTCGGCAAACGGTGCGCGGCGAAGTCGAAACGCGTCACGACCCCGAAGTTGCCACCGCCGCCGCGCAGCGCCCAGAACAGCTCGGGATGTGCCTGTGGCGAGGTCTCGATCACCGTCCCGTCAGCCGTGACGACCTGCGCACCGACCAGCTGGTCGACCGCCAAGCCCCAGCACCGGGTCATCCAGCCGATGCCGCCGCCGAGCGTGAGGCCGCCGACCCCCACGGTCGTCGTGTCACCCGAGCTGATGGCCAGTCCGTCTTCGGCGAGCCTCGCGGCCACCTCGCCCCACGTCGCTCCTCCCCCGATGCTCACCGTCGTGCCGTCGACGGAGACACCGGAGAGCGACGCGAGCTCGATCCGCACACCCGGTTGCTCTACCAGTGCCCACGGCCCATGCCCACCGGCGACGACGGAGACGGGAAGATCGTGGTGCCGCGCATGCTGCACGGCGTTGACGACGCCGGCGACGTCGGTCGGGGTGAACACGGATTGCTGGGTCATGACGCTTGACGATAGACCTCGGCACGGACATCCGAAACCGTGCCCGCGTCGCCACGGCCGACTCACAGGCGGCACACAGCGGAACCTATGGATATTCGATGATCCAGGTCGCAGAATAGGCGCATGAGCACCGAGCACCCCGAACTCCGCCGCCCTGACGGATCGCCGCTGCGCATCCTCGCCGTCGACGACGAGGCCATGCTCACCGATCTGCTCGCGATGGCCCTGCGCATGGAGGGCTGGGAGGTCCGCACCGCGGGCTCGGGCCTCGAAGCGCTGCAGGTCGCGCAGGAGTTCGAACCGGATGCCCTGGTGCTGGATGTCATGATGCCCGACCTCGACGGCATGAGCGTGCTGCGCCGGCTGCGCGAGTCGGGCAACCTCGTACCCGTGGTGTTCCTCACGGCGAAGGACGCCGTGGCCGACCGCATCGCAGGACTCACGGCCGGCGGCGACGACTACGTCACGAAGCCCTTCAGCCTCGAAGAGGTGATCGCCCGTCTGCGCGCCGTGATCCGGCGCTCTGGGCAGGGGCAGGCCGAGGACGAACAGGCCATCCTGCGGGTCGCAGACCTGTCTCTGAACGAGGACAGCCATGAGGTCATGCGCGGTGACGACGAGATCGAGCTGACCGCAACCGAGTTCGAGCTGCTGCGCTTTCTGATGCGCAACGAACGCCGAGTGCTGTCGAAGGCGCAGATCCTCGACCGCGTATGGAGCTACGACTTCGGCGGCAAGTCATCGGTGGTCGAGCTGTACATCTCGTATCTGCGCAAGAAGATCGATGCCGGGCGCACTCCCCTGCTGCACACGGTGCGCGGCGTCGGCTACATGATCAAAGCGCCCCAGTAGGACATCGCCATGCTCGCCGCTCCGCTGAGCCTGCAGGCCCGGCTGATGGCCGCGGTGATCGGGTTCGTCAGTCTCATCCTGGTGATCGTCGCGATCATCACCAGTGCCACGCTCGGCAACACGCTCGAGATCCGGCTGCAAGAGCAGGTCAACGGTGCTGCCGCCGAGACCGTACCGCTGGTGACCAGCCGCGCCCAGACCGCATCGATCCTCGGCGAACCGCTCACCGCCGAGTATGCAATGGAGGGACAACGCGTCCCCGCCAACAGCCTGTTGCTGATGGTCGCGCCCCCGAGCACGGCCCCCTCAGGCATCATCGTCACCCCCGACGACCGCACGGTGCTCTCCGGGGCGGATCTGCTGACATTGACCTCGGCTCTGCAGCACTCGCGCAACGCGACGGTGACCCTGCCGGACTTCGGGTCGTACCGCGTGACGGTCGATCAGACCGACAACGGCGTGCTGGTGATCACGGGGCTCCCGCGGGCAGACGTCCAGCACACCATGACCTCGCTGTTCACGACCATCGCGCTGGCGACGCTCGGCGGCCTCATACTGCTCGCGATCACCACCGCACTGACGATCAGTATGGGCTTGCGTCCGCTGCGCGCCGTCGCCGCCACGGCGACGCGCGTCGCAAGTCAGCCGCTGGACCGTGGTGAGGTGACGATCACCGAGCGCGTGCCCGAGTACGAGGCCGACGCGCGCACCGAGGTGGGACGGGTGGGCGTCGCCCTGAACACGTTGCTCGATCACGTGGATGAGTCGCTCGCCGCGCGGCAGCGCAACGAGGATCGGATGCGACGTTTCGTCGCGGATGCCAGCCATGAGCTGCGCACGCCGCTGGCGTCGATCCGCGGGTACTCGGAGCTCTCGCTGCGCGCCCTGAGCCAGGGGGACGGACCGGATGCCCTGCAGCACACGACCTCGGCGCTGGAGCGCATCCAGGCGCAGTCTCTGCGGATGACCCGTCTGGTCGAAGACCTGCTGCTGCTGGCGCGCCTCGATGAGGGCACCGAACTCGTGCACGGCACCGTGGATCTGTCGCAACTGGCCGTCGAGGCGGTTGCCGATGCGCAGCCCACCGGTCCTGAGCACGTGTGGAAGCTGGAGGCCCCCGAAGAGCCGGTGCTCGTGCCGGGTGACACCGGGCGACTGCATCAGGTGGTCGGGAACCTGCTTGCGAACGCCCGGACGCACACGCCACCCGGCACCACGATCACGCTGAGCGTGGCGGCGGTCGACGGCGGCGCCGAGCTGCGCGTGCACGATGACGGCCCGGGTATCGATCCCCAGGTGCGCGACGAGCTGTTCGCCCGCTTCGCTCGCGGCGACGTGTCGCGCGCACGCCAGAGCGGCGGCACCGGCCTGGGCCTCGCCATCGCGAAGGCGATCGTCGAGGGACACGGCGGGTCGATCACCGTCACCAGTGAGCCGGGCGATACGTCGTTCACCGTGCACCTGCCTGCGGCACGCACCGCTTCGTCGGAGACGCCGGCTCAGTAACCCGCGAAGGCGTCGGTCGTCAGTCCGTGCGCCTTGTGCAGCGCCGGCGCCAGGTCGGCGATCAAACGGGGCGGGCCCGAGATGAACGCGTGCCGTGCGGCGAGGTCGGGAACCACGCGCTCGAGACCCTCGGCGTCGAGGCGTACGCCGCGCGGCCAGGACCAGTGCGCGGGCAGGTCGGCCGGCGCGTCGCGCGTGAAGACGATCGTCGGCACCCCGGTCGCCTCCAGCTCCGCGCGGAAGGCGAGCTCGGCGGCCGAGGAGGCGACGTACACCAGCACGATGTCGCGTTCAACGCCGGTCGCCTGCAATTGCCGTAGCTGTGAAACGAACGGCGTCACACCGATACCTGCCGCGACCATCAGCACGGGTGCGCCACCCCGGGGCAGCACGAAGTCGCCCCAGGTGCCCGTGACACCCAGCACCGCGCCCGGTTCGGCGGCCTTCAGCGCGCGCTTGTAGCTGGACGGATGCTTCTGATCGCCGTCCTTGTAGGCGATGCGCAGAGTCGGCAGGTCGGCGGGAGCCGAGACGATGCTGAACTCGCGCCGGGTGCCGCGGGCATCCGGATTGCGGTGCGGCACCTCGAGCTCGACGTACTGTCCGGCGATGAACGACAGGCGCCCCTTCGCGCGGAACGTGAGTTCCTGTGCGGTCGGCGTGATGAACTCGCGCCGGGTGAGGACGAGCCGCACGGATGTGCGCACGGCGAAGGCGAAAGCGAGCAGGTTGCCGATCAGCAGGGCGCGCTCCTGCCCGAGTGTGAACAGCCCGCCGATCGCGATCGGCCACCCTGCCAGGATGCCGACGAGTACGGCGACACTGAACTGCTGCCAGCGGCGCGGGGGCAGCGTGAGCGGCTCAGACAGCATGAAGATACCGAGGAACAGGTACGGCGACTGCAGCAGCGCAAAGCCGATGGCATCCGACAGCGCGAACGACAGCCCCGCGTTCTGCGCGAGGGCTGCCTGCCGTACCACGGCGACGCCGACCGCGACGAGCAGGAAGACGAGTACGACGCGCACCTTCTCGGTGCGCCACAGCACGATCAGTCCGAGCACGGCGACCGGCAGCGCGAGTGCGGGGGTGCCCACCCACCACGACGAGAACGTACCGATTCCGGCGATGGTGACCACAGCGGCACCGAACGCCGCGGGGTTCAGGATGTGACGGCCTCGCCACGCGATGACGTACTTCGACGCCGCGGCGAGTGCGCCGCCGAGAGCGTTGCCGGCGAGTCCCGGCACCGTGAGCGACGGTTGCAGCACGAACAGCAGGATCAGCGCCGTCACCAGCGACGACTCGATGCGCCAGGGCAGGTGCAGCAAGCGCTGCGCCGCGGCGTCAACGGCCGAAATCGCGACGACCAGTACCGCGAAGGATGCCAGGATTTCGAGCGCCGACGGGGCGACGAGCCCCGCCAGCGACAGTCCGAGGGCGATGACCCCCAGAGCGAGCAGGGCGAAGAGCACGAGCCGGTACATCGAGAGGGCGCCGAGGAGCGCGAGGGTCCGCTGCCGCAGCGCCGTGAGAGAGGTGATCACACCTCTACTCTCGCGCATGTTCTGCCCCCGGGGCTCGCCGGGTCGCCCTGTTTCGCTACGTGAACAGCTCACCGGCGAAGGCCGCTGAGCGTTCGACGCGGCCGTCGGTGGTCATGCGCACCCAGTCCACACCCCATGCACCGGCAAGGCCCGGGCCCCCATCGAAGAACAGGGCGGTCGCGACGGCGTCGGCCCGCATGGCGTCGTCGGCGATGGCCCACGTGGCGGCCCAGGTGCGCACGGGCATCCCGGTGCGGGCATCCAGCACATGGTGCAGCCCATCGCCCCACACCCGCCGGTTCACCGCCGACGCGCACAGAGCCCGGCCTGCGACCTCGACCACACCGATCGCGCTGGTGGGGTCGTAGGGGTGCTCCAACGCGACGAGCGCTGCTCCGCCGCGCACGAGCAGATCTCCCGAGGCGTCGATGATCGTGCGTCCCGGCAGATCCCGCAGCTCTGCGGCGACGAGGTCGACCAGGCGTCCCTTGCCGAGCGCGCCCACGTCGATCACACCGGGTCGGTGCATCGTGAGCGTCGTCGGCGTCCAGGTGAGGATGCTCTCCCAGTCGGCCGGGGCGCTCTCTGGGCGACCGGACTGCAACGACATCGCCGCGTCATAGCCGAGTGCCTCCAGGCCCAGACCGATCAACGGATTGACGGCACCGTCGGTCACGCGGCTGAGCTCACGGAATCCGTCGAGCATGACGCCGGCGTCCGGTGGCGCATCAACGGTCCCACCGCGACGCAGCGATGAGACCACCGAGTCGGCGCGGAACCGCGACCACTCCCGGTCGAACCGCTCGACCGTCGCCGTGACCCGCCCCTGAAGCTGTGACGAGAGCGGCTGGTCGGTCTCGATCTCCCAGCGTGTGCCGATCGCGTCGAACCGCCAGGTCATGGCATCCGCCTACTCGGTCTCCGTGTCTGCGTCGCCGTTGTCGGCGGCGGAGATCACGGCCTCTTCCTTGATCCGCACGAGGGCCTGGTTGAAACCGCCGCTGGTCAGCGACGAACCGGCAACGCGGTCGACGTCGAGTTCGTCGAGTTTCTTGCCCACCACCTCGGCGGCGATGCCGTCGATGAACTGGCCCTGATAGCGCGTGCTCTCGGGCGCGGTCGGATCGCCGACCACCTCGACATCGGTCACGACGTCGTCGCTCAGGGTGAGCGTCACCGAGATGTTCTCGACCGTCTCGGGCGTCTGATAAGCACCCTCGGCGGTGTAGGTGCCATCGGCGTACGGTGCGGTGGCATCGGTCGAGACCGGAGAGGGATCGCCGGCATCGGCGGCCCCTCCACCGGCGCAGCCGGACAGCAGCAGGACCCCGGCCGCCCCGAGCAGCGCGGTTCCGGTACGAGCGGCGTGGTGTGCGTTCATACGCCCAGCCTCGGGCATCCGACTATGTGCCCTTCTCAGGCGTCGCCGCCGAACATGCTCGTGACCGAGCCGTCCTCGAAGACCTGCTTGATCGCCGCCGCCAGCAGCGGCGCGATCGGCAGGATCGTGAGCCCGTCCCACTGGCGCGACTCGGTCAGCGGAATCGTGTCGGTGACGACGACCTCGTCGATCGCGTCGTCCTGCAGACGCTCGGATGCCGGATCGCTGAACACCGCGTGAGTGGCGGCGACGATCACCCGACGAGCGCCGTTCGCCTTCAGCGCCTGCGCGGCCTTGACGATCGTGCCGCCGGTGTCGATCATGTCGTCGACGAGCAGGCAGGTGCGTCCCTCGACGGTGCCGACGATCTCGTGCACCGACACCTGGTTGGCGACCTTCGGGTCGCGACGCTTGTGGATGATCGCCAGCGGTGCGCCGAGGCTGTCCGACCACGTGTCGGCCACGCGGACGCGCCCCATGTCGGGCGACACGATCGTGAGCGTCTCACGGTCCTCGGGCGTCAGCGTGCTCTCGAAGTGCTCGAGCAGAACGGGCTTGGCGAAGAGGTGGTCGACCGGGCCGTCGAAGAAGCCCTGGATCTGCGCGGCGTGCAGGTCGACGCTCATGACGCGGTCCGCGCCCGCGACCTTGAGCATGTCGGCGACCAGACGCGCCGAGATCGGCTCGCGGCCGCGACCCTTCTTGTCCTGACGCGAGTAGGGGTAGTACGGGGCGACGACGGTGACGCGCTTGGCGGATGCCCGCTTCGCGGCATCCAGCATGATGAGCGTCTCCATCAGCCACTCGTTGACCGGCTGGCCGAACGACTGCACGATGAACAGGTCGCAGCCGCGGATCGAGACCTCGAAGCGGGCGTAGATCTCACCCGAGGCGAAGGTGCGGTGCTCGACCGGAGCGACCTCCTGGCCGAGTGCTGCGGCGACGGCGGCCGTCAGCTCGGGGTGTGAGCGACCGCCGGCGACGACGAGCCGCTTCTTGGTCTTCGCGATCAGTCCCGGGGCGACCCCGTTCTGGACATCCAGTGCTACGCGCTTCTTCTTCTGGCCCATGGCTGTCGCCCTACTCCGCCGCTCGTTCGCGGGCCGCCGCATCAGCTGCACCCGTGCCTGCTCTGTTCTTCTCGACCCACCCGACGATGTTGCGCTGGGGGGCGATGCTCATGGCCAGCGCACCGGCGGGCACATCCTTGCGGACGACGGCGCCGGCGCCGGTCTTTGCACCTGCTCCCAGCCTAATGGGCGCGACGAGCACCGTGTGAGATCCGGTGTGCACCTCGTCACCGATCTCGGTGCGGTGCTTGTTGACGTCGTCGTAGTTGGCGGTGATCGTGCTCGCGCCCAGGTTGACGCCGCGGCCGATGGTGGCATCGCCCACGTACGACAGGTGCGGAACCTTGCTTGCCTCGCCGATCTGGGCGTTCTTGGTCTCGACGTAGGCGCCGATCTTGCCGCTCGCACCCAGCACGGTGCCGGGCCGCAGGAATGAGAAGGGGCCGACGGTGGCGTTCGCGCCGATCACGGCAAGGTTGGCGTCGCTGCGGCGCACAACGGCATCCTCGCCCACCTCGCAGTCGACCAGCGTCGTGTCGGGACCGATGGTGGCGCCGGCGGCGATGACCGTCGCGCGCAGGATCTGGGTGTTCGGCAGGATCGTCACATCGGGGGCCAGCGTGGCGTCGTCGTCGATCCAGGTGGTCGCCGGGTCGACGATCGTGACGCCCTCGCGCTGCCAGTGCCGCACGATGCGCTGGTTCAGCACCCGGCCGGCCTCGGCGAGCTGGGCACGGTCGTTGATGCCGAAGGTCGAGGTGACGTCGTCGGCGAGTTCAGCGGCGACCTTCTCGGCAGCGCCGCGCAGCAGACCGATCACGTCGGTCAGGTACATCTCGCCCTGCGCGTTGTTCTGGTCGACGCGGGCCAGGTAGGTGCGCAGCGCCGGGGCGCGGAACACGTACACGCCGGCGTTGATCTCGGTGACTGCGGCCTCGTCGGCGCTGGCGTCCTTCTGCTCGACGATCCGCTCGACGATGCCGTCCGCGCCGCGGATGATGCGACCGTACCCGGTGGGGTCGTCGAGGTGCGCGCTCAGCAGCGTGGCGGCGGCGGATGCCGCCCGGTGGCCGGCGACGAGGGCTTCGAGCGTGTCGGCCTGCAACAGCGGCACGTCGCCCGAGAGCACGAGCACATCGCCGTCGAAGTCCGCGGGCAGCGCGTCGAGAGCGACCTGCACGGCGCGTCCCGTACCGGGAATGTCGTCCTGATCGACGACGATCGCCTCGGGGTACTGCTCGACGATCGCGGCGACGACCTGGTCGCGCTCGTGACGGACGACGACCTCGATGTGCTCGGCCCCGAGCGCACGCGCGGTGGTCAGGACGTGCCCCACCAGGGGCCGCCCGCCGATCTCGTGCAGCACCTTGGGCCGACGGGACTTCATGCGCGTTCCCTGCCCTGCAGCGAGAACGATGATGGCGAGTGGGTTCTGCGTCATGCTCCGCCGCCAGGATTCGAACCTGAACCTCACAGCTCCAAAGGCTGTCGTGCTGCCGTTACACTACGGCGGACCACGGCCATCCGCGTGTGCGGGGCCGCGTGACAAGTCTGCCACGTTCCACCTGTGTCCGACGTCCGGACGTGCCCGAGGAGCGCGCGATAATGGACAGATGAATGAGGCGGATGAGGTGGATCGCATCGTCGGTGCGTGGAACACTCAGCGCCCCGACCTGGACTTCTCGCCGCTCGAAGTGCTCTCGCGCGTGGATCGGCTCTCGCGGCATCTCGATCGCGCACGTCGCGATGTATTCCACCGCAGCGACATCGAACCGTGGGAGTGGGATGTGCTCTCGGCGCTGCGCCGCGCAGGTTCTCCCTTCCAGCTCTCGCCGAAACAGCTGCTGCAACAGACCCTGGTCTCGAGCGGAACCATGACCAACCGCATCGACCGCTTGGTCGGTCGGCGCTTCGTCCGACGGCAGGCCGACCCCGCCGACGGCCGCAGCGTGCTGGTCACGCTCACCGACGACGGCAGGGTGCGTGTGGATGCCGCGATCACCCGCCTGGTGGATGCCGAGGCCGAGCTGCTGAGCGCCCTGCCGCGCGCAGAGCGCGAACGCCTCGCCGGCCTGCTGCGCAAACTCAGTCTGAGCTTCGACACGTGAGCGCCCGCTGATGGCGATGGCTTCCCCGCTGCCGGTGCGCGACGGCGTCGGTGCGACCCGTCTGCATCTGCCGATGCACGGGCCGTGGCCGACGATCGGCGCGTACATGGCCGAGCGCTTCTTCCATCTCGACCCCGAACGTCTCCTGGCCCGCTTCGACCGCGGTGAGATCGTCGCCCGCGACGGCACCGCGCTCACCCGCGAGGCGCCGCTGGGCGCGCACGAGTTCGTCTGGTACTACCGGGAACCGCCGGTGGAACGCGAGATCCCCTTCGAGGTCGAGGTGCTGCACCAGGACGGCGACCTGGTCGTCGCCGACAAGCCGCACTTCCTGCCGACCACCCCCGGAGGCAAGTACCTGCAGAACTCTGCTCTCGTACGACTGCGCAATCTGCTCGAGATCCCCGAGCTCACCCCGATCCACCGCCTCGACCGGGCCACGGCCGGGCTACTGATGTTCTCGGTGCGCCCCGAGACTCGCGGCGCCTATCAGCTGCTTTTCGAGAACCGGCGGGTCGAGAAGGTCTACGAAGCCGTCTCTGCTCTGCCGGAAGGCTGGGATCCGGCATCCCCCGCCCTGGGCGGGCATCCGTTCCCGATCGTGTACCGCAATCACATCGAGAAGCTGCGCGGCAACGTCTGCGTGCGGGTGGATGCCGAACGCGAGCCGAACTCCGAGACGCTGATCGAACTGATCAATGCGGACGACCGCGTCGTGCACACGCGGCTGCGTCCGCACAGCGGAAAGATGCACCAGCTACGCGTGCATCTGTCGGCGCTCGGCGCCGGCATCCTGAACGACGGTTTCTACCCCGAGCTGCTACCCGAGACGCCCGACGACTTCGAGAAGCCGATGCAGTTGCTGGCCCGTGAGCTGCGCTTCACCGACCCGCTGAGCGGGGCGCCGCGCGAGTTCATCACCCGCAGGATGCTGCAGGACGCACCGGCCGCGTGACCGGCGGAACCTGAACTCAGCCGATCTGCTCGGTGACCTCGAACCAGCGCATCTCAAGCTCTTCGACCTCGTCCTGCTGCGCTTGGATCGCGCGCATCTTCTCACCCAGACCCTCGTAGTCGGACTGGTCGTGGTCGGCGAGCGCGTGCTTGGCCTTGTCGATCTGATCGTTCAGCTTCTGCATCTTGCGCTCGAGCATCGACGCCTCCTTCTCGGCGGCGCGCAGCTCGGCCCCCGACAGCGCCGATCCGACCGGAGCGGGTGCGGCATCGTGCGCCGTCCGCTCGCCGGTGGGCATCGCCGCACGCAGGCGCAGATACTCGTCGATCCCGCCGGGCAGGTGCCGCAGGCGCCCTGAGCCGTCGGGGCCCGGCAGCACGGCGTACTGCTGATCGGTGACGCGCTCGAGGAAGTAGCGGTCGTGGCTGACCACGAGCAGTGTGCCCGGCCACGAGTCGAGCAGGTCCTCGATCGCGGCGAGCATGTCGGTGTCCATGTCGTTGGTCGGCTCATCGAGGATCAACACGTTGGGCTGGTCGAGCAGCACGAGCAGCAGTTGCAGTCGGCGCTGCTGTCCACCCGATAGATCCTTCACCGGGGTCGACAACTGCGCCGAGGTGAATCCGAGCCGCTCGAGCAGCTGCCCCGGGGTGAGGTCCTGCGCCTTCGACCCACTGCCGAAGGTGTACGACGTGCGCAGCCCGTTGATCACCGTGCGCACGGGGTCGGTCCAGTGTTGTTCGAGCTCGTCGATCCGCTGGGTCAGGGTGCGTACCTGCACGGTCTTGCCGCGCTTGACGCGACCGCTGGTCGGTTCGACGGTGCCGGCCACCAGGCCCAGCAGCGTCGACTTGCCCGCACCGTTGACGCCGAGGATGCCAGTGCGCTCGCCCGGCGCGATGCGCCACTCGACGTCCTTGAGCACCTGGCGGTCGCCGTAGGCGACACCGGCGTCGAGCAGGTCGACGACGTCTTTGCCCAGCCGCGCCACGGCGAGCGACTGCAACGATACGGTGTCTCGGATCGGCGGCACATCGGCGATGAGTGCGTTGGCGGCGTCGATGCGGAACTTCGGCTTGCTCGTGCGCGCGGGCGCGCCACGACGCAGCCAGGCCAGCTCTTTGCGGGCGAGGTTCTGGCGCTTGGCCTCGGTCGCGGCGGCCATTCGGTCGCGCTCCACGCGCTGCAGGATGTACGCGGCGTATCCGCCCTCGAAGGGCTCGACGATGCGGTCGTGCACCTCCCAGGTGGCCGTGCAGATCTCGTCGAGGAACCACCGGTCGTGGGTGACGACCATGAGTGCCCCGGCGTTGCGGGCCCAGCGGGTCTTCAGATGCCCCGCCAACCACGTGATCGCCTCGACGTCGAGGTGGTTCGTGGGCTCATCGAGCGCGATGATGTCCCAGTCACCGGTCAGCAGTCGTGCCAGTGAGACGCGGCGGCGCTGACCGCCGCTGAGCGAGGCCACCGAGGCCTCCCAGTCGAGGTCGCCGACCAGCCCGGCGATGACGTCGCGGATGCGGGCATCCCCCGCCCACTCGTGCTCGGGGGTGTCGCCGACGACGGCGGTTCCCACGGTCAGTGCGTCGTCGAGCGTGTCGGCCTGGTCGAGCACGCCGATGCGTGTTCCGCCGCGCACCGTGACGCGGCCGGCGTCGGGCTCCTTGCGGCCCGCGAGCATCGCGAGCAGACTCGACTTGCCGTCGCCGTTGCGTCCGACGATGCCGATGCGGTCGCCCTCCTCGATGCCGAGGGTGACGGAGTCGAAGACGACGCGGGTGGGGTATTCGAGGTGGAGCCCTTCGGCTCCGAGCAGATGTGCCATGTCGTACCCAGGCTATCCGGTACCGCTGGGCGCCCGCCGGTCAGCGGATGCGACCGCGTCGGCGCACGACGCTCTGCAGCGTGTCGCGCACCGGTGCACCGAGCACGAGTCCGAGCGATGCGCCCGAGGCGAGGGCGAGGCCGATGGCAGCCGCCTGGAACAGGTCCGCGAACCCGAGGATCAGCCCCATCGCCTCGCCTTCTGCCTCGACGATGCCGAGCAGCCCGCGGTAGACCACGGAACCGGGCACCATCGGCACGATGGCGGCGGTCGTGACGGCGATCGATGGCACGTGCAGACGGTGCGCGATGAGCGTGCCGATGAAGCTGGCGACCAGCGCCCCGATCGCACTCGCGAGTGCGACGCCGATGCCGCCCGCGACGGCGGCGCTGTACCCGCCCCAGGCGATGCTCCCCAAGAGGGCCGAGACCAGGATGGTGCGCGCGGTGGCGCCGTTCCACACGGCCACCGTCACGGCGATGAGCACGACGCCGACGAGCTGCATGGTGACCGGCCCGAGCTCCGGCGGGTCGGTGGAGAGCGGGAAGCCCACCCCGAGTCGCTGGGCGAATGAGACGCCGCCGACGATGCCGACCACGACCCCGAGCGTGAGCAACGCCAGGTCGAGGATGCGCCCGCCCGCCGTGAGCGCGAAGCCGTCGATGGCATCCTGCGCCGCAGCCACGACCGACATCCCCGCCAGCATAAGCACGATGCCGGCCGCGACGATGATGCCGGGGCTGGCGCCTTCGAACAGGGGCACTTCGTGGACACGCAGGGCATTGGTCACCGCGGCGAACGCGGTGACCACGAGCGCACCGGCGGCCTGCGAGAAGAAGAACGGCACATGCATCCGTGCCATCCAGCGCTGAGTCAGCGCCGCGCCGCACGCGGCGAGCAGAGCGACCAGGGTGGTCATCCAGCCCGCACCGAAGAGCAGGCAGACGCCGACGGCGAGCAGTCCCTGTGCCAGCACGATGACGGTGGGGCGATAGCGGAAGGGAGTGCGACGGATCACATGGAAGCGGACGCGGGCCTCATCGAGGTCGAGACCCGCCTGGATCTGCGCGACGAGCGCCTGCAGTTGCTGAAGCTTGGAGTGATCGGGCACGGGCGCCCGGACGACCCGGATCAGGGTGAACGGCAGGTCGGATTCACCGCCGTGATACGACACGGCGATCGAGTTGAACGTGATGTCGACGTGCACCGGTCGGATGCCCCATGCCGCCGTCACTCTCGTGATCGACAGTACGACTTCGTTGGCCGCGGCGCCGACGGCGATCAGAGACTCGGCGATGCGCATCGCCAGCTCGATGACGCGACGCGCATGCATCTCGTCGATCGAGAGCATCGCCTGGGTCTCGGGGCGCGAGGCCGCGTCGACGTGGATCGCGTGGACCAGCCGCGCGCGCCAGTTCTTTCCTGCTGCACCCATCGTCCCATCCTCACAGGCGCACGAGGTGCCGCTCAACCCTGACGCGTTCGCGCTCAGACCACGATGCGTGCGCCGGCGACGGGCCCGTGCACGTGCAGCGCTGCATGGCCGGCTGCCTCCAGTTCCTGCTGCACCGCACGCGCCGCTTCGGGTCCGCCGCACAGCAGCGCGACCGTGGGGCCCGACCCCGAGATGATTCCCGACAACGCCCCGAGGCGTACACCGTCGGCGAGCGCATGCTCGAGATCCGGGCGGCCGTGCAGCGCCGCGCGCTCCAGGTCGTTGAACATCACGGGGGCGAGGGCTGCGGCATCCCCCGCCCGCAACGCCTGCAGTACCGCCACCGGCACGTCCAAGGACGGCTGCGGGTCGTCGGCGAGCGCCTCGCCGTGGGCGCGCATCGTGTCGAGGCGCCCGTAGATCTCGGGGGTCGACAGTCCCTGTGCACTCATGATCAGCACCCAGTCGAAGCGTCCGCGCGCCAGAGCGGGCGTCAGCTCGTCGCCTCGCCCCGCTCCGATCGCGGTTCCGCCGTGCAGCGCGAATGGCACATCGGCTCCCAGACGCGCGGCCAGCTCGTGCAGCCGGTGAGCGCCGAGATCGGTGCCCCACAGTGCGTCACATGCGACCAGCGCGGCCGCGGCATCTGCCGAACCACCGCCCATTCCCCCGGCGACGGGCACGCCCTTGCGGATCACAAGGTGCACGCCGGCCGTAACCCCGGTGGCCTGAGCGAGCAGCTTGGCCGCGCGCATGGCGAGGTTGCGGTCATCGGTGGGCACCTCGTCGAGGTCGACGTCGCCGTGCACCTCGAGCGAGAACCCGTCGGCGGGGTAGGCGGTGACGTCCTCGTACAGCGATACGGCCTGGAACACGGTGGCCAGGGCGTGATAGCCATCATCGTGCGGTAGCCCGACCCCCAGGTAGAGGTTGATCTTGCCGGGGGCGCGTACGTGCACGGCTTCGGTGCGCTGCGCTGTGCTCATCGCGGCTCCCTTCGGTTGCGGCGCGCCTCGCGCGCACGGTTCACAGTTCGGACGACACCGACCACAGGTTGACGTCGATGCCGTGCGAGAGCGCGTCGATCGCCGTGAGCTCTTCGTCGGTGAAGGCGGGACCATCTACCGCGGCGATGTTCTCATCGAGCTGCTCCGGACGCGAGGCTCCGATCAGCGCCGAGACGACCACCGGGTCGCGCAGCGTCCACTGCAGGGCCATCTGCGCGAGGCTCTGCCCGCGGTCGGCGGCGATGTCGTTGAGCCCGCGCAGCAGGGCGAGTCCTTCGTCTGAGAGCGGCCGGTCCGACAGTGACCCGCGCTTCTGCGCACGATCGGCTGTGCCGTCGCCGAGGTACTTGCCGGTGAGCAGTCCCTGCGCGAGCGGCGTGAAGGCGATCGCGCCAACGCCCTCGGCGCGCAGCACATCGGTCAGGCCGTCCTCGACCCAGCGGTTGAGGATCGAGTACGAGGGCTGGTGGATGATCAACGGCGTGCCCAGGTCGCGTGCCACGGCCAGTGCGGCCTCGGTGCGCTCGGGGCTGTACGACGAGATGCCGACGTAGAGGGCCTTGCCCTGCCGCACCAGGGTGTCGAGCGCCCCGATGGTCTCTTCGATCGGGGTGACCGGGTCGACGCGGTGCGAGTAGAAGATGTCGACGTAGTCGAGACCCATGCGGGTCAGCGACTGCTCGGCGCTGGCGAGGATGTACTTGCGGCTGCCGAGGTCGCCGTAGGGCCCCGGCCACATGTCCCAGCCCGCCTTCGACGAGATGATCAGCTCATCACGGTAGGGCGCCAGGTCTTCGGCGAAGATGCGCCCGAAGTTCTTCTCGGCCGAACCGTATGGCGGGCCGTAGTTGTTCGCCAGGTCGAAGTGGGTGATGCCGTTGTCGAATGCGTGGCGCAGCAGCGCGCGCTGGTTGTCGAGCGGGATGTTGTCGCCGAAGTTCCACCACAGGCCGAGCGAGATCGGCGGCAGGTACAGGCCAGAGGTCCCCACCTGACGGTAGGCGAAGCGCTGATAGCGATCCGGAGCCGCGACGTACGGGCGGTGGATCTCGGGAACGTGGGGCTGAAAGCGCGGTTCGGTCACGGTGCCAGAGTATCCGCATCAGCCGATGCGGTGCCTGTCGGAGCCGTGCGTGCGATGCGGTGGTAGTCGTCGACCGTGAGGTCCTCGCCGCGTGCGGTGGGTGCGACACCGGCGGATTCCAGAACGGCGGATGCTGCCGCAGAGCTGCCGAACAGCCCCGACAGCGCCTGACGGAGCATCTTGCGACGCTGGTTGAACGCGGCGTCCACGATCTGGAACGTGCGACGGCGCTCGTCCTCGCTGCCGCGGGGTTCGTCATCGCGCACGAAGCCGACCAGCAGGCTGTCGACGTTCGGCACGGGCCAGAACACCTGCCGCGAGACGGTGCCCCGCAGCTGCCAGGGGCCGTACCACGCGGCCTTCACGCTCGGGGCGCCGTAGATCTTCGAGCCGGGCCGCGCGGCCAGCCGCTCGGCGACTTCGGCCTGCACCATCACGACCCCGCGCTGCAGCGCCGGGAAGGTCTCCAGAAAGTGCAGCAGCACCGGCACCGAGACGTTGTACGGCAGGTTGGCGACGAGGATCGTGGGGTCTCCGGGTAGATCGGTGACCTGCATGGCATCCGCGTCCACCACTGTGAGTGCGCCGTCCTCAACGCCGCGGTCGGCGGCGGTGCGCGGCAGGCGCTCGGCGAGGCGGTGGTCGATCTCGACGGCGGTCACCGACGCGCCCGTTTCGAGGATCGCCAGGGTCAGTGAGCCGAGGCCCGGGCCGATCTCGACGACCCGTTCGCCGGGCTGCACGCCCGCGGCGTGCACGATCTTGCGCACGGTGTTGGCGTCGACGACGAAGTTCTGCCCCAGCTTCTTGGTGGGGGTGACGTCGAGCTCGGCGGCGAGTCTGCGGATCTCGGTGGCGCCGAGCAGTGAGACGGTCATCCTCACATTGTTCCGCATTCCGTCACGTGCCGCGGGAAACGACCCTAAGATCAACCGGGTGACCGCACTCGGAGAGCTCATCGCACCGCGCCGTCTGGGCCGCGATTTCCGCTGGCTGCTGGCGTCGTCGTGGACCAGCAACATCGGCGACGGCGTCGCGTTGGCCGCCGCTCCCCTGCTGATCGCCTCGATGACCTCGTCGCCGATCCTGGTCGCCTCGGGCGCCGTGCTGCAGTTCTTGCCCTGGCTGCTGTTCGGGCTGCATGCGGGAGCCATCGCCGACCGCTTCGACCGCCGCCGCCTGGTGATGTTCGCCAACGCCGCCCGCGCGATCGTGATCGCGGCGCTGTGCGTCTTTCTGCTGACCGGGACCGCGAACATCTGGATCGTGCTCGCGGTGGCGTTCCTGTACGGCACCGCCGAGGTGTTCGTCGACACGACGGCGAGCACCCTGTTGCCGATGCTGGTGCGACCCGTCGACCTCGGCATCGGCAATGCCCGCCTGCAGGCCGGGTACCTGGTGGCGAACCAGTTCGCCGGCCCTCCGCTTGGAGCCTTCTTGTTCGCCGCCGGTTCGGCGTGGCCGTTCCTGCTGGAAGGGCTGTGCATCGTGCTGGCGATCGTGCTCGTCTCGCGGATGGCGGCGACGCCGGTTCCGCCGCGTGAGGGCGGCCCCGACGCGGCGCGCGCCCCGGTGCACACGGACATCGCCGAGGGCATCAAATGGCTGTGGCGCAATCCCCCGGTGCGGATGCTGGTGCTCATCATCCTGCTGTTCAACATCACCTGGGCGGCCCCCTGGGGCGTGCTCGTGCTGTACGCGACCGAGCACCTGAACATGGGCGCGGTCGGGTTCGGCGCGCTGACCACAGCGTCCGCGGCCGGAGGTCTGCTCGCCACCTTCAGTTTCGGCTGGCTGGAGCGGCACATCTCGTTCGCGACACTGATGCGCGTGTGCCTGTCGATGGAGGTCGTCATGCACCTCGCGTTCGCGCTGACCAGCACCGGGTGGGTGGCGCTGGTGATCATGCTGTTCTTCGGCTTCTACGCCTTCGTCTGGGGCACGATCTCGACCACCGTCCGCCAGAGGTTGGTGCCACCCGAGCTGCAGGGGCGCGTGGCGTCGGTGAACATGGTGGGCGTGTTCGGCGGCATGGTCATCGGGCAGGCGCTGGGCGGCGTGATCGCCCAGGTGTGGGGCCTGACCGCCCCGTGGTGGTTCGCGTTCGCCGGTGCCGCACTGACCCTGCTGGTGGTCTGGCGCCCGATCTCGCACATCGTCAACGCCAAGCCGGCGCTGGATGACGCCGGCCCGACGAGCCCGGCGCCCGGAAACTGAGACTCAGTCGAACGCCCCGTAGACCGCGAGGGTGTTCGCGGCGAGCCGAGCGCTCAGCTCATCCACGTCGATGCCGAGCTCGGCGGCCAGGAACCGCACGGTGATCGGCACGAGGTACGGCGCGTTGGGGCGGCCTCGCAGCGGCACCGGGGTCAAGAACGGGGCATCCGTCTCGACGAGGATCCGCTCCAGCGGGGTGACCGCCAGCGCGTCGCGCAGGTTCTGCGCGTTCTTGAACGTGACATTGCCCGCGAACGAGAGGTAATAACCGGCATCCGCCGCGATGCGCGCCATCTGCTCGTCGCCCGAGAAACAGTGGAACACGGTGCGCTCGGGCGCGCCAACGCGATCGAGCACCGCCAGCACGTCGTCATGAGCGTCACGGTCGTGGATCTGCATCGCGATGCCGTGCTTCTTGGCCAAGGCGATGTGCGCCTCGAACGACTCGTGCTGGGCGGGACGCCCCTCCTCGCCGGTGCGGAAGTAGTCGAGGCCGGTCTCACCGATGGCGCGCGTGCGCGGGTGCGCGGCGAGCTCGTCGATCACGTCGAGGGCTTCGGCGAGGCGCCCCGCCTGCGCGTACACGGGGGCGTCGTTGGGGTGGATCGCCACCGCCGCGAGCACGCGGGGATCGGATGCCGCCGCCTCGACCGCCCAGCGGGACGACTCGATGTCACCCGAGGCCTGCACCACGCCAGCGACGCCCACGTCGGCGGCGCGATCGAGCTGTTCGGCGAGCGCGAGGGGCTCGACTCCGTCGACGATCTCGAGGTGCGCATGGTTGTCGTACACCGGAACGGCCAGCGGCTCAGGCGCCGCCGGGTACCGCAAATCCTTGCGCCCCTCGGAGGAGCGCTCGCGCACGTATGTCTCGGTCATGACTCGGTCGACTCGTTGCTCAGGCGGTCTGCTCCACACGCGGGAACAACGGCGCCAGTGCACCGACCTTGGTGCCGGGCTGCAGCGCACCCCACGCGCCTGCCTCACGGATCGGCTGCGCCGTCAGCTCACCCAGCGCGTCGGTGACGCCGAGGGCATCCCACAGCTTCGCCGTGGACTGCGGCATCACCGGCGACAGCAGTACAGCCAGTGCACGCAGACCCTCGGCACAGGTGTACAACACGGTGGCCAGACGGTCGCGCTGCGCCTCGTCGCCCGCATCCGCCTGCTTGGCGAGCGCCCACGGCTCGTTCTCGGTGATGTAGTGGTTGAGCTGGTCGACGATCGTCCAGATCGCGTCGATCGCCTCGTCGATCCGGAACTGCTCCATGGCGGCATCCGCGCCAGTCGCAGCATCCGCCACCGTCTTCTGGATCTCGAGATCGCGCTCGGTGTACTCGGCCGCGGTCGGCACGACGCCATCGAAGTACTTTTGGATCATCGCGATCGTGCGCGAGGCGAGGTTGCCGAAGCCGTTGGCGAGCTCGGCCTGGTAGCGGGCCGAGAGGTCCTCCCACGAGAACGAGCCGTCCTGTCCGAACGCGATCGCCGACAGGAAGTAGTAGCGATAGGCGTCCGAGCCGAAGACATCGGTGATCTCGGTCGGTGCGATACCGGTGAGCTTCGACTTCGACATCTTCTCGCCGCCGACCAGCAGCCAGCCGTGCGCGAAGACGCCCTTGGGCACGTCGACGCCGGCGGCCATCAGCATCGCCGGCCAGATCACCGCGTGGAAGCGCAGGATGTCCTTGCCGACGACGTGGTAGCCGGGCCAGCGGCGGTCGAAGTTCTGCTGGTCGGAGCCGTAGCCGATCGCGGTGGCGTAGTTGAGCAGCGCGTCGACCCACACGTAGATGACGTGCGATTCGTCCCACGGCAGCGGGATGCCCCAGTCGAACGTGGAGCGCGAGATCGACAGGTCCTTCAGGCCCTGGCTGACGAACGACACGACCTCGTTGCGCGCCGAGTGAGGGCGCACGAAGTCGGGCTCGGTCTTGTAGAGCTCAAGCAGGCGGTCCTGGAACTCGCTGAGCTTGAAGAAGTAGTTCTTCTCCTGCAGCAGCTCCAGCGGCTTGGAGTGGATCGCGCAGACCTTGAGCCCCTCGAACGGGCCGGTGCCTTCGACGATCTCACTGTCGGGCTTGAACTCCTCACACCCCACGCAGTACAGCGCCTCGTACTCGCCGGCGTAGATGTAGCCCGCGTCGTAGAGCTTCTGGAAGAACGTCTGCACGTTGCGCTCGTGACGCTCCTGCGTCGTGCGGATGAAGTCGTCGTTGGCCACGTCGAGCGTCTTCAGCAGCGGGAACCAGCTCTCGCCGACGAGACGGTCGACCCATTCCTGCGGGGTGACGTTGTTGGCCGCGGCCGCGCGCAGCATCTTCTGGCCGTGCTCATCGGTGCCCGTGAGCATCCACGTGTCATCGCCCGCCTGGCGGTGCCAGCGCGACAGGGTGTCGACGGCGACCGTCGTGTACCCGTGGCCGATGTGAGGCACATCGGAGGGGTAGTAGATGGGCGTGGTGATGTAGAACGATTCGCCTGCGGGCATGCTCTCGATTCTAGGCGGGAAAGGCCTGCGCGTTGACCGCGTGACCGGGGCTCGGGGCAGGCGGTCCCTCAGCGCCGGGTAGCCATCAACGATGCATGCGGGCGGGCGCTGATCTCGCCTTCCGCACGCGCGCGGGATTCGGATGCTGTCGCGGTGAGGCCCGCACGATCAAGCAACTCCCCGAGGGCATCCGCGCTCCAGTAGTAGGCGGGCGCGACAGCGTGGTCGAAGGGCTCGCCGGGCGGACCGTCGAAGAACCCGATCAGGATGCTGCCGCCGGGGGCAAGCACCCGGGCGAACTCGGCCAGGGCGACGGGCAGCTCTTCGGGTGGCATGTGGATCAGCGAGTACCAGGCGAGGATGCCGCCCAGCGACGCGTCCGACGCCGGCAGATCTGTGAATGAACCCGCGACGAACTCGATCTTCGGATACGTCGATCGTGCGTGCGCGATGAACTGTGCGGACAGGTCGACACCGAGAACCTCGCGCCCGCCGCTGCGCAGAAACTGGGCCCAGTGCCCCGGCCCGCACCCGGCATCCAACAGCCGTCCCGGAGTGGCATCCCGCCATGCGCCGATCAGGTCGAGGTCGGCAGCGTCCATCTGAGTGATCTCGCCGAGCACGGCGATGTACTCGGCGGAGCGCCGATCGTAGGCGTCGGCGACGTGTGCGCTCATCGGGCGGCGAGCGCCGCCTGGTACAGGTCGCGTGAGCTCAACCCGGTGGCGGCGGCGACCTCGGCGCAGGCCTCTTTGAGGCGGAGCCCGGAGGCGACGAGAGCCTGCACCTGCGCGAGCGCGTTCTCGGCCGATACGGCAACGGGCACGGCGCCCTCGACGACGACGACGATCTCGCCCCTTACACCGGCCTCAGCCCAGGCGACGAGTTCGTCGGCGGTGCCGCGGCGCACCTCTTCGTACAGCTTCGTCAACTCACGGCAGACCGCGATACGACGGTCGGCGCCGAAGGCCTCTCCCATGTCGGCAAGCGACGAAGCCAGCCGCGCGGGCGACTCGAAGAAGATCATCGTACGGGGCTCGGATGCCAGCATCCGAAGCGTCTGCCTGCGCTCCCCCGGCTTGCGCGGAAGGAATCCCTCGAATGTGAACCGGTCGGTGGGCATTCCCGAGATGGCGAGCGCCATCAGCGCGGCGCTGGGCCCCGGCACAGCGGTGACGGTCACTCCGCGTTCGACCGCCGCGGCGACCAGCCCGTAGCCGGGGTCGCTGATCGCGGGCATCCCGGCGTCGCTGACGACGACGATGTCCTGCTGCTCGGCGAGCTCGGCCAGCTCAGCCGCCTTGTGCTTCTCGTTGTGGTCGTGCAGGGCGATCAGCCGCGGACGGTTGTCGATCTGCAGTGCCTTGAGCAGCCGCTGGGTGGTGCGGGTGTCTTCAGCCGCGACGATCTCGGCGTTCTCAAGCACCTCGATCAAGCGCCGCGACGCATCACCGAGGTTGCCGATGGGAGTCGCGGCGAGGATGATCATCCGACCAGCTTAGGCGCCGCAACTAGGCTGTTCGGGTGACCTCGACCGACGCGCTGCCGCAGCATCCGCGGGCGACGACGCGCTGGGAGAGACTGCGCGACGGCCTGCGCGCGGAACCGGCGCGGGCTCGGATGCTCGCCTGGCTCGCCCCCACGCTGGTCACGCTGCTCGCGGCGGTGCTGCGCCTGGTCAATCTCGCCCACCCGCACGAGATCATGTTCGACGAGACGTATTACGTCAAGGACGCGTGGTCGCTGTGGACGCTGGGCTATGAGGGCACCTGGGGCGAGGGCGCGAACGAGCAGTTGCCCCAGGGCGATGCATCCGCGCTGCAGCCCGAGGGCTCGTATGTGGTGCATCCGCCGCTCGGCAAGTGGATCATCGCCCTCGGCATGGCCCTGTGGGGTCCCGGATCGAGCTTCGGCTGGCGGGTGACCACCGCCGTTCTCGGAGCGCTCACGGTGCTGGTGGTCTATCTGATCGCCCTGCGGCTGACACGTTCGCACACCGTGGCGACCATCGCCGGCGGCCTGCTGGCCATCGACGGCGTCGCGATCGTGATGAGCCGCATCGCACTGCTCGACGGCATCCTCACCTTCTTCATCACGCTGGGGGTGCTGTTCGTACTGATCGATCGACAGCGCACCATCCCTCGCACCGAAAGGCCCGCCACCACGCAGCGGATGATCGGGCGGGTGCTGTGGGCACGGCCGTGGCTGATCGCCGCGGGCGTCGCGCTGGGTGCCGCCTCGGCCGTGAAGTGGTCAGGCCTGTATGCGATGGCCGTGCTGGGCCTGTACACGGTGTTCACCGATGCCCTGGCCCGACGCCGCGCGGGCATCGTGCTGTGGCCGACCGATGCGGTCTTCCGTCAGGGACCGGCGTCGTTCGTGTTGCTGGTGGGTCCGGCGCTGGTCGTCTACCTCGCGTCGTGGACAGGTTGGCTGGTCACCGCGGGAGGGTACGGGCGAACGACGGATGCCCATCCGCTGATGGCCCTGTGGGACTATCACGCCTCGATGCTGACGTTCCATGTCGGCCTCGCCAGCGCGCACCCGTACTCGAGTCCGGCGTGGCAGTGGCCGTTACTGTTGCGACCGACTGCGGTCTGGGTAGCCGACGAACCGGCACCGTGCGGTGTCGACCACTGCATCGCGGTGATCTCTTCGGTACCCAACCCGCTGATCTGGTACGGCGGTGTCGCCGCCGCGGTGTACCTGCTCTACCGTTTCGTGCGTGGGCTCATCATGAGGGCTCCCGCCAGCCCCGTTCTGACTTACCCATTGGTGGGGCTGCTCGCCACATATGTGCCGTGGTTGCTGGTGCCCGAGCGCACGATCTTCCAGTTCTACACGGTGGTCATGATGCCGTTCCTCGTGCTCGCCCTCGCCATCGCGCTGCGCGAGCTGGCTGGCCATGCCGACCGTCCGCTGCACCGGCGGCAGGCCGGACAGCGCACCGTCACCGTGTTCCTCATCATCGCTGCTCTCGTATCGGCGTTCTTCTACCCGGTCTGGACGGGCATGAGCGTGCCCTACGACTTCTGGCTCATCCACAACTGGCTGCCGAGCTGGATCTGAGCGGAGGCGCCGCCCGACTAGCCTGGCTTGGTGCAACACGACGAGGTCATCCGACTGTACGGGCCATGGATGCCCCGCTCCGTCACCGACGTCGCGCGCCTTCTTGCGGGCTATCCGGGGCGATGGTGGATCGCTGGCGGCTGGGCGATCGAAGCTTTCACGAACCTCCCCCGTCCTCACGGCGACATCGACCCCAGCATCCCCCGGGCGGACGCCGACCTGCTTCGTGCGCACGTGGTCGGCGCCTACGACGTGTGGGCTGCCGACCGCGGTGACCTGCGCCCGCTCGCCGATCCGTCGCGCGCGGTGCCGACTCGATGCAGCAACCTGTGGCTCCGCACCAGCGGAGCGGCCCCGTGGGAATACGATGTCATCCTGATGGATGCGTCTGACGACACGTGGACCTACAAGAGAGACTCCCGAGTCACGCTCCCCTTCGAGAAGATTCTCTGGACGAAGGGTGGGATCGACTACCTGCGCCCCGAGATCCAGCTGCTGCACAAGGCCCCCGGTCTACGCCCTCAGGACCGACTCGACTTCGATGCGGCACGACCCCTGCTGAGCAACGACTCCGCAAGGTGGTTGCGTGACGCCCTCAACACCGCCCACCCCGGCCACCCGTGGGCTGCCGCTCTCGCGTAGTCGCGACGACACGCTACGACGCGCCCACTCCTTCGTTGCGGAGGGGAATCTCCATGAGCTCGCGCCACGTCCCATCGGCGCCCTCACCGATCAATGTCACCGCCGCCACTGCGCCGGATAGCGGCAGCATCCGCGCAGCCTCCCGCTCGGCGCGACGCAGTTGAGGATGGTCGGCGCTATCTCCCACTGTCAGATGTGGCACCACTCCGTCGTGCGCCCCTGCGTACGGCGGGTAAGACGGAAACGCTGCACATACCGCGTCGGTAAGTCGGATGAAGGGCGTCGGGTCTTGCGGGGCAAGCCAGAGCACGTGATCCCCGAACCACCCCGTAGTGACGAGCGAGTAACTGAAGCTGCTCACACGACCGAGCGCTTCATCGAGAAGCCGCAGACACTCGTCATCCAGCTGCGCTTCGGGAACGAACGGGAACAGGATCGTGAGGTGCGGAGGAACTCCGAGCTGCGCGTCGAGCGCGTAGCGGTTGCGCAGTTCCACGAGCTTGTGCGATGCCGGCCCCTTGACGATCAGTGCTGTCCTCGACATCGCTCCATGGTACGGACGCCCCTCGGGAAATACTCAGTACTCCTGAAAGGCCGGCGCCCGGGCGCGCTGCGTCCGAGTCGCCTGCAAGTTCAGGCCCGTGCACCAGCTCGGGTAGACGCGAAATCCGCGCTTGCCCGCGTGCTTTCCCGCCGTGATCCCCAGGTTCGCAAGGTGCCCGGCTGAGAACCGGAACACGCCCCGTCTCCCGTCCTGTTCGACGAGCACGAGAAGACCGGATGCGACATCATCCGCGCCGAAGGGAGCGGTGTCTCCGTTCGCATCGCGCCGCCAGAAAGCGACGAATGCGCCGGGCTTGGTCGGCGTGGTCCGCGCTGTACGCACGTGCCACGTCTCACCGTCGATCTGAGCCAGACCCGACTCGCAGTCACTGCCCTGGTCTTCTGCGACGACGTCCGCCGGCATCCCCATCGCCACCGCATACGCCTCGAACGCCTCGAATCCCACCCGTCGACGCTAGCGCTGCGTGTCGACGCGATCCAATCGAAGCGTTTGCCGGGCTCGGCGCAGACAGGCAGCGCGTTCTCGGCAACAATGGCGGGATGCCCGCACCGCATGGCTTCGAGTACACCGTCCGAGGAGATGACGTCGTGATCACGCATCACGGCAATCGCGCGACGACGCTCCGGGGTGCGAGAGCGGCCGACTTTCTGGAACGGGTCACACACGAGGACGCACAGTTGCTGATGGCGCGAGCGACCGGCAACTATCGACGGGGAAACGAGCGCGTGGCACGACAGCATCCGCGCAATCAGCGCTGACTGTCCGCCGCGGACCGGCGCCGACGACCCCCGCCGCGCTCAGGCGCGGTCGAGCGCCGGTGCGCGATGGCCCTCGTCGAAGGTGGGGCGCTTGCCCAGCATCCGTCCGATGCCGAGCACGACACCGACGATCACCAGGCCCACGATCAAACCCGACATGGCCGACAGCGCCGTGCCACCGAGCCAGACGACGAAACCACCGAACGACGCGAGCAGGTCTTCAACGCCGTGCAGCACGTCGGCCGGGGCGTGCACGCCGACCTCGCCGAGGTTGACGAGCACCAGATGCCCACCGACCCACAGCATCGCCACGGTGCCGATCACACTGACCGCCCGGAACACGGCCGGCATCGACCGCACGATGCGCGTACCCGTGTGACGCACCTTGCGCACCGGGTGCTTGGCCATCTTCAGACCCACGTCATCGATCTTCACCAATAGCGCCACGGCGCCGTAGACGACCGCGGTCATCAGCACAGCGATCACAGCCAGAATCAGCAGCGTCTGCCAGATACTCAGCCCCTGCTCGAGGTTCGCCAGCGAGATGAGCATGATCTCGGTCGACAGGATCAAGTCGGTGCGAATCGCGCCCCAGACCAGTCGGTTCTCGTTGCGCTCGCCCTTCTCGTCATGCCCGTGGCCGAAGCCGAACCACTCGAGAACCTTCTCGGCGCCCTCGAAGCACAGGTAGGCGCCACCGAGGATCAGCAAATACGGCAGCACCCACGGCGCGAACGCCGTCAGCAGCAGGGCGATGGGGATGATGATGACGAACTTGTTCGCGATCGACCCGAGCGCGATCTTGCCCACCACCGGCAGCTCACGCGCCGGCGACAGCCCCTGCACGTACTGCGGGGTCACCGCTGCATCGTCGATGACGACACCGGCCGCCTTCGACGACGCCTTCAGCGCAGCACTGAGAATGTCATCGACGACCGCCAACAGACCAACGGACATGTGGGTTCCTCCCCGCGGCCCGTGAACAGACGAAGCGCACCGCAGGCGACAAGACTACTGGGCGGTGGTGACGCGCGTGCAGCCTCACGCGGTGTCGGATACGGCACGCACCGGCTGCCGCAGCAGCGTTCTGAGCCGCTCGGGTGCCGTGCGGCGAGGATCCGAGAGGTAGATCTCGTGATGCCTGCCCGTCATCCGCAACCCGGCGCCGGGGACGAACTCGTCGTGCATCCGCGCCAGCAGCGGCCCCTCGTCATCGAACGCGCCGACGTGCAGAGTCTGCACGCAGAGCCCCTCCGTCAGGGTCTCAGACCTCACCCGCCCGAGGCGCGCCGGCGGCGCCTTCTTCGCCGCGACCCGCTCTCGGGCCGCCTCGACGAACGCGACGGGGATCCAGTCCGGCACCATCAGCATCAGCGTCCAGTGCCAACGCGACTTGTCGCGCGCCGAGGTGAACGCCGTCATGTCGTCAGCCCACCACAGACCTTCCAGCGGAGGCACCACATAGTCCTGCCCGAGCTCGCGGGCGCTGGCGAACTTCACCGCGTACGCGAGCGGGTACAGCGCTTCCAGCGCCGCCGTGTACTCCGGTGACGAGTTGGGGTCGCCCGCACCGTCGATCATCAAGTAGCGGGTCGCGGGCACCTCAAGCACCCGGAACTCACCGGGCGCACTGCGGTACCGGTCGAGCGTCTTCTTGAAGTCGGACTTCGTCACCCTGCGGCGCCCCTCTCACGACGTACCGCGACGGGTTCCGAGACCGGCAACCGGCACGTGAACGCCAGGCAGTCGTAGACGACCCCGGCTGCGGCATCCTTCTCATCGAACAGGGCGAACCCGGCATCCGAGAATGCGCGGGCCTGCGAGGGCGAGACCACCGCGATCACGTCGGCGTCGGCGTCGAGCGCGGCGAATGCCAGCGCGCCGCGACGATCGGATGCCACCGCCACGACCTGCCTCGGCGACTCCTGCAGGCCGATCACGACGCGCAGCAGTGCACCAAACGCGAGCGGCTGCTGCAATGCCCTGGCCACCAGGCCGGCAACCATCTGCTCGGCGCGCTCGCGGTGCGACTCACCGGCGCCGAGCCACCATGCGGTGAGGTGGGCGGATGCCACCGCCGCCGTACCCGACGGCAGATCGCCGTCGCTCTCATCCGCGCCGGCCGGGATGTCGTGCGCCGCGAGCACAGGATCAAGGGCCGCCTCGTCACTCAGCACGTCGAGTGCGATCGTCGCCCAGTCCGCATCACCGGTCGCCAGAGCGAGGGCGAAGAGCCCGTCGGCCAACAGCCCCAGATCGCTCGCCGTCGCCACGGCACGAGCCGCGACCCCGTCGAGTGACGAGCGCACGAGTTCACCGCGCGGCCCGCGGTTGATCGCGAGTACGACGGATGCCGCCGCCGCGGCAGCATCCACCCACTCCTGCTCGCCGAGCACGGCCCCGGCCCGCGACAGCGCGCCGATCGCCAGCCCGTTCCATCCCGTCAGCACCTTGCCGTCGACCGTCGGGGGCTCCAGCGAGGCGCGCTCCGCGACATCGCGACGGTAGAAGCCGCCCTCGCTGCGCTCACCGTCGATCCACGACTCGGAATCCTGCGCAGCGCCGAACGCGCCGTCATCCCGGCGCAGCACCCGCAGCAGGAAGTCGGCGATGCCGCGCACGATATCTTCGCGCCCCGCATCGAGCGCCACCTGCATCAGCTGGGCGTTGTCGGTCAGCATCCGCTCGTAGTGCGGCACGGTCCAGTCACGCCCGGTCGCGTAGCGGAAGAACCCGCCGTCGGGATCGCGCAGCTCCGACCCCGACATGGCGGTGAGCGCTCGCCGCACCGCCTCGTCGCCGCCGATCAGCGGATGCTGCAGCAAGCGCAGGGTGGTGGCCATCGGGAACTTCGGTGCGCCACCGAAGCCGCCGAACACGCGATCCTCCCGATCGAGGATCGTCGCGGCAGCGGCGCGCAGTGCTTCGGCATCCGGCAGCGGGGACGGCGTGCGGGTGGCGGCAGCGCGCAGGGCGTCGGCGACAGCATCCGATGAGGCGAGAACCTCACCCCGACGCTCGGTCCACGCCTCGGTGACCGCGGTCAGCACGTCACCGAAGGCGGGCACACCGCCTCGTGCGGCGGGTGGGAAATAGGTGCCCGCATAGAAGGCGCGCCCCGCGGGCGTGGCGAAGACGGTGAGCGGCCAGCCCAAGCTCTGGGTGAACGCCGAGGCCGCCGATAGGTAGGCGCCATCGACGTCGGGATGCTCCTCACGGTCGACCTTGACCGACACGAAGTCGCGGTTCATGTGTTCGGCGGTCGCCGCATCGGCGAACGATTCGCGCGCCATCACGTGGCACCAGTGGCAGGTCGAGTATCCGATCGAGATCAGTAGGGGCACGTCGCGCCGCTGCGCCTCGGCGAACGCCTCGGGCCCCCAGGGATACCAGTCGACCGGATTCTCGGCGTGGTCGCGCAGGTACGGACTGCGGGTCTCGGCCAGCCGGTTGCTCATGCCCCCACGCTACGCGCCGGTTCCGGCCCGCCGACACCCCCGGATGCCGCCGACACCCCCACGTGCACGCGTCCGCACCTGGGGGTGTGGGCGCGACGTGGGGGTGTCGGCGGTGTGCTCAGTTGAACTCGTTCGGGTGCGTGCCCACCCGGCCGGAACCGTCGAGCGGGTCGAGGGCGTCGATCGCCGCCATCTCGGCATCGGTCAGCGTGAAGTCGAACACGTCAAGGTTCTCACGCAGGCGCTCGAGACGCACCGACTTCGGGAAGACGATGAAGTCCTTCTGCAGGTGCCAGCGCAGCACGACCTGGGCGGGCGACTTGCCGTGCGCAGAAGCGGCCCCCGCCACCGGGGCGGTTCCGAACAGGTCGTACTTGCCCTGCCCGAGCGGACCCCACGACTCGGTGCGGATGCCGTGCTGAGCGCCCCACGCGACGACCTCGCGCTGCTGATAGGCGGGATGCAGCTCGATCTGGTTCACGGCGGGCACGACCCCGGTCTCGGCAACGACGCGCTCGAGGTGCTCGACGAGGTGGTTCGAGACGCCGATGCTCTTGGTCAGGCCTGCCTCGCGCAGTTCGATCAGCTTCGCGAACGCGTGCACGTAGTTGTCGTGCGCCGGAGTGGGCCAGTGCACCAGGTAGAGATCGACCTGGTCGAGCCCGAGCTTGTCGAGGCTCTCGGTGATGGCCTTGCGCGGCTCGTCGCCGTCGTGCCGGTCGTTCCACAGCTTCGTGGTGACGTACAGCTCGTCGCGCGGGATGCCGCTCTTGGCGATTGCCGCACCGACACCGGCTTCGTTGCCGTAGATCGCCGCCGTGTCGATGTGGCGGTAGCCGACCTCGAGTGCATCACTGACCGCGCGCTCGGCGTCGTCTGCCGGCACCAGGAAGACGCCGTAGCCGAGCTGGGGAATCGTGTGTCCGTCATTGAGTTCGAGAGTGGGGATGGTCATGGCCCCAGCCTAGGGGTTGTCATGACAGGTCGGCACTGTTTCGCAAGGTCGGCACTGTTTCGTAGCTCTGCTTCGTAACTCTGCGTTGCACCGTCAGCTCGGGCCCAGCAGAGCGCGCAGTTGCGCCGTGTAGTCCTCGAACGCGCGGCGTCCGGTGACGCTCAGTGCAAGATACGTCACCGGCGTTCGGCCCCGATGTGTCTTCTCGATAACGATGTACCCGGCATCCTCGAGTTTGCGCAGGTGGGTGGCCAGGTTGCCCGCCGTCATATCGAGCAGTTCCTGCAACCGCGGGAAGGTGACGTAGTCGCTCGCGGCGAGCGTCGCCAGCGCCGCCACGATGCGCAGCCGCGCCTGTGCGTGGATCACCGGATCGAGGTCAGGCACAGTCATCCCCCGTCTGCGCGAGACTGCGCCGCGCGCCGCGGCGCCACCAGGCGCTCCACGCGGCGACAACAAGGAACGCACCACCTCCGGCGATCGCGTAGACGAGGAATGCTGTCGGATGCTGAAGACTCGCGCCCACGGCCGCGAGGATCACCGACCAGATGCCGAGCACCAGCATCGGGGCGGCGTCCCAGATCACCCCGGCCATCAAGTACATGATGCCGCTGAAGAAGATGAACACGCTCGGGTAGAAGACCACCAGCAGCGCATCAGACATTCCGTGCGCGGCAAGCGCCTGCCCGATCACGAACAGCGCGATGCCGCCGACCCACCAGGTGTTGCCGTACACGATCCCAACGAAGGCGGCCTGGCGCGTGCCACGCAGCCCTCGCCCCGAGAGCGCACCGAGCACCGTCGAGAGCACGCCCGCGGCGATGAGCAGCGCGGCGAAGGTGACGCCGGCGGCGAGAGTCGGCAGCGGCTCGTCGGGATGCTGGCGGACATCCGCCCACAGCACGAGGAAACCGGCGAGCCAGGCGACGCCCCAGGCGAGCAGCATCCACGGCACGAACGCCGCGGTGCGGGCGGTGATCTGCTGCTGTTGGCGGTGCACGAGCGACAGCATCCGCTCTGGGCTCAGTGCGGCATCGTCATCGGAAGTGTCATCAGGCGTGGTCATCTCAAGCTCCGATCATGAACGGGATGAACAGGGCGGGCAGGGTGAAGAAGAGGTTCACGAGCCCGTGCGCGAACACGAGCGGCATCAGGCGCCCCTGCCACCGGTAGATCAGCCCTGAGATGAGCCCCCACACGGTGAAGCAGCACACGAAGATCACCACCGCGTCGGGGGTCGGCGCGTACCAGATGTGCTGCAGACCGAACAGGACGGCGGGGATGCCGATCGCCAGCGCCACGGGCATCCGCTTGGCGAGTCCTCCCTGCGCGTAGCCGCGGTACACGAGCTCTTCAGCCGGGGCGTTCAGCGGCGCGAACGTCAGCGCGGCGATGACACCGAGCACGCTCCAGACCGCGGCGGGGAGGTCGGGCAGCGTGCCGCTGACGAAGACCGTCTCGAACGACTCGAAGACGTCGGCTCCGAACCTCAGCGCCATCAGGCCGATCATCACCGCGACGAACGGCAGATACATCACTGTCAGCCACAGCACACCCCAGGCGACATCTCGCCATGCCCGATCGCGGCGCCAGCCGAGCATCTCGTGCAGGCTGCCGCCGTCCCGTCGCACCAGACGGTGGACGACGACGAGGCACACGAGGTTGACCGGCAGCATCGCCACCGATGACAGCAACGGCGACGGCGGGAACGCCTCGGGCTGTGCGCCGGCCAGCAGCCAGACGACGGTCGAGGCGATCGCGACGAGCCCGATCCGCAGTAGCGGCAGGCCGATCACCCACCGCTCGGCAGTTCGCAAATGCGTCGTCGTCATGGCTACTTTGTAATGCAAAGTACTTTGCGAGTCAATGCTCTGTGTACTCGCACCCCCGTCAAGGGCGCAGCATCGCCGCGGCGTCGCCGGCGCGCGCGGCCAGCGTCTCCAACGGTCCGCGCCCGATCAGCGCCGACCACAGCGTGCACGCGACGAGCAGGATGACTGTCGACCAGAGCAGGATCTGCGGCTCGGCGAGCCGACCATCCGGCCCCGCCATCACGAAGTACGACACCACATGGGCCGTGTATGCGGTCAGCGGCATAGACCCGAGCGCCGCCACGGGCAGCAGTGGCCAACGCAACGGATGAGACACCCCCAGGCACACCCCGACCACCAGCACCCCGAGCCCCAGAGCGGCCACGAGCTCGACCATCGCCCCGGAATGAGGTGAGATATCGAACACAGCCGCCTGCAGCAGCCGGTCGGACACCGGCACGAGCGCCACCAGGTGCGCCGCGACCAGCAGCACCGTACCGGTCAGGATGAACCCCCACGCCGTCGCAGACCGGTGCAGCGGCAAACGGCCCAGCGCCATCCCGATCAGCGCGAAGAACAGCCACACCGTGATCGGGTACGAGCCGCGCAGCAAGAACTCCCACACTGGCCCCATCGCGTCCTCGGGCAGCCCCGCGAGCACGGCAAGCCATACGGGCCCGAGCAGACCGAGAACCGCCGCGCAGAGAGCCAGCGACAGCGTTCGCCAGCGCAGCACGGGGATCAGCACCAGGTACAGCACGCCGTACAGCGTGAGCACGATGGCGATCGCGGTATCGAAGGCCTCCAGCAGCAGGCCGATCACGAAGATCGTCACGCCGCGCCCCAGCATCCGAAGACGCGCCGACGCGATCTCCGCGTCGGAAACCTGGCCACACTGGGTCATCAGCGCAATCGAGAATCCGGCGAGCAGCGCGAACAGCAGCGACGGGTAGCCGTTGACGATACCGGCCCAGCTGCGCGGTTCGAACAACGCGAACGCATCATCGATCCCGGCGACGTGCGCGCCCATCATTCCGATGATGGCGAGCGCACGCGCCACGTCGAGGCCCATCACCCGCGGCGGCCGGCCGAACGAGCGCCACCAGCGCGCGCCGCCGGGCACCGCGGGCGCCCGTGTACCGGTCATGCCTCGACGGTACTGAGCACAGCCCGCGCTGTCACCACGGGATGCCCGTGTCGCGCCGTCCTACGGCCGGGGCGCGCCCGCCGTCTCGGACGCGTCACTCGCGGGCGCAGAGACCCGCGAAGTGTCGCCCTGCGATGCGCGGGCACCGGATGCCATCGCCGACGCGGCCCGTGCGACCAGGCGCTCCAACGGCCCCTGCCCGAAGAACATCGACCACACCGTCGCCGCCGCGACCATCGCCAGGCTGAACCACCCCCACCATCCGGAGGTGTCGAACGGCATCGCCATCGGTCCTGCCGCGACCAGGAAGACCAGAATGTGGGCCGAGTACCCCGTCAGGGGCATTGAGCCGAGCGCGGCCAGGGGCAACAACACCCAACGCAGCCAGCGAGTGACCAGCAGACACAGCGCGATCACAACGACCGCGAACCCTCCGGAACCGACGATCTCGGCGGTGCCACCGCTGTGCGGATACACGGCCACGAGGGCGTCGAACATCATGACTCCGGGCTGCTGCTCGGCCAGCTGCGTCGGGTAGGTCGTCCAACCCGACTGCTCCTCGTCGACGCCGAGTTCCCCTTCGTCATCGACGAGAACCTCGTCTCCACCGTCTGCATAGCAGTAGATCTCGCCGCCACCCCAGTCGTCGCAGACCTTGCCGCTGAAGTCGAACTCCTCGGCGGGGACGCCATACTTTCCAGCATCCGCGTCATCGACGTACGAGTACGACGAGTACGAGTCCGTCGCCGTGTCATCCCCGCCCTGGCCATCGGCCAGCGCCCCCACGCCATACCCGATGGCCGCGAGCACAACGCCGACCACCAGCATCCACACCGCGGTGCGCACACGGTCGAGCCGCAGACGGCCCAGGGCCATTCCCCCCAGCATGAGCGCGAGCCACACCGTGATCGGATACGTGCCGAACAGCACCAGATCCAGCCCCGGGGCGCTGGCTGCCAGATTCACCGCGTGCAGTCCAGCCAGCAGCGGCGGTGCTGCGACGGCGAGCACGCCGGCGGCGATGAGCAGCCGGGTGGCACTCCAGCGCAGGAATGGGATCGCCGCGACGTAGAGCAGGCCGTACACCGTGAGGATCACCGCGATCGGTGTGCCGAGCGCCTCGAGCGCCACACCGATCACGAAGATCGCGGCGCCACGTCCGAGCAGCCGCAGCCGCAGCACCGGCAGCATGTGCGATTCGGGCACCTGGGTGCGCCCCGTCATCAGCGCGACCGAGACACCCGCGAGCACCGCGAACAGGATCGAGGAGCGACCGTCCACAAGGCCGCCGACGCCGAGGTGCGCACCGACCATCCCCAGCAGGGCCAGAGCGCGCGCCACATCAAGGCCCATGATGCGCGGGAGGCGCCCGAATGTGCGCCACCACCGCACGGGAGCAGGAGCGGCGGCAGAGAGATCAGTGCTGGTCACCGATAGATCGTACTCAGCACCCGGCGCCGAACCCGCGCACGCCACGAACCGACATGCGCCGCCGAAGCGGAATACGATGAAGGGTCATGTCCACACCGGTGATCGCGTATCCGTCCGAGCTGCCCGTCAGCGCCGCTCGGCACGAGATCGCCGACGCCATCCGCGACCATCAGGTCGTCATCGTCGCCGGCGCGACCGGCTCGGGCAAGACGACGCAGTTGCCGAAGATCTGCCTGGAGCTCGACCGCGAGCACATCGCACACACCCAGCCCCGGCGCCTCGCCGCCCGCACCATCGCAGAACGCGTCGCCGAAGAACTGCACGTCGAGCTCGGCGACCTCGTGGGCTACAAGGTGCGCTTCACCGACCAGGTCTCCAAGTCCACGCGCATCGCGCTGATGACCGACGGCATCCTGCTCAACGAGATCCACCGCGACCGGCTGCTGAGCCGCTACGACACGATCATCATCGATGAGGCGCACGAACGCTCGCTGAACGTCGATTTCCTGCTCGGCTATCTGCGCCGGATCCTGCCGGAGCGCCCGGATCTGAAGGTGATCATCACCTCGGCCACCATCGATCCCGAGAGCTTCGCCGCCCATTTCGCGGATACCGACGGCGAACCGGCACCCATCATCGAGGTCTCCGGGCGCACGTATCCGGTCGAGATCCGCTACCGCGCGCTCACAACTCCGGAAGAATCCGCCGAAGACGGACCCAAACCCGCGAATCCGGCCCGGTCGGGCAGAAATCTCCGGAGTTCCGAACAGTCCGAGCCCGACGACGAGGTCTCGGCGATCGTCGCCGCACTGCGCGAACTCGACCGCGAACCGGCCGGTGACGTGCTGGTGTTCCTGCCCGGCGAAGCCGAGATCCGCGACGCCGCCGACGCGGTGCGCGGCGCCTACCGTTCGGCGACCGCGCCCGTCGAGGTGCTGCCGCTGTACGGCAGACTGTCTGCCACCGAGCAGCACCGCGTGTTCGAGCCCTCGAAGGTCGCCGGCGTCCGTCGCCGCGTGATCCTGGCCACGAACGTCGCCGAGACGAGCCTCACCGTTCCCGGCATCAAGTACGTCATCGATACCGGCACGGCCCGCATCTCGCGCTACAGCGCCCGCTCGAAGGTGCAGCGGCTGCCCATCGAGGCCGTGTCGCAGGCATCCGCGAACCAGCGTTCGGGCCGCGCGGGCCGCACGAGCTCCGGCATCGCCATCCGCCTATACAGCGAAGAGGACTTCGAGCGCCGCCCGGAGTTCACCGAACCCGAGGTGCTGCGCACGTCGCTGGCCTCGGTGGTGCTGCAGATGCTCTCGCTCGGATTCGGCGACATCGCGGCCTTCCCGTTCCTCACTCCCCCGGACTCGCGCGGTGTGAAGGCCGCGTTCGACCTGCTCACCGAGATCGGGGCCGTCGAGACAACCCGCGGAGCCGAGCCGCGTCTGACCCGGATCGGACGCGACATCTCGCGGATGCCGATGGATCCCCGATTCGCGCGGATGCTGGTCGAGGCCGGCGGCACCGGTGTGATCGACGAGGTCATGCCGATCGTCGCCGGCCTGTCGATCCAGGATGTGCGTGAGCGACCGAGCGCCGATGCACCGCCGTCGGCGCGCGAGGCCGCAGAGCGCGCACACGCGCGTTTCATCGACCCGACCAGCGACTTCCTCACCCTGCTGAACCTGTGGAACCACCTGCGCGAGCAGCAAAAGGAACTGGGATCGAGCGCATTCCGCCGGATGTGCCGCACCGAGCATCTCAACTACGTGCGCGTGCGCGAGTGGTTCGACGTGCACCGGCAGCTGCGCACGCTGGTGAAGACGGCAAAGCCCCAGGACCGGGGTGAGGCGGCCGCCGATCCGGATGCCGTGCATCGTGCGATCCTCTCGGGCCTGCTCTCACAGATCGGCATCCTCGACGAGCGCACCGCCGCGAAGGGCGTGAACAAGACCCCGTCGAAGGACCAAAAGCGCCGCATCACCGAGTACCGCGGAGCCCGTGGCATCCGCTTCTCGATCTTCCCCGGTTCTGGTCTGCGCAAGAAGTCCCCGCAGGCGGTGATGGCCGCCGAGATCGTCGAGACCTCGCGCACCTTCGCTCGCACCGTCGCCGCGATCGACCCCGCCTGGGCGGAGTCGCTCGCCGGCGACCTTGCCAAGCGCCAGGTCTCGGAACCGCATTGGTCGAAGGATGCCGGCGCCGCCGTCGCGTTCGAGAAGGTGACGCTGTTCGGAGTCGAGATCATCCCGCGTCGCCGCGTGCAGTTCGCGCGGATCGACCGCGCCGGCGCACGTGAGCTCTTCCTGCGTCACGCCCTGGTCGAGGGCGAATGGGATCCGAGCCGAATCGACAAGCGGGTCAGCGCGTTCTGGCGGGCGAACACCGAGCTGCGGCGACGTCTGGAGAAGCTCGAAGAGCGCGAACGGCGCCGCGACATCCTGGCCGGAGACGAGGCGGTGTACGCCTTCTACGACGAGCGTATTCCCCGCGACGTGTTCGACGTGCGCTCCTTCGAGAAGTGGTGGCGCGAAGCGCTGGCATCCACCCCGAAGCTGCTGGTGATGCGCGAGAGCGACCTGCTCGACGACGACGGGCGGACCGACCAGGGCGAGTTCCCCACGCGCTGGACGCAGGGCGATCAGGTGCTCGGACTCGCCTACCGCTTCGAGCCGGGCGCCGCCGACGATGGCGTGAGCGTCGTCGTGCCCCTGGCACTGCTGCAACAGATCCGCGACACCGGCTTCGACTGGCAGGTGCCGGGGCTGCGCGCCGAACTGATCACCGCGCTGCTGCGCGCGCTGCCGAAGGCCATCCGGCGGCACGTCGTGCCCGCGGCCGACTGGGCCGAGAAGTTCGGCACCGAGCTCGCCGCCGAGGCACCCGAACACCACCTGGGCACGCCGACGCGGTCGCTGAAAGAGGCTCTTGCGCGACTCATCCAACCTCTGGCGAACCAGCCCGTCAGCGCCGCCGACTTCGATGACACCCGTGTGCCCGGGCACCTGCAGATGAACTTCCGCGCCGTCGACGAGCGCGGGCGGGTAGCGGGCTCGGCCCGTGACCTGGGTGAGTTGCAGCAGAAGCTATCCGACCGCTCACGGCAGAGCGTCACACGGTCGCTGCAGCGGCCCGCGCCGCGTGCGGGGGCCGCGCACGATGCGAAGGCCGTCGCGGCAGCATCCGTCCGCGCTCCGATCGAGCGCGACGACCTCACCGACTGGACCTTCGGCGACCTGCCCGACGTACTCGACACGAAAGTCGCCGGAGGCACCGTGCGCGGGTACCCCGCGGTCATCGACCGCGGCGCATCCGTGTCGGTGCGGGTCGAGGCGACGGCGGATGCTGCGACAGCAGCCACCCGCGAGGGCGTGCTGCGCCTGGTGCTGCTGAACCTGCCCTCCCCCGCGTCGTACGTGCAGAGCCACCTCACCGCACCCGAGAAGCTGGCGCTGGCCGCGTCACCCTATGCGTCTGTTGCGGCGTTGATCGAAGACTCCCGCGTTGCGGTCGTGCGCGCCCTGATCGAGCAGCACCTGCCGGGCGGTGTGACACGCAACCAGGCCGAGTACACGCGCGTCCGCGATGCGGTGAACGCCGAACTGGTCGACAGCCTGTTCGCCTGCGTATCGCTGGTCGCCCGCATCCTCACCAAGAGTCGCGACGTCGAACGCGGCATCAAGTCGCAGAACTCTCTGGCTCTGCTCGGTCCGTTGAACGACATTCGCACCCAGCTGGCGGGGTTGATCCGGCCCGGCTTCATCTCGTCGACCGGAGTCGAGCGGCTCAGCCACCTGCCGCGCTACCTCGACGGCATGCTCGACCGGCTCAAGACGCTGTCGAACGAGCCAGGCAAGGACCGCACGCGCATGACCGAGTACGAACGCATGCAGAAGGCCTTCGAAGACGCGGGCGGCACGATCCCGCTGCCGGCCGACGCACCCGCCGCGCTGGTCGAGGTGCGCTGGCTGCTCGAGGAATACCGCATCAGCGTGTTCGCCCAGCGCCTCGGCACCGCACAGCCGGTGTCGCCGCAGCGAATCATGAAGGCGCTGACCGCCGGACGCTGAGAAGTTGCCGATCTGTGCCACATCGGTAGCCTGGCGGCATGGCTCGCGCAATCGTCTACACCGAGATCGGTACCCCAGACGTTCTTCACCTCGTCGATATCCCCGACCCGGTCGCCGCGCCGGGCGAGGTCGTCGTGCGCATCGAGGCCGCCGGGGTGAACCCCCTCGATGCCAAACTGCGCCGCGGCGCGCGCCCCTCGCCGCCGATCGTCGAGCCGCGCCGGGTGGGCTTCGACGGTGCCGGAGTCGTAGCCGCTCTCGGCGACGGGGTGACCGGCTTTGCCGTCGGCGACCGCGTCGCCATCACCAATGTGCTCGGCACCTACGCCACCGCGTTGCCCGTTCCGGTCTCGCGGCTGGTGCGGCTGAGCGACGGCGTCACGATGGCCGAGGGCGCGAGTCTTGGCATCCCGATCGGCACGGCCTACCAGTGCCTGCGCTCGCTCGGCGTCGGCCAGGGCGACACGCTGCTCGTGCACGCCGGCTCGGGCGCCGTCGGGCAGGCCGCTGTGCAGTTCGCCGCACTGTGGGGCGCGACGGTGATCGCGACCGGTAGCCCCGCGCGCTTCGAGCAGCTGCGTGCCCTCGGCGCCATCCCCGTCGCATACGGCGAAGGGCTGGTCGAGCGGGTGCGCGAGGCGGCGCCGGACGGCATCACGGTCGCGTTGGACTGCATCGGCACCGACGAGGCGATCCAGGCCTCGCTGCAGCTGGTCGCCGACCGCGACCGCATCGCCACGATCGTGCGCGGACCGGATGCCGCAGACTTCGGCATCCGCGCGTTCTCGGGCGGCAGCCCGGTGCCGTTGACCGAGCAGGAGCTCGCGTGGCGCGACGAGGCGGTGTCGTTGGCGGTGAACCTCATCGAGGCCGGCGACTTGCAGGTCGAGCTGGGGCCCGAGCTGCCGCTCGCCGAGGCGTCGCGTGCGCACGAGCTGATCGAGCAGCACGCCGCCCGCGGCAAGATCGTCCTCGTGCCCTGACGTTCTCGCTTTCATGCGCTCTTCCCTTCCCCTCTCCCGCCCCACCTCCTCTCCTCACGAGGGGTCAGTTTTCGTCGTGTTCACGCGCCCACACCCGACAGTTCTTGACCCCTCGTGGGGGGTGTGCGGGGGTGCATGGGCGTGGGGGCGCCCGCGGGGTGCGCAGGCGGGGCGAGCGGGGGCGTCGAGCGAGGGGGCGCGCTCAGGCGCGCAGCAGGCGTCGGATGCGAGTGACGAGCGCCGTCGGATCGTCGAAGTCACGGCGGGTGACGACCGTCACCCGGTAGCCGAGCGCCTCCAGCTCGGCGCGGCGTATCTGGTCCTTACTCCACTGATCGGGATCGCGGTGGTAGTCGCCGTCGTACTCGACGATCAGTTTCGCCTCGGGGAACAGCATGTCCACACGGGCGACGAACCGGCCGTTGTCGAAGATGTCGACGTTGCACTCCGGGCGTGGCAGTCCGGCTTCGACGAGGATCACTCGCACCATCGACTCGCGTGGTGACTCCGCACGAGAGTCGCTGAGATTCAGCGCTCTTGTTCTCAGGCGTGCGCCCCGACCCCGCACGAATCTCGCCGAGAGTTCGGCGAGCTCTGCGCCGGTGACGAAGGGGTAAGCGCGCAACAGCGCATCGGTGATCGCCACGAATCGGCCGAGCGACTGCGAGCGCGACAGGTCGATCCAGGCACGCTGGGGTGACAAGGTCGGCAGGCCGTCGACCATGACGATGTCCTCGTCGACGACGACAAGCCGGTGCGGACGCACCTGTGGACGACGGATGCGCGTGCTGTCATGCGGCACGCCGATCCGGGGCCTGCCCCAGGCGTCGTGTTCGTCGTCACGCCCAAGCGGAAGGCCGAGCACGGCACCCGCGGTGATTCCGCACAGGAATGCCCGGTCGGGGATGACCTTCAGCAATAGCTCCAACGCTTCGCGCTGCCCGAGGGGTACGCGCGCTCGGGCCCCGTGGAACGGGCTCGACAGGTCCTTGGCACGCAACCTGCCGTGCGTGATGCCGCGCGCGGTTGCTTCGTCAACGGTGAATGTACGCGGGGTACCGGGCGGAAGCGGAGCGGGGTGCATCGCCCGATGCTGGCATCCGCTTCTCTTCGCGCAACCGCTTTCCACAGCCCGCACGCAAAGTCGCGCGAAACCCTTCGTTGTGCACGTCGAGTGAGCCCCGCGCCCGCGCCCGCGCTCCACGACCTCCCCCGCCCCACGAGGGGTCAAGAAACGCGCAGTTCCCACCCCTCAACCCGACATTTCCTGACCCCTCTTGAGAAGGGGCGCAGCGCCTCCCTCCACGAGGGGTCAAGAAATGCGGCATGTGGGGCGTTGGATGCGACATATCTTGACCCCTCGTGGAGGGAGGCAGAGGCAGCGCGAGCACCGGTCAGGGGGCGACGGCCCGTCCGAGCGAGAGCATCAGGCGGTTCGCCCAGTTGAAGAACGCGGCGCCGTGCACGACGTCGGCGATCTCCAGCTCATCAAGGCCCGCCTCGCGCAGACGCGCGATGTCGAGTTCCCCGAACGCGCTCGGGGTGTCTGTGAGAGCAGCGGATGCTGAGACGACGGCCTCCCACCGCTCACCGAGATCGGCCGTGACCCCCTCATCGAGAAGCCGGTCAACATCGTCGGCACGCTTCGAGAAGTGCGCGGCGAACCGAGCGTGCACCGACGCGCAGAACACGCAGCCGTTGTGACGCGACGCCGCCGTGGCCGAGAGTTCTCGGTCGGCACGCGGCAGCCCCTCGGCGGTGTTGTAGAAGATGTCCTTGTCGACCAGCGTGCGCGCCCTCAGAACCTCGGGGTCACGCGCCAGCAACCGGAAGTACTCGTTCTTGGCGCGCGCGGCATCGACCAGACCGTCGAGGTGCCGCTCGGTCAACTCGTCCTCGGTCAACGGCGCGATGTGCGGCGTCCAGCCGACCTCGGCGCGGGTGAACCGCTCGGGGTGCGGACGGTCGTCGGTCAGTGTGCCGGTCATGCGGCATCCTCCTCGTCTGAATCGGTGGCGATGCCGACGCCGACGGCGTCGAGCGCCCGCAGCCCCGACACCACCCGCTGCTGAAACGCCAGGAATGCCACGAGCTGCGACAGCGTGACGATGCCGTTCTCGTCCCAGCCAGCCTGCAGCAGCCGATCGAGGTCGTCGGCGCCGGCTTCGCGCGGGCGGTACACCAGCAGGTGCGTGTGCGCGAGCGCGGCGGCCAGCCGACCGCCAAGCGCGTGCACGACGTCCGGACCCGGTGTGTACCGTTCTCCGTCGGTGTTCTCCCCCTGCAGACCGACCTCGATGTACGAGCCGAACGGCCCCGTGGTCGTCGCGTGAACCGCCTGGTCGATCACGATCCTGGCGACGGCGGCATCGGCGGCGAGCGCTCGCTCGGCGTAGAACGACGAGGTGCGATCCACACCGGTCAGGCGGGTGGCGAACGCGGCCACGAGCTCGCGCTCGAGCTGCGTGACATGCGCCGTCGACACCGGTGAGAACAGGGCGTCGAAACTCGCCTGCAGCTGCGCGCGGGTCTGCGGACGGCGGGCGCGCAGCGCGACGACGGCGGGTGAGCTGCCCGCGATGGTGTCGACCACATCGAGTGTCATGCGCCGGCCTCCTCATCGTGTGCGCCCACGGTCTGCAGCCCGGTGCTCCACCCGAGTGCGGGCGCGACTTCGTCGGCGATCAGTTCGATCGACCGCAGCACGTGCTCATGGGGGGCGTCGACGGAGTGCACCTGGAAGGCCACCTCGGTGGCACGGTCGAGGGTGCGGTCCTGGGCGAGCGAGGCTGCCACCTCGTCGGGGGTGCCCAAGTGCGTGTCGGTGAGCGTGATGAGCGCTTCGAGCGAGTCGTCGGGGAACTCCTGACCTTGCCGGCGCAGGCTCTCAGCTCCGCGCCGTAGGCCGACCTCGGCGAAGCGCAGGGCCTCGGCGCGGTCGTCGGCGACGAACACGGTGCGTGACGCGGTGATGCGGGGCGTCGCCCCTTCCGGCAGCGCCGCGAGGTACTCGTCGATGATCGGATCCTGCACCTGCGCGAGCGGGGTGTAGGGGTCGACACCGCGGCGGGGCTGGGTGCGCGAGAGCAGCAGTCCGTGCCCGTGTTCGCCGGCGCGGTGTCCGCCGAACGACGAGAAGGTGGCCTGCCAGATGCGGTCGGCCAGCTCTGCGGCATCCGGATACAGGGCGTTTCCGGCGCCGACGTCACCACCGCGCAGCGCGTTCAGCAGCGCGGCGAGCTTGGCGTCGTACACGGCGGTCTTGTCGCGCACGTCCTGCCCGAAGGGTGGGAACGACGTGGGCGTTCCCCCGCTGCCGAGTCCCAGGTCGAGGCGTCCGTCCGAGAGCAGGTCGGCGACCACGGCGTCCTCGGCGACGCGCACCGGGTCTTCGATCGGCAGCGTGATGATGCCGGTACCCAGGCGGATGCGCGAGGTGTGCGCCGCGGCGTGGGCGAGGAACACCAACGGCGACGGCAGTCCGCCTTCGGCCGCGTGGAAGTGGTGCTGCGCCACCCAGGCGCGGCCGATGCCGTGTCGTTCGGCGCGCTGGATCTGCTCCAGCGCGTAGGTGTAGCGCTGTCGCGGCGCGGCGTCGTCGAGCAGCCGCGTGAAGAACGCGAGTGTGGGGGCGGTCATGCGTGTACCTCCGATCGGCCGGGAACCGCCGCGAGCAGTTCCCGGGTGTAGTCGTGCTGCGGGTCTTCGAAGATCCGCTGAGTGGGGCCGTCCTCGACGATGCGTCCGTGCCGCATCACCGAGACGGTGTGACTGATGCCGCGCACGACGGCGAGGTCGTGCGAGATGAACAGGTAGGTGAGGCCGAGTTCGGACTGCAGCGAGGCGAGCAGTTCGAGGATGCGTGCCTGCACGGTCACGTCCAACGCCGACACCGCTTCGTCGAGCACGATGATGTCGGGATCGATCGCGAGCGCGCGGGCGATGGCGACGCGCTGTCGTTGCCCGCCCGAGAGCTCGCGGGGCGTGCGCCGCGCGACATCGGAGGGCAGCGCGACCCGCTCGAGCAGGTCGACGGCGCGGTCGCGCCGTTCCGCCTTCGTGCCGATGCGGAAGTTGACCAGCGGCTCGGCCACGATGTCCTCGATCCGCTGGCGCGGATCCAGTGAAGCGAACGGGTTCTGGTAGACGAGTTGGATGCGGCGGCGGAGCGCGCGCAGGTCCTTGCCCGCGGCGTGGGTGACGTCGGTCCCGTCAATCGTGATGGCACCGGCATCCGGATGCTGGAAGCGGGTGATCAGTCGCGCCGTGGTCGTCTTGCCCGAACCGGACTCCCCGACCAGCGCGTGCGTGGTGCCCTTGCGCACGCGGAACGACACGTCGTCGACGGCGCGGAAAGGCGCTCGCCCGCGGCTCTCGAAGCTCTTCACGAGCCCCGTCGCGGTGATCGCATTCGGGTTCTCGGCCGCGGCCACGGCCGCGTCGCGCAGGAAGTTCGGCGCCTGCGCGTTGCGGAATCCACTGGCGAACGCCGGGGCGTCGGCGAGCAGCTGACGCGTGTAGCCGTCGGCCGGGGCGCTGAGCACCTCGGCGCTCCTCCCCTGCTCGACGACACGACCGCCCTGCAGCACGACGAGGTGCTGCGCGTGGTCGGCGGCGACGCCGAGGTCGTGGGTCACGAGCAGGATGCTGGTGCCCTCCTGCGTCCGCAGCTCGTCCATCAGGTCGAGCACGCGGCGCTGCACGGTCGCGTCGAGCGCACTGGTGGGCTCGTCGGCGATCAGCAGCCGTGGGCGCAGCGCGACGGCGCTGGCGATGAGCACGCGTTGCCGCGTGCCGCCCGACAGCTCGTGCGGGTACTGCCTGGCGCGCAGGTCGGGGTCGTCGATGCCCACGCGGTCGAGCAGTTCGATCACGCGGGCCTGACGTGCCCTGCGGTCACGGTGGCCGTGCAGCCGCAGCGCCTCGCCGACCTGCGCGCCGATCGTGCGCACGGGATCGAGCGAGGTCACGGGGTCCTGTGGTACGAAGCCCACCTGGGTGCCGCGGATCGTGCGCAGGGCCCGTTCGGACCAGCCCGAGATATCGAGCCCGCCCAGCAGCACCCGGCCGCTGTCCGTTCGTCCGCCGTGCGGTAGCAGGCCGAGCACGGCCTGCGCGGTGGTCGACTTGCCCGACCCGGATTCGCCGACGAGGGCGAGGGTCTCTCCCTCGCCGATCTCGAGCGAGACACCGTGCACGACCGCACGTCGTCCTTCGGGGGCCGCGTACGACACCCGGAGCCCATCGATGGTGAGCACGCTCATGAGGCGTTCCTTCCCAGGCTGTGGCTGATCCGATTGGCACTGAGCACGACGGCCACCACGACGAGTCCCGGCAGCGCGGTGAGCCACCACGAGGTGGCGACGTAGTTGCGTCCCTCGGCGATGAGCAGCCCCCATTCGGGGGTCGGGGGCGGGGCGCCGTAGCCGAGGAAGCCCAGCGTGGAGATCGCGAGGATCGCCGTGCCGAACTGCAGTGCGGCCAGGGCCAGCACCGGTGTGAGAGAGTTGGGCAGCACGTGTCGGCGCAGCACGGTGAGGAGTGTGGCGCCGCTGCCGAGGGCGGCTTCGACGTAGTCGGTGCGGCGCACCCTGACGACCTCGGATCTCATCAGCCGTGCGAACACCGCCACGCTGCCGAGGCCCACGGCGAGCGCGGCGTTCACGGTGCCGAACCCGAGCAGGATGATCACCGACAACGACAGCAGAAGGCCGGGGATCGCGAGCAGCACGTCGACGATGCGCATGAGGATGTCGTCGAGGAGTCCGCCGATGGTGCCGGCGAGCAGGCCGATGATGCCGCCGAGAGTCAGACCGACGGTCACGGCGATCAGTGCGCCCGAGAGCGACTGCACGGCACCGTGGACGACGCGGCCGTACAGGTCTCGCCCGAGGATGTCGGTGCCGAACCAGTGCTCGGCGCTCGGCGGCAGCAGTTTCTGCGCCGGCACCCCGCTGAGGGGGTCGCCGGGGGCGAAGACGCCCGGCACGATCGCCCACAGCACGGCGATCGAGACGACGGCGATCGCGAGGACCAACGTCGGCGAGGGCACCCGACGCCGCCGGCGGGGCGCATCGGATGCTACGGACGCGGCGTTCACGGTGGCATCCGCCTGCTCGTTGCGGCCGCGGGGCGCGTTCGGTTCCGCACTCTCGGACGTGTGCAGCACGGGGGCGCTCATGCGGTCACCTCCTGGGTGCCCGCCGTCACCGCTGCGGCCGGCGTCGCGCGACGCGCGTCGCGCCGCGCGGGCGGGCGCAGGCGTGGGTCGATCACGGGGGCGATGAGGTCGACGGCAAGGCTGACGATCACGAAGCCGAGTGCCGACAGCAGCACGATCGCCTGCAGCACCGGGATGTCCTGGTTGGTGACGGCCTGTTCGGTCAGCCGCCCGATGCCGGTGCGCCCGAACACCGTCTCGGTGACCACGGCACCACCGATCAACTCACCGAACAGCACGCCGGCGATGGTCAGTGCGGGCAGACTCGCGTTGCGTGCGACCGACCGGGTGAGCACCCACACAGGCGTTGCGCCCTTGGCACGCACCACGGTGATGAACGGCGCGGACTGCACCTGATCGATCGAGCGCACCAGCACCTGTGCAAGGGGTGCGGAGATCGGCACCGCCAGGGTGAGCACGGGCAGGATGAGGGCGGCGGCCGGGTCGGCGCCGATCACGGGCACCCAGCCGAGTCCGAAGGAGAACACCTGGATGAGCAGGATGCCGAGCCAGAACACCGGTACGGCGACGAACAGCGCCGGCGCCTGTCGGATCGCGTTGCGCAGCCAGCCGAACGGTGCAAGCGTCGACAGCGCCGCGATGGCGACCGCCAGCAGCACCGCGAGCACCAGACCGAGGCCCGCCAGCAGCAGCGTCTGCGGCAGCGCCTCGGCGAGCATCGCCGCAACGGGGGTGCCGTACTGGGTCGAGTACCCGAAGTCGCCGACGAGGAACCCGCCGAGCGTGTGCAGGTACTGCTGCCACCACGGCAGGTCCGCGCCGTACGCGACCCGGATGTCGTCGATCTGCGCCGCGGACAGCCCGAGGCTCGGGTCGGTGAACTTGATCAGCACGGCATCGCCGGGCAGGAGTTGCAGCAGGAAGAACGTGGCCGTGAAGGCGGCGATCAGAACGATCGCCGCCTGTCCGGCCCGCCGAAGCAGGAAGGGCATCAGTGCTCCTGGAGCCACACGCCGAAGAACGAGGGGCGCCCGACCGATTCGTAGTCGATGCCACGCACGTGGGGTGCCGCACCGTAGACCTGGGGCTCTTCGAACAGCGGGATCACGTACGCCTGCTCGGCGAGGTAGTCCTGTACCGCCTGCGAAGCGGCGATGCGCTTGTCGGTGTCGGCCTCGGAGGCCACCACCTCCAGCAGCCGGTCGAGTTCAGCGTCGTTCGAGAGCAGCACGTTGCGGTTCTCGGTGTGGTACTCGCTCTTGATCACGTCGAGGTCGCTTCGGCCGACCATGTCCTGCGAGACAGGCGTCTTGAGCGGGTCGAGGATGTCGGCGGCGCGGCTGCCGGCGTCGCCGGGCTTGACGTTGAGCTCGACGCCGACAGCCCGCCACTGCTGCGCGACCAGTTCGAGCGTCTGCTTGGACTGCGGCTGCGGCTTGGACTCGAAGATGGTCAGTGCCAGCCGTTCGCCGTCCTTCTCGCGGATGCCGTCCGCGCCCGGCTCCCACCCTGCGGCGTCGAGCAGTTCGGCCGCCTTCTTCTCGTCGTGGACGTAATGCGCCGATTCGTCCTTGTACCCCGTCGCAGACGACGACAGTGCCGAGGTCGCCACGGGATAGTTCTCGCTGAAGAGCGTGTCGACGACCTCTTGGGCGTCCGTCGCCGCCACGAGCGCCTGCCGCACCCGGATGTCTGAGAGCAGCGGGTTGGTGAACCGCAGCGAGAGGTTGTTGTTGACCCCGCGGGTCTGCGGTGCGTACAGCTCGATTCCGGCCTGGGCGACCCGTGCCTCGTCGAAGGCCTGCACGTAGCGCACGTAATCGGCTTGGCCCGAGAGCAGCGATCCGATGCGCACGGAGTCCTCGGGGGTGACGATGACGCGGACGGCGTCGAGGTACGCGCGGCCCTGGTTCGGCACGCTCTCGGGCGCCCAGTCGTAGTCCTCGCGGGCCGTGAGGGTGTATTCGGTGCCGAGCTTCTCGCCGCCGATGGTGAAGGGACCGGCACCGATGATGTCTTCGGCGTTGCCGGCGCCGAAGCCCTCGATGGTGCCGTCGAGAGTCTCGGGCGAGAGCAGTCCCGAGTTGATCGTCGACGTCGCTTGCAGGAAGCCGGGCGACGGGGCCGAGAAGCGGAAGACGACGGTGTCGTCGTCGATCACCTCACTGCTCGCGTAGTTGTTGATCGCCTCTGACACGGTCAGGCCGCGGTCGGCGTCGCCGAGGCCGTACGTGTCGAAGTTCTTCTTCACGGCGGCGGCGTCGACGGGCGTGCCGTCCGAGAAGGTGACGTCATCGCGCAGGTCGAAGGTGTACTCGGTGGCGTCGGCGTTCACCTCCCAACCGCTGGCGACCCACGGCTCGATCTCGAGGGTCTCGGGGTCCTGCCAGGTCAACCGTGCGGCGATGTTGCCCACGATGCCGCCGTTCGGGTAGAAACCCGCCTGCGGCGGGTACAGGTTCGTGTACGTCTGGTGCTCGAGGTAGGTGAGCGTTCCTCCCGCGACCGGTTCACCGTCGGAGGCGGCGACGTCGGCGGGGGCCGGTGACGACGAGCATGCGGCCAGGCCAGCCATCATGACGAGCGGCAGTGCGACGGCTGTGGCGCGGACGATGCGACGGTTCATGCAGACCTCCTGGGTGCGGTGACGGGGTGGAACGACGATCACGCTAGAGAAGTCGGATGCCGCCGCGCGAGCGATGACGTCACGTGACGACACCACCCGTCATGTGCGGTAACCCGGGGTAACACGACCCGTGCCGCACGCGGGTGGGCACAGATGATGGGAGCCATGACCACTCTCGATGCGCCGACGGGTTTCGCCACGGCACAGGTGCAGGCCGGCTATGCGGCATCCGCTGCGGTGGGCGCCGTGCCGCCGATTCATCAGACGGCGGCGTACGAGTTCTCGTCGCTGGCCGAGGCGGCCGACCTGTTCGCGCTGCGCAAGGCGGGCATCATCTACAGCCGCAACGCCAACCCCACCCAGCAGATCCTCGAAGAGCGCGTGGCTCTGCTCGAAGGCGGCGTCAGCGCGGTCGCGGTCGCTTCGGGGCAGGCGGCCGTCGCTGTCACGCTATTGGCCCTGGCGCATCGCGGTGGGCACATCGTCGCCGCGCATCAGCTCTACGGCGGCACGATCGACCTGTTGCAGGAGACGCTCGACGACTTCGGCATCGGCGTCACGTTCGTCGACCAGGACGACCTCGACGCGTGGCGCGACGCGATCACGCCGCAGACGCGGGTGGTGTTCGCCGAGACGGTCGCCAACCCGATCGCCCAGGTGCTCGATATCCGCGCGGTCGCCGACATCGCGCACGAGGCCGGGGTGCCCCTGGTGATCGACAGCACCGTCGGCACGCCGCATCTGATCCGACCGGGTGAGCACGGCGCCGACTTCGTGGTGCATTCGGCGACGAAGTTCCTCTCGGGGCATGGCAGCTCGCTCGGCGGTGTCGTGGTCGACCTGGGCACGTTCGACTTCGGTGCGGATGCTGCCCGCTGGCCGCAGTTCACCGGCCCTTACTCCCGTTTCGGCGACATGGTGCTGTGGGACCGCTTCGGTCAGGGCCAGGCGTTCGCGGCGCTGGTCAAATCGAAGTACGTGCACGACCTCGGCCCGTCGATCTCACCGTTCAACGCCTGGCAGATCCTGCAGGGCATCGAGACCCTCGACCTGCGTGTCGGGCGTCAGAGCGCGACCGCGCAGCGGGTCGCCGAGCACCTGGCCGCGCACCCCGCAGTCAGCGCCGTGCACCATCCCGGATTGCCGGGCAGCCCGTGGCATCCGCTCGCCGAACGCTACCTGCCGCGCGGAGTACCCTCGGTGTTCTCGTTCGACCTCGCCGGGCCACAGGATGAGACCTCGTTCGACCGGGTCGCCGAGGTCTTCGGCGCGCTGCGCGTCTTCCGCCTGGTGGCGAACATCGGCGACGCTCGCAGCCTGGTCGCACACCCGGCATCCATGACCCACGGCCACCTCACCGCCGACCAGCGCGCCGCCGCGGGTATCTCGCTGACCACGATCCGCGTCTCGGCCGGGCTCGAAGACCCGGCCGACCTCATCGCCGACCTCGATCGCGCGCTCGCGCTGACCTGACGCACCGCGTGCCCGCCCCGGTACGCTGAACCCATGACTGGACTTCGCTGGGGCATCCTCGCCACGGGCGGCATCGCCGCCGCTTTCGCATCCGACCTGCGCACCGCCGGTCTCGACCTCGTCGCGGTGGGCTCACGCAGTCAGGAGTCCGCCGACGCGTTCGCCGCACGCTTCGACATCCCCCGCGCACACGGGTCGTACGAGGCACTCGCGGCCGACCCCGAAGTCGACATCATCTACGTCGCAACGCCCCATCCGATGCACCATGCCGATGCCCGTCTCGCGCTCGAGCACGGCAAGCACGCCCTGGTCGAGAAGGCGTTCACCGTGAACCGCGCCGAGGCCGAAGACCTGCAGGCGCTCGCCGCTGAGAAGGGCCTGCTCGTCATGGAGGCGATGTGGACCCGCTACCTGCCCCACATGGTGCGCATCCGTGAGATCCTCGCCGCGGGCACTCTCGGTGAGATCCGCACGGTGTTCGCCGACCACACCCAGAAGCTGCCCACCGACCCCGCACACCGCCTGAACGCGCTCGAACTGGGCGGCGGCGCGCTGCTCGACCTGGGCATCTACCCGGTCTCATTCATCTGGGATGTGCTGGGCGCTCCCGAGTCGATCCAGGCGACGGCGCGTCTGATCGAGACCGGCGCCGATGCCGAGGTCGCCACTCTCATGACGCACGCCGGGGGCGCGGTATCGACGAGCGTCTCGTCCTCGCGCGCGGCCGGCCCGAACACCGCGGCGATCGTCGGCACGGATGCCCGCATCGAGATCGACCGGATCTTCTACGCCCCCACGACCTTCCGGGTCATCGCGCCGGACGGCACGGTCATCGAGGAATACGTCTCGCAGGTCGAGGGACGCGGGATGCAGTACCAGGCCTTCGCGGCCGAGGGCGCCGTCGCACACGGAGACCCGGCCGGTTCGATCCTGGCATTGCCCGTCGCCGAGAGCGTCGCCATCATGGGCACACTCGATGAGATCCGCCGCCAGATCGGCGTGACCTACCCGAGCGAGCGCTGATCATGGCCGAGAGCACCGGACGCGTCGCCGTCTACCTTGATTTCGACAACATCGTCATCGGCTGGTACGACCGGGTGCACGGCCGCAACGCGTACGGCAAGGATCGCCAGCGCATCGCCGAGAACCCGAACGACCCCGAGGTGGCCGAGCGGCTGAAGCAGGCGGCGATCGAGGTCGGTGCGATCATCGATTACGCCTCGTCGTTCGGCACGCTCGTGCTGACCAGGGCCTACGCCGACTGGTCGTCGCCGATCAACGCCGAGTACCGTTCGCAGCTGGTGGCCAGGGCGGTCGACCTCGTACAGCTCTTCCCCGCGGCCGCCTACGCCAAGAACGGCGCCGACATCCGTCTGGCGGTCGACGCCGTCGAAGACATGTTCCGGCTGCCCGATCTCACCCATGTGGTGATCGTCGCCGGTGACAGCGACTACGTGCCGCTGGCGCAGCGATGCCGGCGACTGGGCCGGTACGTGGTCGGCGTGGGGGTGGCCGGGTCGACGGCGAAGTCGCTCGCCGCGGCATGCGACGAGTTCGATTCGTACGATTCTCTGCCCGGCGTCGTGCGGGCGGCGAAGAAGACGGATGCCGCGGCCGACGCATCGGCCAAGGACGGCAAGGACGCCAAGAGCCGTCCGGAGACGAAGTCCGCGGCCAAGACACGACGCTCGCGGTCGTCGGCGAAGACCGATGAGCAGACCGAGGCCACCGCGCTGCTGGAGCGGGCGCTGCGACTCGGCCACGACAAGGCAGATGCCGATGAGTGGCTGCACGCGTCTGCGGTGAAGACGCAGATGCGACGGATGGATCCCTCGTTCAGCGAGAAGGCGCTCGGGTTCCGGTCGTTCAACGACTTCCTCAAGTCGCGCGACGATGTCTCGGAGCTGTCCGAGGAGGGTCACGAGCGCATGATCCGCCTGCGCGAGGCGTGAAAGACCACCTCTGACACCGGGCTACGCTCGAAGCATGGAACACGTTCCGCATTCACCGTACCTGCGGGCTTTGGGCGGGCAGCGCGGGGCGTTGCATCCCGCTCTGCGCATGTACTTCGCGGCGACGCCCCGCGGTCAGGTCGGCGTCGGTGAGGGCACCTTCTCACGCGTGGGCACGCCCAAGCGGTGGCTGTGGCCGGTGCTGCGCATGCTGCAGCGTCACGGTGTCGTGCACGCCGGCTGGCATCACGATGTGCCGTTCACGATCCGCAACCTCAGCGTCGCCGGCCGGGTGGTCAGCGAGCGCACGCTGCATCTGCCCGACGGCGACTGGACGATGACCGACTCGGTCTCGGCCGGCGCGCACGGTCGCGTGCTCGATCAACTCGGTGAGCCCGTGACGCTCTCGGCGGTGTTCGACGTGTCGGTCGATGAGGATGCGCTGGCGTTGCGCAGTCGCAGGGTGGGCATCCGTCTGGGCCGCGTGCGTGTGCGTCTTCCCCGTCTGATCGCCCCGGTGGTGCGGTTGCGTGAGAGCGCCGAGAAGCAGGCCGGCAACCAACGCGTCGCGCTCACCGTCGATATGCCGCTGATCGGGCGCATCTACGAGTACGAGGGCGTCTTCACCTATCGCATCGAGCGCGTCGCATGAGCCGGGTCGTGATCGGCGGTTCGACGGGATTCATCGGCCGACATCTGCAAGACGCGTACCGTGCCGAGGGGCGAGAGGTCGTCACGATCTCGCGCTCGGGCGCAGACCTCACCTGGGACGACCAGCCCGGAATCGACGCCGCGGTGGACGGTGCCGGCCTGGTCGTCGGCCTCGCGGGCAAGAGCGTGAGTTGCCGCTACACGCCCGCCAACCGCGCCGAGATCTTCCGCTCGCGTCTGGAGACCACGGCCGCACTGGGAACAGCGATCGCCCGGGCATCCGCTCCCCCGCCCCTGTGGGTGAACTCCTCGACGGCGACGATCTACCGTCATGCCGAGGACCGTCCGATGACCGAGGACGACGGCGAGCTCGGCACCGGCTTCTCGGTCGAGGTGGCCAAGGCCTGGGAGCGTGCGCTGTACGAGCGGGATCTGCCGCACACCCGGCGCGTCGCCCTGCGCACGGCGATCGTGCTGGGCGATGCGGGCGTGCTGGGCCCGCTGCGCCGGCTCGCCCGCGTCGGGCTCGGCGGCACGCAGCTCGACGGTTGGTGGCCGGTCTCGCGTGCGCGGCGCGAGGCGGGAACGGCCCACGATCCCGGCGCCCGCGGCGGGCGTCAGCGGTTCAGCTGGATCCACGTCGATGACGTGCTCGGCATCATCGACTTCCTCGAACAGCAGCCGCAGTTGGACGGCCCCGTGAACGCCTCCTCACCCGCGCCGGTCGACAACCGCGCCTTCATGGCCGCCGTGCGCCGCACGCTTGGGGTGCGCTTCGGCCCTCCGACGCCGCGGTGGATGCTCGAGATCGGCGCCCTGGGCATCCGCACCGAGACCGAGTTGATCCTGAAGAGCCGGTGGGCGCTGCCGGCGAAGCTCAGCGCGGCGGGGTACACGTTCCGACATCCGGATCTCGACGAGGCGTTGCGCGCGTCGTTCTCGGAGGGGTGAGGCTCAGCCCTCCTGCGTCTCCGGGCCGGTCGAGGAGCCGCCGTGCTCCTTCTTGCGCTTCTCGATCTCCTCGCGCAGCCGCCATTCCTCGATCTCGCGATCGAGGTCGGCGATCTGCTGCTCGGTGGTGCGCGTGTCGATCGGCATGGCCGGCGCAGCCGGCGCCTGCTGTCGCGATGGTTTGGGCCGGCGGCGCGGCAGACGGATACCACCCTCGGGGTACACCCGCCCCAGCGCGAACCACAGCACGCTGCCCAGCAACGGCAGCAGGATCACCAGCAGCAGCCACACGATGCGGGGCAGGTACCGCACGTCGGAGTCGTCGCGGCGGATGATGTCCACGACGGCGAACACCATCAGTCCGATGGTGATCAGCGAGAACAGGATCGGCATGGTCTCAGGGTATCCCGGCGGCGCGCCGTGTCGGATCGGTTCTCAGGCGTCGCCGGTCGCGACCGGCGCACCCGGCGTATTCGACCAGGCGCTCCACGACCCCGGGTACACGGTGACGTCGCGGCCGATGATGGCTCCGGCCAAGGCGAACTGCGCGGCGGTGATTCCCGATCCGCAGTACGACGCGATGGGCACGGCACCCGTGGCGCCGACCGCGTCGAACGCGTCCGCGATGTCGGATGCCGGCAGGAAACGCCCGTCGCCGGTGAGCAGGGTGCCGATCGGCAGGTTCGTCGCACCCGGTACGTGCCCGGCGATCGGGTCGATCGGCTCGGTTTCACCGCGGTAGCGCTCGGCGACACGCACATCGATCAGCACGCCGGCATCGGGCCACGAGGCCACTGAACGGGTGTCGATGGTTCCGCGATCGGCGGGATGCTCCAGCCGCACGTCTCCGGGCGCCACGACCACGTCTCCGGTCTCGGTCGCGCCGCCGGCAGCCAGCCAGGCCGGCCATCCGCCGTCGAGCACGCGCACATCGGTCAGTCCCGCACGGCGCAGTGCCCACCAGGTGCGCGAGGCAGCCAGCATCCGATGGTCGTCGTAGACGACGACGGTGTCGCCCTCGTCGATGCCCCAGCGCTGTGCCGCCGCCGCGAGCGCCGCATCCGCGGGCAGCGGGTGGCGCCCCTCGTGGGGCTCGCCGTGGCGCGAGAGATCGCCTTCGACGTCGATGAAGACGGCGCCGGGGATGTGGCCGGCCAGGTACTGTTCGCGGCCGTCGTTGCGCCCGAGCTGCCAGCGGGCGTCGAGCACGTGCACGGCATCGAGGTGCTCACGCAGCTCGTCGACGGTGATCAACGGGGTACCGGGGGCGCGCGTCATGGGCTCAACGCTAGCGTGCAACACCGACGATGCGGCGCACGGCTGGCGCTAACGTGGGGAGCATGACAGCGCCGATCGACCCCGTCACCACTCCCGCCTGGGCCGACCTCGCGGTCCTCCGCGACGGCTTCTCACCCGACCTGCGCGGCTGGTTCGCCGACGATCCCGAGCGCGCCGAGCAGCTCTCGCTGCCGCTGGCCGACCTGCATGTCGACCTGTCGAAGAACCTCGTCACCGATGATGTGCTCGCCGCGCTCGTCGCCCTGGCCGAGCAGACCGGTGTCGCCGACCGCTACGCCGCGATGCTCACCGGTGCGCACATCAACACCAGTGAGGACCGCGCCGTGCTGCACACCGCACTGCGCCGACCGGTCGGTGCGGAGCCGGCCCTTGTCGTCGACGGCCAGCAGATCGACCACGACGTGCATGAGGTGCTCGGCGCGTTGTCGGCGTTCGCCGACCGCGTGCGTTCGGGTCAGTGGCGGGGCGTGACCGGCAAGCGGGTGACGCATGTGGTCAACATCGGCATCGGCGGCTCCGACCTCGGCCCCGTCATGGTGTACGAGGCGCTCAAGCCCTACGCCGACGCGGGGATCGAGGCGCGCTTCGTGTCGAACATCGACCCGACCGACATCGCCCAGAAGACCGCCGATCTCGACCCCGAGACCACGCTCTTCATCGTCGCCTCGAAGACGTTCACCACCCTCGAGACGCTGACCAACGCGCGCCTCGCGCGCGACTGGCTGTGGGCGGGACTGACAGCATCCGACGCGATCGACGGCAGCGACGAGAGCCGGACGGATGCTGTCGCGCACCACTTCGTCGCCGTATCGACCGCGCTCGACAAGGTCGCCGAGTTCGGCATCGACCCGGCCAATGCCTTCGGCTTCTGGGACTGGGTGGGCGGACGGTACTCGGTCGACTCGGCGATCGGACTGTCACTGGCGATCACGCTCGGCCCGGATGCGTTCGACGAACTGCTCGCGGGGTTCCACGCCGTCGACGAGCACGTGCGCACCACCCCGCTGGAGCGCAACGTACCGGTGCTGATGGGGCTGCTCAACATCTGGTACGTCAACTTCCTTGACGCGCAGACCCACGCCGTGCTGCCGTATGCGCAGCAGCTCAGCCGGTTCCCCGCGTACCTGCAGCAGCTGACGATGGAATCGAACGGCAAGTCGGTGCGCTGGGACGGCACCCCGGTGACCACCGATACGGGCGAAGTTTTCTGGGGCGAACCCGGCACCAACGGCCAGCACGCCTTCTACCAGCTGATCCACCAGGGCACGCGGCTGATCCCCGCCGACTTCATCGCGTTCGTGAACCCCGCGTACCCGCTGAGCGACGACGGGCAGGACGTACACGCCCTGTTCCTGGCCAACTTCCTCGCGCAGACCAAGGCACTGGCGTTCGGCAAGACCGCCGCCGAGGTCGAGGCCGAGGGCACGACCGGGGCCCTGGTCGCCGCGCGCACGTTCGAGGGCAACCGGCCGACCACGTCGATCTTCGCCCCGGCGCTCACCCCGGCGGTGCTCGGTCAGCTGATCGCGTTGTACGAGCACATCACCTTCACGCAGGGGACGGTGTGGGGCATCAACTCGTTCGATCAGTGGGGTGTCGAGCTCGGCAAGCAGCTGGCGCTGCAGATCGCCCCGGCGATCGCGGGCGATGCCGATGCCGTGGCCGCACAGGACCCGTCCACGCGCGCGCTGCTGGACTACTACCGCGCGCACCGCACGGCGTAGGACGCCCGGGCTCAGCCGCTGAGCGATTGGTAGGCGTCCAGGGCTCGCGCCCTGGACGCCTTCAGGTCGATGATCCGCAGCACGGCGTCGCTGTCGGGCGCCCATCGCTGCACGTAGTGACCATCCGGATCGAACTTCTGCTGCTGCAGCTCGGGGTTGAAGATGCGGAAGTACGGTGCGGCGTCGGCGCCGCACCCGGCGACCCACTGCCAGTTGAACGGATTGCTCGCCTCATCGGCATCGACGAGGGTGTCCCAGAACCAGGCTTCTCCCACCCGCCAGTGGGTCATCAGGTTCTTCGTCAGCAGCGAGGCGGTCACCATCCGCACCCGGTTGTGCATGAAGCCCGTCTGCCAGAGCTCGCGCATTCCGGCATCCACCAGGCCGAACCCGGTGCGCCCCTGCTGCCATGCGGCGACCTCGCCGTGCGAGTCGGTCACCCAGGGAAACGCGTCGAAGCGGCGGTTGAGGTTCCTCGCGTGCAACGGTCCGAAGTGGAACGCGGTGTGCTTTGCGAACTCGCGCCAGCCGAGTTCTGACAGGAACAGGCCGATGTCACCGGTCGCGTCCACCGCCGCATGCCACACCGAGCGCGGGCTGATCTCGCCCCAGCGCAGGTGGGGCGAGAGCTCCGAGCAGTTGTCCTCCGCGGGAAAGTCGCGAGCGCGGTAGCGTCCCGCACGATGCGACAGGAACTCGTCCAGCCGCCGCTGCGCCCCCGCCTCGCCCGGCGTCCAGCGCTCGGAAAGGCCTCCCGACCAGTCGGGTGATGTCGGCAGCAGCGCCCATTCGTCGAGCGCATCGCTGCGCGGCTGAGAAGGGGCGGGCGTCAGCTCTCGCGGAGCGGGCAGCGGGCCGGCTGGTTCCCGCTCGGCGGTGCAGGCGCGCCAGAAGGCCGAGTACACCCGGTAGGCCCCGCCGTCCTGCGTGGCGACGGTGTGGGGTTCGAAGAGCAGGTCGCCGATGAAGGTGCGCACACGGATGCCGTCCGCACCGAGGGCCTCGACGAGTGCGGCGTCGTGATGCCGACCCTGCCCGTAGCGACGGTTCCACAGCACGGTGCGCGCGCCGCTCTCGGCGGCCACATCCGCCAGTACGCCCTCGGTCGGTCCCTGCCGCAGGATCAGCGGGACGCCGCGCTCGGCGAGCGCGTCGGCGAGCGCCCGCAACGAGTGGTGCAGCCACCAGCGCGCCGCGCCGCCGTGGGCGCGAATGTGCTCGGAGGCGTCTTCGAGGATGTACAGGGCGACGATCGCATCGCCCGATTCGGCGGCCGCGTGCAGTGCCGGGTGGTCGGCGACTCTCAGATCGTCGCGGAACCAGACCAGGGTCGTCATCGCCCCATGCTATCGAGCGCTCCGACGACGGGGATCGCCGCTCGGCGACAATGAAGTCATGCGCATTCGTGTCGACACCGATCTGGACTGCTCTGCCGATGCGGCGTGGGCTGCCGCGCATCGCCCGGCCGTTGCCGCGCGACTGTACGCGCCGCTGCTGCGCATGGTTCCGTTGGATGGCGCACCGCCCGAACGGTTCACCTCGGGAGACCGCGTGCGCGTCTCGTTGCGTCTGCTGGGCGCGATCCCCGTGGGTTCGCAGCTGATCGCCGTCGACGATCTGGTGCCGGCAGCGCCCGGCCGCCGCACCATGCGCGATTCCGGATGCCCGCTGTCGGGGCCGCTCGCGCTGCTGCGCACCTGGAATCACGAGATGACAGTCATCGACGCACCGGACGGGCGTGCCCGCTGGGGCGATGAACTGCGGATCGGCGGAGCGTTCGCCGTGCCGATGGCGCCGGTGCTGTGGGTGATGTGGCGATGGCGCGTGGCACGGCTGAGGCGTCTCGCCCGCGGGTGGGACGACGAGCTCAGGAGGGACGGTACTGAGCCGTGATCGGGCAGTCGAAGGGATCGCGGGCTGCGAGGCCGACGGTGTTGAGGTAGCGGATGACGATGCCGTACGAACGCAGCACGGTCGTCTCGGTGTACGGCACGTCATTGGCCGAGCAGTAGTCGCGCACGATCTCGCGCGCCTTCGACAGATGCAGGCGCGACATGCTCGGGAACAGGTGGTGCTCGACCTGGTAGTTGAGACCGCCGAACAGCCATGTCGCCCACCAGCCGCCCGAGATGTTGCGCGAGGTGCGCACCTGCTTCGAGAAGAAGTCCAGGCGTGCGTCGCGGGCGATGATCGGCATGCCCTTGTGGTTGGGCGCGAACGAGGCTCCCATGTAGACGCCGAAGACCGCGACCATCACGCCGAAGAAGGCGAAGGCCATGCCGACGGGGAGCAACAGGAACAGCGGTACGAGCAGCACGGCGAACCGAACGGTGATGATGCTCAGCTCGAGCCAGCGCCCCTTGACGGGTCCTCGCGAGAACAGGTGCGCGAAGCTCAGCCGGTGCAGGTTGAGACCCTCGAGCGTCAGCAGCGGGAAGAACAGCCAGCCCTGGCGCTGGGTGATCCACCGCACGACGCCGCGCGAGCGCGCCGCGTCGTCGTCGAGGAACGAGATCGTGTCGACCTCGATGTCAGGGTCGCTGCCGACCTTGTTCGGGTTGCCATGATGCCGGGTGTGCTTGGAGTCCCACCACGAGTAGCTCATGCCGACGATGCCGGCGAGGATGCGGGCGAGTCGGAAGTTCGCCGGTCCCGAACTGAGGATCTGCCGGTGCGCGGCCTCGTGCGCGAGGAACGCGACCTGTGTGAACAGGATGCCGAGTGCTGCCGCGATCAACAGTTGGAACCAGCTGTCGCCAAGCAGCAGGAACCCGGTGATCGCTCCGGCGAACGCCAGGGCGAGCGCCGCGGCGACGAGACTGTAGAACACCGGCGTGCGATGCAGCAGCCCGGTCTCTTTCACGACGTGCAGCACGTCCTTGTAGGCGCGCGCCATCGGCGGGAACTCGGCTGTGCCGGAGTAGGTTTGGCGGATGCGACCACGGATGGTCTCGGTCGTGTCGACCTGAGTGAGAGAGATGGTGTTCTCCTGCCGATCGGAGCCCTTGAGCCAGGAAGCCAAGGGCGGATGCCGATCGCTGGTCTCAGGCTACGCAGGGCGGTATACGCGATGCGGCATACGTTGTGTCAGCGCGCGATGATGAGCAGCGGTCGGTCGTAGTCGCCGACGACGCCGCTTCCCGACAGGGAGATCTGCCGCGGAATGACGGCGTCGGCGTCGAGCAGGGCCCGGCGCCGCCCCGACATCGTGTCGAGCACGCGGATACCCTCGTCGGTGCGGACGTGCACCGCACCGTGTCCGGCGGATACGAGCGCTGCGCCCTCATCGGCCGCGCGCGCCCAGAGCTGTTCCCCGGTCGGCGCGATGGCACGCAGCCCGTGCTCGAGCACGATGCGGACGCCCATCGACTCGTCGACGACGGTCGCCCGTGCCGTGCGCGAGAGTACGGTTCCTGTCTCGAGGTCCACAAGCACGGCGCCGTCGACGGGGCCGCGCTCGTGCGCGCCGAGCAGCGCGGTGTCGCCGTCGATCACGAGGGCAGCTGACGAGGGCTGCAGGCCCTCGGGCAACCCGAGCTGTTCCCGCGGGATGGTCCAGAGCTCACGGTCGTCAGCCGTGCGCGCGATGACCCGGGTGCGATCGCCGAGCAGCACGATGCCACCGCGTTCGCCCAGGATCCTGACGCTCTCGTCGGACTCGTCGGCCAGCGTCGCGCCGGTTGCCGGGTCGATGGCCACTCGCGGCCCGCTGCGTCCCATCGCTTCCGGCGGGGGTGCGGCGAACACGAGCCCCGGACCGATGTGCGGCCCGGGCACGGCGACCGGCCCCCAAGCTTCCTCGCCGGTACGCAGGTCGTACGCCGAGATGCTCGATCCGGCGAACCCGTCTTCTGTGGCATCCACGTCCATCAGGATCGCGAGGGGGCGATCGGCTCCCCCAGAGACGACGAACGCTGAGCACAGCATCGGCCGCTCTGCTGTCCAGAGCACCGTTCCCCGGTCCGAGACGGCAGAGAACACGATCCTGTCCTGCTCGGCGCGCAGCGCCAGATAGATGCCGTCCTCCGCCTGCGGCGGGGCGTCCCACCCGGGGTCGATCACCCGCATCCCCTCGAACGGCGGCGGCAGCACGAGCGGGGCACCCGGCAGTTCCGGCGCCGCCGTCCCCACCGGACGCGGCGCCGACTCGAGGCGTGGGGGTCCGAGCGGCGCAGCGCACGCGGTCGCTGCGACGATCAGGGCTCCGGCGATGAGCGCGATGCTCAGAGGGCGGCGCACCTCGTCACCGCTTACTGGTGCTCGGCACCGGTCGCGACGCGTCGACGTCCCGCTCGCGTGCAGGCTCCGACCGTCGTCGTTGACGAAGCGCCCAGACGGTGAGCACGATGCCTGTCACCACGAAGATCGCGATGACATCGACCAGCGGGTCGGCGAGCAACGCGCCGCGTTCCTGAATCCAGGACTGCACGTCGGTGGGGATGAGCGCGGGCATCGCGACCAGACCGTTCGTCGTCCAGAACAGCACCCCGACCGCGACGATCATCGTGCCGGTGATCACCGACGTGGTGTGGAACTGCCGTCCGAGGATGGTGAACGAGCGCCCGCGCAGCATCCGCCGCGCACGGTCGCCCATCCTCTGCCAGAGCGCGGCGATGACCACCAGGGGCGCGACCATTCCCGCACCGTAGACAGCGAGCATCGCGCCGGCGCCCCACGGGCTGCCCTGCGCGAGCGCCAGCGTGAGGATGGCGCCGAGAATCGGGCCTGCGCAGAACCCGGCGACCCCGCCGACCGCTCCCAGCAGAAGCGTGCGCAGGAAGCCCGTGCGCGTGGAGGCCCCCCGCTGCATGCGGTCCATGCCCGGCACGATCCGGGCCAGGTCGAACCCGATGCCGAAGACCTGCATGAGGCCGAGGGCTACCAGCACGGCGGCGGTGATCGCGATGACCAGCCCGCGTTCTGAGATCAGCACCGAGCCGAGCGCCCCGAGCCCCAGCCCGAAAGGCACCAGTGTGAGGACGAGCCCGAGGTAGAACACGCCGCCATGAGCCAGCAGTTGCAGCCGCGTACCGACGGTCGAGGCGAAGAACGCGGGAAGCAGCAGCGCGCTGCACGGGCTCAGCAGTGCCAGCATCCCACCCAGCAGTGCCGTGACGAAGCCGATCTCCATCTATCGGTCCGCCTCGATCAGCGCGTTCTCGACGGCATCGATGAAGATGTCGGTCGGTTGCGCTCCGACGATCGGACGCCCGTCGAGAAGAAAACTCGGGGTGCCCGTCACACCGATGGTCCGCGCCTCGTGCGCCCGTTCGGCGACGATCTGCTTCACCTCGTCGGAGGCCATGTCCGACGAGAATCGATCGACATCGAGCTCCATCTGCTCCGCGAGGCCGGTGAGTGCCTCGATACTCAGTTCTGCCTCGGTGCGGATCTCGCCGTCGGGGTAGAGCGCGTCGTGGAAAGCCCAGTACTCGCCCTGGAGACCCGCGGCGTGGGCGGCGAGCGAGGCACGCTCGGACGGCGCCCCGTACATGTTGATGTCGCGCCACTCGATGCGCAGGTCGCCCGCGTCGGCGTACTCCATCATCAGCGGCAGCGTGCTCTGTGCCCACTTCGCGCAGAACGGGCACTGGTAGTCGGAATACACCACGAGGCCGACCGGGGCGTCGACCGGGCCGGCGGCCTGCACGTCGTCGGCGTCGCGGTACTCGAACTGAGTAAGGTCGGGCAGCCCGTCCGGCACCACCGTGATGCCGTCGGTGGCCGGTTCACCGGCATCAGACGCCGCGTCCGGTCGCATCTGCAGGATCACCAGCACGATCAGGAGTCCAGCGATGAGCAGCATCCCCACCGGTGCGATCCAGCTGCGGATACCTCGTGCCGACTGTCGTGATCTCTGCGTATGCCCGCCCATCGGCCACCCTTCCTCTCGTCAACTATCCTGCATAGTCGACTATGCAGGATAGTAACCTATCGGGCATAGTAGAGACATGCACCGGAACCGTCGGCGAATCGCCGCTCTGCGAGAATCGCTCGCCCTCGCCTGGCAGGCACTGCGGTCGTGGAGCACGCGGCAGATCCTGATCGCGACGGCGTCGGCGGTCGCGGTCGCGATCGTGCTCGGAGTGGCCACCGTGCTCATTCCCAACGGACTGTTCACGCGCGAGATACCACCCGTCTGGTGGAACTATCCGGTCTGGCTGATCACCTCGGCCGTGACCGGCCTGCTGATCGGCACCTACGTCCAACCGCAGCGTTCGGCGGCCGATGTCGTAGCGCCCGCCCCCGACGCATCGCACGAGGGTTCCGGGAGCGCCGCTTCATCGCGCGAGGAGCGCCGCACCGGTCGATTCGCGGTCGCAGGCGGCATGCTCGCCTGGTTCGCCGTCGGCTGCCCCGTCTGCAACAAGATCGCCCTGATCGCCCTGGGCTACACCGGCGCGCTCACATGGTTCGCTCCCGCTCAGCCCCTGCTGGCCGCGGCCGCCCTGATCCTCTCCACCGTCGCCGCCGTCTGGCGACTGCGCGGCCAGGTCGCCTGCCCGCTCCCCGCCCCACGTGCACAAGCGGTGACGGCATGAGCCCGGATCGGTCGGCGGCACAGCCGTGTGGGCCGTTGCGGCTCGGCGCGTTGGAGCAGCAGGTGATGGACGTGCTCTGGGATGACGGCCCGCTGTCGATCCGCGAGGTGATCACACGGCTCGGCGCCAAGCATGCCTACACGACCATCGCCACCGTGCTGGGCAACCTCGAGCGCAAGCAACTGGTGGTCCCCGAGCGGCGAGCGCGCGCGGTGACGTACACGGCCCGGTGCACGCGCGAGCTACATGCTGCACGGCTCATGGAGCAGGCGCTCGACACCAGCCACGACAGGGACGCCGCGATCCTGCACTTCTTCGACGCGATCGACGAGCGCGAACGCGATCTGCTGCGCGACTACCTCGCACGCAGAGAACCCGACCGATGACAGCGCTGCTCGTACCGGCTGTGCTGGCGGTCGCGCTGCTGACCACCGCCGTCGCGGGACCGCTCGTGATACGCGCGGCGGCACCGGCGCTCATGCGCGCACCGCGTGCCGCCGTCACGCTGCTGCTGGCGGTAGGCGCACTCTGGCTGGTGGCGGCCGCCGCCCTCAGCCTGCTGCTCGCGTGGGTGCTCAGCGGCCCCACCGTGCTGCCGAGCGGCATGGCCGGCGTGTGCCAACGGTGCCTGGACGCGTCGTCCCCCTTCCCCGCGGTCGACCTCGTCGACACCGTGGTCCCCGTCGCGCTGCTCATCGCGCTTCCTCTGGCGGGGGCGCTGGTTCTGGTGGCGACGGCGATCTTCCGCGGGGTGCGCAGACTCCGCGCGACACGGGCCACCGCGCGCGATATCGCCGCTCGCGCCGACTCTCGCATCGTCGGCGGCCACCGCGTGATGCTCACGCGCGACCTGCGCCCGACCGCGTTCTCACTGCCGCACCGACACGGCGGTATCGTCCTCTCCCGCGGGCTTGTCGAAGTCCTGCACCCCGATGAGCTCGCCGCGGTGATCGCTCACGAGCGCGAGCATGTGCACGGACGCCATCACCTCGCACTCGGCGTGCTCGAGGCCGTGATCGCTCCTCTGCACCGGCTCCCGCTGATGTCCGCGATCCGCAATGCCGTGCCGCTGTACCTCGAGATCGCCGCCGACCGGGCCGCTTCGCGCCGAGCGGGCACCCCGGCCCTCGCCAGCGCGCTGCTCAAACTCGGCGGCACGGTCGGCGCTCACGCTCCGACGCCCCATCGGGTCGTGCTGCATGCCGCAGGGCCCGATCGCATCGGGCACCTGGTCTCCCCCGCGCGCATCGGCGCGTCGCTCGTTCCCGCGATCGCGCTCGGCGCGGCGACCGCCGCGTTCGCCCTGATGGCCGTCGTGGTGCACGGACCATATCTGTCGGTCATCCTCACCGGCTGCCGTCTCGCGACCTGAGTGGCCGACCCGGATTTGCCCACCTTCGTCGTCCGTAGTACACATGGACTGTCCACACGGGTGCCCTGAGAAGGGCTGAGATCAAGCTGACGCGCTTGAGACCGTCGAACCTGATCCGGTTGATACCGGCGTAGGAAGTGAGAGAGTTCCGTGGTTGCACGCACCCCGAAATCCGAAGTCCCGTCCTCGGCATCCGCCGCCTCGACATCGGCGACGCCGCAGTCGAGTGAGCAGCATCCCGCCCACCGGCTCGCCTGGCTCGAAGACGCGACCCACGGGATCCGCGTTCCGGTCACCGAGATCCAGCAGAGTGATTCGCCCAACGGCTCGGCCAATCCCCCGCTGCAGGTGTACCGCACGATGGGTCCCGGTAGCATCCCCGAGGAGGGGCTCGCACCATGGCGGTCCGCCTGGATCGCCGAGCGCGGCGACACCGAGACGTACGCCGCCCGCGGGCACCGCCTCGAAGACGACGGCCGCACGGCCGTGCGCCGCGGCGCACCCTCGCAGCAATGGCAGGGGCGCACACCGGTACCGGTCCGTGCCAAGGCCGGCCACCGCGTGACGCAGATGCACTACGCCCGCCGGGGCATCATCACCCCCGAGATGCGGTTCGTCGCGCTGCGCGAACAGTGCGACGTCGAGCTGGTGCGCAGCGAGATCGCCGCGGGCCGCGCGATCATTCCCAACAACGTCAACCACCCCGAATCCGAGCCGATGATCGTCGGCAAGGCGTTCCTGGTCAAGGTCAACGCGAACATCGGCAACTCCGCCGTGACCAGCTCGATCAGCGACGAGGTCGCGAAGCTCGAATGGGCCGCGAAGTGGGGCGCCGACACGCTCATGGATCTGTCGACGGGCAACGACATCCACACCACGCGGGAGTGGATCATCCGCAACTCACCGATCCCCATCGGCACCGTGCCGATCTACCAGGCCCTTGAGAAGGTCGATGGTGACGCGAACGCCCTCACCTGGGAGATCTACCGTGACACCGTGATCGAGCAGTGCGAGCAGGGCGTCGACTACATGACCGTCCACGCCGGCGTGCTGCTGCGCTACGTGCCGATGACTGCCGAGCGCGTCACCGGCATCGTCTCGCGCGGCGGATCGATCATGGCCGGCTGGTGCCTCGCCCATCACCAGGAGAACTTCCTGTACACCCACTTCGACGAGCTGTGCGAGATCTTCGCCGCCTACGACGTGGCCTTCTCGCTCGGCGACGGCCTGCGCCCCGGCTCGATCGCCGACGCCAACGACGCCGCGCAGTTCGCCGAGCTCGACACGCTGGCCGAGCTCACGCAGCGGGCCTGGGAGTACGACGTGCAGGTCATGGTCGAGGGGCCCGGTCACGTGCCGCTGCACAAGATCCGCGAGAACGTCGAACGCCAGCAGGAACTGTGCCACGGCGCGCCGTTCTACACTCTCGGGCCGCTGGCCACCGATATCGCCCCCGGCTACGACCACATCACCTCGGCGATCGGCGCAGCCGAGATCGCCCGCTACGGCACGGCGATGCTCTGCTACGTCACACCGAAGGAGCACCTCGGGCTTCCCAACCGCGATGACGTCAAGACCGGCGTGATCACGTATAAGATCGCCGCGCACACCGCCGACCTCGCCAAGGGGCATCCGGGCGCGACCGAACGCGATGATGCCTTGTCGAAGGCCCGATTCGAGTTCCGTTGGAACGACCAGTTCGCGCTCGGCCTCGACCCGGTCACGGCGCAGGAGTTTCACGATGAGACCCTGCCGGCCGAGCCGGCCAAGACCGCGCACTTCTGCTCGATGTGCGGGCCCAAGTTCTGCTCGATGCGCATCTCGCAGGACATCCGCGACACGTACGGCAGCGCCGAGGCGCAGGCCGCGATCGCCGGAATGCAGGCCAAGAGTCAGGAGTTCCTCGCCGCGGGCGGCGAGGTCTACCTGCCCGACCCGGCGATGCGCACCGTCTGATCCCCGACGGGGTCCAGACGGTGCGCGGCCGCCTCAGGCGGCGCCGTGCGTCGTCTGGAACCCGGCCTGCCTGATCGACTCGCCCAGCAGCACGAACCCGGCCACGCACAGCGTCAGCGCGACCGCGGGAACGTAGAGCAGATGCGGTGCCGAGGCGAAGTACGGCTCGGCCTGAGAGAGCTGAAGCCCCCACGAGAACGCCGGCGCCTGCAGTCCGATGCCGAGGTAGGTCAGGGTGGCCTCCGTGGCGATCACGGCGCCGACCTGCAGAGTGCCCAGCACGATCACCGGACCGATCGTGTTGGGCACGACGTGCGTGCCGAGGATCTTCCAGGTGGGCAGGCCGAGTGATTTCGCCGACGTGACGAAGCCACGGCCGGCGACCGAGATCGTCGAGGTGCGCATGACGCGCATCGCGGTCGGCCACGAGAACAGGATGAGCACGAGAGAGACCATCCACACGCTGCGCACCTCGACCGAGTTGAGCACCAGTACGGCTCCCAGCAGCAGCGGCACCGAGATGACCACTTCGGACAGACGCGAGAGCAGGGCGTCGAGCCAACCGCCGTAGTAGCCGGCGAGCACACCGAGAACGACCGCGATCAACGACGTGCCGAGGGTGACGACGGTGCCGACGATCACCGAGTTGCGGGCACCGTAGACCACGGTCGTGAACAGGTCGCAGCCCTGTACCGAGAAGCCGAGCGGATGCCCGGGCTCGGTGCCCGGACCGACGCGCGAGTTGCTCAGATCGCAGGCCGCAGGGTCGCCGTTGCCGAAGAGCCCGGCGATCGCCGCCGGCCACACGGCCATCACGACGAACGCGGCCACGAGCACTCCGCCGATCCAGAACTCGGGGTTGCGGCGCAGCTTGTGCCAGATGGTCGGCCGGGTCTCGGCCAGCGCGATCACGGCCGTGGAGTCGGGAGAGGTGGTGAGTGTCATGGCGCGATCCTGGGGTCGAGGAGTTTGTGAGCGATGTCGACGAGGATGTTCATCACGAGCACGACGAGCACGCCCGCGGTGACAATGCCGACCACGACCGAACCCTGCTGGGTGTTGATCGCGGTGAACAGCGCGCGGCCGATCCCGGGCAGGTTGAAGATGCCCTCAACCACGACCGCGCCGCCCAGCAGTGCCCCCAGGTCGACTCCCAGATAGGTGACGACGGGCACCAGGGCGTTGCGGAACACGTGGCGGCCGCTGAGTCGCAGCGGGCTGATGCCCCGCGCCTTCGCGGTGCGCACGTAGTCGGCCGAGACGGTCTCGAGCAGGCTGGTGCGCATCAGCCGCGCGATCGGACCGACACCGAGCATGGCGATGCAGAACGCGGGCAACAGGTAAGCCAGGGGCCAGCCCGCCGAGACGCCGGCCACGGGGAACCATCCCAGTGACAGGCCGAACCATTGCTGCAGGAAGAAGGCCAGCACGAAGGTGGGGATGGCGAGCGCGAGGATCGCCACCGACGTCGCCATGCGGTCGGCGATGCCGCCGGGTCGCAGCGCGGCCACGATGCCGAGCGTCACGCCGATGATCAGCTCGAGCACCCATGCGGTGAGGGCGAGCTGGATGGTCACGGGCCAGGCGTGGGCGAAGATGTCGCTGACGTTCTCGCCGGTGACGGTGGTGCCGAAGTCTCCCTGCAGCAGCCCGGTGATGTAGTACCAGTACTGCACGAGCACCGGTTGGTCGAGGTGGTAGCGCGCCTCGAGGTTGCGCACGACCGTCTCGCTGAGCTCGGCGTCTCCCGCCAGCGCTCCGAGGGGGTCGCCGGGCAGTGCGAACACCGCGAGGAAGACGAGCAGCGAGGTGCCGAAGAAGACCACGACTCCCTGCAGGAGTCGGGTGAACAAGTACGTCATGAGGAGGATCCCTTTCGGGGCCGGGTGGGGCCCGCCGAGGTCGTCGGCGGGCCCCAACGGGGTCAGTTCACCGCGACCTGCGAGAACTCGCCCTTGTTGAAGGCGTCGGGCTCGTATGCCTGAGCGCGTTCGGAGACGACGTACGTGCTCGGGTAGGTCCACAGCAGAATCGAGGGCATGTCGTCGATGACCAGGTCCTTCGCTTCGTTGTAGAGCGCCTTCTGCTCTTCGACGTCTCCGGTAGCGGCCGCCTGCTGCAGCAGGGCGTCGAATGCGTCGTTGTGATAGAACGAGCCGTTCACGCTTCCGCTCGACGAGTAGGACGGTCCGAGCGTGTCGATCGGCGACGGGTGACCGGCCGGTGCGCCCAGGGTGACGGGCGACTGCACCTCGCGGCTCTTGATGCCGGGCCACGTGTTCTCGGAGGCGACCTGATCGAGCTTGACCTCGACGCCGAAGACGTCGCTCCACTGTCGAGCGATGGCCTCTGCCCAGATCTCACGACCGGTGCCGGTCACCGAGGCGATGCGCAGCTCTCCGGGGATGCCACCGGCCTCGTCCCAGAGTTGCTTGGCGCGCTCGGGGTCGTACTGGCACAGCTCTCCGCAGGCGTCGTCGCGGTAGCCGACGCTAACCGGGATGTCGACGTCGGTGGCGACGTGCGCCTCGCCGTCGAGCAGCGAGGTGATGATGGCGTCGCGGTCGATGGCCAGCGACAGTGCCTTCCTGATCTGCGGGTCGTCGTAGCCCGGCAGGTAGGTCGGCAGGCTGAGGTAGTTGCGCCAGTCGTCGACGGCGGCCCGGCGCACGAGGTCGGGGTAGGACGCCTCGGCGGTCGGGATGTCGGCCGGGTTCAGCGAGACGATGTCGACCGAACCGGCTTCGTAGTCGGTGTAGGCGATGTCGTTGCCGGTGTAGACCTGGAACACCACGCCGCCGTTGAGCACGTCGCCGCCGGCGTAATCGTCGTAGCGCTCGGTGATGATCTCGGCGCCGCCGGTCCACGGCTCGGTCACCCGGTAGGCGCCGTTTCCGATCGGCTGCTTCGCGAAGCCCTCGGGGTCATCGAGCGCTGCCTGCGGGATCGGCGAGTAGTACGACTTGGCGAGCAGGAACGGGAACTGGCTGTCGGGTTCGACGAGCTCGACGGTCAGCTGCAGCGGGCCGTCGACCGTGACGCCCGCCAACACCTCCGCCGTGGGCTCGCCTTCGGCGGGGGCGACGGCGTCGTATCCCACGATGTTGGCGAACTGCTTGGCCTGTACCCAGGCGTTCTCGGGCGCGACGGCGGCGTTCCATCCTCGCGCGAACGCTTCGGCGTCGACGGCTTCGCCGTTGTGGAAGGTCCAGCCGTCCTTGAGGGTGATCTTCCACACTCGCTGGTCGTCGGACTCGATCGTCTCGGCCACGAGGTTCTGGGGCTGCCCCGAGACCGGGTCGAAGGCGACGAGACCGTCGAACACCGCGCCGACGACAGTGTTGGCGAACAGCCCGGTGCTGTTGCCGGGGATGAGGCTGGTCGGCTTCTGGATGCCGACGCGCAGCACCGCGTCGCCGTCGGCGGCGTCGGCGGAGCTCTGCGACGGGGTGCATCCCGTGGCGATCAGCGAGATCGAGAGGGCCGCGGCAATGAGGCCCCCTCGTCGGAGGGAGGAGAGTCGAGACATGGGTGTGCTCGTCCTTTCGGGTGGGTGGTGGTGAGGGGTGAGGGAAAAGCGGGAGAGGATGGCGCTACGCGCCGACGGCGTCGCGGAACAGCGCGCGTCCGGGGATCGCATCGATCAGTTCTCGGGTGTACGGATGCTGCGGATCACCGAGAACGTCGGCGGTGGCCCCGTGCTCGACGACCGCTCCCCTGCGCATGACGAGCAGGTCGTGGGAGATCTCGGCGATCACGCTCAGGTCGTGCGAGATGAACAGGTACGAGACGCCGAGTTCGCGCTGCGCCTCGGTGAGCACGTCGAGGATCTGCGCCTGCACCAGCACGTCGAGCGCCGAGACGGGTTCGTCGCACACGACGAGTTCGGGTGACGGGGCGAGCGCGCGGGCGATCGCGACGCGCTGGCGTTGCCCTCCCGAGAGCTCACTGGCCGTGCGGTATCGCACCGTGCGGGGCAGTTGCACCAGGTCGAGCAGTTCCAGGACGCGCGCATCGCGTTCGGCCGGCGTTCCGATGGCGAACGCGTCGAGCGGCTCGCGCAGGCTGCGTTCGATCGAGAACAACGGGTCGAGTGATGCGTAGGGGTCTTGGAAGATGGACTGCACCGCGCGACGGAAGCCCTTCATCTGCCGTTTCGACAGCGAGGCGGTGTCACGTCCCTGAAAGACGATGGACCCGCTGGTCGGGCGCAGCAGCTGCAGCACCATCTGCGCGGTGGTGCTCTTGCCAGATCCTGATTCCCCGGCGATCGCGAGCGTGCGACCGGCGGGGATGGAGAAGGACACGTCCTCGACCGCGGTGAAGGGTGGGCGACGGTTCTTGCCCCAGCCGCGAGCCGGATACACCTTTGACAGTCCGTCGACGCGGAGCGCCGGGGCCGTGTCCGTCGACGGCTGCGCGGTCGCGTTGCCGCGCGGCGCTGCGGATGCCCGTTCGCCGTCGCCGAAGCGACTGGCCACGGCGAACGGAGCCGCGGCGACGAGCGCCTTCGTGTACTCGGCCCGCGGCGCGAACAGCACGTCTCGCGAGGCACCCTGCTCGACGATGCGCCCGTGGTGCATCACGATCACGCGGTCGGCCCGTTCGGCGGCGAGCCCCAGATCGTGCGTGATCAGCAGCACCGCGGTGCCGGACTCGGCGGTGAGCTCGGCGAGGTTGTCGAGGATCACCCGCTGCACCGTCACATCGAGCGCCGAGGTCGGCTCGTCGGCGATCAGCACGGTGGGTGCGTTGACGACACCGGCCGCGATGAGCGCACGCTGACGCATGCCGCCCGAGAACTGATGCGGATAGAGACGGTAGCGTTCCCGCGCGTCATCGAGGCCGGCCCTGCCGAGCGCATCGATCGCGCGCTCGCGGTAGACCGCGGTTGTGGCGTCGCGGGTCACGCTGGCCGCTTCGGCCACCTGGTTGCCGACGCGCATGACGGGGTTGAGGTTCGACATCGGGTCCTGCGGAACGTACGCGAGCGCGGTGCCGCGCAGCGGACGGATCTCGCTCTCGTCGGCGCCGAGGATCTCGCGCCCCTGCAGGACGACGCTGCCCGAGGTGCGGGCGTTGCGCGGAAGCAGGCCGAGCACGGCGTTGATGACGGTCGTCTTGCCCGAGCCGGATTCGCCGACGATGGCGACGGTTTCGCCCGCCCGAAGGCGGAAGTCGACGGCGCTCACGACCTCGCGGTCGCCGTACGAGACGGCGAGGTCGACGACGTCGAGAACCGTCTGCCCGTCCGTGTGTTCGCGGTGCGGGTCTCCTGATGGCGGGGTGGTCCATTGGGGGGACATGGATGCTCCTCGATGAGCTGAGTGAGGAGCTTGGGCGCCGGGTTCAGCATAGGGAAATCGTCCCGGTGCATGTCAAACACGAAACGCGCGAAATCAGCACTGCCTGCGCACCGACAGCATCCGACCCCCTCAGCGAAAACACCTTTGATCTGCGCTTCTTTTCGCAACTTTTGTTCACGAACATAAATCTTTGTTATTCGACAAACCGCGTTCCTATGCTGGGAACCAGTCAGCATCAGATCCCTTGAGCTTGGGCGCTCAGATCGATACCGACGAGTTCCCCTGAACGGATCACGCTCCCCGCGAGCACCTCCAGGCGAAGTCGACATGCAGAGAGGCACGACATCCGTGATGCGCAGTACCCCCAGTACCCCCGGGAGCAAGTCATGACCCGCGGGGCACGCTTCTTCCGTACCGGAGCGATGGCACCCCGCCTCGACGAGCAGCTGGTCGACCGGCTGCGTGCGTCGTCGACCGCGACGCTCGGCCATCTGACCGATCTCGGCTTCGTGCGCGGACTGACCGCCATCGCCCCGATCCGGTCGTCTTTCGTCGGAAGCGCGCTCACCGTGCGCATCCCCCATGCCGATTCCACGGCCGTGCACCATGCCCTGGGCCTGGCGCAGCCGGGCGACGTGCTCGTCATCGATCAGTCCGGCGATGATGCGCGCTCATCCTTCGGCGGTACGCTCGCCGGCATCGCGGCCGATGCGGGCGTCGTCGCCGCGATCAGCAACGGCCGCACCAACGACGTCGACGAGATCGCCGAGCTCGGCTTCCCGCTGTTCTCGCGCGGCGCGACTCCGCTGACGACGCGGCTCCACGGGTTCGAGGGCCGCATCAACGACCCCGTGAGCGTCGGCGGTGTCGCCGTGCTGCCCGGTGATGTCGTCTTCGGCGACGCCGATGGTGTCTGTGTGATTCCACGCACGGACGCGCAGCGGATCCTGCAGACCCTCGAAGAGCTCGATGCCGACCCCGTGATCCTGGGTCTGCGCGATGCCGTGCGTGCGGGCACTCCGCTCGGTTCGATCACCGGCGCGAGCGCCCTGTACGAGGCGAACCATGGGTGAGCGTCTGCGGGTCGGCGCCGTCCAGCTGCACTCCCCGCTCTCGCCCGCCGAATGCGCCGTGCAGTGCGGTGAGTGGATCGCCGCGGCACGCAAGGCCGCACTGGATCTTCTGGTGCTGCCCGAGTCGGCGTCCAGCCGCACGGACGACCCTGCCGAGACACCGGTCGCCGAACCGCTCGACGGTCCGTTCGTGCAGTCGTTGATCGCGGCGCTCGACGGCAGCGGTCTGACGGTGATCGCCGGGATCACCGAGTCGGCGGGCGATCGCCCGTTCAACACGGTCGTGGTCGTCGATGCCACGGGCATCCGCGCGGTTTACCGAAAACTCCACCTCTACGACGCGGCCGGCATGCGCGAATCCGATGCGATCCGCCCGGGCGAGCACGCTCCCCCGGTGATCGACGTCGGCGGCTTCGGCGTCGGCGTGATGACCTGCTACGACATCCGCTTTCCCGAGACGGCGCGCGCGCTGGCCCTGCAGGGGGCCGACGTTCTCGCCGTACCGACGTCGTGGGTGCGCGGGCCTTTGAAAGAGGCGCACTGGAGCACGTTCTGCGCAGCGCGCGCCCTGGAGTCGACCTGCTTCGTGATCGGGGCGGGTCAGACCGGCGGCACTCGGATCGGATGCTCGATGATCGTGGCGCCGGATGGCACGACGATGGCCTCGGCCGGGGTCGAGCAGACGCTGTTGGTCACCGAATTCGATCGCGCCCGGGTGGATGCTGCCCGCACGGCGTTCCCGCTGCTCGCGCAGCGTCGATTCGACCTCGATCTGGTTCCTCGTCCGCCCGAGCTCGTCACCGGGGTCCGCCGCCATGACGGGTAACGGTGCGATGCCGGCCTGGGCCCGGCGCGATGTCTTCCCCGATGTGACGCCCCGCGGCATCGCATCGTCGATCGCGACGTCCATCCGCGATGATGTCATCGCCCCCGGCGAAGCCCTGCCCACGGTGCGCGACCTCGCGGCCGAGCTGCGGGTGAGTCCCTCGACGATCTCTGCGGCCTGGGGTCTGCTCAAGCGGCGCGGTCTGATCGCCGGTACGGGCAAGTCCGGAGTGCGGGTCACGAGCGCGAGCGGTCAGGTGCGCCGACTCGAGCTGATGTCGACGGTGCCGGGCACGCGCGATCTGCGTCTGTTGCATCCGGACGTCTCGCTGCTGCCGGCCCTGGACCAGGCCTTGATCGGGGCCGCGCAGCAACCGAATCTCAACGAGTACTACGACTCCCCGATCCTGCCCGAGCTCGAAACGGCCATCGCCCCGACGTGGCCGGTGCGCTCCCATCGCTTCGCTGTGGCGAACGGCGGCGCCGACGCGATCTGGGCGGTGCTGCACGCACACTCGGTTCCGGGCGACCGTGTCGTCGTCGAGATGCCCACGCAGCCGCAGCTGATCAGCCTGATGGTCGATCTCGGGCTGAGCATCGTGCCGGTGCCGTACGGGCCCGACGGTCTCGACGAGCGTGCGCTGCGCGATGCGCTGCAGACGCTGCCCGCCGCAGTGTTCCTGCAACCGCGTTCACAGGCGCCGACCGGGCGTTCGATGACGCGCGAGAACCGCGACCGCATCGTCTCGCACATGAGCGGACGCCACCAGCCCCTGGTGATCGAATACGACGACCTCGGGCCGCTCTCGCGCCGCGAGTACTGGTCGACGGCCGAGCTGCGCCCCGCGCACACGGTCGTCATCCGCTCGTACGAGAAGTCGTACGGTCCCGACCTGCGTCTGGCGGTCATCGGCGGACCCGACGAGGTCATCCAGCGCGCGCACGCCGAGATCCGTCTCACCCGACAGTGGACCTCGCGTATTCTGCAGTCGGCTCTGCTGTGGATGCTGCGCGACGGCGCCACAGAACAGCAGGTGCAACGCGCGCGCGCCGAGTACGGGGCGCGTCTCGACGCCTTCACCGAGGCATTGCGCGCGCGAGGTGTCGATGTCGACTCCGACGACGGGTTCTGCGCATGGGTACCGGTGCACGACGAAGGGCGCACGATCGAGGCGCTCGCGCTGCAGGGCGTGGTCGCACTGCGCGGCGAGTCGTCCTGGTCGGCCCCCAACCCGCCGCACGTGCGCATCGCCACGTCACGCCTCCCGGTCGAGGACGCCGACGCGATCGCCGATGCGCTGGTGCGCACCGGTGAGGTGACGCGATGAGGTTCGGAACCGGCACCGCACTCGTGAAGGACCCGCGGTTCAGCTGGTGGAGCGCCGTGCCCGAGTCACCCTGTGGGGCGGTTGCGGTGCTCATCCATGGCAGTGATCGCGATCCGGTCGGCATGCGCCGGGAGTTCCTCGACTGGGCGGAGCGCACCGGCACTGCGCTGCTGGCACCGTTGTTCCCCGCCGGCGTGCCCGATGCGGGCGACGCGAACGGGTACAAGCAGCTGCGGTCGGGTGACACGCACTTCGATGACGTTCTGCAGTGGACGCTCGACGCCTTCATCGAACGGGAGCTGTTGGACGTCGACCGGCTCGAGCTGTTCGGGTTCTCGGGTGGCGCCCAGTTCGCCCATCGGCTGGCCCTCGTGCATCCGTCGGATTGGTCGGCGGCGGCGTTCGCGGCCCCCGGAAACGTGACCCTGCTGGGTTCCGAGCATGCCTGGTGGCCGGGAGTGGGCGACTTCGCCGCGGTGTTCGGGCGTGAGCGCGATCACGCCCGGCTCCAGGCGTTGCCCGTGCACGTCTTGGTCGGCGCGGACGACGACGGCTCCGGCGTCATCCACGTCGGCGAGCATGAGCCCCGCTGGCGGGCGGGAGCCAACGACGCCGGCCGTACGCGCGTCGACCGCGCCCGCCACCTGGCACAGAACTGGCACGAGCACGGCATACCGGCGACGTTCGAGATCGTCGCCGGTGCCGCACACGAGCTTGCGCCTCTCGCGCCCCGGGCACAGGCGTTCTTCGACCGCGTCCGCAAGGCGGACGGCTTCTCCGACGCCCCGGAAGGGAACTGACATGAATACTCATACCGCCGCAGACGTCGAGATCACCGAAGGACGCTTCTCGTGGCATGCCGGCAGCACGTACTACCGCGTCGCCCGCCCCTCCGGCGGGTCGCCCGATGCGGACGGCTCGGCTGTGCCGTTGCTCGCCGTGCACGGCGGACCGGGCTGCACGCACGACTACCTGCTGAGCCTCGACGACCTCGCCGGGCAGCGCACCGTCGTGTACTACGACCAACTGGGCAGCGGGCGCTCGACGCATCTTCCCGGTGCGCCGAGTGACTTCTGGACCGTTGACCTCTTCTTGGAAGAACTCGAGCTGTTGCTGCGCCACCTCGGCATCACCGAGTACGACCTGCTGGGTCAGTCGTGGGGCGGAATGCTGGGATCAGAGCATGCCGTTCGGCGCCCGCGCGGACTGCGGCGCCTGATCATCGCCGACTCCCCCGCGTCGATGCCGCAATGGCGTGCGGCAGCCGTCGAGCTTCGCAATGCGCTCCCGGGTTCGGCGGGCGAGGTCATCGCCCGGCACGAGGCGGCGGGCGACTTCACGTCAGCGGAGTACGCCGCAGCATCCGATGTGTTCTACGCGCACCACGTGTGCCGGATCTCTCCGCTGCCCGGTCCGGTACAGCGCACATTCGATCTGCTGGCCGAGGATCCGACGGTGTATCACGCGATGAACGGCCCGAGCGAGTTCATGGTCATCGGCTCGCTCCGCGAGTGGTCGGTGATCGACCGCCTCGATCGCATCGACGTGCCCACCCTCGTCATCAACGGCGCGTACGACGAGGCGACGGATGCTGTCGTGCGCCCGTTCGTCGAGCTCATCCCGCACGCCGAGTGGGTGCGGTTCGACCAGTCGAGCCACATGCCCCACTGGGAGGAGCGAAACGAGTTCATGCGGGTCGTCAGCGCATTCCTCGACCGGGACGAGTGAGTCTGAGCGTGTCTCCTAGCGCGACCCGTACGCGTCGCGCAGTTCGAAGAGCTCGGTGCAGACCCGCTCCGGGTAGTCGCTCGGCGGTGAGGAGTCCGGAACCGATAGCGAGCACGAGTACTGCCATCCGTTCAAGCCGGCGGCGACATCGAACGCGGAGACGCCAAGGTTGCACCCTTCGTCCCACTTCCGGGTGAGACAGGACTGGCTCGGCTCGTCGAGCATCTGGTCCATGAGGTATTTCGGCGCGGCGTTCACGCCGTAGATCTGTCCATCGCTCGATGTCAGAACCACGGGGCCGGGGAGGACGTCTGATCGGGTGCTGCAGGCGACTCCGACAGGTGACGGGCAGGCGAGGTCGGTGAGCCCATACGAGAAGCCGGGGAGGCAGGTCTGGCCGGTGTCGCAGGATGCGATGACCCACCCACCACAGCTCAAGTTCAGCAGGACATCGCAGGGTGCAGGCATCGACGGTGTCAGCGACTGCCACAGCCAGGTGCTGTAGGCGCGGTCTGCGGCGAGTCTCGTAGGACCTGACGCACTGGCATCGGGGATCGTCCACACCTCCTTCTTGTACGTTTCCCCCACCGCTTGCAGGAGTCCGTAGTCGGATGCGATCTGGGCGGCGACCTTCTCGTTCGTATCCTGCGCGGTCTGGCGCCACTTGCCCAGCCAGTTCGAATCACCGGTGAATTTCTCGAGGTCTCCGGAGAACGTCGACGCGCCGTCGTTCAACGACATTCCGTACGACACCGCTGCGTCGATGATTCCGAACGCCACCATTGCCGCTTCCTCACCCCCCGGCGCCAGGTTGGACGCGGCGTCGGCGATCCCCGCGATCAATTGCACACCGTCGGCGACAATCGCATGAGAGGTCTTGTCGTAGGCGTCATCGGTTGCGGCCTTCCACAGATGCTTGGCCGTCGTGTTCGTGGCCTCGTCGGCGAATGTGTCCTGAATGATCGAGTAGTTCGCTTCGCGCATCTGAGCCACCCAATACACCCAGGTCAGCTCGAGCGTGAGCTGCGCCCTGACGTCGTCCCACACCGCCGGCGGGATGCCCGCCGCTGGCGCTTTGGGCAGGTTCTTCTTGAGCTGGTATGCGGATGCTGAGCTGAGGGTTCCGTAGAGGCTGCGGATGTCGCAGGGCTCTCCGGCGCCCGGACACGACTGCGGTGTGGCGTCCTGGCTGAGTTCCTCGTAGGCGGTCTGGGCGTTCCCCGACCAGGTCGGCCACGTCGCCGAAGGCGACCCCCACGACCCTGCCTTCGCATCGAACCGGTACGTCTGAATGCCGGTCGGGCCGCGGCCGATCAGTTCGGCGCGCGTCGCACCCTTGGCACCGGGAGACCCGTTCGGCGTGTACCCGTCGACATCAGCGACCTGAATCGTCGCGTACTGACTCGCGTTGTTCCATCCCAGCGCATTGGTGAATCCCGGTCCCGCCACGTCTTGTTCGTTCACCCAGGCCGCTTTGCCCTGACTCTTCTGCTGCGAGCAGTTCTTGACGGCTGGTTGCAGACCCCACACCGTCATCCCCGACCCGTGTCTTCCGATGACTTCTTCGCGGCCATCACCGTCGACATCCGCCGCCTGGATGGTGGCGTAATTGTCGTGCGTCGTCCAGCCGTTCGCGTTGCTGAACGCATCGAGGATGCCGCATGCCGACCACTCCACGGTGATTCCGCCGTTCTTCGCGTACACGAGAGAGAGGGCATAGGCCTCGATTCCCGCGTTTGCTCGACCGAACACCTCCAGATCGCCGTCGCCGTCCAGATCCGCGGTCTGGATCGTCTCGTAGTGCTCAGGAGCGGTCCAGCCCTCCGCGTTCGTGAACGGTGCATCCGCGATATCGAGTGCTTGCCACTTGCCGCCCACGAGGCTCCACACCTCCAGACCGTCGCGCCCACGACCGAAGATCACAGAGCTGCCGGTATCGAAGAGGTCCGCCGCCTGGATCGTTGTGTAGTACTCCCGGGAGGACCAGCCGTCGGAGTCGGTGAATCCGGCGAAACCCGAATTGCTCCATCGGGTGCCGTCGAAGCTCAGGATCTCGACGCCCGTGGGGCTACGCCCGAAGATCTCGGCACTACCATCGCCGTCGAGGTCGGCCGCCTGAATCGTCTCGTAGCTGCTTGCCTGTCCCCAGATGTCGTCGTTCTGCCCATCGGGAAAGTTCACAAGATCGAGCTCATGCCATCCGGAGCCCGTTCCGGGGCCCGCGGGGATGTACTCGGCGACCTGGATGCCGTTCGGTGCCCGGCTGAAGATCTCTTCCTTGCCGTCGCCGGTGATGTCGCCGGTGCCGATCGTGCGGAAGAACTCCTTCCGTTGCCAGCCCTTCGCATCCGTCCAGGCGATCTCGCAGTCATCACCGAGGCAGGGCGGCACCAACGGGAGCCATTGGCCCGATGTGACGTCGAAGTCCCATGCCTCGAGTCCGGGGGATGACCGGCCCACAAGCTCGTGATCCCCGTCGCCGTCGAGGTCAGCGGTCTGGATCGTCTCGTAGTCCTCCGATGACCCCCATCCCCCGTTCGCCCACGTCGGCTGCGCGTACACCGGTTGCTCCGCGTTCGATGAGGTCGCGCCCGGATCCGAGGGCTTCGCCGTCGAGACTCCGGGTGGTGGGGATGCGGGTTGCGCCGCTGCCGCTGGGGGCGCCACCGCTCCTGCTACTACCAAGCCCGATACGACAAGAACGCCGACTCTACGCAACACGCGGCACCTCCGTTGGTCCCGTCACTCACCCCAGATGCGCGTGCACGTATTCGGCAGCGCTCGACTACCCACAGAAAAGATGGCGCCAGTATTCCGAAACCTCACACTGTGCGCAAGGGCTTCTCGATCGGCTGGCCCGCCGGCACGTCATGATGCCGAAAGCAACAACGTGGAGAGCGTGCCGAATCTAGGCGCTCGGAGCGCCCCGCAGCACCTCCGCCACGAACGAGTGCGCTCGTTCACGCAGACCCTGCCTGCGGCCAGCGACAAACTCTTCCGCGCTCCCCTCCAACATCGAGCTGGGAAGCAGTCGATTCACCCTGCTGTTGCAGTCCAGCTCTGCACAGAGATAACTCCCGCGCGATGAACGACTCTGGTCGGACGCGGCCGACCGCCCCGTGAACAGGATCACCTGCTCGAACCGCCTTGGCATCCTGCACAACGTGCACATGACAGCGCGCGCGGGCGCCGAAGCAAGCCGAGCGCGTTCCAGCATGATGCCCTGAAGCTGCCCTTCTCGCTCAATGAAAAGGTAGCCGCGTTGGCGCGCACTGGGGTCCCTCCACCCGAGGTAGTCCAGGTTCTGCCAGCCCGCCTCCCACGACTTCGGCATCCGAACTGTTCGGCGAGTTGCTTCGCTCACGTTCTGCAAGGCACGGCGCAGCTCACCGAGAGTTCTCTTCTGCATCACGACCTCCACTCAATTTGTACAGGTGTACAAATTAGCAAATGATCTACGCCGGCGCACCCTAGAATGAATCGCCATGGCCTATCTCCCGCGCGAACAGCGCCGCGCCGCAATCGTCGACGCAGCACTCCGCGTCGCGCGACGCTCCGGTCTGGCCGGCATCACCGCACGCACGGTCGGTCAGGAGGTCGGCGGCTCCCCTGGGCTGATCCATCAGCATTTCGCGAGCATGGTGGAACTGCAGGCGGCGGCGTGGCGAACCTATGTGGCTGAACAAGTTGACGGCTTCACTACCGCGACGCGGACTCCGACGGCGAATCCCGTACTGGAGTTCTTCGCCAACCACCGCGCCTCGCCATCAGCGCCAGACCTCAACTTGTGGGCCGACGCGTGGGCGCACGCTCTGCGCGTGCCTGACTTCGCGCCAACCTATGCAGATAGCCTCGACGTCGTTGTCACAGCACTGCAAAGCTCGTCGCCCGAACTGGGGGCCGTAGAGGCTCAGCGATACATGCTTCTTGCCGTGGCGTTGGCTGGCATGAGGCGCATCTCGCCCGAGCGCTACCCCCCTGAGGTCGTCGACGACATCATCGCCGACGCAGCGACACCCTCCGACGGCTGAAGGGGCGCCCAGCGACCGAGCGCGCGGTGCGTCGCGCGAGCGGCGTCAGAGAGCGCGACTCCAGATCACAGTGCGACAGGGTGCTCGCTGTCAGCCCCAAACAGATGCAGCAGTTCGACTGTGGTGCCATCTGCGGGGCCGAACCAGTGTGGCGTCATGGGGTCGAACCGTGCCGTCTCGCCCGACTCGAGCAGACGTTCCTCATCGCCGAGAATCAGACGCAACCGGCCGGCAAGAACATACAGCCAGGCACTGCCTCGATGGCTGCTCATGCGCACCCGGCGCGGCCCGAGCACCTGCTTGAACACCTGAACCCGGCCGGGATACTCGGTGAGGGGAATGATGACGCCGGCATGCCGCAAACGCCGCGGCTCGAGGTGCACGCGTGGGTCGCCGGTCTCTGGCGCCCCGACCAGCACACCCAGCGACACCCCATACACACGAGCGAGGGGGATCAAGAGCTCCAGCGTCGGTTGACGATGCCCGGTCTCCAGCCGCGATAGCCCACTGATAGACAGCCCAGACCGCTCGGCGACCGCGGCGAGCGTCAGTTTCCGCTCACGGCGGAGCCGACGCAGACGCGGACCGATGGCTTCGAGGATTCCCGTCACGTCCGCATCCATGTCCCGATCTTTGCAGAATCCGCAAAGAACGTCGCGAGGTGATGCCGCGGCCGGGGATCATCGAACACGCGCGCGGCATTTCGGCCCGCGCCTTGCAGAGAGAAGGCGGGCCGACATGACAGCTACCGGCGCAGCGAGAGACACGATCGCGCTCAGTACACGACGCCGATGGGCAATACTCGCGGTGTGCGCATCGGCGCTGTTCTTGGTCGGGTTGGACACGACCATCGTCAGCATCGGTCTGCCGCAGATCGGGCTGGGCCTCGGCCTCGGTGTGGATCGCCTGGCATGGGTGATCGACGCGTACACGGTGCCGTTCGCGAGCCTGCTCATCACCGCAGGCGCGCTGGCGGATCGGTTCGGTCGGCGACGGGTCTTCCAGATCGGGCTGGTCGTGTTCGCCGTCGCGTCCCTCGCCGGCGCCGCCGCGCCCTCACTCGGGTGGCTGATCGCGGCGCGCGCCCTCCAGGGGGTGGGAGCATCGATGCTCACGCCCGTCGCCCTTGCCATCGTCGTGGGCGTCATGACTGACCCGCGAGAGCGGGCACAGGCCATCGGCATCTGGGCGTCAGTGTTCGGGGTGAGTCTGGCCGCCGGTCCGCTGACCGGTGGGGCACTCATCGCCGCGTTCGACTGGCGTGCGGTGTTCTGGATCAACGTGCCCGTCGTGCTCGTCGCGCTGATCCTCGTAGCCGTCCTGGTGCCGGAGTCCCGCGCTGCTCATGCACGCAGACTCGACATTCGCGGCCAGGTACTGCTCGTGCTTCTCATCGGCGGGATGGTTGCTGTGCTCATCGAGGCGCCTCACGTCGGATGGACCTCACCGGTCGTGATTCTCGGGATCGGCGCCGTGCTCCTGACAGCGCTCGGCTTCTTCTGGGCCGAGTCACGCAGCCGGCAGCCGCTCATCGACCCGCACCTCTTCCAGCATCCCGGGTTCGCCGGAGCAGTCGCAGGTGCCGTCGCTCTCTTCGTCGGGTTCAGCGTGACGCTCTTGCTGACTACAGTTCTTCTGCAAGGCGGCGAGGGCTGGACGCCCCTGGCAGCCGGCGCAGCGACGCTGCCGATGGCAATCGGGGCGATCGTCGGCGCCCCACTCTCCGGCTACCTCGTCGGGCGGGCCGGGCCGAGAATCCCGCTGTTGGTTGCGGGCGCACTCCTCACCCTCGGCGGGGCGTTGCTGACGACACTCGCCGCTGGGATGAACCTCACGGCGCTCCTGGTGGCGTTTCTGCTCATCGGCCTGGGTGTCGGTCTCGGAAATCCGCCCATCACCAACACCGCTGTGAACAGCTTGCCCCTCGACCGCGCGGGCGTCGCGGGCGGCGTCACCTCGACCGCACGCCAGGTCGGCACGGCCCTCGGCATCGCCCTGGCAGGCACCATTGCCGCGTCGGAGTCATTCGTGTCGGGATGGATCATCATCACCGCCTGCGGAGCGGTCCTGCTCGGCGTCGCCGCCCTCGCGCCGGCGCGCCCCGAGCACCGTTGACGCGGCTTGTTCACTCGGATGCTGGGATGGACGTGCCCGGTGTGGGTGAGCCGCTCGTCAACGGTGCTGCATCGGCGCTGTTCGGCTCGACCGGACAGTGATGACGATCCACAGCACAAGTGTGATGAGGATCGCCATGTCCGTAGCGATGTACACGTAGTGCAGCACCGACGGCCCGGGGTCACCGCCAGCGATCACGATGTCGCTACGAGCACTGAGCGCCGGGCGGATGGCGAAGGACTGCACGAACATCAGCATCCACAGGCATCCGATCAACGCCCATCCACCCACAGGCACACGTGGCCGAAGTACCGCGCTCGCCGTCAGCACGAGAAGCAAGACAAATCCACCGATGGCAAGCGCCCAGAACATGAGCCGCCCGATCCCCAGCCCCAGCGGAACGGTGATGCCCGGCGCCATGAACTTCAGTGGCGCCTCAATGAAGGACAGTCCCAGGATCAGCCCGATCCAGACGCTGGGGACGATCAATCGCAGGGCAGAGATGACGGTCATATCCGCTACCGTAGCGAAGCCGCCCGACCGCGACCGAGTACGCCCGACGCAGTGAGGCAGCTGATGTCGCCACCGCGCGCTCGTCCGCCAACGCGCGGAACGCGGAATCCAGCGCGATCCTCGGACGCATGGTGTGCGGCGTCACATTCCGTGACGCCGCACACAACGACTCAGAAGTCCCAGTCGTCGTCTTCGGTGGCCTCGGCCTTGCCGATGACGTACGAAGAGCCCGATCCCGAGAAGAAGTCGTGGTTCTCGTCTGAGTTGGGCGACAGCGCCGAGAGGATCGCCGGGTTCACGTTCGTGACGGTCGAGGGGAACATCGCCTCGTAGCCCAGGTTCATCAGCGCCTTGTTGGCGTTGTAGTGCAAGAACTTCTTGACGTCCTCGGTCAGTCCGACACCGTCGTAGAGGTCCTGCGTGTACTGCACCTCGTTCTCGTACAGTTCGTACAGCAGCGAGAACGTGTAGTCCTTGAGCTCTTCACGACGCTCGGGCGTCTCGGTCTCGAGCCCGCGCTGGTACTTGTAGCCGATGTAGTAGCCGTGCACGGCCTCGTCGCGGATGATCAACCGGATCAGGTCGGCGGTGTTGGTCAGCTTCGCCTTCGACGACCAGTAGATCGGCAGGTAGAAGCCCGAGTAGAACAGGAACGACTCCAGCAGGGTCGAGGCGACCTTGCGCTTGAGCGGGTCGTCGCCACGGTAGTAGTCGACGATGATCTGCGCCTTCTTCTGCAGGTTCTGGTTCTCGACCGACCAGCGGAAGGCCTCATCGATCTCCTTCGTCGACGCGAGGGTCGAGAAGATCGACGAGTAGCTCTTGGCGTGCACCGACTCCATGAAGGCGATGTTGGTGTACACAGCCTCCTCGTGCGGGGTCAGCGCGTCGGGGATCAGCGAGACCGCGCCCACCGTGCCCTGAATGGTGTCGAGCAGCGTCAAGCCGGTGAACACGCGCATGGTCATCAGCTGCTCTTGCTCGGTGAGCGTGTTCCACGACTGCACGTCGTTCGACAGCGGCACCTTCTCGGGCAGCCAGAAGTTGCCCGTCAGACGGTTCCAGACCTCGAGGTCCTTCTCGTCTTCGATGCGGTTCCAGTTGATCGCCTGCACGTGGTCGATCAACGTGAGCTTCGGAGAGGGAGTCATCTTGCCATTCCTATTCTGAAAAAGTCCCTGGTCAGCGCGTCATAGCATGCAGCTGACGCACTCCGTCATGTCGGTGCCCTCAAGCGCCAGCTGACGCAGACGGATGTAGTAGATCGTCTTGATGCCCTTGCGCCATGCGTAGATCTGCGCCTTGTTGATGTCACGGGTGGTCGCGGTGTCCTTGAAGAACAGCGTCAGCGACAGTCCCTGGTCGACGTGCTGCGTCGCCGCGGCGTACGTGTCGATGACCTTCTCGTACCCGATCTCGTAGGCGTCCTCGTAGTACTCCAGGTTGTCGTTCGTCATGAACGGCGCCGGGTAGTACACGCGACCGAGCTTGCCTTCCTTGCGAATCTCCACCTTCGACGCGATCGGGTGGATCGACGACGTCGAGTTGTTGATGTACGAGATCGAACCGGTCGGCGGCACGGCCTGCAGGTTCTGGTTGAAGATGCCGTGCTGCTGCACGCTCTCCTTCAGCTCGACCCAGTCCTGCTGCGTCGGGATGCGGTGACCGGCGAAGAGCTCCTTGACCTTCTCGGTCTCGGGAGCCCAGACCTGGTCGATGTACTTGTCGAAGAACTCACCCGACGCGTAGGTCGAGTCGGCGAAGCCCTCGAAGGTCTCGCCGCGCTCGATGGCGAGCTTGTTCGATGCCTTCAGCGCGTGGAACAACACCGTGTAGAAGTAGATGTTCGTGAAGTCGATGCCCTCTTCAGAGCCGTAGAACACCCGCTCTCGAGCCAGGTACCCGTGCAGGTTCATCTGCCCGAGGCCGATCGCGTGCGAACGGTCGTTGCCGTCTTCGATCGACCGCACCGAGCTGATGTGACTCTGGGTGCTGACCGCGGTCAGCGCACGGATCGCGGCCTCGACGGTCTTTCCGAGGTCACCGGCATCCATCGACAGCGCGATGTTCATCGAGCCGAGGTTGCACGAGATGTCCTTGCCGATCTGGTCGTACGACAGGTCGGTGTTGTACGTCGTCGGGGTGTTCACCTGCAGGATCTCGCTGCACAGGTTCGACATGTTGATCCGACCCTTGATCGGGTTGGCCTTGTTCACCGTGTCTTCGAACATGATGTACGGGTAGCCCGACTCGAACTGGATCTCGGCGAGCGTCTGGAAGAACTCGCGCGCGTTGATCTTCGTCTTCTTGATGCGCGCGTCGTCGACCATCTCGTGGTACTTCTCGGTCACCGAGATGTCACCGAACGGCACCCCGTAGACCTTCTCGACGTCGTACGGCGAGAACAGGTACATGTCCTCGCCCTTCTTGGCGAGCTCGAAGGTGATGTCGGGCACGACGACGCCCAGCGACAGCGTCTTGATGCGAATCTTCTCGTCGGCGTTCTCACGCTTGGTGTCGAGGAAGCGCATGATGTCGGGGTGGTGCGCGTGCAGGTAGACCGCACCGGCGCCCTGACGCGCGCCCAGCTGGTTGGCGTAGCTGAAACTGTCTTCGAGCAGCTTCATGACGGGGATGATGCCCGAGGACTGGTTCTCGATCTGCTTGATCGGAGCACCCGACTCACGGATGTTGCTCAGCAGCAGAGCGACACCGCCACCGCGCTTGCTGAGCTGCAGCGACGAGTTGATGCCGCGGGCGATCGACTCCATGTTGTCTTCGATGCGCAGCAGGAAGCAGCTGACGAGCTCGCCGCGCTGCGCCTTGCCGGCGTTCAAGAAGGTGGGGGTGGCCGGCTGGAACCGGCCCGAGATGATCTCGTCGACGAGCTCGATCGCGACCTGCTCGTCACCTTCGGCGAGGGCGAGGGCCGTCATGACGACGCGGTCCTCGAAGCGCTCGAGGTAGCGCTTGCCGTCGAACGTCTTGAGCGTATAGCTGGTGTAGTACTTGAACGCGCCGAGGAACGTCTCGAAGCGGAACTTCTTCGAGTACGCGAAGTCGTTGAGTTTCTGGATGAATTCGAAGGAGTACTGGTCGATGACCGCGCCTTCGTAGTACTGCTTCTCGACGAGGTAGTCCAGACGCTCCTTGAGCGAGTGGAAGAACACCGTGTTCTGGTTGACGTGCTGCAGGAAGTACTCGCGTGCTGCGCGCTTGTCGGCGTCGAACTGGATCTTGCCGTTCGCGTCGTACAGGTTCAGCATCGCGTTGAGGGCGTGGTAGTCGAGCCCTTCGAAGGCGGGGTTCACCTTGAACTCGACTGCGTCTGTCACTGTAGCTTCCACCATCGTTCCAATCCGTCGCTCACGCGATCGACGTCGTCCTGCGTGCCGAATACCTCGAACCGATACAAGTGCGGCACGTTGCACTTGCGGCTGATGACTTCACCGGCGAGGCAGAACGCATCGCCGAAGTTCGTGTTTCCCGCCGAGATCACTCCGCGGATGTTGCGCCGGTTGCGCTCGTCGTTGAGGAACCGGATGACCTGCTTGGGCACGGCGCCCTTCTCGACGCCGCGACCCTGCCCACCTCCGTACGTGGGGGTGACCAGTACGAACGGCTCATCGATGATGAGCGGCTCATCGGTGCGAAGCAACGGGATGCGCCGCGCGGGCAGATCGAGCTTCTCGATGAACCGTGCGGTGTTGCCCGAGACGCTCGAGAAAAACACCAGCAGCGGCACCTCGGTGGCGACCGCGCTCATGATCCACTCCCTTTGGTGTCTGCGCCTGTCGCCAGGTCAGGACAGGCGCGCTGCGAGCTCGTCGATCTTGTCGGGACGGAAGCCCGACCAGTGGCCCTCGTCGGTCACGACGACGGGTGCCGACATGTAGCCGAGAGCCTTGACCTGCTCGAGGGCGTTGGCGTCTTCGGAGAGGTCGTGGATCTCGTATTCGATGCCCTTGGCATCGAGGGCGCGGTAGGTGGCGTTGCACTGAACGCAGGAAGGCTTGGTGTAGACCGTGATCGACATGATGACGACTGATTCCCCTCTAATCCGATGTTCTCCGACAGACCCCCCGCCGGGAGTATCAATACTACATATGGGGACGGACATTGGGGGTGACCACAAGGGGTAGTAGTTACATCCGTGTAGTTTTCCACCGTCCTCCCCAGGTTCAACACAGCTTGTCCACGCTTTCTTCCACAGGCCGGCGACGCCTCTGACGGGTCGCGAACCGCGGATTCACGCGGGTCTGTCGACCCGGTTGCGGATCCATCCACAGGCGGCACGCTAGCCGCCCCCACCGACATCCGAATTCCTGTGGAGAGCGCACTTCGGCGTGTCGCGGGCGTGTCGCCCACAACGCCGTTCGCACGCCCCGCGCGTCGCGCCGCGCGTACGCGCGCGCGGATACCAAAGGGGACTAATCTCGTCTCGTGGCGGGATACCGGGACCTTCTTCGCACGCCCGGAGTGGCGCGCATGATCGCAGCGCAATTGGTGGCGCGCTTCCCCAGCGGGATGCTGAGTCTGGCGATCCTGTTGCATGTCGAGCAGCAGACCGGATCGTACGGCGCGGCGGGCATCGTCCTCGCGGCGGCATCGGTCGGACAGGCTGTCGCCGGACCGGTCACGAGCCGATGGATGGGCGCCTGGGGCATGCGCCGGGTGCTCACGCTCACCGCGCTGGTCTGCGTCGTCGCCTTGCTCTGTCTCGCGCTGCTGCCGCTGAATGTTCCCGGCTACATGGCGCTCGCCCTGCTGGCGGGCCTCTCTACGCCCCCAGTGCAGGCGGCCGTGCGCACGATCTACCCGAAGCTGGTCAACTCCGGGCAGCTCACCCCGCTGTTCTCACTCGACGCCTCTCTGCAGGAGATCATCTGGATCGTCGCCCCCGTGGTGATCACCGTGGTCTCCACCCAGGTCGGCACGGTCGAGGGGCTGCTGCTGGTCGCCACGATCCTGCTGTTCGGCGGCGCCTGGTTCATCTTCTCCCCCGAGGTCGGCCGGGTACGCATCCCGCGCAGCCGACGCGCATTCGGCCGGGTCGTCCTGAAACCGCCGGTGATGCTCGCCACCGCGATCGGCTTCCTGCTCATCGGCGCCGCGTCGGCTGTCGAGGTCGGCGTCGTCGCGACCTTCGGTCACGACGGCCTGGAGGCAGGGCTGGTGCTGGCTGTCTTCTCGGTGGGAAGCCTGGTCGGCGGACTGGCCTTCGGGCACATCCCGATCGGCCCGTGGGCGATGGCACGCCGCCTGCTCATCGTGACCGTCGGCCTGTGCCTGACGATGCTGTCGCTGAACGTCTTCTGGCTCGGCGGCACACTGCTGCTGGCCGGACTCGGCGTCGCGCCCGCCCTTGCCGTTCTCTTCGCGATCACCACGGCCAGCGTGAAGTTCAGCGAGACGGCCGAGGCCTTCGGGTGGGCGGGCACCGGGCAGCTGATCGGGGCCGCACTGGGGTCGGCCATCGCCGGCATCCTCATCGATCTCAACGGCCCGACCGGCGCCTACCTCGCCGCCACGTTGTTCGCCGCCGCCGGCCTGCTCGTCTCGGTGGTGTTCGTGCGGTTCTTCCCCGATCTGCGCGACCGTGATCCCTCGCCGCATCCCGACACCGAACCGATCACGACCGCCCAGCCCTGACGCCTCGCATCTACTGTGGAGGCATGAGCGCGTTCGACCCGTCCCTGTATCTGCCCGACGCACTGCTCGAGCGCATCCGCGAGCGCGCGGGCATCCACGATCGCGAGAACACCTTCCCGCAGGACGATCTCGATGAGCTGCGCGACGCCGGCTATCTGTCGATCCTCGTGCCCGCCGAGCGCGGCGGCGCGGGGCTGGGCCTGGAGCAGGCGGCGCTGCTGCAGCAGCGCCTCGCGACGGCATCCCCCGCCACCGCTCTGGCGATCAATATGCACCTCGTCTGGACCGGCGTGGCAAAGGTGTTCAGCGACCGCGGCGTCGCGGGCCTGGAGTTCGTGCAGGACGGCGCCGTCGCCGGCGAGGTCTTCGCGTTCGGCATCAGCGAGGGCGGCAACGATCTCGTGCTGTTCGGCAGCGACACCGATGCCGCTCCACAGCCGGACGGCGGGTATGCCTTTACCGGCACGAAGATCTTCACCTCGTTGGCGCCGGTGTGGACCCGCCTGGGTCTGCACGGCCTCGACACGACCAGCGCCGACGCGCCGAAACTGGTGTTCGCCTTCATCGACCGCACCGATGCGGTCGTGACCGGAGACGACTGGGACACCCTCGGCATGCGCGGCACGCAGAGCCGCACGACCCGACTGAACGGCGCCGTCGCGCCGCCGGAGCGCATCGTGCGCCGCATCGACCCGGGCCCGAACCCGGATCCGATCGTGTTCGGCATCTTCAGCGTGTTCGAGCTGCTGCTCGCCTCGGTGTACACGGGCATCGCCCGGCGCGGCCTCGATCTGGCCGTCGCCACCGCGCACAAGCGCACGTCTAAGAAGAGCGGCACGACGTACAGCCAGGACCCCGACATCCGCTGGCGGATCGCCGACATGGCACTGGCCTACGACGCCCTGCCCCCGCAGATCGCAGCCCTCGCCCGAGACGTGGATGCCGGCGCGGATCACGGCGCCCGCTGGTTCACCCTGCTCTCCGGTGTCAAGCACCGCGCGGTCGTGATGGCCAAGCAGGTGGTCGATGAGGCGATGCTGGTCGCCGGCGGCGGCTCGTACTTCTCGTCGAACGAGTTGTCGCGGCTGTACCGCGATGTGCTGGCGGGCATGTTCCACCCGTCCGACCCCGAATCGGCGCACGCGACGGCGGCGAGCGCGTGGCTGGGCCCGCTCGACGCCTGAGGCGTCGAGGCACCCACGAGAGGGTGGATGCTGATTTCGTAGCATCCGCGGTATTTTCCCTGCGAATTCTGTTGCCAACAGTCACATTCAGTGTCAATATCGACACATGAACGCCGAACTGCAGCAGAAAGCGAAGGACCATCTTTGGATGCACTTCACTCGTCAGTCGACGATGGAGTCCTCTGGAGTGCCGGTGATCGTCAAGGGCGAGGGACACCACATCTGGGACTCCGACGGCCGCAAGTACATCGACGGGTTGGCCGGGCTGTTCGTCGTCAATGCCGGACACGGTCGCCGCCGGCTGGCCGAGGCTGCAGCGAAGCAGGCCGAAGAGCTGGCGTTCTTCCCCCTGTGGTCGTACGCGCACCCCGCGGCGATCGAGTTGGCCGACCGGCTCGCCGATGAGGCCCCCGGCGACCTGAACCGGGTCTTCTTCAGCACCGGCGGTGGTGAGGCCGTCGAGACCGCCTTCAAGCTCGCCAAGCACTACTGGAAGCTGCGGGGCCGCCCCGGAAAGCACAAGGTGATCTCGCGCTCGGTCGCGTACCACGGCACCCCGCAGGGGGCCCTGGCGATCACCGGCATCCCCGCGATGAAGGAGATGTTCGAGCCACTCACCCCCGGCGGGTTCCGCGTGCCGAACACGAATTTCTACCGCGCCGCCGAGATGGGCGGGCCCACCGAAGATCCCGAGGCCTTCGGCCGGTGGGCGGCGAACCGCATCGAAGAGATGATCCTCTTCGAAGGACCCGACACGGTCGCGGCGGTCTTCCTCGAGCCGGTGCAGAACTCCGGCGGCTGTTTCCCGCCTCCCCCGGGCTACTTCCAGCGTGTCCGCGAGATCTGCGATCGCCACGACGTGCTGCTGGTGTCGGACGAGGTCATCTGCGCCTTCGGCCGCATCGGCCACACCTTCGCGTGCGACGCGTACGGGTACGTCCCCGACATGATCACCTGTGCCAAGGGCATGACCAGCGGATACTCCCCCATCGGAGCCACCATCATCTCCGACCGCATCTACGAGCCGTTCTCGAAGGGGCAGACGTACTTCCCGCACGGCTACACCTTCGGCGGGCATCCGGTCTCGGCCGCTGTGGCGCTCGAGAACCTCGCCATCTTCGATGAGGAGGGACTGAACGCCCACGTGCGCGAGAACTCTCCGCTGTTCCGCGCCGAGCTCGAGACCCTGCTCGATCTGCCCATCGTCGGCGACGTGCGCGGCGACGGATACTTCTTCGGCATCGAGCTGGTCAAGGACAAGACCACCAAGGAGACCTTCGACGAGGACGAATCCGAGCGTCTGCTGCGCGGGTTCCTCTCGAAGGCGCTCTACGACGCGGGGCTGTACTGCCGTGCCGACGACCGCGGCGACCCCGTGATCCAGCTCGCCCCGCCGTTGACGATCGGCCCGGCGGAGTTCCGCGAGATCGGCAGCATCCTGCGCGGTGTGCTCACCGAGGCGGCGCGCATCCTCTGACACCCCCAGCTAGCGCCGAGACCCCCTGCTGCAGACGTCTGCAGCAGGGGGTCTCGGCGCGAAGTGGGGGTGTCAGGGGGCCGCGCGCATCGTGCCGGATCCTCCGCCCGCCGCTGCCTCGCGACGTCCCTCGGCGGCGAGATCGCGCAGCGCCCGAGCCTCCTGGAGGCGACGCTCGACCGTATCGACAGAGAAGAGCAGCAGCTCGGGCATCGAGGTGGCGAAGTAATCGCTGCGATCCGCTGCCGCTTCCAGCTCCGCGGCACGCGCCTCAAGCGCGTCCCACACGCGCGCGGCCTGCGCCCACTCCCCCAGACGCAGATGCGCCCGACCGATCCAGACATCGCTCGCAGTGATGCGATGCCCCTCAGCCGCCAACGCCGTGTCAACTGCTGTCGCCCGACACCAGGACACCGCCGCGGCCCGGTCATCACCGAGCGCCGCCTCGGCGTCTCCCAGGAGCACGAACCGTTCCGCGACGATATCAGCGGGGTGACGGCCCTCTCCGAGGTTCTGCGGAGGCACGACCCCGGCCCGCAGCAACCGTCTGGCGCGCTCCGGATCCCGTGCGAGCACCTCGCGCGCGACGGCAGCCGATGCCCGGTCGAACACGGCGAGCACCGTGCCCTCGCCGCCTTCGAACGGCTGGAACTCCCGCCGCTGCAACACCTCCAGCGCCTGCTCGGCCCGGTCGAGATCGACCAACAAGCCGAGATAGGCGACCATGAGATCGTCGCGGATCAGCACCTCGGCTCCGGCACGCTCGATCGCCTCCAGCCGATCGGCCGGGTCGACGCCGCGCAGTCCGGCGAGCTGATCCCGCTCGTACACGAGCCGAGCGTCCGCGGCTCCGCTGCGTTCGAGCGCCGAGGCATAGCGCGCATCGGCGAGATCGAGGTCGCCGCCGGCGTTCACCAGGGCGACCGCGGCGTTGCGCCAGACAACCGGGTCTTCAGCGCCCTGCTCGATCGCACGATCGAGGGCTTCGAGCGCTGCGCCGGTGCGCCCGGCGTCGAGCAGCCAGCATCCGAGCATCCCGTTCGCCCGCGCATCATCCGCCTCCGCGGCGAGGGCGCGGCAGAGCACATCGTGGTCGTCGAGCCCCGCGGGGAATGCGAGTCGGGCACCGACAGCACGCGCACGCCCGCGCGCCATCGCAGCCTCGCGGTGCGCTCCGGCGCCATCCAGGAAGGCGGCGACCGCATACGCCGCCATCGGGGCCGGGTTGCCGAAGGCACTCGGCCCCGCCGAGGCCGCCCGCTCGGCGAGTCGGATGCCGCGGGCGTGGTCGCCGTACCGGTGCACCTCGTGCGCCATCGTGAGCAGGGTACGCGGATCGAGCGGGTCGAGCGCATCGTCGAGCGCCGCGAGCAGGGGGTCCAGCGGATCGGCGTCGCGGGCGGACGCGAGCAGATCGCGGGCGCGCTGGTCCGCACCGAGGGCGCGCAGGGCGACCACGCGCGCCGCGAGGAGCTGCGTGCTCAATGGATCGTGCGTTGCCGCTTGCTCGGCGAGTTCGAGCGAGCGCTGTGCATCGCCCGCCCGCAGAGCGAGCCGAGCGCGCCCCAGGGCCGCCGGGGTGCGCAGAGCGCTGTCCCAATTCGCCTTGCCGAAGGCATCCGCGGCGTCGCTCCACCGTTCCAGCCTCTCCAGCACGAGACCGCGCAACAGGCTGACGCCACCGTGCTCGGGGTTCAGGTTTCGTCGTGTCTCGCGGGCCTGCGCGGCATCGAGATGCTCGAGAGCGGCCAGGTACTCCCCACGGGAGAAGCACAGGCGGGCGAGGCCCTCATGTGCGCGCGCATCGCCGGGGTCGCGGCACACGGCCTCGCGGAAGTAGGGCTCGGCCGCGCGTGTGGGGTGGCGGTACTGCACGAGGTGGCGTGCCGTGACGACGAGTTCGTCGTTCGATTCGATACCCGCCGGCTCCGGCGGCTCGCTCGCCACCCACGGCTCGACGACAGCCGCATCGTGCGCGCGCCAATGCACGAGCTCATGCACACCGGTGTCTGCCGAGGTCACGACGACCTCGATGTCCTCCCGGGTGGCGGGCGCCGTCAGCAGCACCTCATCGACGAACGGCGCGCCGGGCGAGACGGGCGACGTCCACTCGACGATCGTCATATCCTCGCGGCGCACGGAGATCCGCACCGTGGAGTGCACGCCGGTCGTGGCGACCCCCACGCGCACGCGGCGATCATCCACCTCGAGACCGATGGCCGCCTCACGCGTCGCCTGCACGGCAGGACCGATCCGCTGAATCGGGTACCAGTACTGCGCGAACGATCGTGTCTCGCCGGGGCGCAACCACGTGAAGTCCGGCTGGTTGTCGGTGAAGACCCCCGCCATCAGCTCGACGTACGGACCGTCGTGATCGGTGAGGTGACGATCCCACGCATGGCCGACCGGACCGTTTCCCCACGTCCACATCTTCTTGCCCGGCGCGATCGCGCGATCCGCCCAGTGCACGAACCCGGCGCGCGCATCGTGGTCGTAGCCGCCGAAGAAATCGTCGACGGTGTCGGTGATCATGTACGAGGTCGGAACCGGCACGTTGCCGTAGAAATCGATACGGTCCGCCCCCGGTGTCTGCTGTGCCAGAGCCGCGTAGTCGACCCCGTAGTACGGCCGATCGGCCGCCGGAAACGCCGTGATCGCACGACGGGCGTGATCAGCGACATAGCCGACGTCGGTCGGGAAGAACGACTGGTACCGATCATGCGCACCTGCCGCGACGTTCGCCCACCACAAGAAGGTCTGCGGCACATCGGTGCGGTTGACCAGGCGTGCTTCGAGCCCGATCAGCGCGGAGTCGCCCCGCAGGCTGATGCCATGGGTGGCGCGCATGCGCTGCAGGGGGTCGAGATCGCTGTGCCAGACGATGACCGTTCCGTCCTGACGCCGTTCGACACGCGTCTCGACGGGCAGATGGGTCGCGGGACGGTGATGCTGGGGCCAGTTGAACTCGACGCCGCCCGATACCCACGGCCCCGCGACGCCCACGAGTGCGGGCTTGATGACATTGTTGCGGTAGAAGAAGTCGTAGTCACAGGTCTTGTCGTAGCCGACGTGGATGCGCCCACCGAGCTCGGGCAGCATGACCAGGCGAACCCACTGATTCTCGAGGTGGATCGCGCGCCAGGTCCGCGGCGCCGCCTCTTTCTCGATGCGGTCGACGAACGGCATCGGGTAGATACGTCCGCTGGAGCCCTGATAGACCCGGCGGTCGAGAAAGGCAGGGTACCGATCGGGCTCGGCGGCGGCGTAGGTATCGATCGTGATCGGCTGTTCCCAGCAGGCGACGCCGCCCGCTTCGAGGATGGCGCGCTCCGACGCCGGCGGGTCCGGCAGCACGATCGACTGAGGTGAAGAGGTCATGTCCTCCACGCTAGGCTCGCCGGTTGCGGCACGACCATGGGCGTTCTCGGCGCATACCTGGACGTTTCGCTGATGTATGGCATGCTCAATTGCATGGAGCGCAGGGAGGGGTTCGCACGCCAGCGGCTCTGCGTCATCCCGCGTCCCGTGGTCACGGACGCCCTCACCCGACCGGTCACCAGCAGTCTGCTCGTGACCGACGCAGGCTGGTTCCCCGAGGCTCGGGATCACCTGCGCGTCAGACCGCATGGAGCGCCTGAGACGGTACTTCTGGTCTGCACAGACGGGCAGGGGTGGGTCGACGTGGGGCACGGCCGCATCACGGTCGAGCCTGGAACCGCCGCCCTCATCCCTCGCGGCACACCGCATTCCTACGGCGCGCAGACTCATCATCCCTGGACGATCTGGTGGTGTCATCTGCAGGGCGAGGATCTGGACCATCTCTGGCACGCGATCGGCTCCGAAGAGCCGGCCGCCGTCTTCCCGCTGCAGTCCCCCGAACGCATCACGACGCTGGTCGAACAGATCGTCGCCGCACTTGAACGGGATCATTCGCCACCCCGTCTGCTCGTCACCACCGGACTCGCCTGGCATCTGATGACCCAGCTCGCCGCGGATCGCCGCCTCGCCGAACGCAGCGAACCGCTGGAACGGGCAATGCGCGTCCTGGACGAACGCGCCGAAGGCAGCATCCGCGTCTCTGAACTCGCCCGGCTCGTGGGCGTCTCACCCTCTCACCTCGGGGCGCTCTTCCGAGCGGCAACGGGTGGCGGAGTGCTCGCCTACCATCGCGATCTGAAGATGGCACGGGCGCGACGACTTCTCGACACCACGACGCTGAACATCACCGAGATCGCCGACCGGATCGGATACACCGACCCGTTCTACTTCTCGCGTCAGTTCCGGCGCGTGCACGGTACGAGCCCGAGCGACTACCGCCGGCTCCGCAAGGGGTGACCGCCGCCGAGGCCGTCAGCCCTCGTACACCCGCTTCCCCTCGACCCACGTGCCGATCACCCGGGTGTCGCCGATCTCGTCGAGGGGGCCGTCGAACGGATCCCGATCGAGCAGCGCGAGGTCGGCCAGCATCCCCACTCTGATCGTGCCAGTCTCGGGCAGCGAGTTCACCCGCGCCGAGCCGGCCGTGTACGCCTGCAACGCGGTGCCGAGGTCGATCGCCTGCTCCGGAAGGAACGCCGGGTAGTCGCCCTCCCACTCCGAGGGCGCCGAACGCCGGTTCACGGCCGTGTGGATGGCCGCCATCGGATCCGGTGTCGACACCGACCAGTCGCTTCCGGCGGCGAGCGCGGCCCCCGCACGCAGCAGGTCACCGAACGGGTACTGCCAGCTCGACCGCGCCTCTCCGAGGAACGGCAGCGTGAGGTCGACCATCTGGGGTTCCAGAGCGGCCCAGAGCATCTGCATGTTCGCCGTCACGCCGAGCCTGCGGAACCGCGGCACGTCGTCGGGGTGCACGACCTGGATGTGCGAGATGTGATGCGGGTTGCCACGGGGCCCGTTGCGGCGCAGCGCCGACTCCACGGCGTCGAGGCACTCGCGCACCGCCCGGTCGCCGATGGCGTGAAAGTGCAGGGTGAATCCCAGAGCGTCCAGACGCGCAGCGGCCTCGTTGAGGATCTCGGGTTCAACGAACGAGATCCCCGCGTTCTCGGTGGGATGCCCGTGCCCATCGCAGTACGGCTCCAGCATCGACGCGGTGAAGTTCTCGGCCACGCCGTCCTGCATGATCTTGATGCTGGTCGCGGCGAACCGCCCGCCCCGGGCGCTCTCGCGCCGCGCGACGAGGTCATCGATCTGCTCGAGTCCGCGGGTGCGGTCCCACCACAGCGAACCCACCACGCGCCCGGTGAGCTCACCGGCGGCATCGGCCGCGATGTACACCGGGAGGGGGTCTCCGGCGTCGCTGTACTGCGTGCCGACGATGCCGTCCTGCCAGGCGGTGATGCCGAACGAGTGCAGGTACGCCTGGCCGACGGCGAGCGCCTCACGCAGTCGTTCGTGCGGTTCCTCGGGCAGCAGCCGATTCACCAGCGTCATCGCGCCCTCGTGCAGTGTGCCCGTCGGGTTGCCGTCGGCATCGCGCTCGATGCGCCCATCGGCCGGGTCGGGGGTATCGCGGGTGACGCCCGCCAGCTGAAGGGCGCGGCTGTTCACCCAGGCGCCGTGTCCATCGCGGTTGGGCAGAAAGGCCGGGCGATCGGCGACGACCGCGTCGAGCGCCACCGCTGTCGGGGTACCACCGGGGAAAGCCGACATCTGCCAGCCGCCGCCGAGGATCCAGTCGTCGCCTGGGTTCGCCTGCGCGTAGCCACGGATGCGTTCGAGGTAGGCGTCCGCCGTCGACAGGTCAGACAGATCGCAGCGCAGCAGGTCGAGGCCGCCCCACAGCGGATGCACGTGGGCGTCCTGGAAACCGGGGATCAGCAGCCGACCATCGAGGTCGATGACCTCGGTATCGGGACCGATCAACGCGGTCGCCTCGGCTCCGAGCGCGACGATGCGCCCGCCGCGGACGGCGACGCTATCGGCGCGCCCCCGGCTGGAGTCCGCACAGAACACCCGCCCGCCGTATGCACCACCGGTGAACACCAGATCTGCGTGAGCCAACTCAGCCGCCTCCCATCGTTCGAGCAATATCCGTCGCCGAGTCGCCGGCGCGTTTGAGAACCAGCGCCACGAGCGCCAACGACACCAGGGTCAGCAGCAGCATGACCGTCGAGACCGCGGCGATCTCGGGGCGGAGTCCGCTGCGTAGCGAGCTCAGCACGTACACCGGCCAGGGCGTGGTGCCCGAGACCTGCACGAACGCCGACACCACCGTGTTGTCGAGGCTGAGGGTGAACGACAGCAAGAACCCGGCGAGCACGGCCGGCATGGCCAGCGGCAGGGTGACCCGCAGGAAGGTACGCAGCGGTGGCGCGTACAGGTCGGCCGACGCCTCTTCGAGCTTCTCGTCAAGCCCGACCAGCCGCGAGCGGACGATGTACGACACGATCGCCACCGAGAACAGCGAGTGACCGACGACCAATCGCATGGTGCCGTCGTTGAAGATGCCGATGCCGAGGTCCTGCCCCAGGAAGACCATCCACGGCAGCAGGGCGATCGCGTCGACGATCTCGGGCGTGACAGCGACCAGCAGCAGCAGCATCAGGAACCACCACACCCAGCGGCCGGGGCGTCTGGCCATCGCGACTCCGGCGAGCGTGCCGAGCACCGATGCCAGCAGCGCCGCGATCAGACCGGTGCGCAGCGACACCATCACGGCGTCGCGGATCACGGGCTTCTCGAACAGGGCGGCGAAGGGTTCGAGGCTGAAGCCGTCCCAGGCGACCAGCAGGCGCCCCGAGTTGAACGACGACAGCACGATCACGATGATCGGCAGGAACAGGAACGCGTACACGAGCACCGACCAGATCCCCAGGATCCGGTCGCCCGTGCCGCGGCGACGAATGCGCACGTCGGTCATGAGGCCTCCCCGAGCACGAGACGGTTGCGCCGACGGAACGGCAGCGTGACCAGCCACAGGATGGCCGCGGCGACGCCGATCGTCAGCATGATGATGAGGATGAGCAGCACCGCCATCGCCGAGCCGAGCGCCCAGTTCTGCGCGGTGCCGAACTGGCTCGCCACGAGCTGACCGACCATGTTGCCCTGGGCCCCGCCAAGCACGGTGGCGGTGATGTAGTCGCCCATCAGCGGGATGAAGACCAGCAGCACACCGGCGACGATGCCCGGCTGCGCCAGCGGAACGGTGACGCGCAGGAAGGTGCGCACCGAGCTGGCGCCGAGGTCTTTGCTCGCCTCGCGCAGCGGGGTGCCCACGCGGTCGAAGGCGACGTACAGCGGCAGGATCATCAGCGGCAGGTAGTTGTAGACGACACCGATGAGCACCGCCCCGCGGGAGTACAGGATGTCGAGCGGCCCGTCGAGCAGCCCGATGCCCTGCAGCGCCGACGACAGCCAGCCCTCGGGGGCGAGGATGACCTGCCATCCCAGGGTGCGCACCAGGAAGTTGGTCCAGAACGGCACCATCACCAGCGCGATCAGCAGACCGCGCCGCGAGGGCGGAGCCTTGACGGCCATCCAGTAGGCGACCGGGGCTCCGATCGCCAGGCACAGCACCGTGCCGATCACGCCCACCCACAGGGTGTTCTGGAACGTCGCGAAGAACGTCGGTGACATCGCCTCGGCGTATCGGTCCAGCGACAGCACGTCGTTGGCGTGCGTGCCGAAGATGCCGGGCTTGTAGCCGAAGCTGAACCAGACGACCATCGCGATGGGCGCGATGAAGAAGATGGCCAGCCATGCCCAGGCGGGAACGGCCAGCCCGAAGCGCGGACTACGCACCGGCAGCGGCCTTCGTCTTGTTCCAGATCTCGACGATCCGCGCCTGCGACTCGGTGACCTTGCCCTCGTGCATGGTCGCCACCTGCGCCTCGTCGAAGAACACCATGTCGAGCATCTCGAGTCCGGCGTCCTCGGCGGCGGCGCGGATGTCCTTGGCGCCGGTGTCGTAGCCGATGTAGTCGACCTGCAGCAGCTGGTTCTCGGGCGTGAGGATGAAGTTCAGGAACGCGTGGGCTGCCTCGGGGTGGGGCGCGCCGACGGCGAGTGCCCAGTTGTCCATCCACAGCTCGGTGTCGGGCGCACCGAGCACCCACTGCCAGCGGTCGGGGTCGGATGACTCCATGATGCCCAGACGCGCGTCACCGTTCCACACCTGCATGAGTGCGTGCGAGGCCTGGGGGATCGCGGCGCCGCCCGGGTACGAATCGAAGGCCGAGATGTGCGGGGCGAGCTCTTCGACGAGGAACTTCTCGCAGGCGTCGTGGTCGGCCGGATCGGTCGTGTTCCAGTCGATGCCGTTGGCCCAGTAGTAAATGCCGCCGAGGGGCGCCGGGTCATCGAGCACCGAGGTCTTGCCCGAGGCCTCGTTCTGGGCGGCGTCGATGAAGTCGTTCCACGTCTTCAGTTCGCGGGTGATGACGGTCTTGTCGTAGACGAAGCCGGTGGTGCCCCAGGCCTTGCAGATCGAGTACTCGTTGTTCGGGTCCCAGGCGCGGCCGAGGAACGCGGGGTCCATGTACTCGATGTTGGGGATGAGGTCGAGGTTGAGCTTGGCGAGTAGTCCGTTCTCGATCATCTGCGGGATGAAGATGCCGGTCGGGACGACCAGGTCGAAACCGCTGGTGCCCTTGGCCGCGATGAGCTTGGCGATCATCTCTTCGTTCGAGGCGAAGGTGTCCATGATGACCTTGGCGCCGTGCTCGTTGGTGAACGCTTCAACGACGTCGGGAGAGTCGTACTCTCCCCAGCTGTAGATCGACAACTGGTCTTCGATGGCCCCTCCGGTGGCGCCCGGTGCGGGCGCGCTGGATCCGCCGGGTGAGCAAGCGGTGAGGACGCCGGCGGCGCCGACGGCGGCGACCGCGGCGATGAAGCCGCGGCGGGTGAGCTGGCGGCGCACGAGGGGCGCGATGGTGCTGTCGGCGAGAATGCGGATGCTGTTGCTGTCGTTCATGAGTGCACTCCTTCGTGCGTCGGGTAGGTGCGTGGGGTGGGAACCGCGCGGTCAGGTGCCGGAGCGGTCGGGCAGGGTGATGACGTGGGTGGATGCCAGCGGCGCGCCATCGGTGGCGAACAGCCGCACATCGTCGGGTGACCAGACGCAGCGCACGTCGTCGTCGACGCGGACCGAGGGTGCCGTCGGTGCGGGCGTGCGCACGAGCAGGGTCTGCTCGCCGGCGCCGACCACGACCTGCAGTGTCTCGCCCAGGTACGACACGCTGAGCACGCGGGCGTCTGCGCCGTTCGCGGTCGAACCCGCGGATTCGAGGCGGATGAACTCGGGGCGGATGGCGGCGACGGCCGATCCGCCGGGAGATACCCGTTCTCCGCCCCACGGTCCGGCGATCACACCGAGGTCGGTGTCGATGGCCGCGCCGTCAGCAGCGACGGTGCCCTGCACGAAGTTCTGCTGGCCGATGAACGAGGCCACGTACGCCGACGCGGGCGCCGCGTAGATCTGCTCGGGGCCGTCGAGCTGCTCGATGCGCCCGGCCCGCATGACGGCGATGCGGTCGCTCATCGACAGCGCCTCGCCCTGGTCGTGGGTGACGAACACGAAGGTGGTTCCCAGTCGTGCCTGCAGCAGCTTCAACTCGACCTGCATCTCTTCGCGCAGCTGTCGGTCGAGCGCCGCCAGAGGCTCGTCGAGCAGAAGGACGCTGGGCCGGTTGATCAGTGCCCGCGAAAGCGCGATGCGCTGTTGCTGACCGCCCGAGAGCATCGTGGGTTTGCGGTCAGCGAATCGGCGCAGCTGCACCATGTCGAGGGCCTCGGCGACCCGCTGGCGCTGCTCGGCCTTGGGCACGCCGCGCTGCTGCAGACCGTATGCGACGTTCTCGGCCACCGACATGTGCGGGAACAGCGCGTAGGCCTGGAAGACGGTGTTGACCTCACGCTTGTACGGCGGCAGCCCCAGCACGCTGCGTCCCGAGATGCTGATGTCGCCGCTGTCGGGATGCTCGAACCCGGCGATCATGCGCAGGGTCGTCGTCTTGCCGCAGCCGGACGGGCCGAGCAGCGAGAGGAACTCCCCCGGCTGGATCGAGAGTGAGAGGTTGTCGACGGCGATGGAGTCGCCGTAGCGCTTGGTGACGCCGACGATCTCGACACCCCCGGTCGTGTTGCCGGTATCGGGTGCGGTCGCCGCCGGTGCGGAATCGGCCATGGAACCTCCACGTTGAGTTCTGACGTGCCGATAGTCAACCACAACTCAGCGGGGAGGTACAGCGAAAAGCGAAGATTTTACCGGATAGTGCGACGATATCCGTTGTCAGAATGATGCTTGACAACGGAAATGAACCTACTTCCGATCGAAATCGAAGGCCTTGAGCAGCTCGCCGACCGCCTGGTCGCGCTCTTCGCCCCCGGCTTCGAACATGTGCGTGACGTGCGTGCGCAGGTGGTTCTCGAGCAGCAGTCGGTTGAGCGACTCGAGCGAGCGCTGCACGGCACGCGACTGCGTGATGATGTCCATGCAGTACTCCTCGTTCTCGATCATCCGGGTGATGCCGCGCAGCTGACCCTCGAGGATGCTGGTGCGGTGCAGGGCGCGCTTCTGGATGTCTTCGATCACATCTCCGAGCGTAGTCCGCCCTGACACGCTCGCGCCGGTGCGCGTGAAAGGATGACCACATGCCGCGCACACCGATGGCACTGCTCTCACCCGCCGACCAGGAGCGACTCCGCGGGCTCCGCCGCATGAAGGCGGTGGCGCTGGGCGCGCTGCTGCTGATGGCGGTGGTCTTCGTGATCGCATTCGCCCTCCAGGGCCGCTACCCCGCGTTCGGCTATGTACGCGCGGCGGCCGAAGGCGGCATGGTCGGGGCGCTGGCCGACTGGTTCGCCGTGACTGCTCTGTTCCGCCGGCCCCTCGGGCTCCCCATCCCGCACACCGCGATCATCCCGAACCGCAAGGATGAGATCGGCCGGTCACTGGGAGAGTTCGTCGAGACGAACTTCCTCTCCGCCGAGGTCGTGCGGCAGAAGGTGGCCTCGACCGCGGTGGCGCATCGCCTCGGCGATTGGCTGTCCCAGCCCGCGCACGCGCAGCGCGTCGCCGCCGAGGGCTCGACGATCGCCGCAGCAGTGCTGCGCGCGCTCAGCGACGACGATGTGCGCGATCTCATCGCCGACCTCGCCCACGACCACCTGGTCGAACCGGAGTGGGGCCCGCCCGCAGGGGCATGGCTCGAGAAGATCGTGCAGGCCGACGCCCACCGTGGCGCCGTCGACCTCGCCGTCGACAACATCGCCGGCTGGCTCGACAACAACTCCACCGCGTTCCAAGGGTTGATCTCGCGACGTCTTCCCGCCTGGGTTCCGCGCCTCGCGCACCGCTTCGTCGACGAGACCGCGTACGCCGAAGCCGTGAAGTTCATCCGCGCCGTGCAGGCCGATCCGCAGCATCCGGCGCGTCTCGCCGTCGACGGCTACCTGGCCCGCCTCGCCGACGGACTGCAGCACGACCCGGCCATGCGTGCACGTCTGGAGGGGGCGAAGGCGAGCGTCTTCGACAGCCCCCGTGTCGGCGAGCTCGCCGCTCAGGCCTGGAACACCGCCAAGGCCGGGCTGCTCGCGGCCCTCGCCAACCCGCAGAGCGGTCTGCGGCTTCGCGCGACCACGGCGCTGGAAGACATCGGCCGACGCCTGACGACGGATGCGGCCCTGCAGCGACGCGTCGACGGCTGGGCCACCGAGGGCGCTGTCTTCCTCGTCGACCGTTACCGGCACGACATCGCCTCGATCATCACCGACACCGTCGAGCGCTGGGATCCGGCCGAGACCACCGAGAAGATCGAGCTCATGGTGGGCCGCGACCTGCAGTACATCCGCCTGAACGGCACCGTCGTCGGTGCCCTCGCCGGCGTGACGATCTTCGCGATCGCGCACGCCCTGATCCCCGGAGTCTGAACGCATGGCACTCTCGCACGATCCGTCCTGGCCGCGCGCCGGAAGTTGGCCCGCGTTCAACGGCGAGCGCGTGGATGCCGCGCTGCTCGGCGTTCCGGTGCACAGCACCTCGCTGTCCCCCACCGGCGCCCATGCCACCCCTGCAGCCATCCGCGACGCTCTCGCCCGATACAGTCCGACGCTGATGGGCCCGCCGGCGATCGACCTCGGCGCAGCGCTGCGCATCGCCGATGCGGGCGACATCGACGACCCGGACTCCGCCGCGGGCACCGAGCGCACGGTCGACCGGGTGGCCGAGCTGGCGGCATCCGCTCGCCGGGTCATCGCCCTCGGCGGCGACAACTCGCTCACCTACTCGGTCGCCCGCGGTGTCTCTGCGACCGGCCTGATCACGTTCGACGCGCACTTCGACCTGCGCGACGGCGTCTCCAACGGCACCCCCGTGCGCCGACTCGTCGAGGATGCCCCCGAGGCGCAACGGATCGATCCGCGGCGCATCGTGCAGATCGGGATCGCCGACTTCGCGAACTCTGCGTTCTACGCGCAGCGCGCGGCCGACTGGGGCATCCGTGTCATCACTCTCGACGAGGTGCGCCGGCGCGGCATCGACGATGTCGCGGCGGAAGCGCTCGAGGTGGCGGGTGCCGGGGCGGATGCCCGCGTGCACCTCGACATCGACGTCGACGTCTGCGACCGCTCGGTGGCGCCGGGGTGCCCTGCCAGCGTTCCCGGCGGCCTGGCCGCGTGGGAGCTGCGGGCACTGACGCGCCGTGTCGCATCGGATGCCCGGGTGGTCGGCGCCGACATCGCCGAGGTCGACGCGACCGCGGATGCCCCGGACGGGCGCACCGTTCGCCTGGCCGCCCTGTGCGTGCTGGAGCTGCTCGCTGGGCTGGTCGATCGGGGGTAGGCCGGGTCAGCGGCCGCGGATCGCCTCCGCGATCGGCGTCTCCCCGTCGTTGAACCGAATCGTGCGACCGATCGTCGAGGGGTCGTGCAGGGTCGCGGCGATCGCCTCGGCGACATTCGCGCGCGAGACCTCCCCCGACACCTCGGCCGTCGCGTCGATGCGGCCGCTCGGGGCGGCTAGCGTCAGGCGGCTCGGCCCGAGGATCGTCCAGTCCAGTGCGGATGCCCGCAGGTGCGCATCCGCGGCGGCCTTGGCCTCGGCGTACGCGAAGAACCCGTCCGCAGGGTCGATGCCGTGATCCGGTGAGGCGTTGAAGTACGAGACCATGACGTAGCGCTGTACTCCGGCATCCGCCGCGGCATCCATCGAACGCACCGCGGCATCGTGATCGACGGCTTTCGTGCGCTGCGGGTTGCCGCCGCCCGCGCCGGCCGACCAGACGATGGCGTCGTGCCCGGCGATGATGCGCGCCAGCGCGGCCTGCCCCTCGTGCTCCACGTCGAAGACGATCGGTACCGCACCCGTCGCGCGCACGTCTTCGGCGTGCTGCGGGTTGCGGATCACCGCCGAGACCTCGTCACCACGCGCGACGAGGAGCGGAGCGAGCAGCAGCGCGATCTTTCCGTGACCGCCGATGATGAGGATTCGAGCCATGCCCCCACGCTACCCGCGTCCACCAATGGCAGGGCCGTCTCAACGGATCCGCTCACCGTCCTTCCAGACGTGCGCGATCAGGGGCACGCCGGGCCGGTACGCCAGGTGCACGCGCGTGGGAGCATCGAGCAGCACGAGGTCGGCCCGTTTGCCGACGGCGATCACACCGATGTCATCGCGGCGCAGTGCCTGCGCACCTCCCGCCGTCGCTGCCCAGACCGCCTCGGCCGTTGTCATGCCCATGTCCCGCACGGCCACGGCGATGCAGAACGGCATCGACGAGGTGAAGCTCGACCCCGGGTTGGTGTCGCAGGCCAGCGCCACCGTCACCCCCGCGTCGATCAGCGCACGCGCATCGGGGTACGGCTGCCGGGTCGAGAACTCCACACCGGGCAGCAGAGTGAGCACGGTCTCGGATGCGGCGAGCGCGGCCACGTCCGCCTCGGCCAGGTAGGTGCCGTGGTCGATCGAGGCTGCGCCCAGCTCGACGGCGAGCTGCACCCCCTCCCCCGTGCCCAGCTGACTGGCGTGCGCCCTTGGCTGCAGGCCACGCGCGATGCCCGCTTCGAGCACCCGACGCGACTGGGGCACCGTGAACGCACCGGTCTCGCAGAACACGTCGATCCATTTGCTGTGCGGCGCGCACGCGTCGAGCATGTCGCCGATGACCAGGTCGACGTATTCATCGCCGCGATCGGCGTACTCGGCCGGCACGACGTGCGCCCCGAGGAACGTCACCTCGTCGGTCACCTCGGCGGCCAGGCGCACCAGGCGCGCCTCGGTCTCGACGTCGAGCCCGTAGCCGCTCTTGATCTCGATGGTGGTGGTGCCCTGCGCGAGCATCTCGTCGAGGAACCCGCGCAGTCGCGTGCGCAGGTCGTCGTCGGATGCCGCGCGCGTAGCCGCCACCGTCGATCGGATGCCCCCGGCGGCGTACTTCTGCCCCGCCATGCGCGCCTCGAACTCGGCGGCGCGGTCCCCGCCGAACACGATGTGACTGTGGCTGTCGACGAATCCGGGGATGAGCGCCCGGCCTCGGGCATCCACTTCCAGATACCCCTCGGGTGTCGTGGGAACCGCGTCGGCCGCGCCGACCCACTCGATGCGGCCGTGGTCGATGAGCACGGCGGCGTCGCGCATGGTTCCGGTCGCCGTCCCGTCGACCGCCGGGTCGTTGGTCGTCAACTCCCCGATGTTGGTGATCAGCGTCCTCGTCATCAGCATCCTCTCTCCCTTTCTCCGTCTCCCTCTCCCCACCCACGAGGGGTCAATTTCTGTCGGGTTCGCGCGGTGTGACGCGACGTTTCTTGACCCCTCGTGGGGAGGGTACGCGAGTGCGGGGGGCGGCTACAGGCCCATCGGAATGTTCAGACCGCGCTCGCGGGCGATGTCACGGGCGTGGTCGTACCCGGCGTCCACGTGCCGCATGACACCGGTACCCGGGTCATTGGTCAGCACGCGCTCCAGCTTCTGGGCGGCCAGTTCGCTGCCGTCGGCGACGGTCACCTGCCCGGCATGGATCGACCGGCCGATGCCGACGCCACCGCCGTGGTGCAGCGACACCCAGCTCGCCCCGGACGCCGTGTTCAGCAGCGCATTCAGCAGGGGCCAGTCGGCGATGGCATCCGATCCGTCTTTCATCGCCTCGGTCTCACGGTAGGGAGACGCGACCGATCCCGAGTCGAGGTGGTCGCGGCCGATCACGATCGGCGCCGAGAGCTCGCCCGAGGCGACCATCTCGTTGAACTTCAGACCCGCCAGGTGGCGCTCCTTGTACCCGAGCCAGCAGATCCGCGCAGGCAGACCCTCGAAGTGCACCTTCTCGCCGGCCTTGTCCAGCCAGCGGTGCAGCGCTGCGTCTTCGGGGAACAGCTCGGCGATCGCCCGGTCAGTCTTGTAGATGTCCTGCGGGTCGCCCGACAGCGCAGCCCAGCGGAACGGTCCGCGCCCCTCCTCGAACTGCGGGCGGATGTACGCCGGCACGAACCCGGGGAACTCGAACGCCCGGTCGAACCCGCCCAGCTTCGCCTCGGCACGAATGGAGTTGCCGTAATCGAACACGGCCGCACCTGCGTCCTGGAACGCGACCATCGCGGCCACGTGCGCGGCCATCGACTCACGGGAGCGGCGTGTGAACGCCTCCGGGTCGCGTTCGGCCTCGGCCTTCCAATCAGCGAACGCGATGCCCAGCGGCAGGTAGGCAAGCGGGTCGTGCGCACTGGTCTGGTCGGTGACGACATCGATCGGCACGCCGCGCGAACGCAGTTCGGGGAACACCTCGGCCGCATTGCCGACCACGCCCACCGAGAGGGCCTCGCCGGCCTCCTTGGCAGCGACGACGCGCGCGATGGCCGCATCGAGGTCGGTGGTGTACTCGTCCAGATAGCCGTGCGCCACGCGACGCTCAAGACGCGACTCGTCGACGTCGACGATCAGCACCACGCCCTCGTTGAGGGTGACTGCCAGCGGCTGCGCGCCGCCCATGCCGCCGGCACCGCCGGTGAGGGTGAGCGTGCCCTTGAGCGAGTCCCGGCCCAGCGAGCGTGCAACCGCGGCGAAGGTCTCGTAGGTGCCTTGCAGGATGCCCTGGGTGCCGATGTAGATCCACGACCCGGCCGTCATCTGCCCGTACATCGTCAGTCCGAGTGCTTCCAGGCGACGGAACTCGGGCCAGGTCGCCCAGTCGCCGACGAGGTTCGAGTTTGCGATCAGCACCCGCGGCGCCCACTCGTGTGTGCGGAACACGCCAACGGGCTTGCCGGACTGCACCAGCAGCGTCTCATCGGGTTCGAGCTCGTCGAGGGTGCGCACGATCGCGTCGTACGCCTCCCAGCTGCGGGCGGCCCGTCCCGTTCCGCCGTAGACGACGAGATCCTCGGGATGCTCGGCAACCTCGGGGTCGAGGTTGTTCATCAGCATCCGCTTGGCGGCTTCGGCGCCCCAGGTCTTGGCGGTGCGCTCGTTGCCGCGCGCGGCACGGACGGTACGGGTGGTGGTGTCAGACATCGGCATGCTCCTTCGCAGTGCGGGCGACCGCGCCCGAGCGCACGAGCTCGGTGACGGCCTCCATGTCGGGTGAGAGGAAGTGGTCGGGCCCGGGACCGGCGGCGACCGTGCGCACGAGATCCCGTACGGCGCCCGTGGCGGGCCCCGCTTGCAGGGGCGCACGCAGATCGAGCGCGCGGGCGCCGGTGATGAGTTCGATCGCCAGCACCCGCGCGAGCCCGTCGATGGCGCGGCGCAGCTTGCGCGCACCCGCCCAGCCCATCGAGACGTGGTCCTCCTGCATGGCCGACGACGGGATGGAGTCGACGGATGCTGGAACGGCGAGCCTCTTCAGCTCGGAGACGATTCCGGCAGCGGCGTACTGCGCGATCATCAGCCCCGAGTCGACGCCCACTTCGTGAGCGAGGAAGGGCGGCAGCCCGTGGCTGCGCGCCGGGTCGAGCGCGCGATCGGTGCGCCGTTCCGAGATCGAGGCGAGGTCGGCCACTGAGATGGCAAGGAAGTCGAGCACCGCGGCGACCGGCGCGCCGTGGAAGTTGCCGTTCGAGGCGATGCGCCCGTCGGTGGTCACGACGGGGTTGTCGACGACGGATGCCAGCTCGCGCTCACCGATCAGTGCGGCGTGCGCCATGGTGTCGCGCACGGCGCCGTGCACCTGCGGCGAGCACCGCAGCGAGTATGCGTCCTGCACGCGGCCGTCCTCGGGGCCCTTGTGCGAGTGGACGATCGGCGAGTCCCCCAGGAATGCACGCAGGTTGGCGGCGCTGGTGGCCTGTCCGAGCTGCGGTCGCAGCGCCATGAGGTCGGTGGCGAACACGGCATCGGTGCCCAGCTGCGACTCGATCGACATGGCCGCTGCGAGGTCGGCGGTGGTCACGAGAGTCTCGAGGTCGTGCAGCGCCAGCAGCAGCATGCCCAGCATCCCGTCAGTGCCGTTGATGAGGGCGAGACCTTCTTTCTCGACGAGCACGAGCGGCTCGATGGATGCTGCCGACAGGGCATCCGCCGCGGGCATCAGCTCACCGTGCGCATCCCGCACATCGCCCTCGCCCATCGCGGCCAGCGCAACATGCGCGAGCGGCGCGAGGTCGCCGGAACAGCCGAGCGAACCGTACTCGCGCACGACAGGCGTGATGCCGGCGTTGAGCATCGCGGCGTACGTGTCGACGACTACCGGGCGCACGCCGGTGTGGCCGGACGCGAGTGTCTGCAGCCGCAGCAGCTGCAGTGCGCGCACCACCTCGGTCTCGACCTCGGCACCCGTACCTGCGGCATGCGAACGGATCAGACTCGCCTGCAGCTGACGACGCCGCTCCGGGGCGATGAAGGTCGTCGCGAGCGCACCGAAACCGGTGGACACGCCGTAGTGCGGATGCGGGTCGGCGGCCCGGTCGTCGATGACGGCACGGGCAGCGGCGACGCGCGCTCGCGCGCCGTCACTGATCTCAACGGGTGCGCCGCCGCGCGCGACGGAGACGACCTGTACGGGTGCAAGCGGCGCATCGCCGATGATCACGGAGGAAGAAGACTGCATGTATCGATTCCACCCGCTCGGGGGCACGAACGGGTGCTGCGGTGAGAGACTGTGTCTGTGATCCCAGACAAAAGCGACGCCCACCGACCTCAGGTGCCGGCGGCGGATCAGACGTTGCGCGTCCTGCGCCATCTGGCGCGACGGCCTGCACCGGTCGCGGCTTCGTCGCTGGCCCGGGATCTCGGCATTCCGCGGTCGACCATCTATCACCTGCTCGCGACGCTCGAGACACACGGCTTCGTCGTGCACCTCCCCCAGGAGCGACGCTGGGGTCTTGGGACGAGCGCGTTCGAACTCGCCGGTGGCTACGCGCGACAGGAGCCGCTCGCGCGGCTGGGAAGGCCCGTGATCGCCGCTCTCGCCGATCAGGTGGGCGAGAGCGCCCACCTTGCGGTGATGAGTGGACGCGACGTGCTCTACATCGTCGAAGAACGCGCGGCTCGACGCCCCGCTCTCGTCACCGACGTCGGCGTGCGGCTCCCGGCCCACCTCACCGCAACCGGGCGCGCGATGCTCAGCATGCTGCCTCAGAGTCAGGTACGTGCGCTCTACCCCGATGCCGCGGCGTTCACCGACCGTACCGGGCACGGGCCGGCGCGACCGTCGGAGTTGCGCGAGGTGCTGCGAGAAGCCCGGACCACAGGGATCGCATCAGAGGACGGCGAGGTGACGCCAGAGTTCCGTTCGGTGGCCGTCGCCGTGCGAGACCACGCGGGGTGGCCCGCGGCGGCCGTCGCCGTCACGTGGGAACAGCGCAGAGACCCAAAGGCGGCGGATGCTGTCCGCGCCGCGGCGCGCACGCTGGAAAAGCACCTCGGATATAGCAAAGGCCGCGCGTGAGCCGCGCGGCCTTTGAGTCGTTGTCGTGTTAACGCGAAAGAGCCACCCAGCGTTGGGTGGCTCTTTCGTTTAAAAGGAGTCCGGCGGTGTCCTACTCT
>NZ_JBKFTM010000005.1:0-208358 GCF_046507855.1 Microbacterium sp. 2216-1
GCTGTTGAGTTCTCAAGGATCGGACGCACCCACACACCAACCAACAAAGGCCAGACGCGCAAGGCAACTTCACAATCATAATCATCCCGACCCGACTGTCAAATCGACGGCCGTGAGGATCAGAACGAATCCGCTGCCCGTGAAGGCAACTTGTCCATCTTATCCGTCTCGGCCGATCTGTCAAGTTGACTCCCGGGCGGGACTTCCACGCTCTTCAGCACGAGGCCGATCATCCGAAGATGAAGGAGGTGGATGTTCGCTACTTGGTGGGGAGCCAGACCCTCAGGCCTTCCGCTCAACCGCTTGGGGCGAACAAGTAAGAGCTTACGTGCGTCGGGGCATCCCGGCAAATCGGGCCCAGCCGGTCGGGCGTGTCGCCCCGCCTAAGGAATGCAGCGACCGCACTCCCGGTTGCATCCGACGATGACTACTCCTGCGCTCTCCGTTCTCGATCTCGTCCCCGTCCGCGCTACGTCTGACGGCACCGTGCAGACCAGCGCCCAGGCGCTGACCTCCTCCCTCTCCCTCGCGCAGCGCGCTGACGAACTGCGCCTGCGTCGCTACTGGTTCGCCGAGCACCACAACATGCCGGCGGTGGCATCCACCTCTCCCCCGGTACTGATCGCCGCGGCCGCAGCACGCACCCGACGCATCCGCGTCGGATCGGGCGGCGTCATGCTGCCCAACCACGCGCCACTCATCGTCGCCGAGCAGTTCGCCGCGCTCGAAGCGCTCGCGCCCGGCCGCATCGACCTCGGGCTCGGCCGCGCACCCGGCAGCGATCCCGTCATCACGCAGCTCCTGCGTTCATCCGGCGCCGCCGGCGATGTCGAGCGCTTCCCGCAGCATGTCCAGGACATCGCGCTGATGCTGCAGCCCGACGGCGCCACCGTGCAGTTCACGTCCGGCGGGCAGTACCAGGTGCGCTCCACACCCTCCGCGACCGGGGCTCCGCAAATCTGGATGCTCGGATCGAGCGACTACTCGGCACAGCTCGCCGCCGTGCACGGCCTGCCCTACGTCTTCGCCAACCACTTCTCGGGGCACGGCCTGGAGCGTGCGCTCGACCTGTATCGGTCCGGCTTCCAGCCGTCCGAGACGCTGGCCGAGCCGCGCACCTTCCTGACGGCCAACGTCGTCGCCGCTGATACCGCCGAAGAAGCCGACGATCGCGCCCTGCCCCAGCTGCGCATGATGGCGCGCCTGCAGCAGAACAAACCACTCACCGCACTGCAAACCGTCGAGCAGGCCAAGACAGGACTCGCCGCCGACGCCGACCCGGCCGAGCACTCGCTCATCGCCGCCATGCGGCAGCGCTGGTTCATCGGTGATGGCCCGTCGGTGGCATCCGATCTCTCGGCATTCGCCGCCCGGCACGGCGTCGACGAGATCATGCTCTCGCCCGTCGCCGGCGCCTACGAGGCCGAGCCTCTCGACGAGACGCCGGGACGCATCCGCACGCTGGAGCTGCTCGCCCGCTGAGGCGGGCGGGGCGGCGAGCGCGGGGCCTATGCCTCGGGCTCGCCGTGGATCAGCGCGCGCAGCCAATCGCGCGCCTCGACGAACACCTCGTCGGCATACCGTTCCGGGTACTGCACGATCTTGCGGTCGGCGCGCGGGTACGACCCCAGGAAAGCCACGCGAGGGCTGAAGCGCCGGATCCCCATCAGCGCATCGGCCATGCGCTCGTCGTGCGCGTGGCCGTCGGCGTCGACGACGAATCGGTACCGCCCGAGGGCGTCTCCGATCGGACGCGACTGCAGCAGCGACAGGTTGATGCCGCGCGTGGAGAACTGCTCGAGCATCTCCAGCAGCGCGCCGGGGCGATCGTCGGGCAGTTCGATGATCAGCGAGGTCTTGTCGGCGCCGGTCGGCTCGGCGGGGGCGACGGTCTTCGACACCAGCACGAACCGGGTCACAGCGTTGTCGTTGTCGCCGATCTGCTCGGCGAGCACCTCGACCTCGTGGTGCGCGACGATTCCCGGGGCGGCGATCGCGGCCTGCGCGGGCAGGGTTCCGTCGAGCACGCCGATCGCGGAGGCCACGTTGCTGGCGGCCGGCACGTGCGCGTGCCGCGGCAGGTGCTCGCCGAGCCAGCCGTGGCACTGCGCGTAGGCGACCGGATGCGCGGCGATGACCTGTACGTCGTCGAGGCGGGTGCCCGGCGCGCCGACCAGTACGAAGTTGACGTTGACCAGGTACTCGCCGATGATGCGCAGCCCCGGCAGCGTCGCGAGGGCATCGAGTGTGGTCGAGACACCGCCCTCGACCGAGTTCTCGATCGCGATCATGGCCGCGTGGCTGCGGCCTTCGAGCACGTCGGCGAGCGCCTCACCGACGTTATGCACAGCACGCCAGTCGTGTCCGCGCGCCTCGGGCACCTGATCGAGCGCTGCCTCGGTGAAGGTTCCGGCGGGGCCGAGATAGCTGTATGTGCGGCGTTCGGTCACTCCGCCAGCCTAGACCCGCGCCCCGGTGCGTCGACGCCGCGTTTCCGGGGCCCGCGGCAGGGTGAGTGAGGTCGGCCGTGTTCCGAGAACAGGACGGATGCTGAGAACAGGCTCGTTACCGAGAATCGTCCTGTTCTCGGTAACGAGCCTGTTCTCGGTGAACGTCGGAACAATCCCAGCCCCGACCCTCCGTCTCACCGCGACACGAGGATGCGCAGGCGCGAATGCCGGGGCAGACTATCCCCATGACCAGCCGTGCCGGACTCCCCGCCGAGGAACATGACCTGATCGACGTCGACGAGCTGATCGCCGCGTACTATGACCGGCGCCCGGATCCGTCCGTTCCCGCGCAGCGCGTCGTGTTCGGCACGAGCGGTCACCGCGGCTCGGCGCTGACGTCGAGCTTCAACGAGGACCACATCCTCGCCACCACACAGGCCATCGTCGACTACCGCGCCGATCAGGGCATCCGCGGGCCGCTCTTCCTGGGGCGAGACACGCACGCGCTCTCGCTGCCCGCCGAGCGCAGCGCGATCGAGGTGCTGATCGGCAACGGCGTCGATGTGCGCATCGACTCCCGCGAATCGTGGGTTCCCACACCCGCCCTCAGCCACGCCATCCTCACCTACAACCGCGGCCGCGAGGCATCCGACGCGGACCGTGCCGACGGGATCGTCGTCACCCCCTCGCACAACCCGCCCCGCGACGGCGGCTTCAAGTACAACCCGCCGCACGGCGGCCCCGCCGACACCGACGCGACGGGCTGGATCGCCCAGCGCGCGAACGACCTGATCGCTGCCGGGTTGGAGGGTGTGCGACGCATCCGTCACGCCGACATCGACGAGGACACGATCGGCACCTACGACTTCCGCGATGCGTACGTGCGCGATCTGCCCTCGATCATCGACATCGACGCGATCCGGCGCGCGGGCGTGCGCATCGGCGCCGACCCGCTCGGCGGGGCGTCGGTGGACTACTGGACGCTCATCGCCGAGATGCACGACCTCGACCTGCGCGTCGTCAACCCCGAGGTCGACCCCACCTGGCGATTCATGACCCTGGACTGGGACGAGAAGATCCGCATGGATCCGTCGTCGCCGTCGGCGATGGCCTCGCTCGTCGCCAAGAAGGGCGACTTCGACGTGCTCACCGGCAACGACGCCGACGCCGACCGGCACGGCATCGTCACCCCGGACGCCGGACTGATGAACCCCAACCACTACCTGGCCGTCGCGATCGACTACCTGTTCTCGCACCGCGCCGACTGGCCTCGCGATGCGGCCATCGGAAAGACGTTGGTCTCGTCGATGATCATCGACCGGGTCGCCGAGTCGCTCGGTCGGCGCCTGCTGGAGGTTCCGGTCGGCTTCAAGTGGTTCGTCCCCGGCCTGCTCGACGGCACCGTGGCGTTCGGCGGCGAGGAGTCTGCGGGAGCGTCGTTCTTGCGCCGCGACGGCAGCGTCTGGTCGACCGACAAGGACGGCATCCTGCTGTGCCTGCTGGCCGCCGAGATCATCGCCGTGACCGGCAAGACCCCCTCGGAGCGCTACCGCGAACTCGAAGCGGCCTTCGGCGCCTCGGCCTACCAGCGGGTCGACGCGCCAGCAACGCCCGAGCAGAAGGCGACGCTGTCAAAGCTCGCCCCCGATGCCGTGGATGCCACCGAGCTGGCCGGTGAAACGATCACGGCGAAGCTCTCGCATGCCCCCGGCAACGGCGCCGCGATCGGCGGGTTGAAGGTGCAGACCGAGCACGCCTGGTTCGCCGCGCGCCCCTCGGGCACCGAAGACGTCTACAAGCTGTACGCCGAGAGCCTGCGCGGCCCCGAGCACCTCGCGCAGGTGCAGGAGGAGGCCCGGGCGGTCGTCTCGGCCGCACTCGCCGACTGACGCGACGCCCGGCACCGGGATCGGCGCGCGGCGCGCGGGTGCGCGGGTGCGCGGGTACGTCAACCGGGCGCGTCGCGCCCGGTTGAGCCGCGGGCGAGTTGCGCGCCGGCCTCGCGCAACCAGCGCGCGGGGTCGGCAAGGGCGGATGCCGCAGACCCGGCGATCTGCGTCAACGACAGCGTGCCGGTGAACAGTTCTGTGTCAGCAACATCATCGATACGACCGGCGACGAGTAGGGCGCGCGCGCTGGCATCCGCCGCGAGCGAAGCGACGTACGACGGCACCTTGCCGTCTCCGGACTGCCCGTCGTACGCCCCCTCGCCGGTGACGACGACGTCGGCCGAGGCGACGGCCTCGGCCAGTCCGATCAGCCGCGCGACCTCGATCGCACCCGGCACCAGCTGCGCGCCCCAGGCCACGAGCGCGCCGCCGACGCCGCCGGCAGCGCCCGCACCGGGCGTCGCGGCATCAACGCCGAGCAGGTGCGCCATCTGACCGAGTGCAGCATCGACCCGGTGCTGATCCGCGGGGTCGGTGAGTCCCTTCTGCGGCCCGAAGACCGCGGCCGCACCGCGGGGACCGGTGAGCGGGTTGGTGACGTCGGTGAGGACGATCACGTCGGATGCCTGCCGCAGGCAACTCAGGTCGGCCGTCACGATATCGGCAAGCCCCCGCGCGCCGGGGGCGGTCTCCGTGCCCGAGGAGTCAAGGAACCGGGCGCCGAGCGCCCGCAGCATTCCGGTGCCACCGTCGGTCGATGCGCTCGATCCGATACCGAGCACCACCCGCGAGACGCCGAACTCGAGCGCCGCAGCGATCGCCTGCCCGAACCCCCGCGAATCGGCATCCCACGGACGCAACTGATCGAGCATCTCGATGCCCGAGGTCGACGCCATGTCGATCACGGCCGTCCCCTGCGGGGCGTCGTCGGATGCCGGAAGCAGCAGCCATGACGTCGTGACAGGCGTGCCGGCCGGGCCGTCGACGGTCACGGGCATCCGCCGCGCGCCCGGCACCGACGCCTCGAACGCGGCGACCGTACCCTCGCCCCCGTCGGCCATCGGACGCGGCACGATCTCTGCCGCGGGGTCGACCGACCGCCAGCCCGCGGCGAGCGCGTCGACGGCATCCGCGGCGGTGATCGTGCCCTTGAAACTGTCGGGCGCGAGCACCACGCGCGTCACGGCGTGACCACCGGTGTACTGTCGCGCACGAGCACATCCAGTTCGACCGGCGACTGCTGCCACTGTGCATCGACGGTCGCCCGGAACGCCTGGTACCCGAGCTCACCGAGCGGCACGCGCACCGTCGTCAACTGCGGCGTCACATCACGGCTCGCCGGCACATCGTCAAAGCCGCACACCGCGATGTCGGCGCCGACCGTGCGCCCGGCCTCGCGGATCGCCGTCATGGCGCCGATCGCCACGACGTCGCTCAGCGCGAAGACCAGCGTTCCGGCATCCACCCCGTCGCGCAGCGCGTCAGCCATCGACGCCGCACCCGACTCGCGTTCGAAGGTACCGCGGTAAGTGCGCGCGAGCGCACCACCTCCGGCTGTGAAGCCCTCAGCGAAGCCGGCGAGGCGGTCGTCCGACGTGCGCACGCCGTCGGCCGCACCGATAGCGATCGCGCGGCGATAGCCGAGACGCGCCATCTCGCGGCCCAGACGCTCGGCCCCGTCGCGGTTGTCGATGCGGATGCTGCGATCCGCGCCCGCGCCGAACGCCACCGTGCGTGCGCCGAGGTGGCGGAAGGCGTCCAGCTCGTCCGCCGTGCGGGTCTCGCCGTCATCCGTACGCGAAGCCGCCAGGATCACACCGCGCGGACGTTGCCCGCGCAGAGCACGCAGGATCTTCGCCTCACGCTCGGGGTCGCGCTGCGTGATGGCGATGGTGACGATGAGGCCCTCTTCATCGGCACCTCGCGCGACACCCGCGGCGATCTGCCCGAAGTACGGGTCGGCGATATCGGCGACCAGCAACGCGATGGCGGCCGAGGTTCCGCGCGCTGTGGCCTGCGCCGAGGCATTGGCCGTGTAGCCGAGCTCATCGGCGGCCTTCTCGACCCGCTCGCGATACGACTCGGCGACCTTGCGGTCGGAGCCGTTCAGCACGCGGGATGCCGTCGCCAGCGACACCCCCGCGGCGCGGGCGACATCGTGAAGGGTCGGTGAGCGTCGCACGTCAGCGGTCATGCGCTGAGCCTACCCATGCGGCGCGGACTGCTCTCACGAGGGGTGGGTGTTTCCGCCTCACGAGGGGTGGGGGTTTGTGCCTCACGAGGGGTGGGCGTTCTCCCCTCACGAGGGGTCAAGAAATGCGGGGTTGCGCGCCCATTACACGACGTTTCTTGACCCCTCGTGGGAGTGGGGCGTCTCGTGAGGGTGTGGGTTCTCGTGGGAGTGGGACGTCTCGTGGGAGTGGGGTTTCTCACGGGGCTGGTTCGCCCGCCTCGCCGGCGAGCAGAGCGCGCAGGGTCGCCGCTTCAGATGCCAGCAGCGCGGGGTCGTCGTCGGGAACGAACTCCAGCAGGGCGTCCCGCGGCGGCAACGCCTGGGCGGATGCCGCCGTGAACAGGGCTCGCCACAGCTCCGCGCGCTCGCGCAGCCGCAGGCGCTCCGCTGCCGGCCACCACGAGAACACATGCACGGCGCTGGTGTGCGCAGCCACCGCGTCGTACTCGGCCAGGGCGACAGCATCCGGTACCCCGACCGACGGCTGCCAGTACGTCGTCAGGGCGGGACTGCCAACGTCGGCGAGCAGCCGCAACGTCGTCTGAGGGGTGTCGGCCAGCGTGCCGCGGTGGTACTCCAACGCCAGGGTGATCCCGCGCTCTACCGCCTCGGCGGCGGCGTCCCGCAGCCGCGCGACCGTCTGCGTGTACTGCTGCGCAGATGCATCGGCGGAGTCGACGCGTCCCGCCCAGATCCGCACGCGGTCAGCGCCCAGCGCGGCCGCGCTGTCGAGCACCGGGGTGAGCGGCTCGTCCGGGTCTGCGCGGAAGTACGCTCCGTACGAGCAGGTCAGCAGTCCAGCATCCGCTGTCAGTTCGGCGACCTGCGCGGCACGCTCGACGTCGCCGGCCGGCACGTGCACGTCACCGCCCCACTCGATCACCTGCAGGCCCGCTTCAGCGGCCAGCGGCACGAGCTGCTCCGGCGTCAGCTGCCGGAAGGTCACCGAGCACAATCCCGATCTCATCACCGTCCCCTTTCGCATCTATTCGTCACATACTCCCGCTACTCGGCCCGAATTCAGGCAGTTTGTGACGAATAGACGGGTGGAGAGGGCGGGAGGTGCGGGGACACCGTGGCGGCGAAGGCCGCGGCCGTACGAGCGACCACCGTCTCGGGGGCGTCAGCCCAGATGTCGGCGTTGAAGATCTCGACCTCGATATCGCGGTCGTAGCCGGTGTCGACCACCGCGCGGGTGAGCGAGGCGAAGTCGATGATGCCCTCGCCCATGTAGTGCCGCGAGAGCAGCACGTCGGCCGGCAGCGGCGTCTGCCAGTCGCACACCTGGTACGTGGCGATGCGCCCCTCGCGCCCGGCGCGTGCGATCTGCTCGTACACCTGCGGATCCCACCAGATGTGGAAGGTATCGACCGCAGCACCGACCGTCGCGGCATCGAAGTCGGATGCCAGATCCAGGGCCTGCCCGAGCGTCGAGACGACGCACCGGTCGGAGCCGAACATCGGATGCAGAGGTTCGATCGCCAACGTCACTCCGGCGCTGCGCGCATACGGCACGAGATCGCCGAGGGCGTCCCGCACCCGTTCACGAGCCCCGACGAGATCGCGCGATCCCTCGGGCAGGCCACCCGCGACGAGCACGAGCACGGCCGTTGAACCGTCGGCACCGGCATCCGCCAGCGCCGCAGTCTCGTCGATCGCTCGCCGGTTGTCAGCAAGAGCCGCGTCGCGCTCGGGACCGGCCGGCAGGGTGAAGAACCCTCCCCGGCAGTGCGTCGAGAAGCGCAGGCCCGAATCCGACAGCATCCGCGTCGCCGTGTCGAGACCGACCTCGTTCACGGGCTCGCGCCACAGTCCGATGGACTGCACTCCGGCATCCGCGGTCACCCGCAAAGCGGTCGCGAGATCGGCGTACTTGATGGTGGCTTGGTTGATCGACAGGCGCGCGTCGACGGTCATATCGCGCTCCGCTCTCCACGAGGGGTCAAGAAATGCTGGGTCTGAGGGTACAGATACGACGTATTTTGACCCCTCGTGGGGGGCATCGCGTCGCGTTGGCGGGCGTCATGCGTCGACGCCGTTCAGGCGCAGCATCCCGTGCCAGCGCTGCTGCGCCAGCTCGGGGTTCTCCAGCGCGAGCGAGGCGTTGGCCAGCTCGACGATGCGCGACAGGTGCGGCAGGCTGCGCGCCGAGTGCAGGCCCCCGACCATCTGGAACGCCGGCTGGTGGCCGTTGAGCCAGGACAGGAATGCGACACCGGTCTTGTAGTAGAACGTGGGTGCGGCGAACACCTGCCGGCTGAGCTCTTCGGTGGGTCCGAGGATGCGCGCGTAGGCGGCGTGATCACCGGCATCCAACGCCTGGATCGCCGCCGACGCGACCGGGGTGATCGCAGCGAAGGCACCCAGCAGGGCATCCGAGTACGACCGCTCGCCGACACCCGAATCGCCGATCAGCGAGACATAGTTGAAGTCGTCGCCGGTGAACATGCGCACGCGCTGCGGCAGTCGCTCGCGCACCGAGATCTCGCTCTCAGCGTTGAGCAGACTCATCTTCACACCCGCGATCTTCGCCGGGTTCTCGGCGATGATCTGCAGCAGCACCTCGGCGGCCGCAGGCCACTCGGTCGATCCGAAGTACCCCTCCAGCTGCGGGTCGAACGCAGTGCCCAGCCAGTGCAGCACGACGGGCGTGGTCGCCTTGTCGAGCACGGCGCGGTAGACGCGCCGGTAGTCCTCGGCGCTCGTCGCGGTGCGCGCAAGGTGACGGGATGCCATCAGCACCGGTCCCGCACCCTGCTCCTCCGTGAAGTGCAGCTGAGCGGTGTACGCGTCGATGATCTGGTCGAGCGAGAGGTGCTCGTCGTCGATGTGGTCGGTGTTGACGCCGACCACGACCGAGCCGCCCTCCTCGCGCGCGACCTGGGCGCTGCGCGCGATCAGCTCGCGAGTGGCGGCCGCGTCGAGGCCCATGTTGCGCTGCGCCGTGTCCATGGCGTCAGCGACGCCGAGTCCCCACGAGTACACGTTGCGGCGGAACGCGAGCGTGGCGTCCCAGTCGATGTCGGCGGGCTGCCCCGGCGTGTTGTCGGCGTGCACCTTGGGCACGACGTGCGCGGCCGCGTAGGCGACGCGGCTGCGCAGGGCGGATGCCGGACGCGCGTAAGCGCCGGAGTCGTTCAGGGTGGCATCCGAGATCGCTCCGGATGCTGCCAGCAGGCGAAGCGTCGTCATCAGAGCGACAGCTTCTCGATCGCCACCTTGCGCCCTTCGGCGCTGGAGGTGAGGCCCGCCTCGGCGAACTGCACACCGCGCGCACCGGCGAGCAGGTCGAAGTCGTATTCGGTGCCCAGGACGTACGAGGTGAGGTACTCCTCCCACTGCTGGCGGAAGCCGTTGAGGAAGACGTCGTTGGTGGGGACGTTCTGCCAGTCGGCGTCGTAGTCGTGGGTGTCTTCGAGGTCGGGGTTCCAGACCGGCTTGGGCGTGGCGTTGCGCGGCTGGATCTTGCAGCCGAACAGGCCCACGACGGCCGAACCGTGCGTGCCGTCGACCTGGAACTCGACGAGCTCGTCGCGGTTGACGCGCACGGTCCACGACGAGTTGATCTCGGCGATCACGCCGCCATCGAGCTCGAAGATGCCGTACGCGGCGTCTTCGGCGGTGGCGGTGTAGTGCTCGCCCTTCTCGTCCCAGCGGTCGGCGATGTGCACGGCGGCCTGCGCGTACACGCTCTTGACCTCGCCGAAGAGGTTCTCGAGCACGTAGTTCCAGTGCGGGAACATGTCGCTGATGATGCCGCCGCCGTCTTCGGTGCGGTAGTTCCACGACGGACGCTGCGCGGGCTGCCAGTCACCTTCGAACACCCAGTAGCCGAACTCGCCCCGCACCGAGAGGATGCGACCGAAGAAGCCCGAGTCGATCAGGCGCTTGAGCTTCTGCAGGCCCGGCAGGTAGAGCTTGTCGTGCACCACACCGGTCTTGACGCCGGCCTGCTGCGCCAGGCGCGCCAGCTCGAGCGCCTCATCCACCGACTCGGCTGTGGGCTTCTCGGTGTAGATCGCCTTTCCGGCGGCGATGGCCTTGCGGATAGCGGTGGCGCGCGCCTTGGTCACCAGGAAGTCGGCGTAGATCTCCCACTGCGGGTCGGCCAGCGCGGCGTCGAGGTCGGTGGTGTAGTCGGCGATGTCGTGCTGCGCGGCGATCTCGGCGAGCTTGGCCTCGTTGCGGCCGACGAGCAGCGGCTTGACGGTGACCTTCGTGCCATCGGGGAGCTCGATGCCGCCCTGGTCGCGGATCGCCAGGATCGATCGCACCAGGTGCTGGCGGTAGCCCATGCGCCCGGAGACGCCGTTCATGATGATGCCGATCTCGCGTACGTCGGTCATGGTGATCCGTTCTGTCGGTGATGCTCGGAAGTCTGTGCGCTCCACATCCGTGCGGGTAAGCGCTTTCCGCTATCAAAGCAGGTCGGGTAATCGAGCGCAACCTTCGAGCGCTCGCGGCGTCAGCAGCAGAGGGCATCAGCGCACGAGAACGCGTCAGTGACAGAGCGCGTCAGCGACAGAGACGGCCGACAGAGAGCGTCAGCGACCGACTCTGGCGGGCCGAGCGCCTCAGCGCTCGCGAGCGTCAGCGACCGAGCGCGTCGAGGAGGTCGGCGAAGTGCTCGAGGTCGTCGGCCGACCAGGCGCGCAGGCGGTCGCCGAGGCGCTCCTTGTACGTCGCGCGCGCGATCTCGACGCGCTCCTGCGCGAGTTCCGTCGCGACGAGGCGGCGAGCGCGTCGGTCGTCGGGGTCACGGATGCTGTCGACCAGCCCCAGCTCTTCGAGCTGACGCACCTGACGACTCACCGTGGACTTGTCGGTCTGCAGTCGATCGATGATCTCGCCCGCCGTTGTCGCCGTGCCGTTCACGATCGACGTGAGCACCTGGTAGCCGAGCGGCTGCAGATCCGGATGCACCGAGGCCGCCGCCTCACGCCACCCCACTCGGATGCGGGCGAACAACCGCCCGAGCTCGTGCTCGACGCGCGAGACGGCCTGATCGAGCTCGATATCGCCCACGCCGATGCGCCCGTCCGTGCCGTCTGAGGCATCGGCGCCGACGGCAGCACCGTCGGCCGCGTGCGGGGCGGCGGTCATCCCGCCAGTGTACGACGCGGCGGCGCACGAATCGGCGACCGGCGCCACCCGGTCAGCGTGTGCGTGCACCGTCGCCTCCGGCATCCGAAACGACGCGGATGCCACCGGTGGCGGCCATCGATGCGCCGACCTCTGCCTCGGCGACCTCGATCGTCGATTCCTCGGCCTGCTCCCGCAGCAGCTCGGCCGAGGTCTTGGTCGACAGCGGCTTGTTGCGGATGAACGCGATCGCGATGACCCCGACCACCGCCAGCGGAATGGCGATCATGAAGGCGTCAGCGATGCCGTGCCCGTACGCGGATTCCACGATGACTCGGATGCTGTCGGGCAGCTCTCCGACCTTCGGGACGTCGCCGGAAGCCAGCCCCTGCAACGCGTCAACCTCGTCGGGCGCCGCCGGGGTGAAACCGGCCAGGCCGTCGGCGATGTAGACCCCGACGCGGGAGGCGAGCAGCGCACCCATGATGGTCACGCCGATCGTGCCGGCGATGGTGCGGAAGAAGTTCACGTTCGACGATGCCGCTCCAAGCTGCTGCGGCGGGGTGTCGTTCTGAACGATCAGCGTGAGGTTCTGCATGACCATGCCGAGTCCCGCGCCGAGCACGAACATGTACGTGGCGACGAGGGCGAACGGGGTGTCGTAGCGCAGCGTCGACATCAGCGTGACGCCGAGCAGCGTGAGCGCCGAGCCGGTCAGCATCCCCCCCTTCCACTTTCCGAAGCGGCTCACCAACTGGCCGATGATGATCGACGCACCCATCTGACCGACGATCATCGGGATCGTCATCAGTCCCGACTCGGTCGGCGTGGCGCCCCGCGCCAACTGGAAGTACTGGGCGAGGAAGACGGACGTGGCGAACATCGACACACCGATCGCGATCGAGGCGATCACCGAGAGCGTGAACGTGCGGTTGCGGAACAGCGACATCGGCACGATCGGCTCTTTCACGACGAACTCGACGGCGATGAAGGCGACCAGGAAGACACCTGCGATGCTCGCGAGGATCCAGCTGGTGGCGGAATCCCACGCGAACTGGCTGCCGCCCATCGACACCCAGATCAGCAGGGTCGACACCCCCACGGCCAGCAGAACGATGCCGAGATAGTCGATAGAGACCTTGGCCTTCTGCGGCTTGGGCAGGTGCAGGGTCACCTGCAGCAGGATCAGGGCGAGCACCGCGAAGGGGACGCCGATGAAGAAGTTGGCGCGCCACCCCCACGTGTCGGTGATGACGCCGCCGAGCAGCGGCCCGCCGATCGTGGCGAACGCCATGACGCCGCCGACTACCCCCATGTACTTGCCACGCTCACGGGGAGAGATCAGAAGTGCCACGGCGACCATGACCAACGACATCAGACCGCCTACGCCGATGCCCTGCACGACGCGCACCGCGATGAGCATGTTCATGTCGACCGAGAACCCGGCGGTCACCGTGCCGACCGTGAAGAGGATGAGCGACAGCTGCACCAGGATCTTGCGGTCGAGAAGGTCGGCGAGCTTTCCCCAGACCGGCGTCGAGACAGCTGTGGCGAGCAGGCTCGCGGTGATCACCCAGGTGTACTGCGATTGCGTTCCGCCGAGGTCTGCGACGATCACCGGCAGCGAGGTCGAGACGACCGTGCCCGAAAGGACGGCGACGAACATGCCGACGATCAGGCCCGAGATGGCGGTGAAGACCTCGCGCGCGGAGCGCTGCGGGACGGGATCCGATTGGGTGGCTGCGGTGGTACTCAAAGGCGTGGGCGCTCCTGGATAGATAGTTGATCGACGTCAACAATACGCCACTAGTTGCGATTGAGCAACCATTGCACAAGCTCAATCACGGGCCGAGCGAGCGAGCACAGGAAGCCGGAGCCGACGCAGCTCACCCCGAAACCCCCTATGGTTGACGCGCAGCATCCGATCCAATGGAGGACTGATGACCACCCCGTACGAACTCGACGCACACGCGCACGGGGCCGCGCCACGGCATCCGATCACCGCCGACCTCGACACCTTCGCATGATCGCCCTCCCCGCCGCCGACACCGCTCTCTCGCCTTTCACCGGCTGGACACGCGCACACTGGGAGCGCGTTGCCGACACGATCCTCGACGGAGCCGCCCGCCACGCCAGCCCCACCGGATCGCTGATCCGCTACCCCGGAGTCCCGGGCGGCCTCGGACGCGACATCGACCATCTCGAGGGCTTCACGCGCACGTTCATGCTGGCGTCGTTCCGCATCGCCGGCGATCCCGCCCGCACCCAGTCGCTGGCCCGGCGCTACGCGCGCGGCATCGCCGCCGGGGTCGATCCGACGCATCCGGAGCGCTGGGTGCGCATCGAAGAGCACGCCCAGGCGAAGGTCGAGGCTGCGGCGCTCGCACTGGGACTGCACCTCACGCGCGACACCGTCTGGGCACAGCTCGACGATCGCGCGCGAACGCAGACGATCGACTACCTCTCGGCATTCATGGGCGAGCCGTATCCGCCGAACAACTGGGCCTGGTTCCGCATCATGGTGTCGTTCTTCCTCGAGAGCGTGGGCGGGCCGTTCTCGGCATCCGACCGCGACGAGGACTTCGCACTGCTGGACGGATTCGACCTGCCCGGTGGGTGGACCTCCGATGGCGTCGGCCGCGACTTCGACCACTACTGCGGGTGGGCGCTGCCGTTCTACCCGATCGTCTGGGCGCAGCTCGTTCAGGACGACGCCCGCTATGCCCAGCGGGTGGCTCGATACACAGAACGACTGGACGACTATCTCGATGACGCGCTGCACCTGATCGGCACCGACGGGGCACCGCTGCTGCAGGGTCGCAGCCTCACCTACCGGTTCGCCACGGCGGCCCCCGCGTGGGCGGCCGCGTTCCACGGGCGATCGCGCCACGATCCGGGACTGCTGCGCCGGGCCGCAAGCGGCCAGATCAAGCATTTCGTCGAGCGCGGCGCGCCCGATACCGACGGCGTCCTCTCACTCGGCTGGCACCATCCGTGGCGGGCGATCGCGCAGAACTACTCGGGGCTGGGATCACCCTATTGGGCGGCGAAAGGGATGCTGGGGCTGGCCCTGCCCGCCTCACACCCCGCGTGGACCGCGCCCGAGCAACCGCTGCCGATCGACCGCGGCGCCTTCGCCCGTGCCCTGTCCGCGCCCGGGTGGCTCGCCATGGGAACGACCGACGGCATCGTGCGCATCGTCAACCACGGCACCGACCATCGCGCCGAGGGCACCGACCACCCGGACGCGCCCCTGTACGCGAAGTTCGGCTACTCGACAGCGACCGCCCCCGTGCTGACCGATCCCGGCGTCTCCTGGCCCGTCGACGGGACCGTGGCGCTCGTGCGCGACGGACTGCCCAGCCACCGCTCGGGATTCACCGTGGGGAACACGCGCGCCCTGGACACTCAGACCCTCCTGGGTTGGTCGACGTCGACAGCCCACTGGCCGATCGGCTACGAGGCAGGACCGGACCACGGCGTCGGCACCCACCACGGCGCAACGATGCACGGGCCGCGCATCGACACCGTATCGGTGACCCACGGCGCGTGGGAGGTGCGATTGATCCGCGTGCACGCCGATGCGCCGCTGCAGCCGGGCGACACGCTGCGCGTCGGCGGCTGGGCGCTGACCGGCGACCTGGCCCCGTTCACCGACGGCACTACGCCGAGTGACGAAGCACCCCGCGCCGCATGGGCACGGACCGAGCGACTGGCGACCGGCGTCGTGGCGCTCGGTGAAGACACGCTCGGTGACGTGGCAGACCCGCACTCCTCCGGAGTGCTCACCCTCGACGACGCCACGCCTCTGGCAGGGCGCACCGCGGTTCCCTGGCTGGAGACGGCCCCGGATGCCGGCGCGTGGCGCGCCTTCGGCATCCACCTGGGCGCCCCCACCGAGGCGACCACAGCGCCCGTCATCTCGACCGACCACGAGGAACGGCACATCGCTTGGCCCGACGGGCACATCACGCGCCTGCCGATCGACCCGCTTCTCAGCCGCTCCGGCGCGACACCATGACGGGCAGCATCCGCAGATCTTCGGGCTCGCCACCCTCGATCAGGTCGGCCAGGCACTGAACGGCCGCCTCGCCGAGGCGATCGAAATCCTGTCGCACCGTCGTGAGCGGCGGCCGGTACTGGGCGGCATCCGCGACGTCGTCGAAACCGATCACCGCGACGTCGTCGGGCACCCGCACACCCGCGTCAGCCAGCGCCCGCAACGCTCCGAGGGCCATCTGGTCGTTGGCCGCGAACAGCGCGGTGAACGCAGCGTCGGCCGGCTGCGTGCGACGAGCATCGAGCATCCGCTCCGTCTGCGCGTACCCCGCGTCGGCGCTCCAATCGCCCCGGACGACGTCGGGAGCAGACGCACCGGCCGCGGCGAGCGCGGCACGCCAGCCGCGTTCGCGTTCGGATGCCGCGAACGAGTCGAGCGGACCGCCGAGGTGATGCACCGTGCGATGCCCGGCCACGAGCAGCCGCTCCGTCGCCGCCCGCGCTCCCGCAGCATGGTCAGTGGCGACGACGGTGAAGCGCTCATCGGGCGGCGAGTCGACCACGACCAGGCGGATGCCCGCCGACCCGGCCTCGCGGGCGAGAGCCGTGGCCTCGTTCAACACGATGGCGCCGTCGACGCCCTGGTCATGCAGACGCTCGAACGCGTGCGCGATATCGCCGGCATCCCCCAGCGTGACCACGGTCAGGGCATACCCGCGTACGGAGGCGGCATCGGCGACCGCCTGCAGCATGCGCGAGTTGCCGACCGTCGACAGGGTCTGGGCCACCAGTCCGAGAGTCTGCGTGCGACCGGTGCGCAGCGCACGAGCGGCACGATTCGGGCGGTACCCGAGCTCCGCCATCGCCTGCTCGACGCGCAAGCGGGTGGCGGGGTCGACCCGCGGACTGTCGTTGGCGACGCGCGAAACGGTCTGATTCGACACCCCGGCGCGGGTGGCGACCTGGGCCATCGAGACGCGTCTGGCCTGTGGCATCCGATCTTCCCCTCATTCACGGTTCGCAACTCCGGAGTGTTGACGTTACCACGGTGCCGCGCTTACCATGTTCACGTGAACATGGAAAATTCTCCGGAGTTGCGAACCGACGAACTCGGCGCCGGCGTCATCAAGCGCAGCACCCGCCTGGCAGACGGCCGCGAACTGTTCTACTTCGACGACCCCGGCACCGCACTCGGCCCCGAACGCAGCGTCGATTCCCGCGCACTCGACGAGCGCCCCGAGACGGCCACCATGCGCCAGGACGTCCTCACCGGCGACTGGATCACGTTCGCCACCAAGCGGCAGAACCGCATCATGATGCCCAGCGCCGACGCCGATCCCCTCGCACCGCAGACGGCGTCCAACCCGTCGGAGGTGCCCTCCCGCTACGACGTCGCGGTGTTCGAGAACCGCTCCCCCTCCTTCGGCCCCGCGCTCAACCGGGCCACCGGCGGTGTTCCCGCCGCGAGCAACCCGACCCGCGGACTCGACGACCTCGCCGAGCTCGGCATCGGACGCACCCGCACCAGCATCGGCCGCTGCGAAGTCGTCTGCTTCAGCCCCGAGCACGAGGGGTCGTTCGGCAGCCAGTCCATCACCCGCGCACGCACGATCATCGAGGCGTGGGCCGACCGCACCGCCGCCCTCTCGGCACTGCCCGGCATCGAGCAGGTGTTCCCGTTCGAGAACCGGGGCGAGGCGATCGGCGTCACGCTCCCGCATCCGCACGGACAGATCTACTCGTATCCGTACGTCACGCCGCGCACGCAGCGGCTGCTCGACAGCATCCACCGCACCGCTCCCGATCTGATGGGGCGCGTGCTCGACTTCGAACGCACCTCGGAGCGCGTGGTGCTGCAGGGCGAGCATTGGACCGCTTTCGTGCCGTTCGCCGCCCGGTGGCCACTCGAGGTGCAGCTGATGCCGCACCGGCACGTTCCCGACTTCGCCGCGCTCAGCGACGAGGAGCGCGACGAGCTCGCGCCGATGTACCTGCGCCTGCTGCGCGGAGTGGATGCCCTCTACGAGACGCCGACGGCGTACATCGCCGCCTGGCACCAGGCGCCCGTGAACGTCGGCCGCGACACCGTGCGGATGCGGCTGGAACTGACCAGCCCGCGCCGCGCCGAGGACAAGCTGAAGTTCCTCGCCGGCTCGGAGGCCGCGATGGGGGCGTGGACGGCCGAGATCCTGCCCGAAGTCGCCGCCGACCGACTGCGCTCCGCGATCGCAGCGACCTCGACGCACTGACCCCCTGCCCACCCCTCCCCTCCCCTCCCACGAGGGGTCACAAAACGTTGGGTCACCCCCACTCAACACGACACATTTTGACCCCTCGTGAGGGTAGGACGCCTCGTGAGGGTGCGCCCCTCGCACACAGGGCGACCGAGAATCCGAACCGAGGCACCATGACCCACACATCAACAGCACAAGCCGCCGCCCGCGACCTGCTCACCACCCTCACCGGCACCGCCCCTCAGGGCATCTGGTCGGCGCCCGGCCGGGTGAACCTCATCGGTGAGCACACCGACTACAACGAGGGCTTCGTGCTGCCGTTCGCGATCCAGCACCGCACCTACGCCGCGGCGAGCCCGCGCGAAGATGGCCGCATTCGGGTCGCCTCGACGTTCGCCGATGAGCCGGTCGAGGTGTCGCTCGACGACCTCGGCCGGCTCTTCCCCACGCCTGCGGGGAAGGCGCCCGCCGTACCTGAATGGTCGGCCTACGTGCTCGGCGTGGCCTGGGCGATGCGGGCACTCGCACCCACGCCCGCCGAACACGGTGCAGATATCGCGATCGCATCCGACGTTCCGGTCGGCGCCGGGCTGTCGTCCTCCGCCGCGATCGAAGGGGCCGTGGCATCCGCGCTCGACGAGCTCTGGCAACTCAACCTCGACCCGGTGACGCTCGCTCAGATCGGACGCCGCGCCGAGAACGAGGCGGTCGGCGCGCCCACCGGCATCATGGACCAGATGGCGTCGATGCTCGGCCTGCCCGATGCCGCGACCTTCCTCGACTGCCGGACGCTCGAAACCCGCTCGGTGCCCACCGGGTTCACCGCTGAGCACCTCGAACTGCTCGTGATCGACACGCAGGTCAAGCACTCGCACTCGACCGGCGGGTACCGCGAACGCCGGGCATCGTGCGAACAGGGCGCTGAGCTGCTCGGCATCCGCTCGCTGCGCGACGCCGGCGTCGAAGACCTGCCCCGCGCCGCCGATCTGATGGACGATGTGACGCTCCGCCGGGTGCGCCACGTGATCACCGAGAACCAGCGCGTGCTCGACACCGTCGACGCCCTCGCCACGCAGGGACCGCGCGCGGTCGGCGACCTGCTCGTCGCGTCGCACGCGTCGATGCGCGATGACTTCGAGATCTCGGTGCCTGAGCTCGACCTGGCCGTCGAGACGGCGCTCGCGCACGGCGCGATCGGCGCGCGCATGACCGGCGGCGGATTCGGCGGGGCGGCGATCGCCCTGATCGAGCACGCGTCGGTTGCGTCGGTGTCGGATGCTGTCGCGCGGGCGTTCTCGGATGCCGGCTTCGCCGCCCCGCACATCTTCACCGTGCAGCCCTCGGGCGGCCCGCGGCGGGACGCCTGACGGCACGGGCATCTGACACGGCCCCCTGACACAATGACACTGCGCATCCGCGCGAGGGAAGGAACACCATGTCTTGGCTTGTCACCGGCGGCGCCGGCTACATCGGAGCACACGTCGTGCGCGCATTGTCCGCGGCCGGCCTGACCCCCGTCGTGCTCGATGACCTCTCCAGCGGGAAACCGTCGTTCGTCCCCGAGGACGTGGCGCTGGTCGACGGCAGCATCCTGGACCGCGAGCTGGTCGAGCGCACCCTGCGTGAGCACCGTGTCGAGGGCGTCATCCACGTGGCGGGTTTCAAGTACGCCGGCGTCTCGGTGCAGCGTCCACTGCACACGTACGCGCAGAACGTCGAGGGCACCCGGGTGATCCTCGAGGCGATGGATGCCGCAGGCGTGACGAACATCGTGTTCTCGTCGAGCGCTGCCGTGTTCGGCACGCCGGACGTCGCACTCGTCACCGAAGACACCGCCAAGCGCCCCGCGAGCCCCTACGGCGAGTCGAAGCTGATCGGAGAGTGGATGCTGCGCGACCAGGGCACCGCGACCGCGGCATCCGACGCTCCGCTGCGCCACACCTCGCTGCGCTACTTCAACGTCGTCGGGTCGGCTGATCCGACCGTCTACGACGTCAGCCCGCACAACCTGTTCCCGATCGTGTTCGAGAAGCTGCTCGCCGGCGAGACCCCGGCGATCTTCGGCGACGACTACGACACCCCCGACGGCACGAACGTACGCGACTATGTGCACGTCGGCGACATCGCGGCCGCCCACGTCGTGGCGGCGCAGCGCCTCGCCGACGGCCGCCCGATCGAGCCCGCATACAACCTCGGCTCGGGCGACGGCCTGAGTGTGAAGCAGATCATGGATGCCATGGTGCGCGTCACCGGCATCGACTTCACGCCGACCGTCGGCCCGCGTCGCCCCGGCGACCCCGACCGCATCGTCGCCACCGGCGAGCTCGCCGCGCGCGACCTGGACTGGACGATGCGTCACACCGTCGACGAGATGGTGCGCTCGGGCTGGGAGGCCCGCCGCAACGCCGGGTGATCGGCGACATCACTCCGGTCGCGGTTTCTCCCGGTTCGTCGGGCAGGCAGATCACTCCGGTCGCAGTTTCTCCCGCTTCCCGGCGTCGGATGCGGGAGGAAGTGCGACCGGAACGCCGATTCGCCAGCCGAGAGCCAGCGCTCAGTCCCAGGCAGACATGACGTGCTTGATGCGCGTGTAGTCGTCGAAGCCGTACTGCGAGAGGTCCTTGCCGTACCCGGAGTGCTTGAATCCGCCGTGCGGCATGTCTGACACAAACGGGATGTGGGTGTTCACCCACACGCAGCCGAAGTCGAGATCGCGGGTGAAACGCATCGCGCGGTTGTGGTCGCGGGTGAAGACGGATGCCGCCAGCGCATAACGCACGCCGTTGGCCATGCCCAAGGCCTCGTCATCATCCGAGAACGACTGCACGGTGAGCACCGGGCCGAAGATCTCGTCCTGCACGGCCTCGTCCTCCTGACGCATGCCCGACACGATCGTGGGTGCGAAGAAGTAGCCCTGTTCGCCGACCCGCGTGCCTCCGGTCTCAACCTTCGCGTGGGCCGGCAGCCGGTCGACGAAACCCTGCACCTGCGCGAGCTGGGCAGCGCTGGAGAGGGGACCGTAGAACACGCCCTCCTCGCGCGGCCCACCGGTGCGGGCGTGCGTCTGCGTGCGGGCGACCAGCGCGCGCACGAGTTCGTCGTGCACCGATGCGTGGACGATCACCCGGGTCGCCGCGGTGCAGTCCTGACCGGCGTTGAAGAAGGCGCCCGACACGATGGCATCCACCGCCTTGTCGATCGACGCGTCGTCGAAGACGACGGCGGGCGCCTTGCCTCCGAGCTCGAGGTGCACGCGTTTGAGATCGGATGCCGCAGACTCGGCCACGGCCATGCCGGCCCGCACCGATCCGGTGATCGCGACCATCTGCGCACTCGGGTGCGCGACCAGCGCTGCCCCGGTCTCACGCCCACCCAGCACCACGTTCAGCGTGCCCGCGGGAGTGTGCTCGGCGACGATCTCAGCGAGCAGCAGAGTGGACTGCGGCGTGGACTCGGCGGGTTTGAGTACGACGGTGTTGCCGGCGGCGAGCGCGGGTGCGATCTTCCAGACCGCCATGTTGAGGGGGTAGTTCCAGGGGGTGACCTGGCCGATCACGCCGATGGGTTCGCGTCGTACGTACGAGGTGTGTCCGGCGAGGTATTCACCGGCCGCGCGCCCTTCGAGGCTGCGTGCCGCGCCGGCGAAGAACCGCAGCTGGTCGATCGACTGCTCGATCTCGTCGGCCACGAGGGTGGCGCGGGGCTTGCCGGTGTCTTGTGATTCGAGGTCGGCGAACTCCTCGGCGCGGGCGGCCATGGCATCCGCGATGCGGAACAGGGCGAGCTGGCGGTCTCCGGGCGTCGCGTCGCGCCAGGCGGGGAAAGCCGCCGCGGCGGCGGCGTACGCGGCGTCGATGTCGGCGACACCCGAGAGCGGGATGCTGCCGTACACGCCTTCTGTGGCAGGGTCGATCAGGTCGAGCCGCTCGTCGGTGAGGGCTTCGCGGTACTCACCCGCGATGTGGTTGCGCAACGTCGTCGTGGCCATGCCGCCACTCTAACCAGGATCCCTACGGAATCGGAAGTATTCTGCGCTAGATCCTGCGAAATCAGTTGCGTTCTACCGTTTTGAGTGTCAGGATCGACACGTGAGCGACAAGTCGAAAGCCCCCGTCCTCGACGATGTGTCAAAGCAGATCATCGAGCTGCTGCAGCAGGACGGACGCCGACCGTATGCCGACATCGGCCGTGCGGTCGGACTCAGTGAGGCCGCGGTGCGCCAGCGCGTGCAGCGCCTCACCGATGCGGGCATCATGCAGATCGTCGCGGTGACCGACCCCCGTCAGCTCGGCTTCTCTCGTATGGCGATGATCGGCATCCGCACGACTGGTGATCCGCGTGAGCTCGCCGACGCGGTCAAGGCGATCGACGAGATCGCCTACGTCGTGGTGACGCTCGGATCGTTCGACGTACTCGCCGAGGCGATCTGCGAATCGGATGAGCACCTGCTCGACCTGGTCTCATCGCGCGTGCGATCGATCCCCGGGGTCACGCACACCGAGAGCTTCCTCTACGCCGGCCTGCACAAGGACTTCTACAACTGGGGCACGCGCTGACGCCGACCCCCGCCCCTTCCCCGATATCCACAACGGAGTGAGAACTATGGGAACCACCGTCTTCGAGAGGTTCCGTCCTGCCGAATCGCAGATCGATGCGGCATTGCGCGACACCCGACACTCGACCTTCTGGCTCGATGATGTCGCCCGTCCCGAGCATCCGCCGTTGCGCACCGATGTGCGCGCCGATCTCGTCGTCGTGGGCGGCGGGTACGCTGGCCTGTGGACGGCGGTGCGCGCCAAGGAGCGCGACCCGCAGCGCTCCGTCGTGCTGCTGGAGGCGTCACGGATCGGCTGGGCCGCGTCGGGGCGCAACGGCGGGTTCTGCGAGGCGAGCCTGACGCACGGCTACGAGAACGGCATGAACCGCTGGCCCGACGAGATGGAGCAGCTCGAACGCCTGGGCCTTGAGAACCTCGACGGCATCGAGCAGACCGTGCAGCGCTACGGCATGGACGTCGACTGGGAGCGCACCGGCCAACTGGCGGTGGCCACCGAGCCGCACCAGATCGAGTGGATGCACGGCGAGGAGTTCCTCGACCAGGACGCCGTGCGCGCCGAGGTGCACTCCCCCACCTATCTCGCCGGCAACTGGGATCGGCGGGGCTGCGCGATGGTGCATCCGGCGAAACTCGCCGTCGAGCTCGCCCGCGTCGCGGCCGAGCTGGGTGTGCAGATCTACGAGCACAGCAGGGTCACCGGGCTCTCGGGCAAGGGCACCCAGACGGTGACGGTCGACGGGGGCGGCACCGTCACCGCCGACCAGGTGGCACTCGCCACCAACGTCTTCCCGTCGCTGCTGGCACGCAACCGGCTCATGACGGTGCCGGTGTACGACTACGTGCTGATGACCGAGCCGCTCACCACCGACCAGCTCGGCGCAATCGGATGGCAGAACCGTCAGGGCCTGGCCGACTCCGCGAACCAGTTCCACTACTACCGACTCAGCGCCGACAACCGGATCCTGTTCGGCGGCTACGACGCGATCTACCACTTCGGCGGCAAGGTGCGCGCCGCCTACGAGGAGCGCCCCGAATCGCACCGACGACTCGCGTCGCACTTCTTCACGACGTTCCCGCAGCTGGAGGATGTGACCTTCACGCACCGCTGGGCGGGCGCGATCGACTCATGCAGTCGGTTCTGCGCTTTCTACGGTGTCGCGCGCGGCGGCCGTGTCGCGTACGCGACCGGTTTCACCGGCCTGGGCGTCGGGGCATCCCGCTTCGCGGCGGACGTGATGCTCGACAAGCTCGCCGGAGTCGAGAACGAGCGCACCCAGCTCGAGATGGTGCGCACCCGCCCGATCCCGTTCCCACCCGAGCCGGCCGCCGCGATCGGAGTGAACATGGTGCGCCGTGCGATGGATCACGCCGATCACAACGAGGGCAAGCGCAACCTGCTGCTGAAGACCCTCGACGCGATCGGGATGGGGTTCGACTCGTGAGCGCGGATGCGCTCACGCCGGGAACAGTATCGGATGCCACGGGCCTGACCCTCGCACATGAGCCGCTCCCGGCCGCCGACGTGCGCCGCGGCGAACCGACGGCCGGCGCACAGTACCTCGGGACGTTCTCGGGCGTCGAGCTGGGCGTCTGGGAGATGAGTCCCGGTGTGGCCTCGGATACCGAGGAGGATGAGGTCTTCATCGTGCTGTCGGGGCGGGCGCGTGTCGACTTCGAACATCCACCACTGCCGTCGATCGACCTCGGCCCCGGTTCGGTCGTGCGCCTCACCGAGGGCATGCGCACCGTATGGACCGTCACCGAGACCCTGCGCAAGGTGTACCTGGTCTGACGACGCGGTTCACCGCACCGGCAGCGTCAGCACCGCCAGGTGCAGCGCCGCGAGCGTCTCACCATCGTCGAGGTCGGCGTCGAGCAGGTCCGAGATCAGCGTGAGCCGTTGGTAGAACACCGACCTCGACAGGTGTGACGACGCCGCTGCGGCCGTGCGACTGCCCGGGTGCGCGACCACGGCGCGCAGCACGCGCAGCAGGTCGCCGCCGTGCTGCTCATCGAACCGGATCAGCGGCGCCAGCATCCGCTCACTGTGCTCCTGCAGGCGGTGATCACCGCCGAGCTCGGTGACCAGGCGTGTCAGCGGCCGGTCATCGACGCGCCGCACCTCGGCAGGACCGAGGCGCGCGGCCAGGAGCCGCGCCGGACGGACGGATGCCAACAGCTCGGCGACCGTCGACGCCGGTGTTCCGATCGCGAGCCCCGTCGAAAGCCCGGCCGCCGCGGCGGAGATCTGCGCCGACGACAGTTCCCTCCGAGACGAGACGAGCACCACACCATCGCCATCGTGCACGGCGCCCATCGCCCGCGTATCAGCGCCCGCATTTCGGGCATCCGTCGCGGTGAGCGCCTCGACCAGACGCTGCACCTGCCCGGGCTGCGCCCGCGGCACCACCAGCACGCCGAGCGCACGCCCCACCACCGGCAGCCCCGCCGCCGCCATGCGCGCCGCCACATCCGCGTCGCCGCTGTGGCCGCCCCCCGCGATCGCCTGAACGAGATCCCGCGCCGGGAGCACCTCCCAGGCCGTAGGGCCGTCGGCGAGCCGAGCGAAGGCCAGCGCCGTCGCAGCCAGCTCGAGCACGGTCAGCGCCCCCGCCGGATGCTCCGCTCCGGGCAGCGCGACCAGCGCACCCCATCGCACGCCACGCGCCTGCACCGGCACCGTCAACAACTCCACGTCGCTGCGGGATCGGGCGGCCCACCCGGTGAGCACATCGGATGCCCGCACGTCGCGCACCTCGGCGGTGACCACCTCGCGCCCGGGCGTCTCAAGCACGACCGGCGCATCGAGCACGCGGGCAGTCTCGCGCACGACGACATCCGCGGGTGCGCCGCGCAGGCTCAGCCCGGTGAACAGCTCATGCAACCGCTGACGCTCCTGCAGCGCCTCCAGCTGCCCCGAGATGATCCGGCGATGCACCGCCTCGGTGACCGTCACGAACTTCACCACGCGTTCCAGGGCGATCAGCGCCAGCCCCCGGGCACGGCACGCGGCGATGAACGCGGGCGGTGCGACCGTGAAGCGCGTACCTAGCTCGATCACGACCCCCGCGACGCCGGCCCCGGCCAACTGGTCGGCCAGCTCGTGCAGCGCGGCATCCGCCCCCGCCCACCCCGCTGCCGTCGTCAGCAGCAGCTCGCCGCCGTCAAGAAGGTCGGCCACCTGGTCACTGTCAGAGACGTGCACCCAGCGCACACGGGCATCCAGCGCCTCGCCGCCGACCAGCACCTCGGGGGCGCCGCGCTGCAGCGCGTCCACACGGAGCACATCGCGCACACGAGGGAGCGCATCCTCTTCCGGACGATCTGTCTGATCCGCGCCGATGTCCTGACGATCTGCACCCACTCTCCCATCCTTGCCTCTGTCAGCATGGGGATCAAGCCATTCGTACCGATTCGGTCATTCTGTACGACACATCCCCTGACTCTCGACGAGGAGCACATCTGTGAGCACCATCCGCCACTTCATCAACGGCGCCGACGCCGGCGAAACCGCCCGCACCCTGCCGGTGTACAACCCGGCCACCGGCGAGGTGCACCGCCAAGTCGCGGCCGCCTCGGCCGACGAGGTCGCCCACGCGATCGCCACGGCGAAGGCTGCCGCTCCGGCATGGCGGTCGTCGAGCCTCATCAAGCGCGCCGACGTGTTCTTCCGCCTGCGCCAGATCCTCGTCGAGCGCACCGACGAGCTCGCCGCGATCATCACCAGCGAGCACGGCAAGGTGCTCTCGGACGCCGCCGGCGAGGTCTCACGCGGCATCGAGAACGTCGAGTTCGCCGCGGGCCTGCTGCACCACCTCAAGGGCGAGCGCGCCGAGCAGGTCGCCCGCGGCGTCGACGTGCACTCCGTCAAGCAGCCGGTGGGCGTGGTGGCGTGCATCACGCCATTCAACTTCCCCGTCATGGTTCCGCTGTGGATGATCGCCTCGGCCATCGCCTGCGGCAACACCGTCGTACTCAAGCCCAGCGAGAAGGACCCCTCGGCCGCGCTCTGGATCGCCCGCGCCTTCCAGGAGGCCGGCCTGCCCGACGGCGTGCTCAACGTCGTCAACGGCGACAAGACCGCCGTCGACACCCTGCTCGACGCGCGCGACGTCGCCGCCATCAGCTTCGTCGGCTCGACCCCGATCGCGAAGTCGATCTACGAGCGCGCCTCGGCCAACGGCAAGCGCGTGCAGGCACTCGGCGGCGCCAAGAACCACATGGTCGTCATGCCCGACGCCGACATCGAGGCCGCCTCCGCCGCCGCCATCTCGGCCGCCTACGGCTCGGCCGGCGAGCGCTGCATGGCCGTCTCGGTGCTCGTCGCCGTCGGCGACATCGCCGACGGGCTCGTCGAGGGCATCCGCTCACGCATCGGCGACCTGCGCATCGGCGACGGCACCGACCCGGCCAGCGAGATGGGCCCGCTCATCACCCGTGAGCACCGCGACAAGGTCGAGTCGTACGTCACCGGCGCCGCAGCCGAGGGCGCCACCGTCGTCGTCGACGGCACGCAGAAGCGCTTCGACAATGACGGGTTCTTCACCGGCGTCACCCTGCTCGACAACGTGCGCCCCGGCATGAAAGCCTACGACGAAGAGATCTTCGGCCCCGTGCTGTCGGTCGTGCGCGTCGAGACCTACGCCGACGCCGTCGAGCTCATCAACGCCAACGCCTTCGGCAACGGCACCGCGATCTTCACCCGCGACGGCGGGACCGCCCGCCAGTTCGAGTTCGACATCGAGGTCGGCATGGTCGGCGTCAACGTGCCGATCCCCGTGCCCGTGGGCGCCTTCTCGTTCGGCGGATGGAAGAACTCCCTGTTCGGCGACTCGCACATCTACGGCCCCGAATCGATCCACTTCTACACCCGCTCCAAGGTCGTCACCACCCGCTGGCCCGACCACACCCCCGCCCAGATCGACCTCGGCTTCCCGAGCAACCACTGATCGCGAAGGAGACACCGATATGGCACAGTTCACCGACCGGCACGGCGTGCAGCATCCGCTCCCCGCACCCGAGGCCGAGGCGCAGGTACGCGCCGACGACCGCTCCCACGTGTTCCACTCGTGGAGCGCCCAGGCGATGATCGACCCGCTGCCGGTCGCCGCCGGCGAGGGATCGACGTTCTGGGACTACGCGGGCAACGCGTACCTCGACTTCTCCAGCCAGCTGGTCAACCTCAACCTCGGTCACCAGCATCCCGATCTCGTCGCGTCGATCCAGCAGCAGGCCGGACGCCTCGCGACCATCCAGCCCGCCGTCGCCAACGACGTGCGCGGCGAGCTGGCCCGCCTCATCAGCGAGGTCGCCCCGGACGGGTTCGAGAAGGTGTTCTTCACCAACGGCGGCGCCGAGGCGAACGAGTACGCCGTGCGCATGGCCCGCCAGGCCACGGGACGCCGCAAGGTGCTCTCGATGTACCGCAGCTACCACGGCTCGACCTCGACCGCGATCTCGCTGACCGGCGACCCGCGCCGCTGGGCGAACGAAGTCAGCGATGCCGGAGCCGTGCGCTTCTTCGGCCCCTACCTGTACCGCTCGCCGTTCCACTCGACCACCCTCGCCGAGGAGTCGCAGCGTGCGCTGGAGCACCTCGAGCAGACGATCGTGCTCGAGGGGCCCTCGACCATCGCGGCGATCATCATCGAGACGGTCGTGGGCACCAACGGTGTGCTCGTGCCGCCGCCCGGCTACCTGCAGGGCGTGCGCGAGCTCTGCGACCGGTACGGCATCGTGTACATCGCCGACGAGGTCATGGTCGGCTTCGGCCGCCTGGGTGAATGGTTCGGCATCCACGCGTTCGACGCCCAGCCCGACCTGATCACCTTCGCCAAGGGCGTCAACTCGGGGTACGTGCCGCTGGGCGGCGTGGTGATCTCGGATGCGATCGCGACGCACTTCGACAAGACCGCCTTCCCCGGCGGGCTGACCTACTCGGGGCATCCGCTGGCCTGCGCCGCCGGCGTGGCAACGTTCGAGGTGTTCCGACGCGACGGCATCCTCGAGCGGGTGCGCGACCTGGGCGAGCGCGTCGTCGAGCCAACGCTGCGCGCGTGGGTCGACGCCCACCCGAGCGTCGGCGAGGTGCGCGGTCGCGGCCTGTTCTGGGCCGTCGAGCTGGTGCGCGACAAGGAGACCCGCGAGCCGCTGGTGCCGTTCAACGCGGCGGGAGCGGATGCTGCGCCGATGGGCGCCTTCGCTGCGGCGGCGAAGAAGGGCGGCGTATGGCCGTTCACGCACTTCAACCGCATGCACGTCGCCCCGCCGCTGGTGATCAGCGAGGACGACCTGGTGCGTGGCCTGGCCGTGCTCGACGACGCCCTCTCGGTCGCCGACGAGTACACCGCCTGACACCCACCCGGCGCACCCACCCGGCACCTCCTCACGAGGGGTCAATAAACGCGGCATCGGGCACCCCCGACCCGACGTTTATTGGCCCCTCGTGGTGTTGGGGCCCCTCGTGGTGTTGGGCAGTGTTGCGCGGGGACGACGAAGGGCGCCGGGGGATACTCCCCGGCGCCCTTCGCGCTGTTCTGCGTGTCTCAGCGACGCACGTGTCAGCGCACGGGATCCAGCAGCGGGATCTCGTAGCGGTGCGGCGTACCGAAGCGGTGCGCCGTGACCGAGACGGCCTGCTCGCGCAGGAACGTCAGCAACTCGACACGACCGGCCGCGACGACCGGGTTCGCGTAGATCGCCAGGCTCGGCGAGCCGTTCACAGCGGATGCGGTGGCACCGGCATCCGATCCGACCAGGCGCACGCGACCGTCGGCGTCGGCCAGGCGACGGGCGTGACCCGCCCAGGCCTGCGCGTCTTCGGTCACGACGACGACATCGTGCGCACCCAGCCAGGTGACGACGGGGGTCGGCAGGGCCGATGCCGTGCTCACCGTGACGCGCGAGCCGGCGCGCACACCGGCGGCAGCGACGCGGATCAGGTCGACGATGCGGCCACCGTCGAAACGGATGGCGGCGGGGATCGCCTGGTAGCGCAGGGCGTTGTGCTCGGTCACCAGACCGGTGGCATCGCGGACGACACCGAACTCGTCCGCCCACGCGTCGATGTCGGTGGCGAGGGCGCCGCGCAGCCAGGCCGCCTCATCGCCGTCGACCAGCTTGACGGCCGACAGGCCCAGCTCATCCAGCGGACGCGAGGTCGAGACGGGGGCATCCGTCCACTCCGACAGACCGACGAGGTAGTTCGGGCCACCGGCCTTGGTACCCGCGCCGACGGCGGCCTTCTTCCATCCGCCGAACGGCTGGCGCTGCACGATGGCGCCCGTGGTGCCGCGGTTGACGTAGACATTGCCGGCCTCGATGCGCGAGAGCCACTGCTGGATCTCAGCCTCGTCGAGCGAGTGCAGACCCGACGTCAGGCCGTACTCGATCGCGTTGACGATGTCGATCGCCTCATCGAGCGTCTCGGCGGTCATCACACCGAGCACGGGGCCGAAGTACTCGACCATGTGGAACTCGCTGCCCGGCTGGACACCCTCGCGGATGCCCGGACGCCACAGGCGCCCCTCGTCGTCGAGCTTCTTCGGCGCGAGCATCCAGGACTGGCCCGGGTGCAGCTGCGTGAGCGCTCCGAGCAGCTTGCCCTCGGCGGGTCCGATCAGCGGACCGATGCGGGTCGAGCCGTTGCTGGGCGCGCCGACCTCGTACGCGCTGACCGCGTCGAGCAGCTGGCGACGGAAGCGGTCCGACTTCGCGACCGAGCCGACCAGCACCACCAGCGATGCGGCGGAGCACTTCTGACCGGCGTGACCGAACGCCGAGTAGACGGCGTCCTTGGCGGCGAGGTCGAGGTCGGCCGAGGGGGTCACGATCAGGGCGTTCTTGCCGCTGGTCTCGGCCAGCAGCGGCAGGTCGTTGCGGAACCCGCGGAACAGTTCGGCGGTCTCGTAGCCGCCGGTGAGGATCACGCGACCCACGGCCGGGTCGCTGACCAGCTGGGTGCCCAGCTCGCGTCCGTCGAGCTGCACGTACTGCAGCACGTCGCGCGGCACACCGGCCTCCCACAGCGCCTCGACCATGACGGCGCCGGAGCGGCGTGCCTGGCGTGCGGGCTTGATGATCACCGGCGAGCCGGTGGCGAGAGCCGACAGCACGGAGCCGGCGGGGATCGCGACGGGGAAGTTCCACGGCGGGGTGACGACCGTCAGGCCGACCGGCTGCATCGTGGCACCGTCGACGTCTGCGAGCTTCTTGGCGCTCTCGGCGTAGTAGTGCGCGAAGTCGATCGCCTCGGACACCTCGGGGTCGCCCTGCTCGATGACCTTGCCGGCCTCCGAACCCATGACCTCGAGCAGGTCACCGCGGTGCGCCTCGAGGATGTCACCGGCACGGTGCAGGATCTCGGCGCGGCCGGCGGCACCCAGCGCACGCCAGGCTTCACCGGCGGCGACGGCCGTCGCGATGCGCTCGTCGACCTGTGCGGCCGAGCTCAGGGTGTTCGCCGCGACGGTGTCGTTGCCAAGAGTCGAGCCCTCCATGCGGGCGCGGATCGCGTCGCCCCAGGCACGGTTGGCCGCCAGCGACGGGTCGGTGTCGGGGGTGTTGATGAAGCCGTCGCGCAGTGCGGGTGCCGCGGGCTTGCTGCGGTCCTGCACACGGTTCGGACCGGGAACCTCGGTGGGCATCGAGGCGACGGATGCCAGGAAGCGCTGCTTCTCGCGGTCGAACAGCTTCGGGTCGGCGTCGAGATCGAACACGGCCGACATGAAGTTCTCGTGGCTGGCGCCCTCTTCAAGACGACGGATCAGGTAGGCGATCGCGACGTCGAACTCGTCGGGGTGCACGACCGGCGTGTACAGCAGCAGCGAGCCGACAGTGCGCTTGACGACCTCGGCCTGCGCCGAGGCCATGCCCAGCAGCATCTCGAACTCGATGCCGCTGGTGGCGCCGCGCTTCTCAGCGAGCAGCCAGGCCAGAGCGATGTCGAAGAGGTTGTGACCGGCCACACCGATGCGCACGTTCTTGACGCGCTCGGCCTGCAGCGAGTAGTCCAGGACGGCCTTGTACGAGGCATCCGACTCCTGCTTGGTCGACCAGGTCGCCAGCTCCCAGCCGTGCGACTCGGCGTCGACGGTCTCCATGGGCAGGTTGGCGCCCTTGACGACGCGCACCTTGATCGGCGCACCGCCGGCGGCCACGCGTGCGGCGGCCCACTCCTGAAGCTGGATCATCGCGCCGAGGGCGTCGGGCAGGTAGGCCTGCAGCACGATGCCGGCCTCGACGTTCTGGAACTCGGGACGGTCGAGGATGCGCGTGAAGACCGCGATGGTGAGGTCGAGGTCCTTGTACTCCTCCATGTCGAGGTTGATGAAGGTGCCATTCGACTTGGCGACCTCGTACAGCGGGCGCAGTGCCTCGATGGCCTCGTCGACGGCCTCGTCGAACGCCCAGGGGCTGTGCGGGGCAACGGTCGAGGACACCTTGATCGAGACGTAGTCGACGTCGTCGCGCTCGAGCAGGCGGCGGGTGCCGGCCAGGCGACGGGCGGCCTCTTCCTGACCGAGGATGGCCTCGCCGAGCAGGTTGACGTTCAGTCGCACGTTCTCGGCCGAGCGGATGCGGCGGATGGCCGAGCCCAGCTGGGCGTCGCGGGCGTCGACGATGAGGTGGCGCACCATGCCGCGCAGCACGCGACGGCTGATCGGCACGACGATCCCGGGCAGGATCGGGGCGAAAGCGCCGCCCAGCGCGATGGCGCCGCGCAGCGGTGCGGGCAGGAACTTGGGGGTCAGCGGCACGATCTCGCGCAGGGCACGAGCGGCGACCTTGGTGTCTTCGGGGCGCACGACGCCGTCGACGAAGCCGACGGTGAATGCGAGGCCGTTCTCGTCGCGCAGCACGCCGGCCAGGCGCTGTGCGGCGACATCGGTAGGAACTTCGCGGCTCTGCACGAGCCACTGACGGACGAGTGCGACAGCGTCGTCGGCGAGCTCGGCGAGCTCGGCGGACGTGTCGGAGTCGGGAAGCAGAGGGGTGGTCATGTTCTCAGGATGCGGCCTGAGACCCCTAAAGAAAAGCGAACTTTTACGACGATGACTATTTGGTTTCATCGATGGTTCTGTGGCGGGTGCGCCTACGGCGCCACCTTGCGGTGCGCGGCGAACGCGTCGGCGAGCGCCGCGCGCACCAGCGTCACGCTCTCGGATGCCCGTGCCGCCGACCGCACGGCGGTGAAAACCTCGCGCACGGGCGCGCCGGGAAGGGTCGCCAGACTCATGCCGCTGGGCTCATCTCCCCAGATCAGATCGGGCAACAACCCGACCGCATGACCCGCCGCGATGAGCCTCAGGTGAGCAGTCAGGTCGTCGGCCTCGAACCGCACATCGGGCTCGAAACCCGCGGCCCGGCACTGTTGCACGGCCCAGTGGCGCACGGCCGTCCCGGCCGGCTCCATGACCCAGACCCGGTCGGCGAGCTCGGCCAGACCACGCGGCTCCTCATCGGGCGGCAGCACGATGCGGATCGGGTCCTCGCCCAGCAGTCGATGTTCGAGACCGGCATGTACCTCGCGGGTATGTCCGGGGTACTGTTCGGCGATCACCAGATCGAATCGGCGCGCCGACAACTCGAACAGGCTCTTCTCGGGCGGCAGCTCGGCCAGTTCCACCCGCAGCTGCGGGGCACGTTCGGCCAGCAGCGTCAGCGCGGCCGGCACGATCGTCTGCGCCGCTGTCGGCATCGCGGCCAACCGCACGGGTTCGAGTGCCCCCGGCGCCGACAGCGCGGCCCGAGCAGCCTCGTCCAGTTCGAGCGCGCGAGCGGCGTGCTCTGCCAGCATCCGCCCCTCGGCCGTCAGTCGTACCCGGCGCCCGTCCGGTTCGAGCAGCGGTACCCCCGCTTCGCGCTCCAGCAGCGCGAGCTGCTGCGAGACCGTCGACGGACTGTACGACAGCGAGGCCGCCACCCCGGCGATCGTGCCGCGCAGTGCCAGCTCATGCAACAGGCGCAGGCGCCTCAGCTCGAACACGTGCCCATCCTAATTGCGGCCACCGCGGCACGCCTCAGATCGTGCGGACGTACGCGTGCGGCATCCGCTCGTGCATCACCCGGATCGCATCGGCGTTGTCGTCGACGAGCACCGCGTGCCGTCCGAGTGGGGCAGCCACGGCCCCGAGCGTCCCCGATCCCGCGAACAGGTCGAGCACACGATCTCCGGGCCGACTGGACGCCTGCACGATACGGCGCAGCACCCCCTCGGGCTTCTGCGTCGGGTATCCCGTCTTCTCGCGGCCGGTGGTCGGCACGATGGTGTGCCACCAGACGTCGGTGGGCAACTTGCCGCGCGCGGCCTTCTCGGCGGTCACGAGTCCCGGTGCCATGTACGGCTCACGATCGACGGCATCCGAGTCGAAGTAGTGCTCGCCGGGGGTCTTCGCGTAGACCAGGATCGTGTCGTGCTTGGTCGGCCAGCGCCGGCGCGACTTGGCGCCGTAGTCGTACGCCCAGATCAGCTCGTTGAGAAAGGCGTCGCGGCCGAACACGGCGTCGAGCATCACCTTGGCGTAGTGCGCTTCACGGTAGTCGAGGTGCAGATACAGGGTGCCGTCGGCGGCCAGCAGCCGCCACGCCTCTTCCAGGCGGGGAATGAGGAAGTCGCCGTAGTCGTCGAAACGGTCGTCGTATGCGCGCAGCATGCCGCGCACGCGCTCGTACGTGTGGCCATGGAACCCCTGGCGCACCTCGCGGTCGACGCTCGGCTCGTCGGCTTCCGGTTCACAACTCCGGAGATCTGCGGCGGATTCGGCAGAATCTGCCGGTTCTGGGCCGGGATCATCCGGATTCTCCGGAGTTGCGTGCAGGCGACGGGCGGTGACGACCTGCCGTTCGCGGGTGCGCCCGGTGTTGAACGGCGGATCGAGGTAGACGAGGGTGAACGATCCGGATGCCAGGGTGGGCGCGACGGCCAGATTGTCGCCCTGGATGATCTCAACCGAGCCCCGAGCAGCGGACTCGGTCACGGAACCCGGTGCAGCCACGCGTCGGTGGCGAACTTCGACTGCACCAGTTGCTCGGCGGCCGCGTACTCGTCGTCCGAGATCGCGCCGTCCTCGGCGCCGGTGAGCGCGCGGAACGTGCTCTTGAATCGCTCGATGATCTCGGACCGCTCCATGCCGGTCTGCGTGCGCAGCGGGTCGACGCGCTTGGCGGCCGACGTGGTGCCCTTGTCGCTGAGCTTCTCGCGTCCGATGCGCAGCACCTCGGTCATCATCTGGCCGTCGATGTCGTACGAGATGGTGGCGTGGTGCAGCACGCCACCATTGGCGAGGCGCTTCTGCGCCGCACCGCCGATCTTGCCGGTGGGTGAGGCGATGTCGTTGAGCGGCTGATACGTCGCCTCGATACCGAGCGAGCGCAGCGCCTGCAGCACCCAGTCGTCGAGGAAGGCGTACGAGTCGGCGAACGTCATGCCCTGCACGAGGGATGCCGGAACGTACAGCGAGTACGTGATGATCTGGCCCGCGGCCATCATCATCGCGCCACCACCCGAGATGCGGCGCACGACGTCGAAGCCGTGCTTCACGGCACCGTCGGGGTCGACCTCGTTGCGGTACGACTGGAACGAGCCGATCACCACGGCCGACTCGTCCCACTCCCAGATGCGCAGCGTGGGGCGCCGACGCCCTTCGCCGACGCGGGCGGTGAGCACCTCATCGAGGGCGAGGTTCATGCGCGGCGAGACGGCCTTCTCGTGCACGACCTCCCAGTCGAAGTCACTCCATCCGGGGGCGGTGACCAGGGCGCGCCGCACGGCAGTGCCGACGGCCTCGGGCGAGAACCCGAGCAGCTGCGCGCCGTCGGGCAGGGCCGCGCGCACGGCTGCGGCGATCGTGGCCGAGTCGGCCTCGACCGGCATATCCTCGACCGCGGCATTGATGGCGTCGAGGGCCGTGTCGGGTTCGAGGAAGAAATCGCCCGCGAGGCGGAAGTCGCGGATCAGGCCGTCTTCGACCTCGAGATCGACGACGACGAGCTTTCCACCGGGAACCTTGTACTCACCATGCACCCGTCCAGCTTAAGCCGCCGGGTCGCGAGCGCACCGGGTTCACGCCCGGACGGGCACCCTCGCGTCGAGCCAGGCCAGCAGGTCGGCACGCACGGATTCGGCCTGCAGCTCGTGGAAGATCTCGTGCCGGGCATCGGGGTACACCAGTGTGGTGACGTCGGTGAGCCCGGATCGCGTGCGGTAGGCGTCGGCGAGTTTGTGCACACTGCGGGGGCCGCCGACCGGATCGTCGCCGCCGACCATCAGCAGCACGGGGATGTCGCGTCCGAGGTCGCGTGCCGGTCGGCCGTACAGGCGCAGCGCCTCGATCGGGCCGAACAGCTTCAACAGCGGCGTCTCGGTCGTGAGCGGGTCGTCGCGGAACGCCTCCCACACGGCGGGGTCGCGCGAGAGCCACTCCAGGCCGTGCGCGTCGGGCCCCGCCCAGCGCGCGTTCAACGGCGCCGCATTCAGGTCACCGGGGGTGCGCAGCGCCGAGCCGGTCAGCACGACGGCGTCGTACGCCTCGGGATGCTGGTTCACCAGCATCTGCGACAGGAACGACCCCCAGGAATGACCGATCAGCACGAGGGGCAGTTCCGGATGCTGGGTGCGGATGATCCCGGTGAGCTGCCAGCAGGCGGCGACGGCGGCGCGCAGACCGCCCGGCCCCAGTCGGCCGAGCTTCGCCGGGCCGCCGTGTTGTCTGATGCCGGTGCGCCCATGGCCGCGGTGGTCGTCGGCGTAGACGTGGAAGCCGGCCGCGGTGAGAGCGTCGATGACGGCTCCATACCGGCCGGCGTGCTCACCGACGCCGTGCAGCAGCTGCACGACGCCGCGCGGTTCGCCCTCCGCCGTGTACATGTCGTACACGATCGAGATCCCGTGGGCGTCGACGAACTCGGCTGTTGTGGGTGCGGCCATGGCCCGAGTCTACGGATTTCGCTCGGCGCGGGTCAGGCGACGACCGGGGCGAGGGCGGCGACGACGGCCAGTGCCGCGTCGCGATCGGTGGTTTCGTAGCCGCCGACGCCGTCGCTGGCGGATCCCAGGCGGACTCCCCCATCGGCGGTCACCGTGCGCTTGGCCGAGAAGTGCACCGCGTCGACTCCGGTGGCGGCGATCGCGACGACGTCGGATGCTGTGATGCCGCTGCCGGCCATGACCTCGATGCCACCGTCAGCCTCGGCGACGAGCGCGCGCAGCACGTCGACGCCGTCAACCGCGCGCGAGGCGCCACCCGAGGTCAGGACACGTCGGATGCCGAGTTCTCGCGCCGTACGCAGCGCGGCGATCGGGTCGGGGGTGGTGTCGATCACACGGTGCAGCGTCACCGGGGCGCCGGCGGCAGCATCCACCAGTCGTGCGAGACCCTCCCGGTTGAGCGCGCCGTCGTCGCCCTGGCATCCGACGACGACACCGTGCGCACCCGCGGCGAGCGCGAGGCGCACATCGCGCGCCATGAGGGCGATCTCGTCGGCGTCGTAGTGGAAGTCGCCGGCACGGGAGCGCACCAGGGCGTGCACCTCGGGGCCGTCGTCCCCCGCGACCTCGCGGGTGATTTCGATCGTCGCCTGAGAGGGCGTGAGCCCACCGAGGGCCAGCGCCTGGGTGAGTTCGACGCGCGCCGCACCCGCCTCGCGCGCGATGCGCATTCCGGCAGGGTCCTGGATGGCGATTTCAAGCGCGAGTGACATGAAAACAATTTTCGCAGGATCGCCCTCGACGTCAAGTGTTCTGGTCTTTATTTTCATCACCCCCGAAACGTATTGTCCGGCGCGCCCAAAAGTTAGTTAGGCTATCTAAGCAATGACTGCCGATCTCCCCGCCACCGCCACTGAACTCCGCTACGCCGTCTTCCGCCTCGCCCGGCGCCTCCGCTGCGCGCGAGCCGTCGACTCCCTGAGCGACGCGCAGCTGGCGATCCTGGGCGGCCTGCGCGCGCACGGCAGGCACACGCTGTCGCGGCTCGCCGAGCGCGAACGCGTCACCGCGCCGACCATGAGCGCCATCGTCGGCGGGCTGGTCGAGATGGGTCTCGTCGTGCGCATCCCCGACGAGGACGACCGCCGCCGGGTGCACGTCGAGATCACCCCACAGGGCGAGGATGTGGTCACCGAGACCATCCGCCGCCGCGACGAGCTGCTGGCGGCGATGATCACCGACGCCGGCCTCGACGACAGCGACCTCGCGGTGCTGCGCGAGGCGGCCGCACTGCTGCAGAGGATGGCCGACGCATGAGCGGCATGTTCCGGTCGTTCCGCACCTTCAACTACCGCACCTGGTTCCTCGGCGGCGTCATCTCGAACATCGGCGGTTGGATGCAGGCAACCGCCCAGGACTGGGTGGTGCTCACCGAGCTGACCGACAACGACGCCACCGCGATGGGCATCACCATGGCGCTGCAGTTCGGCCCGCCACTGGTGCTGGTGAGCATGACCGGTTGGGTGGCCGACCGGTTCGACCGGCGCAAGGTGCTTCTCGTGACGCAATCCACGCTGATGCTGCTGGCGCTCGGCGTCGCGGCGCTGCTGCTGACCGGCGTCATGACGCTTCCGCTGATGTTCTGCTTCGCGGCAGCGTTCGGCGTCGCGAACGCCTTCGACGCCCCGGCCCGCCAGGCGTTCGTGTCGGACATGGTGAGCATCGACGACGCCTCGAATGCCGTCGCACTGAACTCGGCGGCGTTCAACATGGCCCGCCTGATCGGCCCGGCCGTCGGCGGTCTGCTGATCGTCGTACTCGGCAGCGGATGGGTGTTCGTGGCCAACGCCGTCACCTTCCTCGCCATGATCATCGCCCTGCTCGCGATGCGCGTGCACGAGCTGATCCCCCGCACCAAGGACCACCGCTCGGGTGGCCTCGCCGAGGGCTTCCGGTACGTCTGGGGCCGGCCCGACCTCGTCGTGGTGTTCGTGATGGTGTTCCTGATCGGCGCGTTCGGCATGAACTTCCCGATCTTCGCCTCGACGATGGCTCTGGAGTTCGGCAAGGACGCCGATGGCTACGGCGTGCTCAGTTCGGTACTCGCGATCGGGTCCGTGGCGGGCGCACTGCTCGCGGCGCGGCGCGACCGCGCCCGGGTGAGGGTGCTGGTGCTCTCGGCGGGAGGGTTCGGGCTGGCATCCGTCCTCTCGGCGTTCTCGCCGACGTACTGGACCTACGCGCTCGTGCTCGTCTTCGTCGGGTTCAGCATCGTCTCGATGCTGACCACCGCCAACGGCTACGTGCAGACGACGACCGACCCGGCACTGCGCGGCCGAGTGCTCGCGCTGTACATGGCGGTCATCATGGGGTCGACGCCGATCGGCGCGCCGATCGCCGGGTGGATCGTCGATGCTTTCTCGGCGCGCACCGCGATCGTCGTCGGCGGCGTCGCCGGCATCGTCGCGTTCGGGATCGGCGTCGGGTGGATGCTGTGGTCCGGCCGCCTGCACCGGCGCGAGGGGGCGAAGTTCAAGCTCACGCTCGACGAGACCCGACCGGTCTCGGTCGTGCGCGCGATGGAACCCGAGACCTTCGACGAGCGCACCGCGATCACCTCGCCGATCCGCCTGCCCCGCCTTCGCAAGAGCAAGCGCTGACCCGTGCAGCGGCATCCGCGCTCACTGCTCCTCGCGCTCGGCGCACTGACGGCCTTCGGCCCGCTCTCACTCGATGTCTACCTGCCGTCGCTGCCACAGCTCGGCAGTGACCTGGGCGCCTCCGAGTCGCTGACCCAGTTCACCCTGAGTGCGTGCATGATCGGCCTGGCGCTGGGCCAGCTGCTGTGGGGTCCGATCAGTGACCGGTACGGACGGCGGATGCCGCTGTTCATCGCGATCACCGGGTTCATCGTCACCTCGCTGCTGTGCGCCGTAGCCCCCACGATCGAGGTGCTGATCGGCATCCGCATCGTGCAGGGACTGTGCGGCGCCGCCGGAATGGTGATCGCCCGCGCCGTGGTGCACGACCTGTTCTCGGGTGCCGAAGCGGTCGCGGCGTACTCCACACTCGCCGCCGTGCTCGGCATCACGCCGGTGCTCGCCCCGCTCGTGGGCGGCGGCATCGCCCTGGTGTCGGACTGGCGTGGCGTCTTCGTGACGCTCGCCGTGATCGGTGCGCTGCTGCTCGCGGTCGCCGCCCTCGCCGTCCCCGAGACGCACGCCCCCGACGACCGCACCGCCGGTGGCATCCGCAACGACTTCCGCGGCATCGGTGCGGCCCTCACGAACGGTCCGTTCATGCTCGCGGCCGCCACGCTCGGTCTCGCCTCGATCGCCCTGTTCTCGTACCTGCAGATGTCGCCGTTCGTGCTGCAGCAGCAGTACGGTCTGAGCCCGCAGGGCTTCGCCCTGGTGTTCGCGGCGAACTCGGTCGGCATCCTCGCCGCTGCGACCCTCAACCGGCGCCTCGCCCGCCGAGCCCCCGCTCAGCGGGTCGTGCGGTGGTCGTTGTCGATCGCCGCGGCAGCCGCGATCGCGGTGCTGCTGGCCGGAATGCTCGACTCGTCACAGCCGTGGCTGCTGGTGCCGCTGTTCGTTGTCATGTCATCGCACGGCATCAACAACCCCTCGCTCACCGCGCTCGGTTTGGGCCAGATCACGCGCAGCGCCGGGTCGGCATCCGCCGTGCTCGGTACCGTCTCGATGCTGCTGGGCGCCCTCGTGCCGCCGCTGGTCTCGCTGTTCGGAGTCTCGGCGGCGGTTCTCGGCGGAACCATGCTCGCAGCGCTCGTCGGGGCACTCGTGCTGCTGGCCGTGGCGAGCGCCCGCGGCGCCCGGAACGCGTAGCGCCGCCTCGCGCGAAGATCAGGCGCACGACGCGGGCCGGGGCTCGTAACGTGGAGTCATGAGGCGATCCGGTGCGGCAGCAGCGGCCGGTGGCGCGGCAGCGCTGCTGGGCGCAGGAGCAGGCGAGCTCGTCGCGGCCCTGGCGGCACCGACGGCCAGCCCGTTCGCCGTGATCGGCGGCGCCCTCATCGACGCGGCGCCGACATGGGCGAAAGACACCGTGATCGCCTGGTTCGGCACGGCCGACAAGCTCGCGCTGCTGATCGGCATCGGCGTCGCGCTGCTCGCCGTTGCGGCCATCGCAGGCATCGCCGAATCGCGGTGGCGGGGTGTCGGCGTCATCGCGTTCGCCGCGCTGGGCGTCGGCGTCGGCGTTCTCGCGCTCACCCGGGCCGACGCGGGATCGCTGTCGTGGCTGCCCGCCGTCGTCGCGGGCGCCGTCGCGGCGGTGTTCCTGCGGACGCTGCTCTCGCTCATGCCCGCCGAGGGGGTCGCGCCCGCCGAGAGGGTCGCGCCTGCCGAGGGGGTCGTGCCCGCCGAGAGGGTCGCACCAGAGGGCGCACCATCTGACACGTCCGCGCACTCCCGGCGGCGCTTCCTCGCCTGGACCGGTGGTGCCGCGATCGTCGGGGTCGCCTTGGCGGTGGGCGGCACGCTCGCCCGCGCCGGCTCGACCGCGGTCACGGTCGTGCGCGACGCGATCCGCCTGCCCCGACCGGCCATGCCCGCGCCAGCGGCGCCAGCCGGCGCAGCCCTCGATGTCGCCGGGCTCAGCCCGCTGATCACTCCGAACAGCGACTTCTACCGCATCGACACCGCCCTCGTGGTGCCCACCGTCGACCCGGCGCAGTGGCAGCTGCGCATCCATGGTCTGGTCGACCACGAGGTGCGGCTGACCTGGGACGAGCTGCTCGCCCTGCCGCTGATCGAGGCACCGGTCACCCTGTCGTGCGTATCGAATCCGGTGGGTGGAGACCTGGTCGGCAACGCTGTGTGGCTGGGATACCCGATCCGCGAGCTCCTTGCCCGTGCTCAACCGCACGCCGACGCCGATATGGTGCTGTCGACCTCGGCCGACGGCTTCACCGCCGGCACCCCCTTGGAAGCGCTCACCGACGACCGCGACGCTCTGCTCGCGATCGGCATGAACGGCGAACCCCTCCCTCTGGAGCACGGCTTTCCCGTGCGGCTGGTGGTGCCCGGCCTGTACGGGTACGTCTCGGCGACGAAGTGGGTGACCGACCTTGAGGTGACCCGCTTCGATCGGTCGCGGGCGTACTGGACCGACCGCGGCTGGTCGGCACGCGGCCCGATCAAACTGCAGTCGCGCATCGACGTACCACCCTCGGGAGCGCAGATTACCGCCGGCGACGCCATGATCGCCGGCGTCGCCTGGCAGCCCGGCACCGGTGTATCCGGCGTCGAGGTGCAAGTCGACGACGAGCCGTGGCAGCGTGCCGAGCTCGCCCCGGCCCTCTCGTCCGACACGTGGGTGCAGTGGCGGATGCCCTGGCGCGCCACCCCGGGGGCGCACGTGCTGCGCTGCCGGGCGATCGATGCCGACGGGAACGCCCAGACCGGGGCATCCGCTCCTCCCGCGCCCGACGGCGCGACCGGATGGCACACCGTCACCGCGACCGTGGCGTGAGCCCCATTCCGCCGGCGGCACGACAGGAGTAGCGTCCTGTCGCATGGACCCCATCATCCGCACGCGCGGGCTGACGAAGACCTACGGACGGGTGCGCGCCCTCGACGGCCTCGACCTCGAGATCGGCGCCGGGCAGGTGCACGGCTTCCTCGGCCCCAACGGCGCCGGCAAGTCCACCGCGATCCGCGTGTTCCTGGGGCTGGCGCGCAAGACCGGCGGGACTGTGTCGGTGTTCGGCGAGGACCCGTGGACGTCGGCCGCCCGCCTGCATCGGCGCATCGCGTACGTGCCCGGCGATGTCAGCCTGTGGCCGAACCTGTCGGGCGGCGAGGCGATCGACCTGCTCGCCCGGCTGCGCGGCGCCCGCACCGACGCCGCCGACTACCGCGCACAGCGAGCGCGTCTGCTGGACGTGTTTCAGCTCGACCCCCACAAGAAGGGTCGCTCGTACTCGAAGGGCAACCGGCAGAAGGTCGCGCTCGTCGCGGCTCTCGCGGTTCCCGCCGACCTGTACATCCTCGATGAGCCGACCAGCGGCCTGGACCCGCTGATGGAAGTGACCTTTCGGCATGAGCTCACCCGGTTGAGGGACGGCGGCGCGACCGTGCTGCTCTCGAGCCACATCCTGAGCGAAGTCGAGCACACGTGCGATCACGTATCGATCATCCGAGCGGGGCGCATCGTCGAGACCGGCACCCTCACCGACCTGCGGCACCTCACCCGCACCGAGGTCTCGTTCGACGCGACCTCCGACAACGCCCTGACAGGGATCCCCGAAGCCCACGACGGCGCTATACACGGTGGCCGCGCCCGATTCACGGTCGACAGCGACCGGGTCACCGCCGTGCTCCCGGAGCTCTCCCGTCGGGCCGTGACGGGACTGCGCATCGAACCGCCCTCGCTGGAGGAGCTGTTCCTGCGTCACTACGGCGACGTGGTAGACGACACAGTGGACGACACAGCGTCCAACACGGTGGACGCACGCGGGAAGCTCCGTCGATGAGGACGCTCCTGCTGCTGCGGCTTCGCCGCGACCGCCTGCAGGTGCCGCTGTGGGTCGTCGGCACGACGCTGCTCGCTGCTGCCGCGGTCGGCGGTGTCACCGCCTCGTTCACGACCGAGGCCGACCGCCACGGGCTGCTGGCCGCGGTGATGGCCAATCCGGTCATCCTGCTGTTCCGCGGGTTGCCGTCCGGGTCGGGCGAGGCGCAGGTCGCAGTGTTCCTGATCCTCCCGTTCCTGTCGATGCTCGTCGGCATGATGAGCGTGTTCCTCGCCGTGCGCCATACCCGCACCGATGAGGAGCAGGGGCGGGCCGAACTGGTCGCCGCAACCCCCGCAGCGCGAATCCTGCCCCTGGCGGCGACCACCCTGCACGGCCTCCTCGTCACCACCGTGATCGGCGTCGGCATCGCCCTCGCGTTCATCACCCTGGGGTACCCGGTCGCGGGCTCACTCATCGCAGGGCTCGCCGTGGCATCCGTCGGTCTGTGCTTTCTCGGGGTCGGGCTGCTGTCGGCGCAACTGATGCGCACCTCACGCGGCGCGAACTCCCTGGCCGTCTGGCTGCTGGTCGCGGCCTACCTGACCGCCGGGCTCGGGAACGCGCTCGGCACGCCCAGCGACGACCTCACCCGTCTGGAGAGCAGCCCGCTGACCTGGCTGTCGCCCATCGGATGGGCCGAGAACACCCGCGCCTACGCCGATGACGTCGCCTGGCCGGCGCTGCTGGGCATCGCTCTGGGCGTGCTGCTCGCGACCGCGGCGTTCCTCGTGCAGTCGACGCGCGATCTCGGCGAGGGCATCGTGCCGCAGCGGCACGGTCGCGCCTCGGCGTCGCGGATGATGGGATCGCCGATCGGCCTGGCCTGGCGTCTGTCGCGCGGCGCCGCGTGGGGGTGGGCGACGGGCGGGCTGATCGCCGGCATATTGGCCACGAGCCTCACCTCGGCGATGAACGAGCTCGCCCGGATCGATTCGGTGCAGCGGTTGCTCGAAGCGATGTCGCAGCAGAACGACATCGAGCAGAGCATGGTCGTGGTCTTCTACCTGATCGTCGGCGTGCTCGCCTCGTGCGCCGCTGTGCAGACGGTCTGCCGGGCCCGTCAGGAAGAGGCACACGGCACCGCCGAGCCCGTCCTGGCGGGCGCCGTCGACCGAACCCGCTGGCTGGCATCGCACCTCGTGGTGGCGGCTGCCGCGGCGGCACTGACCCTGGCCGCCGCGATCGCAGGATCGGCGCTGGGAGGTCTGCGCGGCGGTGCCGACCTGGTCGCCGACGCTGTCATCGCCGGCGTGGGCCAGGCGCTGGCGGCCGCAGTGATCCTGGCGCTGACCGCGTTGGTCTTCGTCGTCGCGCCGCGAGCGACGATCGTCTTCGGGTGGATGCTGGTGCTCGTCGCGTTGCTCATCGGCCTGTTCGGCCCGCTGTTCTCGCTACCGGAATGGGCGACCCGGCTGTCTCCCTTCGCGCAGGCGCCGGTGCCGGGCCCCGACGGAATCGACGTCAATGGCGGATGGTGGCTGCTCGCGATCACCGTGCTGGGTGCTGCGGCGGCGCTGTGGCTGATGCGCCGACGCGAGTTGCACCCCGCATCCTGAGGCCGCATTCGTCACCGGTGACCCGCACTGGATAGCGTGGAGGGCATGAGCGGACACGGCGAGGCGACTCAGACGACCGAGACCGAGACGCGCGAACCCCAGGTTCTGCGATGGGTCTTCTGGCCCGCGGCGGCGATCATCATCGCGTTCGTCTTGTTCACCCTGCTGTTCCCGCAGGTCGCCGAAGAGGTGTTCGCGGCCGTGCAGACCTCGATCGTGAACGCCTTCAACTGGTACTACGTGCTGATCGCGGCGTTCTTCGTCGCGTTCAGCCTGTTCCTCGGCTTCAGCCGATTCGGTGACATCAAGCTCGGACGAGACGACGAAGAGCCCGAGTTCTCGCTGATGAGCTGGTTCTCGCTGCTGTTCGCCGCCGGAATGGGCATCGGTCTGGTCTTCTACGGTGTCAGCGAACCGCTCAGCCACTTCGTGAACCCGCGACCCGGCGTGACGGGAACACCCGAGCAGCTCGCACAGGGGGCGCTGGGGCAGACGTACCTGCACTGGGGCGTGCACGCCTGGTCGATCTACGTCGTGATCGGGCTCGCCCTGTCGTACGCGATCCATCGCCGTCGGCGGCCCGTGTCGATCCGGTGGACGCTCGAACCTCTGCTCGGCAAGCGCGTCGAAGGCGGCTGGGGGCACACGATCGACGTGATCGCCCTGGTCGGCACCCTCTTTGGCGTCGCGACCTCGCTCGGGCTCGGTGTGCTGCAGATGAGCTCGGGCCTGCACGCGGCAGGCTTCGCCGACCCCGACGAGGCGACCCAGGTCGTGCTGATCCTCATCATCTCGGTGTTCGTGCTGATGTCGGTGCTGTCGGGCGTCACCCGCGGCATGAAGTGGCTGTCGAACGCGAACCTGGTGCTGGCCGGGCTGCTGGTGCTCTACCTGCTGGCTGTCGGCCCGACCGAGTTCCTGTTGCGCGACTTCGTGCAGTCGATCGGGTACTACGTGCAGAACTTCGTGGGTCTGTCGTTCAACGTGAGTGCGTTCCAGGGCGAGGCCGGCGAGCAATGGCAGGCGGGGTGGACGTCGTTCTACTGGGGCTGGTGGATCTCGTGGGCGCCCTTCGTCGGCATCTTCATTGCCCGGGTCTCGAAGGGCCGCTCGGTGCGCGAGTTCGTGATCGGCGTGATCATGGTGCCGACGCTGCTCGGCATCCTGTGGTTCGCCGTGCTCGGCGGCTCTGGACTGGCGATGGAACTCGCCAACCCGGGCACCCTTACCGGGCCCGACGGCGAAGTGGACTTGCAGGGTGCGCTGTTCGAGATGCTGCAGCACGTGCCCGGGTCGGCGATCGTCAGCGTCGGTGTGCTGTTGCTGCTGACGATCTTCTTCGTGACGTCGGCCGATTCGGGCGCCCTGGTGATGGGCATGATCGCCACCGGCGGCAAGCCCGAACCGCGCCGGTGGATCCGCACGTTCTTCGTCGCGGCGACGGCCCTGCTGGCGATCGCGCTCCTGCTGGCCGGAGGCCTCACCGCGCTGCAGACGGCGGCGATCACGATCGCGCTGCCGTTCAGTGTGGTGATGCTGCTGATTTGCTGGTCGACTGTCGTGGCGTTCACCCGTGAGCGCCGCGCCTATGCGAAGGCCGAGCGTGCGCAGTTCATCGACCGGATCGGCGACTACTACGGCCTGGAGGTCGAGGCGCACGACGCCACCGGCGTGCTGGGAGCCCAGCCCCGATGGATGCGTAGCCTGCAGCGCCGGTTCGGGCTGCCCGTGGCGCCGACCGAACCGTCGCGCATCACGCCGACAGCACTCGCGATCGAGAGCCACGTGGATGCGTCGCCGTCGACGATCGACGTCGACGTGCTCGTGGATCAGGACGAGCTCGCCGGCCTCGACGACCCCGACGTTCCCTCGCAGGACGCGGGCCCGTTCCTGAAGGACTGACGCCCAGCGCACTCGCGCTCTCGCGCCCAAGCCCCACGCACCCCGGCCCGTCCCCACCCACGAGGGGTCAAATTCTGCGCAGTTCAGCCCCCTGAACGCGACATTTCTTGACCCCTCGTGAGGAGGAGAGGTGTTGCATGCGCTGCGTGACCCACGAGGGGTCAAGTTCTGCGCAGTCCAACCCTCTGAACGCGACATTTCTTGACCCCTCGTGAGGAGGAGAGGTGTTGCGTGCGTGCGTGCGTGCGCTGCGAGCGTGCGTGCGCGGGCTACGCGGCGAGCACGTGCCGCAGCTGCTCGACGGCCCAGTCGAGCTCGGTCGCGCGGATCACCAGCGGCGGCGCGATGCGGATGGTCTGCCCGTGGGTGTCCTTCACCAGCACGCCGCGCTCGCGCAGCTTCTCTGCGATCTCTCGCCCGGTACCGATCGCGGGGTCGATATCGACGCCGGCCCACAGCCCCGCGATACGCACCGCGGTCACGCCGTGCCCGATGAGCGGTTCGAGAGCGGATGCCAGATGCGCGCCGAGCAGACGGGCACGCTGCTGGAACTCACCCGTGCTGAGCATCTCGACGACCTTGGTGCCCACGGCGGCGGCCAGCGGGTTTCCGCCGAACGTCGAGCCGTGCTCGCCGGGACGGATCACCCCGAGCACGTCCCGGTTGCCGACGACGGCCGAGACAGCCAGGATGCCCCCACCGAGCGCCTTGCCCAGCAGGTACAGGTCGGGCACGACGCCCTCGCGATCGCAGGCGAAGGTCTCGCCGACGCGGCCGAGCCCCGACTGGATCTCATCGGCGATGAAGAGCACGTTCCGCTCGTCGCAGATCTCTCGGACCCGGCGCAGGTATCCCTCGGGTGGGATGATCACGCCACCCTCGCCCTGGATCGGCTCGATGAGCACGGCCGCGGTGTCTTCGGTGATCGCGTTCGCGATGGCATCCGCATCGCCGTAGGCGACCACGTCGAAACCGGGCGTGTACGGGCCGAAGTCGGCACGCGCCTGCTCATCGTCGCTGAAGCTGACGATCGTCGTGGTGCGGCCGTGGAAGTTACCGTCTGCGACGATGATGCGCGCCCGACCGGCCGGGATGCCCTTGACCCGGTACCCCCACGCGCGGGCGACCTTGATGCCCGTCTCGACGGCCTCGGCGCCGGTGTTCATCGGCAGCACCAGCTCTTTGCCGCACAGTTCGGCGAGCGCCGCGGCGAACGGTTCGAGCTGGTCGTTCATGAACGCGCGGCTGGTGAGCGTGACGCGGCCCAGCTGCGCGGTCAGCGCCTGCACGATCGCCGGATGCCGGTGACCGAAGTTGACGGCCGAGTAGGCGGCCAGCAGATCGAGGTAGCGCTTGCCGTCGGCATCCGTCACCCACACCCCGTCGGCTTCGGAGACGACGACGGGCAGTGGGCTGTAGTTCTCGGCGACGTGCGGTTCGAGCGGCGCGGTCGTCGAGGTCGACATCAGGACTCCCCGTCGGTCTTCGCGCCGCGCAGTTCGAGCGTGCAGCACTTGATGCCGCCACCGCCGAGCAGCAGCTCGGACAGGTCGACGGTGAGCGGGTTGTATCCGCGCTCGCGCAGCTGCTTCTCGAAGCCCTTGGCGCGCGGCGAGATGATCACGTTGTAGCCGTCGCTGGCCGAGTTCAGGCCGAACACGGCGCCGTCCTCGTCGGCGACGAGGATCGCGTCGGGGAAGCGCTCGGCGAGGATGCGCTGGGATGCCTCGTCGAACGCGCCGGGCAGGTAGGCGATGTTGGCGCGCTCGGGGCCGCCGTTCTCGTGACCCACTACCGGGTCGAGCACGGTGAGCGCGGTGTCGAGGTGGTAGAAGCGCGGGTCGATGAGCGTGAGCGTGACGACCTCGCGTCCGAAGACCTCGTGCACCTCACGGTGGCTGTCACCGGCGGAGCGGAAGCCGGTACCGGCGAGGATCACGTCGCCGGCGAGCAGGAAGTCGCCCTCGCCCTCGTTGACCTCCTGGGGCAGTACCGTGTCGAAGCCGTTCGCGCGGAACCACTCGGCGAAGGCGGGGGCCTCACCCTGGCGCTGCTCGAAGTAGAACTCGGGGACGTACGCCCGGCCGTCGATGACGAATCCGCCGTTGGCGGTGTAGACCATGTCGGGGTAGCCGGCGAGGGGCTCGATCAGCTCGACCTCGTGGCCGAGCTCGATGTACAGGTCGTACAGCTTCTGCCACTGCTCGAGGGCCTTGGCGGTGTCGGTGGGCTTGGCGGGCTCCATCCACGGGTTGATCTTGTAGCTGACCGTGAAGTGCTCGGGACGGCACATCAGGTAGCGGCGGTGGTGGGCGACGCGGGTGGGGGCGGTGGCGGTGGTGGTCTCAGGCATGGACATGGAGGCTCCTCGTGAAGGTGCGGCGGACGCTGTCCAGGGGCCCGGCGGAAGTTCGACCCGCAACACTGACGGGGAAGATGCACGTGGGCACGCCAGTGATCATTATTTCACGGGAAGGCTCACGATGCAGTGGGCGAATCCTCAGCGTGCACGACGAGTTTTCCGGCGGCGTGCCCCGTCTCGATGCGGGCCATTGCCTCGCCCGCCGCCTCGAATGCGTACTCGTCGGCGATCACAGGATGCAGGCGCCCCTGTGCCACGAGGTCGAGCAGGTTCGCGAGGAGGTCCGGCTTCGCGACGGCTGCGAGGGGGCGGATGCGATGGCGCGATCCGATCGAGAGCAGAGCGGCCCGTAGCATCCGAGGGATCGGTCCGAGCACGCGTCCGCCGTCGCCCCCGACGAGCACGACCGTGCCACCGGGGCGAGTGAGCCGCTGCAGCGCGCGCAGCGACTGCCCGCCGGCGATCTGGATCACCGCGTCGTACTCACCGTGCGGCAGCTCGTCCACGGGGGTGTTCCGGTCGAGCACGCGTGCGGCGCCGAGCCCGGAGAGCAGCGGGTGGTGCTGTTCGCCGGACGTGGCATGCACCTCGGCACCACGGATCGCCGCGAGCTGGACGGCGAACGTGCCGACGCCACCGGAGGCCCCGAGAATGAGCACTCGGTTGCCCTCGGTGACCCCGGCGAGGTCGAGCGCCTGCCAGGCGGTTCCGCCCGCGATCGGCAGTGTCGCCGCGATCTGCGGCGGCACGGCCTCGGGTCGCGGCACGCAGCGAGCGACCGGGGCCGTCGCAAACGGCGCCAGCCCTCCGCCGCCGGGCAGTTCGGCCACGACGGCGTCGCCGACGGTGGCATCCGTCACTCCGTCGCCGAGGGCGACGACCGTACCCGCGACATCCATGCCTCGGACCGGCTGACGGGGCCCGCGCAGTCCGAAGGCGGGCCGGACGACCAGCGGGTCGCCGAGCATGATCCGCACGTCTCCGGCGTTGAGCGCGGTGGCCTCGATGCGCAGCAGCACCTCGCCGCGTCGCGGCTCGGGGGTGGTGCGCTCGTGGCGTCGGATGCCGGATGCCGGCCCGTAGCGGTGCTGCATCCAGGCGGTCATGGTGGTGGTCGAAACGGTCATGTCAATCCTCCGGGTACTGGAAGAGGTCATCGAGCCCGAGCTGGAGTGCGCGGGCGATCTGGAAGGCGAGTTCGAGCGTGGGCGAGTACTTGCCCTGTTCGATCGCGATGAGGGTCTGGCGGGTGACGCCGATGGTGCGGGCGAGTTCGGCCTGCGTGAGCCCGGCGCGTTCGCGGTGCGCGCGGATGCTGTTGGTGACCAGTGTCGGCTTGACCATCAGATGAGCCCCCGCCGGTAGGCGATCACGCGGGCGATTCCGCCGACGAAAGCCGAGACGGCGAACCCGGCGAACATGGTCTGTGCGATCCAGAAGACATCGGCGTTCACCGCGCACAGGGCGATGACGCCGAGCCCGGCGATGACCAGGAAGGCGTGCTCGACGCGCGTTCCCATGCGCGAGATGTCGCGGTCGCGGATATCGGTGGCGGCGACCGCGTCTCCCTCACGGGCACGGGCGATGAGCGCCCAGACCGCGATGATCAGCACCGTGAGCACGATGCCGGCACCGATCGTCCACAGCATGATCGGCAACCACGATGCCGTGGGATCGGAAGCACCCACGAGCACCACCACATATACGGGGATCGTCAGCACCAGGCTGATCAGTCCGGCCCAGGCGGCCCGTTCCTCAGCGACCATCACACACCTCCGTGTAAAAGATTCTTTACACGGAGGTTACGCCTACCCGCGGCGCGATGTCAAGAATCTTTTACATGGCCCGCGGTCGCCCCGTTCAGGTCGCAAAAAGTCCCGCAACATCACCGCGGAAGCGGGACAAATTGCGACCGGAACGACCGCTTGCGACGAGAACAACCCGCGCGGGCCGACTCAGATGACCGCGGCGCTCCAGTCGTCGGGATCCCCGAAGCGGTGCGCGGTGATCGAGATCGCCTGCTCGTGCACGAACGGCAGCAGTTCCAGCCGTCCGGCCGTAGTCACCTCGTTGTCATAGACGGCGAGATCCGGATCACCGGCCACCGCGCGCGCCAGATCCGCGTGCAGCGCCGCGACGGCCTCGCGCGATCCGACCAGCCGCACGCGCCCGGCATCCACACGGCCCGAGGCCCCGGCATCCGACGTCACGGCATCCACCCCTCCGGAGTGCACCGCACCGCCGCGCCGCGCGATGCGGTCGATCCACTCCGCGTCGCTCTCGACCGCGATGAGCACCTCCAGGTCGCTGAGCTGCCCGCGCACGCCGGCGGGAAGGCCCGCCGGTACCGACAGCACGAACGGCGCTCCCGCGCGGATGCCGGCGAACACCACTCGCAGCACTTCGTGCAGCCCGGCATCCGACGTCGCACGCACCGTCACCTGAACCGGCCGGTACCGGAACAGATTGCGTTCGACCCCCAGGTGCGAGACGTCACGCACCTGACCGAACTCGCGATCCCACGCGACGGCGTCTGACAGCGCCGCCTGCCGCAGCCACTCGAACTCGTCGAACCCGAGCGAGGGCTGCGCCGCCTCGATCAACGTCGAGATGCGGGTGTCGAGACCCCGCAGATGCAAGGTGCTCGACACCTTGCCCCGCGACTGCGAACGCCAGCGGCCCAACCCGACCAGGTAGTTCGGCCCGCCGGCCTTCGCGCCGGGTCCGACCGACGAGCGCTTCCATCCTCCGAACGGCTGACGCTGCACGATCGCACCGGTGATGCCCCGGTTGACGTAGAGGTTGCCGGCCTGCACCCGGTCGAGCCAGAGCTCCAGGTCAGCGGGGTCCTGCGTGTGCAGCCCCGCCGTCAGCCCGTACGCCACGGCATTCTGCATCTCGATCGCCTCGCTCAACGTCGCCGCGTGCATCACCCCCAGCATCGGCCCGAAGAACTCCTCCAGGTGTGTGCGCGAGCCCGGCTGCACCCCGGCACGCACGCCGGGACTCCACAGCCGCCCGCTGTCATCGAGCGATCGGGGGCGGATCAGCCACTTCTCGTCACCCTCCAGGTCGTTCAGCGCCCAGGCGAGCTTGCCCTGCGGCTGCTCGATGACCGGGCCGATCTCGGCTGTGGGGTCGGACGGCCAGGCCACCCGCATCGACTTCACGGCATCGGTCAGTTGCCGCACGAACCGCTTGGAGCGGCCCACCGGACCGACGAGAATCGCCAGCGACGCCGCCGAGCACTTCTGCCCGGCGTGGCCGAAGGCGCTGCGCACGAGGTCGGCGACGGCGAGATCGAGATCGGCGGTGGGGGTGATGACGATCGCGTTCTTTCCGCTGGTCTCGGCCAGCAGCGGCAGGTCAGGGCGCCACGAGCGGAACAGCGCCGCGGTGTCCCATGCGCCGGTCAGGATCACCCGATCGACCGACGGGTGCGAGATGAGCCGGCGTCCGAGTTCGCGCTCGCCGAGGTCGACGAGGGCGAGTACGTCTCGCGGGACACCCGCCTGCCACAGCGCCTCGGCGATGACGGCGGCGCACCGACGCGCCTGATGGGCGGGCTTGAAGACGACCCCGGATCCCGCCGCCAGCGCGGCAAGCACACCGCCGGCGGGAATCGCGAGCGGAAAGTTCCACGGCGGCGTGACCACCGTCACCTGCGCCGGCTCGAAACGCGCGCCACTGACCGCGTCGAGTTCACGCGCGCGGCTGGCGTAATACTTCGCGAAGTCGACGGCCTCACTGACCTCGATGTCGGCCTCCGAGAACACCTTGCCCGTCTCGACGGCGGCGATCTCGATCAGATCGCCGCGTCGCGTCTGCAGCGCGACGGCCGCGCGCTGCAGGATCTCGGCACGTTCGGATGCCGGACGCGCGCCCCACTGGGCACCGCCGGCCTGCACCCGGTCGAGGGCCTGCTCCAGCATCCGCTCGTCGTCGATCCGCGCGGCGCGCACCGTCTCGAGGCCCAGGGCGCACGCGTCGGGCTCGGCGACGCGGGCGAGGATGCCGCGCGCCCACTCACGGTTGGCGGGCAACGCCGGATCGCTGTCCGGGGTGTTCTCGAAACCGGGCGCACCTGCGGTGCCGTCCACCGCGACAGCCAGCTCGTGACGCGCGTACACGGCGGTCTGCAGAAAGGCGTCGCCGTCATCCTCCGACCCTCGGGCGATGTCGAGCACGACGCCGGTGAGGTCTTCGCTCTCGACCGCCCGGCGCGGCGCGGGGCGCACGGATTCGTGCGCCGGTGCGTTGCGGTCCTGGGTGCGCCGCGGCCCGATCTGCAGGGTGCGGTCGTCCTTGCGGGTGAGCGAGTCCACGAAGCGCAGCCGCTCACGCTCGAACAACGAAGGGTCCTCGGCGAGATGGAACGCCGCCGAGAGGAAGTTCGACGGCGACGCGTTCTCGTCGAGACGGCGCACGAGATAGCTGATCGCGACGTCGAACTCAGCGGGATCGACCACGGGCACATACAGCAGAACCTCGCCGACCTCGCGGGCCACGGCCGCCACCTGCCCCTGCGCCATGCCGAGCAGCATCTCGAACTCGATGGCGTCGCGCACCTCGCGCTCCCCCGCCAGCAACCACGCATAGGCGATGTCGAAGAGATTGTGCCCGGCGACGCCGATGCGCACGGCGTCGGCGTTGCGGGGCGTGAAGGCCTCGTCGAGGCAGCGCAGGTAGTTCGCGTCGGTGTCGAGCTTGGTGGTGTACGGGGCCTGCGGCCAGCCGTGCATCACGGCATCCACCTTCTCCATCGCGAGGTTGGCGCCCTTGACGAGCCGCACCTTGATGGGCGCACCGCCATGGTCGACGCGGTCGCGCGCCCAGGCGGTCAGCTCACGCAGCGCGGGCAGCGCGTCGGGCAGGTAAGTCTGCAGCACGATGCCCGCCTCAAGGCGCTTCAGCCGTGGGTCCTCCAGCAGACGCGTGAACACCGCGACCGTCAGATCGAGGTCGCGGTACTCCTCCATATCGAGGTTGATGAACGTGCCGTTCGCCGCGGCGGTCACGTAGAGCGGCAGAAGACGCTCGATCACCTGGTCGACGATCTCGTCGAACGCCCACATCGAGATGCGGCTGATGATCGCCGACACCTTCACTGAGACGTAGTCGACGTCGTCGCGGCGGATCAGCGCGTGGATGCCGTCGAGCCGGCGCTTCGCCTCGGCCTCGCCGAGCACCGCCTCGCCGAGCAGGTTGAGGTTGAGCCGAGAGCCCGAGACGCGTAGCTTCTGCAGCGCGGGTCCGAGCTTGTCGGGTCGCGCGTCGACGATGAGATGGCCGACCATCTCACGCAGCACGCGCCGTGCGATCGGCACGGTGGGCACGGGCAGCAGCGGGGCGACGCCCCCGCCGAGCCGCACCACGCCGCGCAGGTACCAGGGCAGGAAGTCGGGCGCGAGCGTCGCGACCCGATGCAGATTGGATGCTGCCGCCGACGCGCTCTCCGGGCGCATCACCCCGTCGACGAAGCCCAGGGTGAAGGGCATCCCCTTCGGGTCCTGCAGCACTCCCGCGAGGCGCTCGGCGGCCGGGTCGACGTGCTCATCGGCGGCCTGCAGAACCCAGCGCGCGGCGAGTTCGACGGCCGCTTCCGCCAGGTCGCTTCCGGTGGGCGATGACGACTGCTCTGCCATGTGTCCACACTAGGCGCGTGCCGGCGTCAGGGGCGGGTGATGCGCGCCGTGTCAGTTCCAGGCGCCGTGTCAGTTCCAGGTGCTGGGCGCGGGCGCCTTCGTGGGCGGCAGGGCGACCGCTGCGGCCCAGTCGTGGATCCACTCCTCGATGTCGGGAATGCCCTCGGGGCGCCCCACAGCGGCGAAGAGCTCTTCGTGGCTCACCGTGCCACCGCTGCGTCGCAGCATCCGCGCCCGTACGATCACGCGGGCATAGACCTCGCCGTCGACGACGGCGCGGTGCTCGAGGAAGACCGCCTTGTCGTCGTGCCCGATCATGCGCGACTCGACGTCGAAGCGCTGCCAGAGCTCCAGCGACTTGCGGAACGTGACGGTCTCACTGGAGACGACGGCGTACCAGCCGCGCTGCTTCATGGAGTCGAACAGGCCGGTGCGGATCAGCAGGTCCCAACGGCCCAGGTCGAACAGCGACAGGTACCGGCCGTTATTCATGTGCCGCAGGATGTCGATATCGGTGGGCAGTGTGGTGAGCCGGACCGTACCCACGTCGGTGGGACCGAGCGTGCCGTCGCGGCGCACGCGCCGCCGCGCCTGAAAGATCACGAGGAGGGTGCGCCAGATCACATTCACAAGGGGCGATAGTAGTGATCCACGATGCATGTCCCAACTTCGTTGGCGGGTTTCCACACACGAGGGGGTGTGTGACGGGCCGATTTCACCTCTTGGGCCCTCGAGCGTAGAGTCGCGGCATGAGCGCCGAAGCCCAGCCCGAGATCATCGTCCGTCCGGTCCGCGACGTGGATGCGGAAGCCCTCGGTCGCGTGCACGCGCAGACGTGGCACGAGACCTATGACCACCTGATCAGCAAGGCGGCGCTGGAGCGCATCTCACCGCGCCGCATGGCCGAGCTCTGGACGAACTGGGCCCGTCAGGGCGAGGACTTCAAGATGAGCGCCGCACTCGTCGACGGCGAGATCGTCGGCTTCGTCGGCTCGGGGCCTGCGCGCGACAAGGATGCCCCCGCGTTCCGCGAGCTGTACTTCATCTATCTGCTCGACGAGTACCACGGCACCGGCATCGGCCAGCAGCTCTTCGACGCGGCCGTCGAGAAGGAAGAGCCCCTGTACCTGTGGGTCGCCGAGGACAACCCCAGGGCGCACCGCTTCTACGCCCGCAACGGGTTCTCGCTCGACGGCGCCAGCCACACCGAGCCCTTCCTCGGCGAGACGCTGACCGAGGTGCGCTTCGTGCGCTGAGCGCATCGCTCTTCGCGTCGACACCCCGTGTTCGCGCCGAGACCCCCTGCTGCAGACGTCTGCAGCAGGGGGTCTCGGCGTCAGGTGGGGGTATCGGCGATCCTGTCCCGTGGCCTGGCCCGGGACCGGGTCCGGCCCGGCCCGGGGCGGGGTGGACCGGGTCGGATGCCGGATCACAGCGCCCGGATGATGTCCTCCACCCGTTCCTTGGCGTCGCCGAACAGCATCTGGGCGTTTTCGCGGAAGAACAGCGGGTTCTGCACGCCCGCGTAGCCGGGGGCCATCGACCGCTTGAACACGATCACGTTCTCGGCTTCCCACACCCGCAGCACGGGCATACCGGCGATCGGGCTGCCCGGGTCCTCGGCGGCGGCCGGGTTGACCGTGTCGTTGGCTCCGATCACCAGCACGACGCTCGTCGAGGCGAGGTCGTCGTTGATCTCGTCCATGCCCAGAACGATGTCGTACGGCACCTTCGCCTCGGCCAGCAGCACGTTCATGTGCCCCGGCAGGCGCCCCGCGACGGGGTGGATGCCGAAGCGCACGTCGACGCCGCGCTCGCGCAGCTTCGCGACCAGGTCGGCGACGGGGTACTGGGCCTGTGCGACCGCCATGCCGTAGCCGGGGGTGATCACGACCGACTGCGCCTGCGACAGCAGGCCGGCGGCGGCCTCGGCGTTGAGTTCGCGGTGCTCGCCGTGGTCGACGTCGTCGGAGGCGGATGCTGTGATGCCGAAGCCTCCGGCGATGACTGACAGGAACGACCGGTTCATGGCCTTGCACATGATATACGACAGGTACGCACCCGACGACCCGACCAGCGCGCCGGTGACGATGAGCAGATCGTTGTTCAGCAGGAAGCCGGCCGCAGCCGCCGCCCAGCCCGAGTAGCTGTTGAGCATCGAGACGACGACGGGCATGTCGCCGCCGCCGATCGAGGCCACCAGGTGCCAGCCGAGGGCGAACGACAGCAGGGTCACCGCCACCAGCAGCCAGAGCTGCTGGTCGAGCACGAACCACACCGTCAGCACGACGAACGCGACCAGCGCGCCGACGTTGAGCAGGTTCTTGCCCGGCAGCACGAGCGGACGCGACGACACCCTGGCTGACAGCTTCAGGTACGCCACGATCGAGCCGGTGAAAGTCACACCACCGATGAAGATGCCGATGAAGACCTCGGCGTTGTGGATGTCGACCAGTTCGGCCGGGATCGACGCGTGCGAGAGGTGGCCGTTCCATCCGACCAGCACCGCGGCAAGGCCGACGAAGCTGTGCAGCAGGGCGATGAGCTGCGGCATCTCGGTCATCTTGACGACCTTGGCGCGCCACAGGCCGATCGCCGCACCGACCAGCACACCGACGGCGAGCAGGCTCAGGCCGAGGGTGGCACCGCTGCCGCCCCAGGCGTCGGCGACGGTGAGCGCCAGAGTGGCGCCGAGGGCGATCGTCATGCCGACGATGCCGTAGACCACGCCCGCGCGGGCGGATTCGTGGCGGCTGAGCCCGGCCAGGCTCAGGATGAACAGCAGGGCGGCGGCGATGTAGGCCGCGCCGGCGAGTGCGTCGACGGTCACTTGTGGTCGCCCCCTGTCGTCTTGCCGAGTGTGAACATGCTGAGCATGCGGCGGGTGACGGCGAATCCACCGAAGATGTTGATGCTCGCGACCAGTACGGCGACGGCGGCGAGGGCCTGCACGACGGGGTTTGCGTCGGTGATCTGCAGCATTGCTCCGACGACGATGACGCCCGAGATGGCGTTGGTGACCGACATCAGCGGGGTGTGCAGCGCATGGTGCACCTTGCCGATGACGTAGAAGCCGACGACGACGGCGAGCATCAGCACGGTGAAGTGCTGCGGCAGCGGCGGGGGTGCGAACGCGTTCACGAGGAACAGCGCGGCGATGCCCACGACGATCAGCGCGATCTTCTTGCCGGCGCTCATCTTCTTGGGCTCGGGAACGGGTGCTGCAGAGGCGGCGGGGGCCGCCGGGGCCGGCGCGGCGGCGACCTGCACGGGCGGTGGCGGCCAGGTGACCTCACCGTCGCGCACCACGGTGACCGCGCGCTGCACGACATCGTCGAAGTCGATGGTGAGCGTGCCGTCCTTGCCCGGGGTGAGCAGCGCGACCAGGTTTGCGACGTTGGTGCCGTACAGCTGCGAGGCCTGCGCGGCCAGCCGCGAGGCGAGGTCGGTGTAGCCGAGGATGATCACGCCGTTGTCGGTGACGACGCGCTCGCCCGCCACCGAGCCCTCGACGTTGCCGCCCTGCGCGGCGGCCATGTCGACGATCACGCTGCCCGGCTTCATCTGCGCGACGTCGGATGCTGTGATGAGCCGGGGCGCTGCGCGCCCCGGGATCAGCGCGGTGGTGATGATGATGTCGACGTCGGCGGCCTGCTCGGTGTAGATCTCGGCGGCGCGGCGGTCGTAGTCGGCGCTGGTGGCCTTGGCATAGCCGTCGGTGGATTTCTCGACCGCGACGTCGACGGCCAGGTAGGTGCCGCCGATCGACGACACCTGGTCGGCGACCTCGGGGCGCGGATCGGTGGCGCGCACGATGGCGCCGAGGCTGGATGCTGCTCCGATCGCGGCGAGTCCGGCGACACCGGCACCGGCGACGAGCACCTTCGCGGGCGGCACCTTGCCGGCCGCCGTCACCTGCCCGGTGAAGAACCGGCCGAACTCATGGGCGGCCTCGACGACGGCGCGGTAGCCCGAGATGTTGGCCATCGAGCTGAGCACGTCCATCGACTGCGCGCGCGAGATACGCGGAACCGCGTCGAGGGCGAGCGCCGTGATCCCGCGCTGGGCGAGCTTCTCGATCAGTTCGGGCTTGAGCGCGGGTGAGAGCAGCGCGATCAGGGTGGCTCCGTCGGCCAGGGCGGCGATTTCAGCATCCGATGGCGGGTTCACCCTGAGGACGACGGGGCTGCGCCACGCCTGCTCCGGTGCGACGATCGTCGCACCGGCCTGCCGGTACTCGTCATCCGGGTACGACGATCGCTCGCCCGCCCCGCTCTCGACGGCCACTTCGTAGCCGAGCTTTCTCAGGGTCTGCACGGTGGCCGGGGTGGCAGAGACACGCGTCTCCTCCGGGCCTTCCCGCACGATTCCGATCTGCGTCACTGCGATCCTTCCGTCCCGACATCACTGTCGGCCTCAGCGTTTTGCTCAGACTACTGACCGATCGAGAAGGAATGAGGGGAAATCTGCTCTGTGACCGCTGAAAATCAGGCGAAATTGATCAATGGAGAAAGCGAGAGGCCCCCGTGCTCAGCACGGGGGCCTCTCAAGAAATGCGTGGCGTCAGCGCCCGGAGACCTGCCCGAACAGCTTCGCGATCGGCGCCAGCACCAGCGGGCGGGCGGCGAACCAGCCGGCAGCGACCACGACCATGGCTCCGACGAACACCCAGAAACCGGTCCAGACATCCGCATAGGCGATGCCATCGACCGAGCCCTGCGCAGCGAACATGTGGTTCAGGTTGCGCAGCGCACCGGTGAGGAACACCAGCGCGACGTGCACGATGATGAACGCCACGAAGTACAGCATGACGGGGAAGTGCAGGGCACGCGCCCACTCGACCGGGTAGGCCTTCGACAGCTTCTCGGCCTTCTTCGGCCACAGCCCCGACATGCGGAACCCAGTGATCACTGCAAGAGGCGCGGCGATGAACACCGTCGTGAAGTACGCCAACTGCTGCAGGCTGTTGTAGTTCACCCAGCCATTCTCGGTCGGCCAGTCGAGCGAGATGTACTGCAGCAGGGCCGAAAGCGCGTTCGGGAAGACCTCCCAGCTGGTGGGCACAATGCGCACCCAGTGGCCGGTGACGATGAGCAGCACCACGAAGATCACTCCGTTGACGATCCACAGGATGTCGAGCGACTGGTGGAACCACAGAGTCAGGCTGATCTTGCCCTTGCTGTTGCCGCGCGGCGCCCAGAACACGGTGGGCCGCTTCTCGGTGCGCACCCCGAGCCCCGAACGGATGATCAGCACCATCAGGAAGATGTTGAAGAAGTGTGCCCAGTTGACCCACGGCGCGAAGCCCGGTTCGGTCTCGAACGCGGGGTGGTACTCGCCGGGGTAGGCGGCCAGGAAGTCCTGCATGAACGGCAGAGTGAGGAACGCCCGCATCAGGAACACCCCGGCCGCGGCCAGCAGACCGAGCGAGGCGAGACCCAGCAGTCCGCCAATGGCCTGCGGCCACGTCGGGCGCAGCCTCGACGGCTGCGCGACGGGCTGCGAAGCGTGCCGCGGCGCGCGTCCCTGCCAGACGGTGCGGGTGAACGGCAGCGGCGTCGACAGGTCGGGGCGGTCGGATGCCACGGCCACCGCGGTCTGGGTGGACGGGGCTTCCGTCACCGGAGCCTCGGCGACAGCATCCGACGACGCGACGACCGCGGCGACCGAAGCGGTACCGGCGGGCGGCCACGGGTCGCCGCCGGCGACGCGCGGCAGGCCGCGGCGCAGCTCGGCGCCCGGCGCGGTGGCGGCGGCGGTCGCCTGGGGCGCGGCAGCTGCCACCGGGGCGACGGCCGGCTCGGGCGCCTCGGTCACGACCGGAGCGGGGGCGGCCATCGCGGGTGCCGGAGCAGGGGACGCCGGAGCAGTGGATGCCGGCGGCCAGGGGTCTCCCCCGGCAACGCGCGGCAGACCACGGCGCAGACTGGCGCTCGGTGCTACGGCGGTCGCCAGCGCAGCACTCGCCGGCGCAACGCCGCCCGATGCAGCAACAGGCTCGGCCGCGGGCGCGGCGGGAGCGGACTCCACTGGCGCGGGCGCGGCGGCAACCGCCTCCGCAACCGGCATATCGTTCACGTTGTCAGCGCCCTCGACGGTCACCTCGGTGACGGGAGGCCAGGGCTCTCCGCCGTTGATCCGCGGCAGTCCGCGGCGCAGCATCCGCGTTCCCATGGTTAGTTCTTCCGCGCTTCGAGCGCCTCGATCAGCTGCGGCACCACGGTGAAGACGTCACCGACGATGCCGAAGTCGGCGACGTCGAAGATCGGCGCCTCGCCGTCCTTGTTGATCGCGACGATCGTCTTGGCGGTCTGCATGCCGGCGCGGTGCTGGATCGCGCCCGAGATACCGAGCGCGATGTACAGCTGCGGCGACACCGAGACGCCGGTCTGACCGACCTGATGCGCATAGGGGATGTACCCGGCGTCGACCGCCGCCCGCGAGGCGCCGATGGCGGCACCCAGCGTGTCGGCGAGCTGCTCGACGAGCACGAACTTCTCCTTCGAGCCCAGGCCGCGGCCGCCCGAGACGACTCGCGCGGCACCACGCAGCTCGGGACGCGACGAGGTCTTCTCTTCGCCCACGATCTCTCCGGTGCTCGCGGCGACCGCATCGGACGCGGTGACCGCGAGCTCCTCGACCGTGAGGTCGGCGGCCTCGGCGCGGGCATCCACAGCGCCCTGACGGACGGTGATGACCGGGGCACCGAAGGTCGGGGCCGAATCGGTGAGGAACGAGCCGCCATAGACGGAGTGCTGGGCGGTGACGCCCTCGTCGTCGCGGGAGACGCCGATGGCATCCACCGACAGGGCGAGCTTCTCGCGCACGGCGAAACGTCCGGCGACATCGCGGCCGGCGATCGAGTTCGAGATCAGCACGGCATCGGGCTTCACCTGTGCATAGGCGGCCTGCAGCGCGTCAACGACCGGGACGGTCAGCTTGCCGGCGTCACCGGCGGCCGTGAGCACGACCTGCGCTCCGGCCGCTGCGGCGGCATCCGCCGCGGCGGGGCTGCCACCGACGATCAGCGCGACGGGAGCGCCGATGGTGGATGCCGCACCGATGAGCGCCGCAGTGCTGCTGGCGGCATTGCCGGCGGGGTCGACGTCGACGAGGACGAGGATCGGGTTCGCGGGGTACGCCATGTCACACCAGCCTGTTCTGTGCGAGGAACTCGACGAGCTGAGCGGCGGCGTCGCCCTCGTCGGTGATCTTGACCCCGGCCGCCCGCGGGGGCTTCTCTGCGACCGTCGTCATGATCGCGCGGGGCGCCAGAGCGGGATCCGCCGAGACGCCCAGGTCGGCCAGCGAGAGCACCTCGAGCGGCTTCTTCTTGGCCGCCATGATGCCCTTGAAGTTGGGGAAGCGCGCGTCGGGCAGCGCCTCGGTGATCGAGATGACCGCGGGCAGTGCCGCGGTGATCTGCTGCGTGCCGTCGTCGCCGGTACGGGTGCCGACGACCTGTGCGTCGGAGATCTCGATCTGGCTGAGCGCCGTCGCCTGCGCGAACCCGAGGTGCTCGGCGAGCATGGCGGGGATGACACCGCCGGAACCGTCGGTCGAGAGGTTGCCGGTGATGACCAGGTCAGGCTCACCGCGGCGGATCGCGGCGGCGAGCACCTCTGCGGTCAGCGTGAGGTCGGCGCCGCGCAGATCCTCATCGACGACGTGCACGGCAGATGCCGCGCCGATCGCCAGGGCACGACGCACGGATGCTGTCGACGACTCCGGCGCCATCGAGAGGGCGACCACCTCGGTGCCGGCGTTCTTGTCGGCGTACGAGAGCGCGGCTTCGAGAGCACGCTCGGTGATCTCATCCAGCACGACATCACCCGAACGATCAGCCAGTCCCGTCTCGAGATCGAGCTTTCGGTCACCGTAGGTGTCTGGCACTTCTTTCACCAGGACATAGATCTTCATCGAGCCTCCTTACGCCGGATTCGAGTCTACCTGCGAGCGTACCTGAGATTCAGTTCCGCAGCCGGTGAAATTGAGTATCAGTCGGACTCGATGGCGACCCGATACCGTGGCTCTATGGCCCGCCCCCGCCCTCTTCCCATCGATCCGCTCGCCGAGGCGAAGCGGCAATGGCTCGCGCACGGCTGGAACGATGCCGCCGAGGGCATGGCCGTGGTCACCTCGATCATGCGCGCCCAGCAGCTGCTGCTCGCACGAGTGGATGCGGCACTCAAGCCCTTCGGCGTGACCTTCGCGCGCTACGAGGTGCTGCGTCTGCTCGCCTTCAGTCGCACGGGCACCCTGCCGCTGTCGAGCGTCGTGGCCAGGCTGCAGGTGCACGCTACGAGCCTGACGAGCACGGCCGAGCGCCTCGTGCGCGACGGCCTGGTGCGCCGTGATCCGCACCCGCACGATGGCCGCGCCGCACTGTTGACCCTCACCGATGCCGGCCGCGATCTCGTCGAGCGTGCCACTGCCGCGCTGAACACCGAGGTGTTCTCCTCGCCCGGGCTGGCCGCCGACGACGCCAAGGAACTGGTCGGCATCGTCGCGCGACTGCGCAAGAACGCCGGCGACTTCACCGACCCGCGCCCGCTGCCCGAGCCGCTCTAATGCCGCGCTTCGTCCTCGAGCGATTCGTCCCGGCGGCGCCGTCCGAGGTGTTCGACGTCTCACTCGATGTCGGCCTGCACCTGGCATCTCAGCGCAGCCACCGCGAGCACGTCGCTGCCGGACGCACCGCGGGGATGCTTGAGGAAGGCGAACAGATCACGTGGAGCGCGCGCCACTTCGGCGTTCGGTTCCGCATGACCTCGATGGTCTTCGACGTCGACCGCCCCCACCTGTTCCGTGACCGACAGACGGCCGGACCGTTCGCTTCCTTCGCGCACGCACACGAGTTCAGTGGCGTCGACGGCGGAACTCACATGCGCGACACGATTGACTTCCGCTCCCCACTCGGCTGGGTTGGCAGAATCGTCGACGCGGCCGTCATGCGCCGCCATCTGATCGCCGTCATTACCGAGCGCAACGATGCGATCAGCGCGCGTTTCGCTGGTCCTAGCGACTGACCCACGCCCGCTGCCCGAGCCACTCTGAGCCGCTCTGGCCGCTGACCACACCGCCGAGAAACCATCTGTCGTTTGAGAAACCACGTGTGACGTGGTTTCTCAAACGGGAAGTGGTTTCTCACTGGAAGGGTGCGCTCAGTCGCCCTCGTACACGTACTGGTCGAACCGCTCAGGCACACGCTGACGCTGCCAGGCGAGCTCCTCGTCGCGCCGCTCACGGTCGCCGGGGAACGCCTTGGCCGTGTACCGCGGCACCTGGCGGGCGTGCCCGGCCATGTGCGCGACGGCCGCGGCCTGCCCGCACACCCGCGCCGCGGCGATGGCCGACGCCTCAGACGCCTCGCGCGCGGCCGCGTGGCTACCGAACGACCGCTCACGCACCTCGTCGATCGCGAGTTCTCCGCGGATGAACGCCTGCGCCGCGTCGAGCGCCTCGCGAGGTCTGCGGTCGTCGGGCCGTTCCTCGAGGAAGAACGGCAGCATCCGCTCTGCGCACGCCACGGTCCATTCCACCAGCTCGCGGCGATCGTGCTCGGAGAGTCTGAGGTCTGCGTCGTCGGGCTGGCTGTTCACGGTCGATCTCATCGGTGCTGGAAGTGAGGGGGGCGCTTCTGTCGAAAAGCGGCCATCCCCTCCTTCTGATCTGCGGTGTCGAACAGTGCGGCGAACTGCTGCTTCTCGACGGCAAGTCCCGCCTCGAGGGTCGTCTCCATGGCAGCATCCAGCGTCGCCTTCGCCGCGTACAGCGACGGCAGCGACTTCGACGCGATCGTCTCGGCGAGCGTCGTCGCCTCGGCGAGCAGATCGGATGCCGGAACCACGCGCGACACGAGGCCGATGCGTTCGGCCTCGTCGGCCGCGATCATGCGTCCCGACAGAATCAGTTCGGCGGCCTTGTAGTACCCGACCGCGCGGATGAGGCGCTGGGTGCCGCCCATGCCCGGCACGACACCGAGGTTGATCTCGGGCTGACCGAAGCGTGCCGAGTCGGCGGCGAGGATGATGTCGCACATCATCGCCAGTTCGCATCCGCCGCCGAGCGCGTACCCCGAGACGGCGGCGATCACCGGCGTGCGGACGGCCGCGAAGCGGGTCCAGGCGCCGAAGTGGTCGGTGTCGAGCATCTCGGATGCCGTCTTCGACTCCATCTCTTTGATGTCGGCCCCGGCGGCGAACGCCTTCTCGGATCCGGTGACGACGATCGCGCCGATCTCATCGCTGGCGTCGAAGATCTCGGCAGCTGCGGCCACTTCTTCGGACACGAGGCCGTTGAGGGCGTTGAGCGCCTCGGGCCTGTTGAGGGTGATCCAGCCCACCCGTCCTCGCTGTTCGACGATGATCGTCTCGTACTCGGCGACGTTTCCTTCAGGCATGTGCGCTCCCTCCGCCGCGTCCCTGCGGCGCTTCCAGTATCTCAGTCCCTCGCGCCCCCGCGCGCACTCCGCCCTCCCCACATGACTCCCGTCTATTCGTCACAAACCCCGGCTATTCGGCCCGAATAGGGGCGTTCTGTGACGAATAGACGGATGCCGGGAGATGCAGCGCGGGGTGGGGCGGGTCAGGAGTCGGTGGCTCGGATGTCGGTGATGATGCCCGAGAAGTCCCGGGCGGCGCCGTCGCCGGCCGCGAACGCGGCATAGATCTGCTGGGCGAGGCGGCCCATCCTGGCATCCGTCGATGTCTGTTCGATCGCCTGCAGCGCCAACCCCAGGTCTTTGGCCATCAGCGCGCCCGCGAAACCCGGCTGGTAGTCGCGGTTCGCCGGGCTCGTCGGCACCGGACCCGGCACCGGGCAGTTCGTCGTGATCGACCAGCACTGCCCCGACGCCTGCGAGACGACGTCGAACAGCGCCTGGTGCTCCAGCCCCAGCCGCTCGCCCAGCACGAACGCCTCGGCGACGGCGATCTGCGACACCGCGAGCACCATGTTGTTGCAGACCTTCGCGGCCTGCCCCAGACCCGGCCCGCCGCAGTGCACGATGCGCTTGCCCATCGCCTCCAGCAGCGGCAGCGCGTCGGCGAAATCGGCATCCGACCCGCCGACCATGAACGCGAGGGTGCCGTTCTCGGCGCCGACCACCCCGCCCGAGACCGGCGCGTCGATGTTCCGGTGGCCGGCGGCGAGCGCCAGCTCGTGCGCGGTGCGAGCCTCATCGACGGCGATGGTCGACGATTCGATGAACAGCGTGCCCGGCGCGGCAGCGGCGAGCAGCTCGTCCTGATAGGCGGCGATCACGTGCCGCCCGGCGGGGAACATCGTGATGACGACGTCGGCGCCGGCGACAGCATCCGCACCACTGTCCGCGACCGGGATGCCCGCATCACGCGCGGCGTCGACCGCGGCGGGCACCAGGTCGAACCCGTGCACGTCGTGCCCGGCCTTCACGAGGTTGAGCGCCATCGGCAGGCCCATGTGGCCGAGGCCGAGAAAGGCGACCTTCTTCGATGCCGACGCGGTCATGAGGCACTCCGCGCCTGAGCCCGCTGCTGCGAGGCTGATCCCGCAGGACGCAGCATCTCGCGTCCGACGATGAGTCGCATGATCTCGTTCGTCCCTTCCAGGATCTGGTGCACGCGCAGGTCGCGCACGACCTTCTCGATCCCGTAGTCCTGAAGGTACCCGTAGCCGCCGTGCAGCTGAAGGGCCCGATTGGCGACGTCGAAACCGGCGTCGGTGGCGAAGCGCTTGGCCATCGCGCAGCGCATCGTGGCATCCGGCGCCTTCTCGTCGACCGCCTGCGCACCATCGCGCACCATCAGGCGCGCGGCCTGCAGGTCAGTGCGCATATCGGCGATTGCGAACAGGATCGACTGCTTCTCGGCGAGCGGCTCGCCGAAGGCGACGCGCTCGTGCACGTACTGCACGGCGCGTTCAAGCGCCCACTGCGCGCCGCCCAGCGAGCAGGCGGCGATGTTGAGCCGGCCACCGTTGAGCGCCGACATCGCGATCGCGAATCCTCGCCCCTCGTCGCCGAGCATCGCCGATGCCGGCACCCGCACACCGTCGAGGATCACCGGACGGGTCGGCTGCGCGTGCCAGCCCATCTTCTTCTCGTGCGCGCCGAAGCTCAGGCCGTCGGCATCGCCCGGCACGAGGAAGGCGCTGATGCCCTTGGCGCCCGGCTCGCCGGTGCGGGCCATCACCACGTACACGCCGGCCTCGCCCGCGCCCGAGATGAACTGCTTCACGCCCGTGATCAGGTAGTCGTCACCGTCGCGCGTCGCGCTGGTGGTGATGTTGGCGGCATCCGACCCGGCGCCAGGCTCGGTCAGGCAGTAGCCGCCGAACTGTTCCATCGCGGTGAGCTGCGGGAGCCACTGTGCGCGCTGGGCGTCGTCACCGTAGGTGTCGATCATCCAGGCGACCATGTTGTGGATCGAGATGTACGCGGCCACGGCCGGGTCGCCCTTGGCGAGTTCCTCGAAGATCGCCACGGTGTCGATGCGGCCGAGGCCCGTGCCGCCGAAATCCTCGCGGACGTAGATGCCGCCGAGCCCCAGCTCACCGGCCCGGTGCAGCGACTCCCGCGGGAAGATGTGCTTCTCGTCGCGCTCAGCGGCGTGCGGCGCCAGCTCGGTTTCGGTGAACTCGCGCACGGCGTCGAGGATCGCCTCGCGCTCTTCGGCGGTGACGGAGGTGTTGATCATGGTCATCGTGTGTTCCTAGTTCATGGTGGGGATCACGAAGCTGGCACCGTCACGCACGCCGTGCGAGGGCCAACGACTGGTCACCGTCTTGGTCTTCGTGTAGAAGCGGAAAGCGTCGGCACCGTGCTGGTTCAGGTCGCCGAACCCGCTGCGCTTCCAGCCGCCGAACGTGTAGTAGGCGATCGGCACGGGGATCGGCACGTTCACGCCCACCATTCCGACGTTCACGCGCGCGGCGAAGTCGCGCGCGGCGTCGCCGTCGCGGGTGAAGATCGCGACGCCGTTTCCGAACTCGTGATCGGATGCCATCGCCAGCGCCTGCTCGTAGTCGGCGGCTCTGGCGATCACGAGCACGGGCCCGAAGATCTCCTCACGGTAGATCGCCATCTCGGTGGTGACGTGGTCGAACAGGGTGGGGCCCAGGTAGAAGCCGCCCTCGTGCCCGTCGACGGTGATTCCCCGGCCGTCGGCGAGCAGCGTCGCGCCCTGGTCGATGCCCTGCTGGATGTAGCCGGCGACCCGATCGACGGCCGCACTGTTGACCAGCGGCCCGTAGTCGGCGCCCTCAGACAGCGACGGACCGACGTTCAGGGCGGCGACGCGCTCGGTGAGCTTGGCGGCGAGGGCATCCGCCGTTTCTTCGCCCACCGGCACCGCGACCGAGATGGCCATGCAGCGTTCACCGGCCGAGCCGTAGCCGGCGCCGATCAGGGCGTCGGCTACCTGGTCGAGGTCGGCGTCGGGCATCACGATCATGTGGTTCTTGGCGCCGCCGAAGCACTGGGCGCGCTTGCCGTTGCCGATCGCGGTCGTGTAGATGTACTCGGCGATCGGCGTGGAGCCGACGAAGCCGACCGCCTGGATGCGCGGGTCGCTGATCAGCACGTCGACGGCCTCTTTGTCGCCGTGGACGACGTTGAAGACTCCGGCGGGCAGCCCCGCTTCGAGGAATAGCTCGGCAAGGCGCACGGGGACCGAGGGGTCGCGTTCGCTCGGCTTGAGCACGAACGCGTTTCCGGATGCCAGGGCGGGGCCCGCCTTCCAGAGCGGAATCATGGCGGGGAAGTTGAACGGAGTGATGCCGGCGACGACGCCGAGCGGCTGGCGCATCGAGTAGACGTCGATACCGGCGCCGACACCGGTGGAGTACTCCCCCTTGAGCAGGTGCGGTGCTCCGATGCAGAACTCGATGACCTCGATGCCGCGCTGGATGTCGCCCTTGGCGTCGTCAAAGGTCTTGCCGTGCTCGCTGGAGAGCAGTCGGGCGAGGTCGTCCATGTCGCGGTTGACGAGTTCGACGAAGCGCATCAGCACGCGTGCGCGCTTCTGCGGGTTGGTCGCGGCCCATTCGGCCTGTGCGGCCTCGGCATTCGCGATCACAGCGCGCACCTCGTCGGCCGAGGCGAGCGGCACGTGGGCCTGCACGGCTCCTGTGCTCGGGTCGAACACGTCGGCGACGCGTCCACCGGTCGGGTCGACGTGCTTTCCGCCTACGAAGTGGGGGATCATTCGGGTCATTGTGCTGACTCTCCTCTGTGCCTTCTTTGGCACAGTGTCATGATACTCGGCCCTCAGTGGATTTACTAGGGAGCCCTAGTAAATCCACTGAGGGCGCTCCCTCGACGTTCAGCGGGCCTCCGATTGAGAGGCCGTCCGACTCAGACGTAGTCGTCAGGATGCATCTGCCGGACACCCCGCTCGAACAGCGTGAACTGCGCCCGGAGCGGGACGTCGAGCGCCTCAGCCTGCTCGGCCATCGCACGCGCCCAGGCACGGTCGATCTCGCGCGGCTCGTGCAGTCCGGGGTGCTCCCACACCAGCACGACCTGGGCGTTGCCGGTCATCTCGCGCATGGACCCGATGCGGTGCATGAGCAGATGCCCGTGCGATACCTCACCGAGGTCGTCGACGCGCACGCTCTCGCCCGGATCCTCGGGATAGTCGGCCATCGGCATGAGCGGATCGCCGAGGCAGCCACGTTCGTCGATGAACAGCAGCCAGAACTGTCGCTGGTTCGCTTGGCGCAGGAGCAGCTCGATCATGTCGCGCAGTTGGTCGTCGGTGTGCAGCACGCGGTCTCGCGGCGATTGCTGAGTTTCCATGCGCACCACACTGTCGCGCGCGCCTCGCCGGCGTCGTCGGATTCGCCTCATTGTGGACAACTCTTCGGAACCGCCCGCCTGTGCACGAAGACTCGTCAGGAGTTCGCCCGCCGTACACCCACCGGCCACCTGCGCCCTCTAGAAAAGAACCCGCGCGACGGAAGACAGATCGGAATCGGGTGTCGTCGGAACTCGCGCCGCGGTGAGTGCGGTCGCAGCCTCCCGCCGCGGTCTCAGACCGCGAGACCCCCGCCGAATCGGGTCGGCGGGGGTCTCTTCCGTCTCAGGAATCGGATGCCGGCTACGCCGTGGCATCCACCGATCGCGCCGCCAGCCGCATCCACGTCTCGACGACGGTGTCGGGGTTCAGCGACATCGACTCGATGCCCTGGTCGAGCAGCCAGTCCGCGAGGTCGGGGTGATCCGACGGGCCCTGTCCGCAGATGCCGACGTACTTGCCGCGACGCAGGCACGCCTCGATCGCCATCGCGAGCATCTTCTTGACGGCTGGATCGCGCTCGTCGAAGGTGGATGCGACCAGTGCCGAGTCGCGGTCGAGCCCGAGCGTGAGCTGGGTCATGTCGTTCGACCCGATCGAGAACCCGTCGAAGTGATCGAGGAACTCATCGGCCAGCAGTGCGTTCGAGGGCACCTCGCACATCATCACGACCTCAAGACCGTTCTCACCCCGGCGCAGTCCGTTTGCTGCCAGCATCTCGACGACCGCGGCACCCTCGGCAACGGTGCGCACGAACGGGATCATGACCTTGACGTTCTGCAGGCCCATGTCGTCGCGCACGCGGCGGATCGCCTCGCACTCCATGTCGAAGCACTCGCGGAACTCGGGCGAGATGTACCGCGAGGCACCGCGGTACCCGATCATCGGGTTCTCCTCATGCGGCTCGTAGCGCTCCCCGCCCAGCAGGTTGGCGTACTCGTTCGACTTGAAGTCGCTCATCCGCACGATCACCGGCTCGGGCGCGAACGCCGCGGCCAGCATGCCGATACCCTCGGTCACGCGCTGCACGAAGAACTCCCGCGGCGACGGGTAGGCGGCGATGTGCTCAGCGACCTGGGCCTGAAGATCGGCGGGCAGGGCGTCGTACTCGAGCAGCGCGCGGGGGTGGATGCCGATCTGGCGGTTGATGATGAACTCCAACCGGGCCAGCCCCACACCCCGGTTGGGCAGACGCGAGAACGAGAACGCCTGATCGGGAGTGCCGACATTCATCATGATCTTGACCGGTATCTCGGGCATCCGATCGAGCTGCGTCTCCTCTTCGCGGAACTCGAGCAGGCCGCGGTAGACGAACCCGTCGTCTCCCTCGGCGCACGACACGGTGACGTCGAGGCCGTCGGGGAGCACCCGGGTGGCGTCTCCCGTGCCGACGACGGCGGGAATGCCCAGTTCGCGCGCGATGATCGCAGCATGGCAGGTGCGGCCGCCGCGGTCGGTGACGATCGCCGAGGCCTTCTTCATGATCGGCTCCCAATCGGGGTCGGTCATGTCGGCGACCAGCACGTCGCCCGCACGGAAGGCCGCCATATCGTCGAGGGAGCGCAGCACGCTGACCGCGCCCGAGCCGATCTTCTGCCCGATCGCGCGTCCAGTCGAGAGCACCTCGGCGCGCTCACCGAGCACGAATCGGCGCATGACGTTGGCGTCCGTGCGCGAGACCACCGTCTCGGGGCGCGCCTGCAGGATGTAGAGGCGGCCGTCGACGCCGTCGCGCGCCCACTCGATGTCCATCGGGCGGCCGTAGTGCTGTTCGATCGTCACGGCGTGGCGGGCGAGTTCCTCGACTTCAGCATCCGAGATGCTCAGCAGGCGGCGCTCGGCGGCCGGGACGTCCTCGAAGACGGTCGTGCCGCCCACCTGCGCACTTTCGGTGTAGCGCATCGCGACGGCCTTCTCACCCACCGCGCGCTTGAGGATCGCCGGTCGTGACGCCGCCAGCGCGGGCTTGTACACGTAGAACTCGTCCGGGTTCACCGCCCCCTGTACGACGGCTTCGCCCAGCCCGTACGAGCTGGTGATGAACACGGCGTCCTCGAAGCCCGACTCGGTGTCGACGGTGAACATGACCCCGGAGGCCCCGATATCGGAGCGCACCATGCGCTGCACGCCGACCGAGAGCGCGACGTCGTGGTGGTCGAAGCCGTTGTGCACGCGGTACGCGATGGCACGGTCGTTGTACAGCGATGAGAAGACCTGCGTGACGGCCTGCAGGATGTTCTCGATCCCCGAGATGTTCAGGAAGGTCTCCTGCTGGCCGGCGAACGAGGCGTCCGGCAGGTCTTCGGCGGTCGCCGATGACCGTACGGCCCAGGAGACGGCATCCGGGGTCGGGTCGTTCTCGACGAGGTGCGCGTAGGCGGCGCGGATGTCGTTCTCGATGTCCGCCGGAAGGGGCTGCCGCTCGATCCACTCGCGCACCGTCGCGCCGACGCGGGTGAGCTGGGTGACATCGTCGACGTCGATCGCCTCGACGGCCTCGCGGATGCGGGTGTCGAGCCCGTCCGAGGCAAGGAAGGCCCGATAGGCGTCGGCTGTGGTCGCGAACCCACCCGGGACGCGCACGCCGAGATCCGAGAGGTGCGAGACCATCTCGCCCAGCGAGGCGTTCTTGCCCCCGACCTGGGGGAGGTCCGTCATCGTGACCTCGTGGAACCACAGGATGTTGCTCATAGCGCTGCTACTTTCGCTCGGGTCACGCACGCAGCTTCATGGTCTGCATGATGACCGCGGACATCTCCTCGACGCTTTTTGTCGAGGAGTTCAGGAACGGGATTCGGTGTCGGCGGTAGAGGTCTTCGGCGCGGCGCAGCTCGAGCGTGCACTGCTCGAGGCTGGAGTAGCGCGAGCTGGGGCGGCGCTCGTGGCGCACCTGGCTCAGGCGCAGCGGCGTCGTGGTGAGCCCGAAGCAACGCGGGCCGTACTTCGCGATCGGACGCGGCAGCGCCTCGCTGCCGAAGTCGTCGTCGGTGAGCGGATAGTTCGCGACGCGCAGCCCGTGCTGCAGGGCGAGGTACATCGTGGTGGGCGTCTTGCCGCAGCGCGACGGCGCGATGATCACGACGTCGGCCTGGTCAAGAGCGCGCGAACTCTGCCCGTCGTCGTGCTCGATGGCGTACTCGACAGCACGCATGCGTGCGAAGTAGCGGTCGGTGTCGCCGAGGCCGTGGTAGTTGCCGAGTTGCTCGGAGGCCGTCACGCCGAGAGCGTTCTCGAGCTCGGTGAGGTGTCCGGCGAGCAGGTCGATGACCGTCGCGCCCGAGGCGCTGAGGATGCCGCGCAGCTGGGCGTTCTTCACGGTGATGAACAGCAGGGGGTCGTGTCCGCGCGCGACGTCGGCATCGATGCTCGCGACGACCGAGCGCGCCTCGGCGTCGGTGAGTACGAACGGGATCGTGTGCCGCAGAAAGCGGATGCCCGGAAAGTTCGCCAGCAGTGCGTTGCCGAGCGTCTCTGCGGTGACTCCGGTGCTGTCCGAGACGAAGTACGCAGCACGCGTACCGGCGACGGGCGCGGAATCAGTAGGGGGCACGTTCCCACCGTATGGAAGGAACATGCCCCCTTACCAACGAATTCACCCGAAGGTTTTCGTGGTTTTACGATTTGTGAAGAACTGCGCTACGCGAGGCGCTCCACAATCAACGCGTTGGCCATGCCGCCGCCCTCGCACATCGTCTGCAGCCCGAGCGTGCCACCCGTCTCATCGAGATGGTCGAGCAGCGTGCCGAGCAGGCGCGTGCCCGATGAGCCCAGCGCGTGCCCCAGCGCGATCGCTCCGCCGCGCGGGTTGAGCCGGTCGGGATCGGCTCCGAGCTCGGCGGCCCAGGCCAGCGGCACCGAGGCGAACGCCTCGTTGACCTCGTACGCATCGATGTCCGAGATATCGAGCCCGGCGCGCTCCAGCACCCGACGCGTCGCGGGGATCGGTCCGGTGAGCATCATCAGCGGGTCGTCCCCGACCACGTCGAAGGCGCGCAGTCGAGCCCGCGGGCGCAATCCGAGCTGCTCGGCACGGTCGGCGCTCATCATCAATGCAGCCGAGGCCCCATCGGTGAGCGGCGACGAGTTGCCCGGCGTGATGCGCCAGTCGAGCTCGGGAAAGCGTTCGGCCAGGGCATCCGTGCGGAACGACGCCGGTAGGCCGGCGAGCTTCTCGGCTGTGGTGCCGGCCCGCACCGTCTCATCGACGCGGGCCTCCGGCGCCTCCGGAACGGCGACCACCGTGCGGTCGAAGAACCCGTCCGCCCACGCCTGCGCCGCCCGGCGGTGCGACTCGGCGGCGAACGCGTCGAGTCGGTCGCGGTCGAAGCCCCAGCGCTGGGCGATCAGCTCGGCGCTGACGCCCTGGTTCACCAGACCCTCGGGATACCGCGCGCGCAGGCGCGGCGACATCGGCGAACCACCCGTGGCCGACGAGCCCAACGGCACGCGGCTCATCGACTCCACTCCCCCGACGACCACGATGTCGCTCTCGCCGGCCATGATCCCGGCGGCAGCGAAGTGCACGGCCTGCTGACTCGACCCGCACTGGCGGTCGATCGTCGTCGCGGGCACGCGCTCGTCGAACCCCGCGGCGAGCACGGCCTGACGGGCGATGTTCATCGACTGGTCGCCGACCTGGCTGACGCAGCCCAGCAGCACGTCGTCGATCTGCCCCGACTCGAGGCCGTTGCGCTCGAGGATCTGCTGCAGGACGCCGGCGGCCAGATCGACCGGATGCACGCCAGACAGCATCCCGCCAGGTTTTCCGCGCCCCACCGGGGTGCGGACCACATCGACGACGACGGCCTCGGTGCTCATCAGCCCGCGGCTTCCTCGGCGCGCTCCTGCACATCGATCGCCGCCGTGTCGGGCACGTACTCGGCGATGTGGCGCTCATCGACGCCGACGTAGGCCGACAGCGGGCGGATCAGCGCGTTCGAGGCCTGCTGTTCGAGGACGTGCGCGGTCCATCCGGTGATGCGCGCCGCGATGAACAACGGCGTGAAGGTGAGTGTGTCGTAGCCGATCAGGTTGTACGCCGGGCCCGACGGGTAGTCGAGGTTCGGGTAGATGCCCTTGCGCGAGACGAACTCGTTCTCGAGCGTCTCATAGAGCTCGGCGACATCGGGGCGGTCGTAGTGCGCGACGAGGGTGTCGAGCGCCGCCTTCATAGTGGGCACGCGCGAGTCGCCGCGCTTGTACACGCGGTGGCCGAAGCCCATGATCTTGCGCTTCTCGGCGAGGGCGGCATCCAGCCAGCCGACGACCTCGGAAGCCGATCCGATCTCATCGAAGATGTGCATGACCGCTTCGTTGGCACCGCCGTGCAGCGGGCCCTTCAGCGCGCCGATCGCACCGACGACCGCCGAATACAGATCACTCAGCGTCGAGGTGATCACCCGGGCGGTGAACGTCGAGGCATTGAAGGAGTGCTCTGCGTACAGGATCATCGAGCGGTTGAACGCGTCGACGACGACCGGGTCGGGCTCTTCGCCGAACGTGAGCCACAGGAAGTTCGCCGCGTAGTCGAGGTCGTCGCGCGGATCGATCATCGCCTGCCCACGGCGGCGACGCTGACCGTACGAGACGATCGCCGGCAGCACGGCGAACAGCTGCAGGCTGCGCTGCAGGTTCTGCTCGGGGGTGCCGACGGCATCGAGCACGTTCCCGGTGCCCGCGGTCTCGATCGCACCGATGACGCTGACGGCGGTGCGCACCTCGTCCATCGGGTGCGCGTCGAGCGGCAGCGCATCGATCGCCGCCTTCACCTTGGGCGCAAGCGCGCGGTGCGCACGCTCGGTCGCGCGGAAGTCTGCCAGCTGTGCGGCCGTGGGCAGCTCGCCGTGCCACAGCAGGTAGGCGACCGCCTCGAACGGCTGGGTGGCCGCGAGCTCCTGCACGGGATACCCCCGGTACAGCAGGCTGTTGGTCTCTGGATTGACCTTGCTGATCGCCGTCACATCGGCGACGACTCCGGCCAGCCCCTTCTTGATCTCGGTCTCGCTCATTCCGTCACTCCCTCGTGTTCAGCGATCGATGGTGAAGTTGAAGACGCCCGAGTCGAACCGGTTGTACGACTCGTAGTCGATCAGGTCGTAGAGATCGGCGCGGTGCTGCATCTCGCCGAGCTTCGAGGTCAGGTGGCCCTCGTCGATCAACGTATCAAGGGCACGACCGGTCGCGCCCATCGCGATACGCAGCATCGACACCGGCCAGATGACGATGTTCACGCCGACGTCACGCAGCTGATCGACGCTGAACAGGTCGCTCTTGCCGAACTCGGTCATGTTCGCCAGGATCGGCACGTCGACGGCGGCGCGGATCGCGGCGAACTCGTCGAGCGAGCGCATCGCCTCGGGGAAGATCGCGTCGGCACCGGCATCCACCAGCGCCTTGGCGCGGTCCTTCGCCGCCTCCAGCCCGTCGACGGCGGCGATGTCGGTGCGCGCCATGATGAGGAAGTTCTCGTCACGACGCGCATCGACGGCGGCGCGGATGCGCTTGACCGCGGTGTCGGCGTCGACGACGGCCTTGCCGTCGAGATGTCCGCAGCGCTTGGGGTTGACCTGGTCCTCGATGTGGGCGCCGGCGATACCAGCATCCTCCATCGATTGGATCGTGCGCGCGACGTTCATCGGCTCGCCGAACCCGGTGTCGGCGTCGATGATGGTCGGCAGGTCGGTCATGCGCGAGATCTGCTGCCCGCGACCGGCGACCTCGGTGAGCGTGGTCAAGCCGATGTCGGGCAGTCCGAGGTCGGCAGAGAGCACGGCGCCCGAGATGTAGACGCCCTCGAAGCCCTTCTGCTCGATCAGGCGTGCGCTGAGCGGGTTGAACGCACCGGGAAAGCGCAGCAGCTCACCCGAGGCCAGGCGCTCACGGAACGCCCGGCGCTTCTCGTGCGCGGGAACGGTCGAGTACAGCATCAGAACAGCCCCTTCGGGGCGTCGGCGGATGCCAGCAGGCCGGGCTTCGCGATGATCGACAGCTCGGCGACCTCGTCCGCGGTCAGCTCGGGCAGGCGCTGGACGAGCTCGAGGAAGCGGTCGATCTCTGCCGGCTCGAGCACGGGCTCGGCGAGGATGCGGAACTTGTTGATGTAGTTCTCGCGGGCGAACGGGCGGGCGCCCAGCGGGTGGGCATCCGCGACGGCGATCTCGTCGATCACCTTCGTGCCGTCGTTCATCGTGATCTCGACGCGACCGCCGAAGGCCTTCTCGCTGATGTCGAGCGAGTGGTAGCGCCGCGTCCACTCGGCGTCCTCGACCGTGGTGATCTTGTGCCACAGCGCGACCGTGTCCTCACGGGCGGCCCGCTCGGGAGCGTACGAGTCGACGTGGTGCCAGGTGCCGTCCTGCAGCGCGACGGCGAAGATGTACGGGATCGAGTGGTCGAGGGTCTCGCGCGATGCCGTCGGGGCGTACTTCTGCGGGTCGTTCGCCCCCGAGCCGATCACGTAGTGGGTGTGGTGGCTGGTGTGCAGCACGACGCTGTCGATGGCCGAGGTGTCGATGCCCTCGCGGTGCAGCTTGCGGGCGAGGTCGATCCACGCCTGCGCCTGGTACTCGGCCGAGTGCTCCTTGGTGTACGTGTCGAGGATGGCCCGCTTGGCCTCGCCGGCGGCCGGCAGCGGCACCTCGTAGGCCGCGTCGGGTCCGTCCAGCATCCACGCGATCACGCCGTCTTCGCCTTCGTAGATCGGCGACGGCGAGGTCTGGCCGCGCATGGCACGGTCGACGGCCTCGACAGCCATCTTGCCGGCGAAGGCCGGGGCGTGAGCCTTCCAGGTCGAGATCTCACCCTTGCGGCTCTGCCGGGTGGCGGTGGTGGTGTGCAGCGCCTGCGCGACCGCCTGATAGATCGTCTCGGCGTCGAGGCCGAGCAGGGTGCCGATGCCGGCCGCGGCCGAGGGGCCGAGGTGGGCGACGTGGTCGATCTTGTGCTTGTGCAGGCAGATCGCCTTCACCAGGTCGACCTGGATCTCGTAGCCGGTGGCGAGTCCGCGCACCAGGGCGCGTCCGTCGCTGCCGACGTGCTGCGCGACGGCCAGGATCGGGGGGATGTTGTCGCCGGGGTGCGAGTAGTCGGCGGCCAGGAACGTGTCGTGGTAGTCGAGCTCGCGCACGGCGACGCCGTTGGCCCAGGCGGCCCACTCGGGGCTGGTGCGGTGGTCGAGCTCAGCGCCGAAGACGGTGGCGCCCTTTCCGCCGGTCGAGACGGGGTGGGCGAAGGCCTGAGCCCGGGCGGCGTTGATGGGTGCGCGCGTGAGAGAGGCCGCGGCGACCGAGGCGTTGTCGATGATGCGGTTGATGATCATGTCGACGACGGCGGGCTCGACCTCGACGGGGTCGGTGGCGACCTCGGCGATCTTCCAGGCGAGCTGTCCCTCGCGGGGCAGGTTCTCTTCGGAGCGGTAGACGCGAACAGGGTGGTTGACGGTCATCATGTTCCTTCCGGGGACTCGAGCGATTCGAGGATGCTGTCGAGGGCGTTGTGCAGGTGGACGTGGGTGGCGTGGGCAGCGAGCTCGGCGTCGCGGGATGCCAGGGCGCGGGCGATCAGGTGGTGCTCGCTGGCGGATGCGGCCAGCCGCTCGGGCTTGTCGCGCGCCATGCGCCGCACGCGCACGAGGTGGGTGCGCACGGTGCGCAGCGCCGAGCTGAGGTAGTCGTTGCCGACGGCGGCGTCGAGCGCGGCGTCGAAGCGCGCGATCAGGGCGTAGTACGCGTCACGCCCCTCGGGGCGGTCGAGGTCGACGCGGGCGAACTCGTCGGCGAGCTCGCGGAACAGCACGGCATCGCCGCGCGTGGCCGCGAGCCGTGCCGAGGTCTCTTCGAGTGCGCGGCGGATCTCGAACAGCGATCGGATGTCGTCGGCGTCGAGATCGGCGACGACGGTGACTCGCGGCGATTGCTGCACGGCGAGCCCTTCGGCGGCGAGTCGGCGCAGCGCCTCGCGCATGGGCGTACGGCTCACTCCGAGGCGCGCCGCCTGTTCGACTTCGGCGAGCACGGCACCAGCGGGAAGGATGCCGGACTGGATCTCATCGAGCAGCACCGCGTAGGCGCGGTCGCTGGCGCGAAGAGACTCGACGGTGGTGCTCACGGGATCAGCGTATACACAAACCCGCGCTTATACCAGCGTCGTTCACCGACCAGCCCACTTGCGTATACATAACCGGGGCGCGGCGGGCACTGGCGCACCCCTGCGACTTTCTGCGATCCGGGGGTTGCACTCCCACTACTCAGCGGTACTATGTAGTGGTAGTCAGTATCACTGAGTAGTACGCGGAGGTGCCGGATGGGCAGACAGATGACAGAGATGCTCAAAGGCACCCTCGAGGGCATAGTGCTCGCCCTGCTCGTCGACCGACCGGCATACGGGTACGAGATCACGGCGCAACTGCGTGACCGCGGCTTCGCCGACATCGCCGAGGGCACCGTGTACGCACTGCTCGTACGCATCGAGCAGAAGGGCTTCGTCGACGTCGCGAAGGTGCCGAGCGAGAAGGGCCCGCCCCGCAAGGTGTACACGCTCAATGCGAGCGGCACCGCCGAACTGAACGAGTTCTGGATGACCTGGAGCTTCATCTCCGACCGGATCGCAGAGCTCCGCACGAAGGGAGAATGACATGGCAGCAAAGTGGATCGAAGCGGTCACCGGACCGCTCGAACAGAAGAGGAACTACCGACAGGCGAAGGCGCGCATGGACGCGCTGCCCGAGCCCTACCGCGCTACTGCGACCGCGCTGACGCGGTACCTCATGTACTACGGCGGCGTCACCGATGGCGACACCCTGGTGCAGATGTTCGTCGACCTCGCCGACCTGTGGGAACGCGCCGCACTCGACGCAACGCCGGTGTCGGCGATCACCGGAGACGACCCCGTCGAGTTCGCCGAGTCGTTCGCCCAGGCGTACACCGGCAAGCGGTGGATCGACAAGGAGCGTCAGCGCCTGATCGACGCCGTCGAGGCGGCCACGCGTGCCCAGGAGTCGTCGTGAACGCCGTGCACGCCGATCCGCGAGCGATCGACGTACGCGGCATCCGCAAGTCCTTCGGCGCACACGACGTGCTACGCGGCGTCGACTTCGCCGTCGACCGCGGCAGCGTCTTCGCGCTGCTCGGGTCGAACGGCGCCGGGAAGACGACAATGGTGCGCATCCTCTCGACCCTGCTCGCAGCGGATGCCGGTAGCGCCCACGTGCAGGGGATGGACGTGCACGAGAAGGCCGCCCAGGTGCGCGAGGTGATCAGCCTCACGGGGCAGTTCGCCGCCGTCGACGACGTGCTCACCGGACGCGAGAACCTCGTTCTGGTCGGGCGGCTGCGTCACCTCACAACCCCGGGTGACACGGCGGATGCCCTGCTGGCCAGGTTCGGCCTGACCGAGGCGGGCTCGCGACGCGCGGGAACGTATTCGGGCGGGATGCGACGTCGGCTCGACATCGCGATGAGTCTCGTCGGGCATCCGCAGGTCGTCTTCCTCGATGAGCCGACCACAGGGCTCGATCCCGAGGCCAGACAGGAGGTGTGGGCCGTGGTCGAGGAACTCGTGCGCGGCGGCACAACCGTGCTGCTGACGACGCAGTACCTCGATGAGGCCGAACGACTCGCCGACCGCATCGCGATCCTGCACGAGGGGCGCATCATCGCCAACGGCACAGTGGCCGAGCTCAAGCAGTTGTTGCCTCCCGCACGAGCGGAATACGTCAAGCGGCAACCGACACTCGAAGAGGTCTTCCTCGCGCTGGTCGGTCCGTCGACCAGCGACGCTGAGAGGAGCGATGCCGCATGAGCACGCACGTGCTCGCCGATACGGCGAGCCTCACCGGCCGGTCGCTGCGGCACATCCTGCGCAGCGCCGACACCGTCATCACAACCACAGTCACACCGATCGCCCTGCTGCTGCTTTTCGTGTTCGTGTTCGGCGGGGCCCTGCGGCAGAGCATCGGCGATGCCGCGTACATCGACTACCTGCTCCCCGGCATTCTGCTGATCACGATCGCCTCGGGGATCGCCTACACGGCGTTCCGCCTGTTCACCGATCTGCAGGGCGGCGTCTTCGAGCGATTCCACTCCATGCCGATCTCCCGCTCGAGCATCCTGTGGGCCCATGTGCTGACATCCCTCGTGGCGAACGCCATGACCCTGGCCATCGTGTTCGGCGTGGCTCTGCTGATGGGCTTCCGTACATCGGCGAGTGCGTGGGCATGGCTGGCCGTCATCGGCATCCTCGCTCTGTTCACGCTCGCGCTGACCTGGCTCGCCGTCATCGCAGGGCTGTCGGCGAAGACGGTCGACGGGGCGAGCGCGTTCTCGTATCCGCTGATCTTCTTGCCGTTCATCAGTTCGGCGTTCGTGCCGACCGACACCATGCCGGGACCGGTGCGGTGGTTCGCCGAGCACCAGCCGGTCACATCCATCGTGAACTCCATCCAGGCGCTGTTCGCGCAGCAGCCGGTGGGAGCCGACATCTGGGTCGCGCTGGCCTGGTGCCTCGGCATCCTGATCATCGCCTACGTCGTGGCGATGCGGGTGTATCGCCGGCGCATCGGATGACGACCGCGGGGCGAGTGCCAGCCCCCGCACCTCGCGACCCGTCGCGGGGTGCGGGGGCTAGCATGACGTGATGCCGCCCGACCGTCAGCGTTCGAGAGCCGTGAGGTCGGCGATCATCGCGATCGCCGGTGCCGGCGCGCTGGTGCTCGTGCTGTGGGTCGTGACGCTGTTCCTGCCCGACCCTCGACCCGCGACGATCGAGGCCGCGACCGCGACCGTGACCTCGCACCTCGATCGGATAGAGGACACCATCCCCGAGGAGGGCGTACAGGGTCGCTCGGAGCGTATCGCTCCGCTGCCGTGCCCCCTGGAGGGATCGGGCCCCCAAGTGAGGGTGCAACGCGTCGTCGACGTCGATCCGCACCTCGATCGGGCACGGTGGGCCGCGGACCTCAGCCACGAGCTCGCGAAGCAGGAGGGGTGGGTGATGCGCGTCACGACGCAGGGCGCCACGGATGCCCGCGACGACCTGCGCATCCGCATCGTGTCTCCCGACCTGACCATCGTGAACGTGATCGCCAGCGACGCCGCCGGCACACCGCGGATCACGATGCACGCCACCAGCGAGTGCACGCAGCCTGGTTGAGTGGGCGGATGCCGGTTCGGCGGTCTCGATGTCGGTGGCCCCTCTCATACTGGATCCATGACGGCGCTGATGGATGTCTCACGAGAGCAGGTGGCCACGCTCGACGAGCTGGTCGACCTGGCTGTGGACATGCAGCGCTCGATAGCCGCGATGCAGGCCGGACTCGACGGCGTGCTCGCGCTCGCGTCGCGATGGGCGCTGAGCGCCGCCGGCGACGTGGATGAGGCCGACATCACGCTCCGCACGGTCGCGGCCGAACTCGGTGCGGCGCTCCGAGTATCCGATCGCACGGTGCAGCGGCGCATGTGCGACGCCGAACTCAAGGTCGAGCGGTTCCCGGCGGTGTGGCAGGCGCAGGGCACGGGGCGGATCAGCGCCGCGCACGCGCGTGTGATCATCGACGCCGGCGTCCACCTCGACGACGCGGCGTCGCGCGACGCCTACGCCGCGCGCGTGCTGGAGTTCGCCGAAGAGGAGTCCCCGAATCGCGTACGGACGATCGCCGCGCGAATCGCCGAGCAGTACCAGCCGCGCCCGCTGGAAGAACGGCATGCGGATGCCCGCGAGAAGCGCTCCGTCTGGGTGAAGGACGCCGACGACGGCATGGCCGAACTGGGCGTCTTCGGTCCCGCCGCCCTCGTGCACGGCGCATTCGAACGCCTCACACACATGGCCACGACGGGCACCGAACCAAGCTCGGCACCCGGGGCCGCTCCGGACCCCGACGCGCGCACGGTCGCGCACAAGCGCGCCGACCTCGCGCTGGATCTGCTGCTGACCGGCGCCCCGGCGGGGCATGACACCGCCGAAGGGATGCTGGGCGCGATCGCCCCGCACGTGTCCGTCACCGTCCCCGTGACCACGCTGCTGGGCGCAGAGGGCATCAACACTCCCCCGGCAGCGCTGGATGGCCGCGCTCCGATCGACAGCGACACCGCACGGCGACTGGCCGGAGCGGCGTCCGGATGGGATCGCATCCTCACTCACCCGATCACAGGAGCGATCCTCGCAGTGGATCGGTACCGCCCGACCGCGTCGATGCGCCGACAGCTGCAGGCGAGAGACCAGCGCTGCCGCTTTCTGTCCTGCGGCATGCCCTCTCGCGAGAACGACCTCGACCACACGGTCGATGCGGCGCTCGGCGGCGCCACCGAAGAGAACAACCTCGGCGGACTCTGCCGCCGGCACCACGTGCTCAAGCATCAATCGCCCTGGCACGTCGAACAGGTCGGCGGTGGCCTCTTGGAGTGGACCAGCCCCACCGGCCGCACCTACATCGACAAACCGCCGCCCCAGAACACCGTCAGATTCGCGGAGGACAGCGAGGAATCGAGTGCCCGTCCCGGCGCAGACCCGTGGGCTCACGTGCCCGCGCAGCTACTGGCGCCTTTCTGACGTCGAACGCGCCAGTCGTGTCCGCGGCACCACGCCGCAGCAAGACTCAGCACACTGCAAGAATCAGCGCACGGCAGGCTCGGGCAACGGCTCGACGAACTCCTGCGTCGCGGGCTCACCGAGCTTCACGAGCACGACGCCGACCAGCACCAGCGCTCCGCCAAGCAGCTGCACGGTGCCGGGCAGCTGGCCGAGCAGCATCCATCCGAACAGCATCGCGGCGATCACCTCGGCGAGCGCGACGAACGACGCCAGGCGCGAGCCGAGCATGCGCGTCGAGGTGATGCCGAGCACGTATGCCAGGGCGGTGGCCAACACCCCGATGGCGATCACCGGCACGAACCACGGCACCGTCCCGAACCGGTAGGCGACGTCGTCGGTGTTCCAGGCCATCGGCAGGATGCCGATCAGACCGGCCGTGGTCAGCCCGAGCGCTCCGAGCAGCAGGCCGAGCCCTGCCAGCGCAATCGGCGGCAGCCCCGTGTCGCCGCGCCCCGAGAGCACGAAGTAGGTCGCCGCACCCACCATCGCCCCCAACGCCCAGAGGATTCCCCCGCCATCGATACGCGCCCCGGTGAGCACGTCCAGCATCAGCACCAGCCCGATGAACGCGATCGCCGCGCCGAGGACGCTGCGCCGACTCGGGCGCTCGCCACGACGGATCCAGAACCACAGCACCACGGCCACCGGTGCGGTGTACTCGATCAGCAGAGCGATCCCCACATCCATCACCGCAACGGCCTGAAAGTAGAACAACTGGGTGGCCGTGACCGCGAGCAGCCCGTAGGTGACGATCATGCCGGCATTGGCCCGCACCAGACCCCACCGGCCCCGCAGCGTCAGCACGGTCGGCACGAGCAGCACGAGAGCCGCGACCCAGATGCGTGCGGTGACGGCGGCGCCCGGCGTCCACCCGGCATCGATCAGCCCTCGCGCCCACGCGCCGGACATGCCGAACGCGAACGCGGCAGACACGGCAACCAGCAGGCCGGCGCCGACCCCCGCGCGGCGAGTGTCATGGGTCATAGTCGTCATGATCGATGACGCTACGCCCGGCGTGCGTAAGATGTCAACATGATTTTCACCGATGACACGGATGAGGCGCTGCGCGCTGCCGTCGCGCTGGTGAACTCCGCCGAACCCGTGGATGCGTTCGACCTCGAGGCGTTCCTGACTCAGCATCCCTACACCGGACGCATCGACCGAGACGAGACCGAGCTGGCCGAGCTACGCGCCCTGCGCCCCCGACTGCGCGAGATGCTGCTCGCCCCGCGCGATGAAATGGCCCCGCGCGTCAACGACGCGCTCGCACGCGTCACCCTCTCTCCCCGCCTCGCCCGACACGACGGTGCCGACTGGCATCTGCACGCCATCGCCGACGACCGCCCCCTGGCCGAACGCATCCTCGTCGAGACCGCCATGGCGCTGATCGATGTCATCCGCAGCCGCGAAGGTAGCCGTCTCACCGTCTGCGCCGACGATGACTGCCGCGCCATCGCCCTCGACCTCTCCCGCAACCGCTCGAAGCGCTACTGCTCGACCACCTGCGCCAACCGCAACGCCGTCGCCGCCTACCGGGCACGGCAAGGAGCCGGCACATGACCGATACGACACGGATCGAGACGACACGGATCGATACGACACGGACGGCGCCGCCGTTCGACTCCTGGTTTCCGGATGCCACCTTCGACGGCAGCTACGGCCACACCCTCGACACCCTGTGCGACATCGCTCCGATCGCTGCGACCCCCGCCTTCGCCGTGCAATGGCGCAGGTGGCGTGCTGAGGCACGCCTGGTCGATGCGGCACCCCGCATTCTGTCCACCCAGCAACGCGGCCGCCGCGATGTGTCACTGATCGAGCATTCCGGCGCGGACGGCACACGACTGCGCGCCTGGTATGTGGCGCCGACCTCCGGGCATCCGCGCGTCGGAGTCGTGCACAGCCACGGGTACGGCGGTCGGGACCGCGTCGAGTACGGACGCGTGCCCGCTGATGCGGCGGCGATCTTCCCGGTCGCCCGTGGCCTCGGAGCCCTCAATGCCGGCGTCGGAGCACCCGAGCCGGTCGGTGAACACGTGCTCGCGGGCCTCGCCTCGGCGGACGACTACGTGCCCGGCCTGTGTGCACGCGACCTGTGGCTGGCCGCCGACGCCCTTGTCTCGCTGGCAGGCGAACTGCCCCTTTACTACGTCGGGGAGAGCTTCGGCGGCGGCATCGGCGCGCTGGCCGCCCCATGGGACGATCGCTTCATCGGGGCCACGCTCGTGGTGCCGACGTTCGGGCACTACGACGAGCGCCTCGCCGTGCCCTGCCTGGGCAGTGGCGAGTACCAGCGGATGCGCGTGCAACAGCATCCCGAGGCCAGGGCGCAGCTACGGCTGTTCGACGCCTCAACGTCTGCGGCGTTCTTCACGATCTCCGTGCGCGTCGAAGCCGCACTGTGGGATCAGTCCGTGCCACCGCAGGGGCAGTTCGCCGTCGCCAACGCCGTGCCGCACGACCTGCTCGAACTCAGGGTGCTGCCGGCGGGCCACGCCGAATACCCCGGGCTCGGTCGCGTCCTGGTCGACGCACGACGCGAGGGCCTGGCGCACCTCGAACGCGCGCTCAGCTGACCATCCCCTCAAACAAGCCGATGCGGTTGCCGTCCGGGTCGATGATCACCGCCCACGCGCTCGTCTCGGTGATCGGCGACTTCTCGAAGGCCACCGATCCGCCCGCGGCCTTCGCCGCGGCGATCGTCTCGTCGATCGAGTCGACCTCGACGTAGGAACGCGGATGCTCGAATCCGTCCTCGCGCGGGGCGAGCCCGCCGCCCGAGATCCCATTCGGGGCCTGCCACATCGGGTACCCCTCAAAACCGGGCATCTCGGCGATCTCCCACCCGAACAGCCCGTGGTAGAAGTCGATCGCCCGTTGCATATCGCCCACCGGGATGTCGATGTGCGTGATGTCGCCGTGCGCCATGATCCGTCCTCTCGTCTGCCGACGCGGCCAGTCTGCGCCTGAGAGGGCGCGAAGACAAGAGGCTCCGGCGCTGCGCGTCAGTACGGCACGGCGAAGATCTCGTCATGCACGGCAGCGGGTGTTCCGGTCGGCAGCGGCACGAACTTCAGGAAGTCGCGGTCGTCGGTGTCGCGGCACCAGCGCAGCAGCGCGGTGCGCATCTCGTCGCGCACATCGTCGAAGGCCGACTCGACGGCGAGATTCCGCTGCTCACCGGGGTCGTTGCTCAGATCATGCAACTGCTCCCGGTGACGCCCCCAGCTGTAGACGGTGTACTTGTACGGACCCCGCACGACCGCACGCCCGCGCGTGAGAGGCGGATCCGATCGCTCGAACCGGGTCTCGACCACCACGACGCGCTCGGCAGACCCGTCGCCGACACCCAGGGCGAGCGGGGCTCCCCGCAGCTCGCCCGGTCGCGGGCATCCCGCCGCCGTCAGCACCGTGGGCAGCAGGTCGAGCCCGACCGACACCACCTCCGACCGCACCCCGGGTGAGACCCCCGGACCGCGGACGATGAGCGGAACGCGCACGCATTCCTCGAACAGTGCCGTCTTCTGGTTCCATCCGTGCGCGGCGTCGCCATCGCCGTGATCGCTGGTGAAGATCACCAATGTCGAGTCGCTGAGTCCCGCACTGTCGAGCGCGTGCAGCAACCGGCCGACGTACCCGTCGACCCGCTCGACGAGCCGACGGTAGGCAGCCCGGTACACCCGCCAGTCGTCCGCCGTGTAGTCGGCCGTGCCGTACACCTGCCCGGCGGCCACCTTCTCGAACCGCACGGCCTCGGGTTCGAATGGCGCCGGAGCGAAGTTCGCCGGCAGCGGCGGCGCCTCGCGCGCCCCTCCGGCATCCACGTCGCCGTACGGCATCGGCTGCCGCCGCGCGTACTCGCAGATGGTGTGCGGGTCATCGAAAGCGGCGACGAGCAAGAACGGCTCCTCCTCGTCTGCGCGCCCCCGCAGCCACTCCGCGCACGCATCGACCAACCCGCGATCGCCGAACGGCGCCAGCACCTCGAATCCGGCATCCGCGGGGGCACTCGCCTGGGTCGCATGCCACTTGCCGGCGTACGCGCACGTGTACCCGGCCGCCGCCATCGCATGACCGAGACCGTCGGCGCGCGCCCCCGGCTCGACGACGGTGTCGGGCTGGGCCCGGTTGCCCCCGATGCCCACCTCGTGCGGCATCCGACCGGTCAGCATCGATGCGCGCGAGGGCACGCACAGCGGAAAGGTCACATAGGCGCGACGGAAGTCCGCGCCGGCGCGGCGCAACCCGTCGAGATGGGGCGTCGCCACCCACCCCTCATCACGGTCGAGCACGTGCGCTCCGAGCTGGTCGGCCGTGATCACCAGGATGTTCGGCTGCACGTCTCAGCCCTACTTGCCCATGCCGAGCGTCAGGCCCTCGGTGAGCCGGCGCCCGAGCCACAGGTAGATCGCCAGCATCGGCAGCACGACGATGCACAGGCCGGCGAACAGGCCTCCCCAGTCGGCGCCGGAGTACGTCTGCTGCTGGATGAACGAGATCAGCGCCACCGGCAGGGTGTACTTCTCGGTCGATTGCAGCAGCGTCAGCGCCAGCAGGGTCTCGTTCCAGTGTGAGATCACCTGCAGCACGAAAGCGGTGAGGATTCCGCCCTTCGCCAGAGGCAGGGTGATGCGCCAGAAGGTACCGAAGGCCGTTGTGCCATCGAGCGCCGCCGCCTCTTCCATCTCGAGCGGCAACGAGCGGAAGAAGGCGGTCAGCAGGAACACGGTGAACGGCATCGAGACGCCGATGTAGACGAGGTTCAAGCCGATCAGGCTGTCGGTCAGGTAGACCTCGTTGAGCATGACGAACAGCGGAATGACGATCACCTGCGCGGGAATGCCGAGGCCGAGCACGAAGTACAGAGTCAACGAGTTCGTCAGCCGATTCTCGACGCGGCTCAGGTAGTACGCGGCGGGGGCGGCGAGCGCCACGGTCAGGAAGGACGACACCACCGTGGTGACGACGCTGTTCATCGTCGCCGTCGCGAAGTCGCCGACAGTCCAAGCCGTGACGAAGTTGACCGGATCCAGCGATGTCGGCATGCCCCACGGGTCTGCGAGGATCGCACGGGTGTCACGGAACGCCTGGATGACCATCCAGACCATCCAGGCGACGTTCAGCACGACGAACGCCCACAGCAGCACGAGGCCGATGCCGCGCAGCACACTGCGGTCGCGCCCGATCGCGGCCCGGTTGCGGTTTCTGCGCCGCGGCGAGGGCACGACGAGCGTGCGGGTGGTCTGATCTGACACCGGTGGTGGTGCGATAGCGGTCACGATGTTCTCCTAGAACTCGATCGCGTCGCGCTTCATCACGCGACGCAGCAGCAGCACGAGCACGGACACGAGCGCCAACGACAGCACGGCCGATGCGGATGCCGCACCGTAGGCCGGCACCGATTCGCCCGAGAACGCGGTCACGTACGTGTAGACGGCGGTGGTCCAGGTCTGGGTCGGAGGCATGCCCTGCCCCGTGGACCCGCCGAAGATCCAGATGATCTCGAAGATCTTCACCGATGAGATGGTCCACAGCACCGCGCAGGTGCCGAAGACGTCCCAGGTGAGCGGGAGGATCACGTAGCGCAACCGCTGCCAGGCATTCGCTCCGGCGAGCGCGCAGTCCTCGTAGTAGTAGGGCGGGATGCGGTCGACGCCCGCCATCAGGATCGTGGTGAAGTACCCGGTGGTGATCCAGGTCATCATCACCATGATCAGCGGGAACAGGTTGTCCTGCGCCAACCATGCGGGCGGGTCGGTGACGCCGAACGCGCCGAGCAGGGTGTTCACGAGCCCGCCGGGGTTGAACACGAAGCCGGCGAGCACGCCGAAGATCATCGCGTTGACCAGGTGCGGGAAGAAGATCACCGAGCGTGCGATCTTGCGCCCGGTCATGTCGCGCAGCACGAGCGTGAGCGCGAAGGCGATGACGAAGATCGCGAGACCGACCACGAACAGCAGCAGCAGTGTGTTGCCGAATGACCGCAGGAACAGCTTGTCCGAGAACAATCGCACGTAGTTGCCGAACCCGACGAACTCCATGGGACCAGCCCCGGCCCACTTGTTGAAACTGATCCAGATCGCGTACAGGGACGGGACGACGAACAGGATCGTGTAGAGCGCGAAAGCGGGGCCGACGAAGGGCACGAGCAGCCGGCGGCGAGCGCGATCGATCGTGCTGCCCCCGCCTCGCCGCCGACGAGCGGCGGCGAGGCGGGGAGCGGCAGGCGCCAGGGCGGCATCGGTCATGAGTTGAGCTTCCAGTAGTCGACTTGACCGGTCTTCATCGTCTCGACGAAGGCCTCCGCATCGATCTTGCCGAGCACCAGGTCGCTGACAGCCGGCCAGAAGAGCTTCTCGGAGTACCCGGGGAAGCTGATGCCGTCGTTCTGCTGGTAGTAGGAGTCGGCTGCCGCGAGGGCGTCGGTGACCGTGGACATCTCATCGCTGACAGCCGCGTCGGGACGGATGGGGATGATCTTCGCGTCGGTGCCGAGCGCGTCCTGATACTGCTTCTTCAAGAAGAACGCGGCGAGATCCTGCGCGTTATCGGAGTTCTTCGCACGGGCGGGGACGGCGAAGCCGACGAAGTCCGCACGGGCACTGCTGCCCAGTGCGGGGAAGGGGAATGACGAGTACTCGAAGCCCTCGGCGGCATAGGGACCCGTCTCGGTGGGGATCCAGGTGCCGTTGAACATCAGGGCGGCCTGGTTGTCGGACCAGGCCTGCTGCTGAGCCGGCCACTTGCTGGCGTTGTACCCGTCGATGAAGTACCCGCCCTCGACGAGTCCCTCGATCATCTGCGCGGCCTCAAGCGCCTCCGGTGCATCCCAGGCCTCACCCGTCTCGTCCGCCGCCATCTCACGCAGCGAGCCGGGCCCGGCGAGCCCCACCATCGCCGAGGTGTACCAGTAGGCGTTGTAGCCCGCGACATCACCGTCGATCGCGATCGGCGTGGTGCCGGCGGCCTTCATCTCGTCCATCACCGACAAGAACGACGCCCAGTCCTGCGGCGGGTTTTCCACAAGGTCGGGATGCTCGGCGGCATTGAACCAGATGGCATCGCTGGTGAGCGAGTAGGGCAGCATCCACGGCGCGTCCTCGCCCTCGACGGTCACAACGTCGCCGGCGAGGTACGCCTCGGGGATGAGCGAAGAGACGGCGTCGCCCTCGACCTCGGCGCCGTACGCCTCGACCAGGGGCTTGGCCTGGCCGGTCTCGGCGAGCACCGGGGCGAGCTTGGCGAACGACCCGTCGACGAGGTCGGGCACCTTGTTCGTGTTCAGCGTGGGAACGGTCTTCTTGATGTTGTCGCGTCCCTGCCACTGCACGTTCACCTCGATCCCCGTCTCCTCCTCGAAATCGGCGATGGCGTCGGCGACCACCTTCTGCTGGGCCTCACCTTCCTTCCACATCGACCAGTAGGTGAGTTCCTTCGAGCCGCCGGCGTCGCCGGACGCCGAGGCGCATCCGGTGAGAGCGAACGCACCGACGAGGGCGACTGCGGACAGTGTGCGGATCTTCGCCATCGGTTTTCCTTCCGTCTGGGAGAGGCGTCTTCGCCTCTGTCGGTCGACTCTCGCGCCGCTTGACAAGAGCATTCAAGGAGTATTCCGGAATTCATCTGCCCTCATCGCTCGAAGACCGCCGTCACCACCGGAGAACTGCGAGCGAACTAACGAGGGAATCCCCGATTACCCCTTTATTCCTTTCTTGGAAGAGAACAGAATCAGAGGAAGAACGACGGAGGTGGGGGCATGGCATCACAGCGCAGCGCAGCGGTGCGCGACGCCGAGACACGGGGGCTGAAGTTTGAGATCCTGGCCGACCAGTTGCGCCGGGGGATCATCGCCGGCACGTGGACGGCCGGGCAGAAGCTGCCGACCGAGCAGGAGCTGTCGAAGGAGACGGGTCTGTCGCTGACGACCGTGCGCCGCGCCTTCGACGAGTTGGTCGCGGAGCGGATCGTCGTACGCCGCCAGGGCGCGGGCAGCTTCGTAGCGCCCGCCCGCCCCCGCGAGGAGCGAGCACGCCGGCGCATCGGCGTCCTGCTCCCCGACACGCAGCTGTACTACCCGCGCGTGCTGCAGGGGATCGACGAGTCGCTGTCGGCGGCGGGAGCGTCGCTGCAACTGGCGACCTATCGCTACGACCCCGATCGCGAGGACGAAGCCATCGCGGCACTGCTCGAGGCCGGGGTGGACGGTCTGCTGCTCGCCCCGACACTCTCGGGCATTGCCGACCCCGCGGCCCGCGCACAGCAGCTCATGGCGCTGCCGGCACCGGTTGTGCTGGTCGAACGCAGTCTGCACGGCCTGGGGCCCGCCGACATCACCGAGCACGTCTGCTCCGACCACGCCGGCGGCGCCTACGACGCCGTCGCCCACCTCGCCAGGCTCGGCCACCGTCGCATCGCTCTGCTGACGCGGTCGCGCACCGTGACCGAGTACGGCGTGGTGCAGGGGTACCTGCAGGCCGTCACCGATCTCGGACTGACACCGGATCTGCGATTCTCGCAGTCGAAGACCGAGTGGGAGGCCGATTCCGCCGAGGCGGCCTACCGCGCGCTGCGCGACTTCGAGGCGACGGCGGCGCTGACCTTCGGCGACCGGGAGGCGGCAATGCTCGAAGGCGCCGCGCGACGCAACGGCCGGCACGTGCCCGACGACCTCGCACTCGTCTCGTACGACGACGAGGTGGCCGATCTCGCGGAGGTACCGCTGACCGCCGTCGCCCCTCCGAAGTACCGCATCGGTCGCATGGCGGCCGACGTCATGCTGCGCCGCCTGATCGAGGGCGACGAATGCCCCTTGCACCAGATCCGGCTGCGCCCCAGGGTCGTCGTGCGTCGATCGTGCGGCGCCGAGCCGGCATCCGCGACGCGCTGACCCGCCGGCCGTTTCACCCCGTACATCGAAGAGGAGATCACGTGCGCATCGGATTGATCGGGGCGGGCGCTGTCGCGCCGTTCCACATCACGGCGGCGGCCGAGAACGACGGACTCGAGCTCACCGCCGTCTGCGACATCGATGCGGATGCCGCGGCCCGCGCGGCATCCGGATCCGGCGCGGCGGTGTTCACCGACCACCGCCGGATGCTCGCCGCCGGGGTCGTCGATGCCGTGATCGTGAACACCCCGCACGCCACGCACCTGCCGATCGGCGCGGATGCCGCGGCCGCCGGCGCCCATGTGATGGTGGAGAAGCCGATGGCGACCACCCTGCACGACTGCGACCGACTCGCCGAGCTGTGCCGACAGGCGGGTGTCGGGCTCACCATCGGCCACATCCAGCACTACATGCCCGAGAAGGTCGCCGCGCAGCGCGTGCTGGCGACCGGTGAGCTCGGGGCGGTGCGGATGATCCGCGACAACCGCAGCACCGACTACCGTCCGGGATCGCGATCGGAGTGGTTCTTCTCCCCCGAGATCGCCGGCGGGGGTGCCCTGATGAACATCGGCGGGCATTGCCTTGACCGTTCCCTGTGGTTCGGCGGGGGCCGCGCGGTCGAGATGCTCGCCACGACCGTGCACCGGTTCGGCGCAGCCGTCGAGACCGACGGTGCGATGCTGCTGCGGCTCGACAACGGCGTGGGGGTGAGCATCACCGTGGTCAGTGACCCCGGTACGCGCGGTGACCTGTTGACGATCGTGTGCGACCGCGGTGTGATCGAGATCGACCCACGGGTGGGCACGACGGTGCACGCCAACGGGCGGTCGCGGGTCGTGCACGAACATCACGCCGACGACATCCAGCGCGCGTTCACCGCACAGCTGGCCGACTTCGCAGCGGTCATCGCCGGGGCCGAGCCGACCGTCGCGCACGCGCACGCGCGTCACGTGGTCGAGCTCGTGCTCACGGCGTACCGTTCGGCGGATGAGGGCAGGGCGCTGTCGCTCCTGCCTGCCGGGGTGCCCGCGTGACGAACCGCCCGAATCTGATCCTCATCGTCAGCGACGACCAGGGCCCCTGGGCGCTCGGCGCGGCAGGGAACCCCGAGATCCGCACCCCCGTTCTCGACGACCTCGCCGCCCGCGGCATCCGACTCGACCGCTTCTTCTGCGCGTCGCCGGTGTGCTCACCGGCACGGGCGAGCCTGCTGACCGGACGCATACCGTCAGCACACGGGGTGCACGACTATCTCGATGGCGCGCATGTCGGAACCGAAAGCCAGGACTACCTGCAGGAGGTGCCCACACTGACCGACGCGCTGGCTGATGCCGGCTATCGACTCGGGCTGTCGGGAAAGTGGCACCTCGGAGCCAGCGACGCGCCGCGTGCGGGGTTCGTGCACTGGTACGCCCTGGAGGGGGGCGGGAGCGCCTACCGCGACGCCGTCATGTATCGCGACGGCGTCGCCGAACACGTCGGTGGGTACCTGACCGATGTCATCGCCGACGATGCGATCGCCTTCATCGACGCCGAGCAGCAGCATCCGAATCCGTTCTTCCTCGCGCTGAACTTCACCGCGCCGCACAAGCCGTTCGCCGGGCAGCACCCCGAGCGGTTCACCGACCTGTACCGCGACTGCGCGTTCGAGAGCTGTCCGCAAGAAAGCCCGCACCCTTGGCTGCAGAGGCTGGACGGCGCCCCGATCGGCGGCGAGTCCGATACGCGTGAGGCGCTGATCGGCTACTTCGCGGCCGTGACGGCGATGGATGCCGCGATCGGGCGGGTACTGGATCGGCTGCGCGCGCACGGCATCGAGCAGGAGACGATCGTCGTGTTCCTCAGCGACAACGGCTTCAGCTGCGGTCATCACGGGTTCTGGGGCAAGGGGAACGGCACGTTCCCGATGAACATGTACGACGAGTCGGTCATGGTGCCGTTCATCGTCTCGGCCCCGGGCATGCTCCCGGTCGGCGTCGTGCACGACGACCTGCTCAGCGCCTACGATCTGCCCGCGACCCTGCTGGAGCTGCTCGGCCTTCCCTCGCACGAGTTCGAGCAGGGCCCGGGACGCAGCTTCGCGGGGCTGCTGCGCGGCGAAGCTCCCGCCCGCCCCGAGCGCCCGGTCGTCGTACACAGTGAGTACGGGCCCGCGCGCATGATCCGCACGGCCGATCAAAAGTACGTGCACCGCCATCCGTACGGACCGCACGAGTTCTACGACCTCGCCTCCGACCCTCGGGAGTCGCGCAACCTCATCGACGATGCCGCGTATCGCGATGATCAGGAGCGGCTTCGCGGGATGCTGCACGACTGGTTCGTGCGGTTCTCACGGTCGGATGCCGATGGCCGGGCACTGCCGGTGGTCGGCGCCGGTCAGCACCGTGCCCTGGGCACGGATCCCCTCGGCGCGTTCTCCGCTCCGGGGTGGGACGGGGCCGTCTGACACGCACCGCACCGGACGCTCAGGCGTTCATGGGCTCGAGGCGATAGGTGTCTGCCAGTGCGTCCGCGCCCGCCCAGTCGTCTCCGGCGGCCGTGAGGGCCTCGTGCAGCATCCGCGCCATCGTCGTCGCGAGGCCCGTCTGCGGACGGCTGCTGAGTTCGAACGGGTCGTCGTCGAGGTCGAACACCTCGACGGAGAGCCCATCCTTCGGGTCCCACGTGGCGACGATCTTCGCTTGAGGCGTTCGCAGGCCACGCACGCTGGTCGGATCGCTGCGTGAGGCGTAGCGGTAGTACATCGCCGTGTCATCGCCGGCTCCGCCCGGCTCTCCGCGCAGCGCTCCGGAGCGGTCGCGCCCCGCGACGGCATCCCCGCCGAGCGCGAGCCCGACGAGGCCGAGGATCGTCGGGGCGACGTCCATCGAGTCGACGACGACCTGTGATTCGCCTGCGGGGACGAGCTGCGGCGAATGGACGATGAACGGCAGCCGCATCGACTCCTCGTAGGCGACGTTCTTGTACAGCAGCTCGTGGCTGCCCACCTGCATGCCGTGGTCCGAGGTGAACACGATCACCGTGGGACGGTCGCCCGAGCACGCCTGCACGGCGGCGTGCAGGCGTCCGATCTGCTCATCGACGCCGGTCACGGCCGCGTAGTAGTCGCGGGCGATGCCGGCCGCCTTGTGCGCGGTCTCGGTGCCGAGGCGGACGTTCGGTCGGGGCAACAGGGTCGCGTCGTCGAGCTCTGCGTAACGCGTTCGATAGCGATCGGGTACCAGTTCGAACGGCGGATGCGGCGGATTGAGCGACAGCATCAGCGCGAACGGCTCGTCACCGCCCTGCTGCAGGAAGCGGATCGCGACATCGGTCTCGTGCTCGGCCGACCACTGATCGATATCGACGCGCTCGTGGCGCCCGGCACGGGTCGTCCAGTAGTGCGGGGTGAGGTGACGGTCGGCGGCGCCGTACGAGTACCAGAAGTCGAACCCGAACCGGCGATCGGGCGGCGACCAGGCGTCCCACACCTTCCCGTCACTGCGGCGCCCCTCGCCGAACTCCGCATCCTCATCCACGGGCGGTTCGAGATGCCATTTGCCGATGTAGCCGGTGCGCCATCCGTGCCGACGCAGCACGCCGGCCCAGGTGTCGAGCCCGCTGCGCAGACCGATGCCGTCCTGCGCGGTCTCGGAGTTGACGTTCAGGGTGACGCCGTTGTCGACCGGCCGCATGCCGGTGAGAAACATCGCGCGGTGCGGACTGCATACCGGATAGTTGCTCACCGCCTGCCGCACCAGGCACCCCTCCGCGGCGAGCCTGTCGAGATGCGGCGTGTGCACGGGGTCCTCACCCAGCAGCCCGAGCGATGACGCGCGGAACTGGTCGGCCATGATGATGAGGATGTTCGGGCGATTCGGCAAGGGGCCTCCTGGGGGTGTCCGCTCCAGTCAACTCCGCGCCGACAAGAGGAATCAACACGCACCGCCGCCGCGGCGCGTCGGATCAGCCGCGTCGGTACCCGGTGTGGTCGGGGTTGGGTGCGAGTCGCCACCCCTCACCATCAGCCAAGACGAGGTTCTTCATGCCGCCGGCATCGGCGATGAGGGCGTAGTCCTGGCCGGCGTCCGCGGCGTAGCAGAACAGGGTGACGAACGGCTCGTCGCCGGTGTTCACACTGCGGTGGATCCAGTGTCCGGGCACGTTCACCGCTTTGCCCGGGGTGAGCTCGACCGCTTCGGACTGCCCGTCGACAGTCTCGAGCAGCATGACCCCGCGACCGCTGAGGCAGTAGTACAGCTCGGCGCGGTCGGCGATGGCGTGCAGATGACCACGGGTCACGGCGAACTCCTCGCCGATGCGTCCTGGCAGCAGAGTGCTGGTGCCGACGATGAGCGCACCCGGCCCGTCCTGATACTTGTGATCGTCGACCCAGTAGACGAGCTCGGAGTCGCCCCGCTCCTCGACCGCGGCCCGCCAGGCGGCCTCGTCGCGGTAGACACCCGACATATCGCCCAAGAACTTCTCGTACCGACGGGAGCGCCCTTCGATGCCGCCCGCGGGTGAGATCTGCAGCGGGACGGGGAAATCGACGACGGTGTGAGTGCTCACGGGGACCTCCTGGTAACTTGTAATTACAGGTATACTCCCTCGTACCTCGAAACCCAAACCGCACCTCTGCCAGTGAGACAGGACGAACTGTGATCATCGCGCACGACCTCGGCACGACCGGCGACAAGGCATCGCTGCACCACGACGACGGCCGACTGGTGGCCTCGGTCACCGTCCCCTATCCCGCGCACTTCGCCGCCGGCGGCGTCGCCGAACAGAACCCGCAGGACTGGTGGGATGCGACGGTCACGGCGACCCGAGAGCTGCTCGCCCGCACCGGCACCGCGCCCGCAGAGATCGCCGGCCTGGTCGTCAGCGGACAGATGATGGGCGCAGTCCTGCTGGACTCGGCGGGAGAGCCCGTGCGGCCCGCCATCATCTGGGCCGACACCCGATCGGGTGCCCAGCAGCGCGAGCTCGAGGCCGCGTTGGGGGCCGAGCACGCCTATCGACTGCTCGGGCACCGCCTGAACCCCACCTATTCGGTCTCGAAGATCATGTGGGTGCGCGACAACGAGCCCGATGTCTGGGCACGCGTGCGTCGCACGTGCGTCGCGAAGGACTTCATCGTGCTGCGCCTGACGGGGCGTCTGGCCACCGACCGCTCTGACGCCTCGGGCACCAACGCCTACGATCAGCAGCGCGGCACCTGGTCGGACGAGGTTCTGACGGCGGCCAAACTGGACCCGGCGCTGTTTCCCGAGATCCTCGACTCCACCGCCGTGGTCGGCGCACTCACCGCCGACGCCGCCGAGCAGCTCGGCCTGCACACCGGCGTGCGGGTGGTCATGGGCGGCGGCGACGGGCCGATGGCAGCGGTCGGCTCGGGCATCGTCTCACCCGAAGATGGCGCCTACGTGTGCCTGGGCACGAGCTCGTGGATCTCGTTCGTCACCGAGGCGCCGCTGCTCGACCCCGCGATGCGCACCTTCACCTTCGACAACGTCGTTCCCGGTCTGTTTGTGCCGACGGCGACCATGCAGGCCGGCGGCGCATCGGTGCAGTGGATCGCCGAGGCGCTCTCACCGGACCCTGCCCACCCTGAGACGGGTCGGCTGACTGCCGAAGCCGCCGACGGCATCGACACCGAGGACCTCTACTTCCTGCCCTACCTGCTCGGCGAGCGCGCCCCGATCTGGGATCCGCACGCACGCGGAGCCTTCGTGGGCATCGGCCGGCACCACACCCGTGCGCACCTCGTCCGCGCGGTGCTGGAGGGCACGGCGTTCAACTTGCTCACCTGCATCCAGGCGTTCCGCGCCTCGGGCGCCGTGATCGATCGCATCGACGCCGTCGGCGGCGGGGCCCAGAGCGATGCGTACCTGTCGGTGCTCGCGGATGTCTGGGGCATTCCGGTGCGCCGGCGCACGATCGTCGAAGAGGCCAACAGCCTGGGCGCCGCGGTGACCGCCGCGGTCGGACTGGGCCTGGCCGATTTCTCGGCCGCGCGGGCGCTGAGCGAGGTCACGGCCGAGTTCGTTCCGGATGCCGCCCGGCACGCCGCCTACACACGACGTCACGCCCGCTTCACCGCCGCGTACGAGGCACTCGAGCCCTGGTTCGCGGCCGCACCGCACGTTCAGACCGCCGACATGCTGGCAGCGAGCGGAGCCCACTGATGGCTGTGATCCTCGTGACCAGCCGGTCGTTCTCGGATGGCGACCTCGACCTCGTCGAGCGGGCCGCGGCCGCCGGGCACCGCATCATGCGCGGTCCGGCGCACCACGCCCTCGACGACCTGCGACCGTTGCTGCACGGCAGCGACGCCTGGATCGCCGGCACCGGCCCGGTGACCGCCGAGCACCTGGCCGCGGCGCCGCGACTGAAGATCATCGCGCGCTACGGTGTGGGATACGAGTCGGTCGATCTGGTCGCGGCTGCGGCGCGCGGCATCCCCGTCACCAACACCCCAGGCGCGAACGCGAACGCCGTCGCCGATCACGCCGTCGGGCTCATGCTCGCGGCGCTGCGCACGATCCCGGACGGCGATCGCCGCGTACGCGCAGGCGACTGGAGCGTCCGCCGCGGGCGCGAGCTGGGAGCGGCGACCGTCGGCATCGTCGGCTTCGGTCGCATCGGCCAGGGCGTCGCCGCGCGACTGCGCGGCTTCGGCGCTCGGATGCTGGCATCCGACCCCTACGTCCCGGCCGAGGCGATCCGCGAGGCGGGCGCCGAGCCCGCCACCCTCGACGACCTGTTCCGCGAGGCGGACCTGATCACGCTGCACGCACCAGGAGGTCAACGACTGGTCGATGCAGCCCGCGCGGCGCTCCTGCGCCGCGGCACCGTGCTGGTGAACACCGCGCGTCCCGACCTGATCGACGAACACGCCGTCGCCGCCGCGCTGCACGAGGGCGTCATCGCCGGGTACGCAGCCGACACGCTCGATGGCGACACCGCGGGCGGCGCCAGCCCGCTGCTGGCCCCCGGCCTCGCCGACCGTGTGATCGTCACACCGCACCTGGCGGCGCAGACCACCCAGGCCGTCGACAACATGGGACGCATGTCGCTCGACGACGTCATCGCCGTGCTGCGCGGCGATGCCCCCGCCCACCCCGTCACCCGCTAGGAGCAGCCGATGACCACCCTCCCTCTCTCCGATGACCACGTGGCTCCCTCTGATGACTACATGGGCTTCGTCGGCGTCACCACCGGCTCGTCGTCGATCATGAAGGTGTTCCCGCTGTGGGCCGACGTCCTCGGCCTGCCGACGCGCACCCTTGTCGGGCACGATCTACCGATGGACGCCACCCCCAGCGTCTACCGCGAGATGGTCGAGCGCATCCGCGACGACAAGCACCACCGCGGCGCCCTGGTCACCACACACAAGATGAACGTGTTCGCGGCGGCATCCGATCTGTTCGACGAGCTCGATCCGTTCGCCGTCTCGTGCTCCGAGATCTCGAGCATCTCCAAGCGCGGGGCGAAGCTGATCGGACGCGCGAAAGACCCCCTCACGGTCGACCTCGCGCTGAACGACTTCCTGCCCGCCGATCATTTCGCCCGCACCGGTGCCGAGGTGATCATCCTGGGCGCGGGCGGCTCCGGCACGGCGCTCAGCTGGGCGCTGTCCGAGCGCGCGGACGCGCCCGCACGCATCACCGTCACCGCGCGCACGCAAGACAAGCTCGACCATCTGCGAGAGGTGCACCGCCAGCACGGCACTCCGGATGACCTGATCCGCTACGTGGTCACTCCGCACGCGACCGACGCCGACGCTCTCGTCGAGGCGGCCCCTCCTGGTTCGGTGATCGCGAATGCGACGGGCCTCGGCAAGGACCGCCCCGGTTCCCCTCTCACCGATGCCGTGGTCTTCCCCGAACGAGCGTGGGCGTGGGAGTTCAACTACCGCGGTTCGCTGGAGTTCCTGCACCAGGCCGCCGCCCAACGCGACCGCCGGGCGCTGCAGGTGGTCGACGGCTGGCGCTACTTCATCCACGGCTGGTCGCAGGTCGTCGCCGACGTCTTCGAGATCGAGCTGACCCCCGACACGGTCGACCGGCTCGCGGCGGCAGCGGAGTCGGTGCGCTGATGACCGCCGTGGTGCGCACCGTCCTCGGTGACGTCGAACCGGCGGCGCTGGGCAGGGTGAATTACCACGAGCACCTCTTTCAGGTCTCGCCCCTGCTGCCAGGGGACGAGCTCGATGACGAGCAGTCCTCGAGCGCCGAGGCCGCCCTGTTGCGAGCCAGTGGGTTCGAGACGATGGTCGACGCCACGCCGTTCGGGCTCGGGCGCGACCCCGCGGGGTTGGCGCGGATCAGCACCGCCACCGGACTCGGCGTGATCGCCACGAGCGGTCGGCATCGAGAGGCCCACTACGCGCCGGATCATCCGACGCGCACAGCGGACGCCGCACAGCTGGCCGCCCTGTTCATCGCCGATGTGCGCGAGGGGATGCCCGCGACCGACGCCGATCCGCGCGGACCGCGCGCGCTGTCACCGACCGGCGCGCCGGTGCGCGCCGGCATGCTCAAGGGCGGCGCCGACTACTGGCGGATCAGCGCGTTCGAGCGCACCACGCTGATGGCCATCGCCGCGGCGCACCGCACGACGGGCGCGCCCATCATGGTGCATCTGGAGTTCTGCACCGCCGCACACGAGGTGCTCGATCTGCTGGCGGACGAGGGGGTGGCTTCCGACCGCGTCGTGCTGGCCCACGCCGACCGCGACCCCGATGCCGGTCTGCATCTCTCGCTCACCGAGCGCGGCGCCTACCTCGGCTACGACGGCTACGCCCGCCCGCGCACGCGCTCGGATGCCGAGCTGCTGACGCTGACAGACACGGTGATCGCGGGCGGCGGGGGCGATCGCATCGTCCTGGGCGGCGATGTGGCACGCGCCACCCGCTACATCGCCTACGGCGGCATGCCCGGACTCGCCTATCTCGGCGAACGGTACCTGCCGCGCCTGCGCAGCGCCGTCGGCGATGCGGCTGTCGACGCGCTGATCACGACCAATCCGGCACGTCTGCTGGCCCTGCACTAACGGGCACCGCACGACAGCAGAAGGCCCCCTCGCTCACGCGAGGGGGCCTTCTGCTGTCGTGTCAGATCATTCGTAGAGGACTGCCGCGATCTTCGGGTCGTCGATGTTGTCGGCGTCGTACCAGTACGAGCCGGTGTCGTAGAACTCATCGAGCGTCTCGCCGTTGGCCGCGGCCACGGCCGACTCGACGGTGCGGGCGCCGATGCCGATCGGGTCCTGGGTGATGGCACCGGCCATCGTGCCGTCCTTGATGGCGTTGATCTGGGCCGCACCCGAGTCGAAGCCGATGATCGTCAGCTCACCCTTGGCCAGCCCGAGCTCGTTGACCGCGTTCACCACACCGATGGCCGAGCCCTCGTTGGTGCCGTAGATGCCCTTGAGGTCGGGGTGTGCGGCGATCATGCTCTTGGCGATGTCGGCCGACTTCAGGTGGTCGCCATCACCGTACTGGATGTCGACGATGGTGATGTCGGGGTAGTCGGCCTCGATCTTCTCGACGAAGCCGTCACGGCGCTCGACACCGGTCGAGTTGATCTGCGAGTGGCCGACGATGGCCACTTCGCCCTCGCCGCCGATCAGCTCGGCCATGTGCTCGGCGGCCAGCGCACCGGCGGCCTTGCTGTCCGTGGCGGCCAGGCTGAGCCCGACGTCTCCGTTGCAGGGGGCGTCGAAGTAGACAACCGGGATGTCCTTCGACTTCGCCTGCTCGAGCGGGGCGACGCACGCTTCGGGGTCGAGTGCCGCGTAGCCGATGGCGTCGGGGTTGCTGTTGATCGCGGTGGTCAGCATGTCGAGCTGCTGGGCGATCTCGGTCTCGGCTGCGGGGCCCTCGAACGTGACACGCACGCCGAGCTCCTCGGCCTTCTGCTCGGCACCCGTCTTGACGGCCTGCCAGAACTGGTGCTGGAAGCCCTTCGAGACGAGGGCGACGTACATCTCGCCGTCGTTACCGGACTCGCCCGCGGGGCTCTCGCTGACCACGTCGCCGCCACCGCAGCCGGCGAGGGCGATAGCGGAGGCTGCGACGATCGCCGCGAATGCGGTCTTCTTACCAAATCGCATGGAAACTCCATTGTTCTCTGTGTGCCGACCGAGGTCGGCGGTGTGGACATCTGGTGCTGTGCCGTGCGGATCGCTCCGCGGGTTCGGCCGGAGCCGATCGGGTGGTGGCAGGCACGGGTATCGCCGCCACCCGAGTCATCAGGTGCGCTGTCGATTGCGCAGCGAGTCGAAGAACACCGCCAGCAGCACGACGACGCCGACGACGACGTTCTGCCATTCGGGCTGGATCGACATGATCCGCAGGCCGTTGACGAGCACGCTCATGATCAGCGCGCCGATCACGGTGCCGACGATCGATCCGCGCCCACCCAGCAGCGAGGTGCCGCCGATGATCACGGCCGCGATGGCCTGCAGTTCGTAGCCCATGCCGATCTGGGGCTGGGCGGAGTCCAGTCGCGACGCGATCACGACACCGGCGACGCCGACGAACGCGCCGGCGAACATGTAGACGAAGATCGTCCAGCGGCGGGTGTTCACGCCCGAGAGCCGCGTGGCCTCTTCATTCGAGCCGATCGCGAAGGTGTAGCGGCCGAGCAGCGTCTTCGACAGCACGAGAGCCGCGACGACCGCGAGCACCAGCGTGATCAGCACGGCGTTCGGGATGCCGGGGATCAGCGTTCCCAGCGCGATGCGCTTGAACTCGGGAGCCGACGTCGAGAAGTAGATGGGTCGCACGTTCGAGATCACCAGCGCCAGGCCACCGGCGATCATCATCATCGCCAGTGTGGCGATGAACGGGGGCAGTCGCAGGATGGTGATGTTCACACCATTGACGAGCCCCATCAGCACGCCGGTGGCGATTCCGCCGAGCACGCCGACCCAGATCGGCATGCCCCAGTTCGTGATGAACACACCCGTCATCACGGCCGAGAGCGCCATGCCGGTTCCCAGAGACAGGTCGATGCCGCCGGTGATGATGACGAAGGTGGTTCCGAGTGCGAGGATCGCGATCACCGCGGTCGACAGCAGCACCGTGGTGAGGTTGCTGACAGTGAAGAAGGCGGGGCTGGCGATGGCGAAGAAGGTCACCAGCACGATCAGCGTGCCGAATGCCAGCGACTGCTGCAGCTGGCGCTTCAGCATCGCGCCGACGTCGCGCTTGTCGGTGTTCTCGTTCACGGCCTGCTGAACGACGGTCGTCGTCGATCCGGGCTGCTTCGGCGTGCTCATTGTTCTTCCTCCCCGTGGGCGGCGAGCTGCATGATCTTCTCCTGGCTGGCTTCCTCGTTGCGGAGCGTTCCGGTGATCCTGCCGTTGGCGAACACGGCGATGCGGTTCGCGACGCGCAGGATCTCGGGCAGCTCCGACGAGATGACGATGATGGACTTGCCCGATGCCGCGAGCTGCTGCATCAGACGGTAGATCTCCTCTTTGGCACCGACGTCGATCCCTCGGGTGGGTTCGTCGAAGATGAGGATGTCGCAGTCGCGCATCAGCCAGCGGGCGATGACGACCTTCTGCTGATTGCCTCCCGACAGCAGCTTGACGATCTGGTTGACCGAGGGGGTCTTCACGCGCAGCTGCTGCACGTATTCCTTGGTCTGGTTCTTGGCCTTGCGGTCGCCCATCCAGCCGATCGCATTGGCGTAGGAGTCGAGCGAGGCCAGCACCGTGTTGAACGTGACGTCCTGGTCGAGCATCAGCCCGAGCAGCTTGCGGTCCTCCGAGAGGTAGCCGATGCCACGCTTGACGGCGTCCTCGGGCTGGCGGATGCGGGCGACCTTGCCGGCGATGCTGACGGTGCCGGCGTCCTTGCGGTCGGCGCCGATCACGGCACGGGCCGTCTCGGTGCGACCAGCCCCCATGAGTCCCGCGAAGCCGAGGATCTCGCCCCGATGCAGTTGGAACGACACGTCCTTCAGCAGTGCCTTGGTCGACAGCCCCTGCACGTCGAGCACTACCGGGTCATCGAGGTGCTCACGCGCCGCGGGACGCGTGCCCTCGTCGATGGTCCGACCGACCATCATCTCGATGATCCGGGGAATGCTGATCTCGGACTTCTCGAGCGAGCCGATGTACGCGCCGTCGCGCAGCACGCTGACCCGATCGGCCAGACGACGCAGCTCGTCCATGCGGTGCGAGATGTAGACGATGCCCGTGCCGCGCTGCTTGAGCTGCTCGATCAGCACGAACAGGGTCTCGACCTCGGTATCGGTCAGCGCCGACGTGGGCTCGTCCATGATCAGCACCTTGGCGTTGAACGACAGCGCCTTGGCGATCTCGACCATCTGCTGCTCGGCGACGGTCAGCTCGCCCACCTTCTGTCGTGCGTCCAGGCGGATGCCCAGACGTGCCAGCAGCTCGTCGGTCTGCTTGTTCAGCGCACGCTCCGAAAGAAACGGACCGGTCTTGGGCTCGCGGCCGATGTAGATGTTCTGGGCGACCGTGAGGTCGGGCATCATGTTCAGTTCCTGGTGGATGATCGTGATCCCCAGTTGCTGTGCTTGCAGCGGGCTGGTCAGCTCGACCGGCTGCCCTTCGAAGTGGATGGTGCCCTCATCTCGGGTGTAGATGCCCGAGAGGATCTTCATCAGGGTCGACTTGCCGGCGCCGTTCTCTCCGACGAGAACGAGCACCTCGCCCGACCGCACCTCGAGGTTCACATCCTGAAGCGCCTGCACACCGGGGAACCCTTTGCTGATCCCGGCCATGCGGAGGATGGGTTCGGTCATGTTGCCCTACTCCCTTGGAGGTTGCGGACCCCTCTTGGAATCCATTTCAAACATCGGGTCAATTGTGCGCTTCTCGCGGTTTCGATGCAAGTTGTATCTAAATGTATCTAAGAATGCGCGGTTGCGCCAGACCTGTAATAACAAGTTGATTACAGGGCGTCAGTGCAACGCGATCGACTCCACGGCGACGAGCTTGTCGCGGATGAACCGGTTGGCGTGCGCCCCCAGCTCGTCACTATCGGTCCAGAGATTCCGCCAGATTCCGAGCATCCGGCTGAGGTCCTCGGCGACCACCGCCGACGAGAACGACTCGAACACGATCGGGCCGTCGTAGCCGATACGGCCGAGTGCTTTGAAGAACGCATCGAAGTCGACCGTGCCGGTACCCAGGTACCCGCGGTGGCTCTCACCGATGTGGACGTAGCGCAACAGCTCGGCGGCATCCAGCACAGGAGCGGTCATATCCGACTCCTCGATGTTCATGTGGTACGTGTCGAGGTGAATGCCGAGCCCCGACCGATCAACCTGCCCCACATACTCGACCGCCTGTCTCGCGGTGTTGAGCACATTGGTCTCGTAGCGGTTGACCACCTCGAGCGACACCTGCACGCCCCGCGACGCCGCATGATCGACGACGCGTGCGATCGACCGCTGACTGCGTGCGACACCGGCCTCCGAAACAGGAAGCATGTACTTCTTCATCGCCGAGTAGATCACTCCGCAGAAGTGCGTCCCGCCCAGATCGGCCAGCACATCGACCGCCCGCATCAGCAGCGCTTCACCCGCCGCGACCACCGCGGGGTCGTCGCTGGTCACATCGGTCGCATCCGACAACCCCAGTGAGGCGCTCACAGCCAGGCCGTGCTCGTCGAGCACGCGCCGCGCGGCACCGACGTCGAAGGCGAACGGGTCCATCAGGGGGAACTCGATCAGGTCGAAACCCGCCTCGGCGGTCTTGCGCACCGCCCGTTCGATCCCGGCGGCGTCGAACGTGCCCGTCCACACCAGTCCATGGCATCCGATGTTCATCACAGCTCCTTTGCTGGTTTCTCTTCACTTCTGTCTGCGTCTACGGCCGCAGCGGCCGGGAACCGTCAGGCCGACGGATGCCCGACGACGCCCTTGCGCAGCAGGGCGTTGCCGTACTTGCGGGTCTCGCCGGTGCGCACCATCAGATAGGCCCCCTTGGCCACGTCGTAGTACGCGAAACGCTCCACGAAGCGCGTGGTCTGCACCGTCGTGCCCGCGGCCGTCATCAGTTCGCGCTGCACATCGAGCACCGTCGCGTCGGCCGACTCCATCAGGTCCATACCCGGGGCGTCATCCAGCGGCAGCACCGAACGGATCGCGGCGACCACCTCGGGCGTCGTCGTGCCCGGCAGGTCGATCACGCGCGCGCCGAGCGCCCACGCGGGGAAGTGGGCGTCGGCGACGACGACCGCATCGGAGTGCCCCATGCGATCGAGGTGCAGCAGCAGTTCACCCGTCAGCAGCGGGTTGATTCCTTCGAGCATCGTCGTGTCCTTCTGTCAAGCTCCGGTCAAGCGGGAATGAGCCCCTCGGCGGCGAGGTTCTGCCACAGCTCCGCCGGAATCGGCAGCGCCGCGTACTCGGCGTTCTGCGCAAGCTGGGCGGGCCGGCTGCCACCGACGACGACCGAACGCACGGCGTCGGCCTGCAGCGGGAACTGGATCGCCGCGGCGGGAAGCGGCACGCCGTGGTCCTTGCAGATATCGGCGATGCGCACCAGACGGTCCCACAGCTGCTCGGGCAGCTGACCGTACTCGTAGCGCCCGTCACGGGTCGGCTCACTCTTCGCGAGCAGCCCCGAATTGAACACCGATGCGGCGACGATGCCCGTGCCGCGCTCATCACACGCCGGCAGCACCTCGGGCGCAGCCGGCTGCTCCAGCAGGGTGTAGCGGCCGGCGACCATGATGATGTCGAGGTCGGCTTCGCGCACGGCCCGAGTCAGGGCATCCGACACCATCGATCCGATGCCGATCGCCGTCACCGCGCCCTCGCCACGCACCTTCTCAAGCGCCGGGAACGCCTCGGCCAGCGCGAGATCGAGATCATGCCGCTCGGGGTCATGCAGGTAGAGCAGATCGATGCGGTCCAGCCCCAGGCGCTCCTGCGACTCGGCAATGCTGGCGCGGATGCCCGCCTCGGTGAAGTCCCACTCGCGACGCAGGTCGTCAGGCACATGGAAGTCGTTGTCGGTGTCGAGTCCGCCGGACTGGTGCTCGGGGTTCGGGCGCAGCAGACGCCCGGCCTTGGTCGAGACGACGAACTCGTCGCGCGGCTTCGTCTGCAAGAAGGCGCCCAGGCGCTTCTCGGAGAGCCCCAGCCCGTAGTGCGGCGCAGTGTCGAAGTAGCGGATGCCCGCATCCCAGGCCGCCTCGAGCACCGCCCAGGCCTCATCGTCGGTGAGCGGCCGGAACAGGTTGCCGACGTTGGCGGCACCGTACCCGAGGGTCGGCAGGGCCAGGTCGGTCGATTCCGCGTCAGTCAACAACGTGCTGTCCTGTCCAGGTGTACTTTGCAATGCTCTCGGCCTTCATCTCCATGCTCGTGCCGGGCTCCGTCGGCGCCATGTACGACCCGCCCTGGATGTCGGTGGGGATCACGAAGTGCTCGTGCAGGTGATCGACGTACTCGATCAGGCGCCCCTCACGCGTGCCGCTGACGGCCACGAAGTCGAACATCGACAGGTGCTGCACGGCCTCACACAGGCCCACGCCACCCGCGTGCGGGCACACCGGCTTGTCGAACTTGGCGGCGAGCAGCAGGTTGGCGATGTTCTCATTCACTCCGGCGACGCGCACCGAGTCGATCTGCATGACCTCGATGGCCTCGGCCTGCAGCAGCTGCTTGAAGATCATCCGGTTCTGAGCGTGCTCGCCGGTGGCGACGCGGATCGGGGCGACTCCACGGGCGATCTCGGCGTGACCGAGGATGTCGTCGGGGCTGGTGGGCTCCTCGATCCAGGCGGGGTCGAACTCGGCGAGTGCGTTCACCCACGCGATCGCCTCCGAGACCTCCCAGCGCTGGTTGGCATCGATCGCGATCGGGAAGTCCGGTCCGCACACCTCGCGCGCCTTGCGGAAGCGGCGGATGTCGTCTTCGAGGTCGGCGCCGACCTTGAGCTTGATCTGGGTGAAGCCGTCAGCCATCGCCTCGCGGGCCAGACGTTCGAGCTTCTCGTCCGAGTAGCCCAGCCATCCGGGGCTGGTGGTGTAGCCGGGGTATCCGGTGGCCAGCAGCTCGGCCTCGCGCTCTGCGCGACCGGGCACCGCGGCGCGCAGGATCTCGAGCGCCTCGTCACGGGTCAGCGCGTTGGTCAGGTACCGGAAGTCGACCAGGTCGACGATCTGCTCGGGCGTCATGCGCGCGAGCAGCTGCCACAGTGGCAGACCGGCGCGCTTGGCCTTGATGTCCCAGAGTGCGTTGATCACCGCGCCGATCGCCATGTGCATGACGCCCTTCTCGGGGCCGAGCCAGCGCAACTGCGAGTCGCCGATGATCTCGCGGAATGTACCGCCCATGTCGTCGAGCAGCGGTTCGATCTCGCGCCCGACGAGGTGGCCCGCGAGGGCGTCGATCGCGGCGACCTGCACGTCGTTGCCACGGCCGATCGTGAAGACGAAGGAGTGCCCCTCGATGCCGTCGGCCGCATCGGTACGCACCACCACGTAGGCCGCCGAGTAGTCGGGGTCGGGGTTCATCGCATCCGAGCCGTCCAGGCTCAACGACGTGGGGAAACGGATGTCGCTGGTGTCCAGCGCGACGATACGGCTCACAATGCTCCTTCAACGCGTCGGAGTGCCCGACGCAGATCACTTGGAAGTGTAAACATCCGATGTCTATACTGTCAACGGCGACAGCCCCCATGGCGCCCGCCCCCGAAGACGAGAAGGAGAACCATGAAGTTCGCGCGACTTGGCGAGGTCGGAAGAGAGATCCCCGTCGTCATCGACGCAGACCGCACCTTCGATCTGCACCCCGTGACATCCGATGTAGACGGCGCGTTCCTGGCTGACGAACCCGTCGCCCGCACCCGCGCCGCACTCGACGCCGGTGAGCTGACCGAGCTGACCGACGCCGACCAGCTGCGCATCGGCGCGCCGATCGCCCGCCCCAGCGCGGTCATCTGCATCGGCCAGAACTACGCCGCCCACGCCCGCGAGTCGGGCTCCGAGCCGCCCACGGTGCCGATCATGTTCCTGAAGACGCCCAACACGGTCGTCGGCCCGAACGACACCGTGACGATCCCCCGCGGCAGCGAGAAGACCGACTGGGAGGTCGAGCTCGGCATCGTCATCGGCGCGCGGGCGGCCTACCTCGACTCGGTCGACGAGGCCGCGGCGCACATCGCCGGCTACGTCGTCGCCAACGACGTCTCCGAGCGGGCCTTCCAGATGGAGGTCTCGGGCGGGCAGTGGTCCAAGGGCAAGATCGCCTTCGGCTTCAACCCCACCGGCCCGTGGCTGGTGACCCCCGACGAGGTCGACGTCGACAACCTCACTCTGAAGAGCTTCGTCAACGGCGAGGCCCGACAGGACTCGAACACCAACGACATGATCTTCGACGTGCGCACCATCGTGCACCACCTGTCGCAGTACGTCACCCTCGAGCCCGGCGACCTCATCCTCACCGGCACCCCGCAGGGCGTCGCCTTCGGCGGCAAGTTCCCGTACCTGAAGGCCGGCGACGTCGTCGACATCGAGATCGAGGGCCTGGGCGCGCAGCGCCAGGAGTTCGTCGCCTGGGAGCGTGCACTGTGAGCGGCCAGCTCGACGGACTCGTCGCGATCGTCACCGGCGGCGCCTCGGGTATCGGCGCCGCCGTCGCCGGAGCGCTGCACGCCGAAGGCGCGCAGATCGCGGTACTCGACCGCGACATCGCCCACGCCGATGCCGCCTTCGCCGCGTTCACCGCAGATGTCTCCGACCGCGCGTCGGTGGATGCCGCCGTCGCGGCGGTCGCAGAGAAGTTCGGCCGCATCGACATCGTGATCAACAACGCCGGCGTCGGCGCCCAGGGCGATATCGCCGCGAACGACGACGACGAATGGGCGCGCGTGCTCTCGATCAACGTCACCGGTATCGCGCGAGTGACCGCGGCGGCGCTCCCCTGGCTGCGGCGTTCGCCCGCCGCTGCCGTGTGCAACACGGCATCCATCGCCTCCACCACGGGACTCCCCCAGCGCGCTCTGTACTCGGCATCCAAGGGCGCCGTCTCGGCGCTGACCCGGGCGATGGCCGCAGATCACCTGCGCGAGGGCATCCGCGTCAACGCCGTCAACCCCGGCACCGCCGACACCCCCTGGGTGGGGCGCCTGCTCGACTCGGCCGACGACCCCGCCGCCGAGCGCGCAGCGCTGAACGCTCGCCAGCCGCACGGCCGCCTGGTCTCGCCCGACGAGGTCGCCGGCGCCGTGCTCTACCTGGTCAGCCCGCTGTCCGGTTCGACCACCGGCACCTGCATCGAGGTCGACGGCGGCATGGCGCAGCTGCGCCTGCGCAGCGAGTAGTCGCGCCTTCGGCCGGCTTGTCGCCCGCATTCCGGTCGCAGTTTCTCCCGCATCCGCCGTCGCGTTTTCATTCCGGTCGCAGTTTCTCCCGCATCCGCCGTCGCGAAGCGGGAGAAACTGCGACGGGAACCACCCGGCGGATGCCCTCACCGACGCACCGCGCGTCGGCGCCTGTGGATAACCGGCTCGGCACCGGCCCCGAGATGCCATCGTGGGCGGATGCCACCGCGCCCGCGCCCTCTCCCGACTCACCTTCCCACGCACTTCGCCGTGCGGGACGCCGCGGTCGCAGGAGTGAACCGCGGGCGCCTGCACCGCGCCGACCTGGATCGCCCGTTTCAGGGCGTGCGCTCCCGCCGCACGGGGTCCTCCGCCACGCCAGAGCCCGCAGATGCGTTCGCGCGCCAGCGTCACGAGCACAGACTCCGGACGTTGGCCTACGCGCCGCGACTTCGACCGAACCAACTGATCAGCCACGAGAGCGCGATCGCCCTCATCGGCGGACCGATGCCGCTCGCGCTCGACGAGAACGGCCCCCTCGACGGTGCGACCCTACCCGTGCACGTCAGCACCCGAGGCGCGGGACCGCTCGTGCGCGCGGCAGGCGTGCGTGGCCACCGAATCCCTGAAGAAGTGCCGTGGCTGGAAGGGGACGGCATCAACGCCGTGCATCCGGCGTTTCTGTGGACGCAGATGGGCTCGTGGAGCGTGCCCGACCTCGTCGCACTCGGTGACTACCTGTGCCGCCGGCACCGGCCGGGTCCCGGCCGCCCGACAGTGGGGCGCCAACCGTGGACCACGATCACCGACCTGCGCACCATGCTGGCGTCCGGACGCCGCATCGGCATTGCGCGGCTCCGCACGGCGGTGGACCTCATCCGCGAAGACTCCTGGTCCCCGCGGGAATCGCTGTTGCGATATCGCATCGTGATGGCCGGACTGCCCGAGCCCGCGCTCAACCACGACGTGTTCACCGCGGACGGCCGATTCCTGGCCTGCGTCGATATGGCGTATCCGCAACGAAAGGTTGCCATCGAGTACCAGGGCCGCCTGCACCATGCAAGCTACGCGGCCGACGTCGAGCGGATCGCCGCACTACGCGCCGCAGGCTGGACGGTGATCGAGGTCACCGATGCCCTCTACCGCCGCCCCGATGAGCTCATCGCACGCATCCGCCGGGCACTGGCCGGCTGACCTGCGCTGGCCGGCCGAGTCGCATCCGCCCTCGCCGCTGCTCGCGCCCGCCATTCCGGTCGCAGTTTCTCCCGCATCCGCCGTCCGGCTCTTCATTCCAGTCGCATTTTCTCCCACATCCGGCGCCGCGAAGCGGGAGAAAGTGCGACCGGAGCAGCCGAACCAGCCGAAGCAGCGCCCGAAACGTCAGCGGATGCCGTAGAACGTCAGCGCGTTCGACCAGAAGATCGCGTCGGCGTCGAGGTCGTGACCCGCGGCCCACTCGGCCACCGTGCGGAACCACTGCTGCCGGGAACCGACCGCGTAGTCGCTGCCGTCCGCGATGGACGACACCGGCCAGTCGCTGCCCCACATCAGCCGGTCTGGCCCGAACACGTCAAGCGCCACGTCGAGGAACGGGGTGATCTGCGCATCGGTCCACACCCCGCCGGTTTCGGCGGGAAGCCCCGACAGCTTGCAGAACACCTGCGGATGCCGCGCCAGCGCCGCGAGATCGCGTCGCCAGTTCTCCCCCGGGGCGAGCGGAGCGGATGCTGAGCCGACGGACGGCTTGCCCAGATGATCCAGCACGATCGGCAGGTCAGGCACGGATTCGGCGAGTGCCGTGACGTCGGCCACCTGCGACTCGCGCACGCACGCGTCGAACGTCCATCCCCGGCGGGCGAGCTGACGCGCTCCGCGCCGGAACGTCTCCGTCCGTGCGTAGCCGTCGGGCTCGCCTTGCAGCAGGTGCCGCACGCCCACGACTCGCTCAGACGCGGCGAGCGCTTCCAGCTGCTCGTCGGTCGCCGCTCCGCGATCCAACCTCGCCCCCGCCACGATCGCGACGACACCGGATGCCAGGGCGATCGAGTCCACCCACCGCACCTCTTCGAGCGCCTGACCGTCGATCGGTTCGGCCTGAATGAAGATCGCGGCTTCCTCGTCAACGCCGCTCAGCTGCTCCTCATTGATCTCGAGGGCTGCGAACGTCGCGTCGAGCGGCCCCGCAAGCCAGTCGTAGGCGAGCACCGTCGGGTCGATGAGGTGGAGGTGAGAGTCCATGACGCGCATGCACCCATGCTCACACACCTCACCGAGACATCCGATCAATATGCGAAGATGTGCGCATGGCTGTGACAGACGAGGCGATCGAGAAGATCAAGGCGATGATCGTGTCGGGCGAACTCGGTCCCGGCGACCGCCTGCCGCCCGAGAAGGAACTCGCCGAGCGACTCGGCCTCTCGCGCAACTCGATGCGCGAGGCGGTGAAGGCGCTCGAGGTCATCCGCGTACTCGATGTGCGCCGCGGGGACGGCACGTATGTGACGAGTCTCGAACCGCATCTGCTGCTGGAGGCGATCACGTTCGTCGTCGACATGCACGATGATGACTCGCTGCTGGAGCTGTTCGCCGTGCGCCGCATCCTCGAGTCCCAGGCGACCGCGCTGGCCGCGGGCCATGCCGGCGCCGATGATGCCGGTGCACTGCTCGACGAGGTCAACGCCGTCGATCCGCAGACCGTATCGATTGACGACCTCGTGGCGCATGACACGCACTTCCACTCGCAGGTGGTCAGCCTGGCCGGCAACGGATATCTCGCCAGCCTGATCGACGGCCTGAGCAGTCAGACCATTCGGGCGCGGGTGTGGCGCGGGCTCACCGAACAGGGGGCCGTGGAGCGCACGCTCTCGGAGCACCGCGCGATCGCCGAGGCCATCGCGAACCACGATGCGACGCTGGCGGCATCGCTCGCGAGCGCGCATGTCGCCGGTGTGGAGCGCTGGCTGTGTCAGGCGGCTCAGGCCTGACGCGGCCGGTTCTGCTCAGGCTCCGAGCCGCACCATCGCGGCGTCGAACTCGGCGGCTGACGAGTCGCTGACCGGGTGCGCGAAGAGCTCATCGAGCACGGCCGGTGCGGCCGTGAAGTAGGGCACGCCGTTCTCGCGCAGCGCGACGATGTCGTCGGCCGAGCGCAGACTCGCGGCGAGCACGTCCGTGTCGCTGTCGGCGCACACCGCCTGCATGCGGGCGATGAGTCCGTCGCCGTCGAGGCCGGCGTCGCGCATCCGCCCGAGGTAGGGGGCGATGTACCGCACGCCGATGCTGGCGCAGGCGAGCGCCTGCGCCACGGAGTAGACGGCGGTGACGAGCACGGTCGCCCCGTCGCGCACGAGGGCGGATGCCGCCGCGAAGCCTTCTTCGGTGGCGGGCACCTTGACGGCGATGCGGTCACCCAGCTCGAGCAGGCCCGCGGCGTTGCGCAGGAAGGCGTCCCGGTCACCGCCCCAGGTCTGGAAGAAGACCTCGCGTGCACCCTGGCCGGTCCAGCGCGCGTAGAGTTCTGGGATGTCGGCGGCCGTGCGGCCGCCGCGCTCGAGGATGGTCGGGTTCGTCGTCACGCCGTGGATCACGCCGGCGTCGAGCAACCGTCCCACACGTTCGACATCAGCACTGTCCACATACAGCCGCGGCGCGGTCATCCGGTCTCCTCACGCATCCAACCTGTGATTACAGGTAGGGATGCGGCTAATGTAATGACAGCGTTCGTCGAAGTCAAAGCCGATCGGGAGAACATGACAAGCGACCAGTCCAGCCGCACCGGTGTGGTGATCGTCGGCAGCGTCACCGCCGATGTGACCACCTTCTCCCAGCGGCTCCCCGCCCGCGGCGAGACCATCCTCGGCGACGAGTTCACCCTGCTGCTGGGCGGCAAGGGCGCGAACCAGGCCGTCGCGGCCGGTCTCGCAGGCGCCCGCACCAGCTTCGTCGGCTGCGTGGGCGATGACCTGTTTCACGATCTCGTCGTCGACGGCCTCAGCAGCGCGGGTGTCGATCTGACCCACCTGCGCACGGTGCCCGGCCCCACCGGGATCGCCCACATCCGCGTCGACGCCTCGGCGCAGAACGACATCGTCATGGTGCCGCTGGCCAACGCCCACCTCAACGCCGAGCAGATCGACGCGGCCCTCGCCGCGCTCGCGCCGACAACGTCGGTGCTGCTGACGCAGCTCGAGACCCCAGCATCCCTAACCCTGCACATCGCCTCGCGTGCCCGCGAGCACGGCATGACCGTCGTGCTCGACCCGGCTCCGGCAGCGCCACTGGATGCCGCGGTCTGGGCGCACATCGACATCGTCACCCCGAACGAGACCGAGGCGACACTGATGAGTGGCATCGAGGTCGTCGACCGCGACTCGGCCGAACGTGCGGGCCGCTGGTTCCGTGAGCAGGGCGCCGGCGCCGCGGTGATCACGATGGCCGAGAAGGGGTCGTGCGTCGTGACCGCCGAGGGCACCACGTTCATCGACCCGATCCCCGTCGAAGCCGTCGACACGACTGCCGCGGGCGACGCCTACGCCGGCTACCTGGGCGCGGCACTCGCCGAGGGCTGGACGCTGGCCGAAGCGACCGAGCTGGCCAGCGCGGCGGGCGCGATCGCCGTCACCCGCCAGGGCGCCTCACCGAGCCTGCCCCGTCGTGCCGAAGTGGATGCCCTGCGCGCGTCGCAGAGCTGAGGAGGAGCCCATGCGCAAGACCGACACCACCATCAACCCGGCGCTCTCACGCGTGATCAGCGAGACGGGTCACACCGACCTGATCGTCGTGACCGACGCCGGACTGCCGATCCCGCCCGGTGCCGAGCGCATCGATCTGGCATACCGCCCCGGCGCACCGGCGTTCCTCGATGTGCTCGACACCGTGCTCGCCGAGATGGTCGTGGAGGGTGCGACCGTGTCGGCAGAGGTCGCCGAGATCAGCCCGCACGTGCTCGACGCACTGCGTGAGCGCCTGCCGGGCATCGCGATCGAGCTGGTGCCGCACATCGAGTTCAAGAAGCGGACCGCGGATGCCCGCGCCTTCGTGCGCTCCGGCGAGTTCACACCGTACGCCAACGTGATCCTGCACGCGGGCGTCGCGTACGGAGCACCGTCATGACCGAGAGCAACGACGGGATCGACCGTCGCTCCGCCGCTCCGATGTACGACCAGCTGCGGCGGCTGATCGTCGAGCACATCGAGAACGACCGCCTGCAGCCCGGCGACCCGTTGCCGGGCGAGCACCGACTGTGCGACCAGTACGGCGTCTCGCGCACGGTGGTGCGGCAGGCACTGGGTCAGCTGGAGCACGAGGGCCTGATCGAACGGGTCAAGGGCAAGGGCACCTTCGTGGCCAGGCCGCGCACGGCCGAATCGCTCGTGCACACGCTGGTCGGACTCTACGAGGAGGTCGAGCGCCGCGGCGGGCACGTGCACAGCGACATCCTGCGCCATGAGCGGATCACCGCCGATGCCGACGTCGCGCGGGCGCTCGAGCTGGACGAGGGCGCCCCGGTGGTCGTGCTCGAACGTCTGCGTCACGTCGACGGCGACGCCTGGTCGCTGTCGACGACGTGGATGCCCGAGGACGTCGGCACGCACTCGTTCGACGTCGATCTGCGGGAGGCCTCGCTCTACCGACTGCTCGCAGAGCAGGGCATCGTCGCCACGCACGGCGTCCGCTCGGCTGAGGCGACGGTGGCCACGCACGAGCAGGCCCAACTGCTGGGGTTGACCGCGGGCGCGGCCCTGCTGCGGCTGCGCAGCGTGAGCCGCGATGAGAGCGGGCGGCCGATCGAGTTCTTCGTGGCCTACCACCGCGGCGACCGCTCCCGTTTCGAGTTCCAGCTCGATGCCGACAGCTCGCGGGGCGAGCTCATCCGCATCCCGTGACCGCGACGGCTACCCTCGAATCATGAGTGAGTGGGTCAGTTCCGCCATCCGGGTGCTCGAGGCGGATGCCAACCGCTCGGCCGATACGCATCTGCACCTGTTCCCCCTCCCGGCGGAGTGGGGCATCGACCTGTACCTGAAAGACGAGTCGGTGCATCCGACCGGGTCGCTCAAGCACCGCCTGGCACGATCGCTGATCCTGTACGGGCTGGTCAACGGCCTGATCGACGAGAACACGACGCTGGTCGAGTCGTCCAGCGGGTCGACGGCGGTATCAGAGGCGTACTTCGCCCGGATACTGGGCCTGAAGTTCATCACGGTCATCCCGCGCTCGACGAGCCAGGAGAAGATCGACCTCATCGAGTTCTACGGCGGGCACTGCCACCTGGTCGATCGGGCCGAGGACATCTCCCCCGAGGCGCGGCGGCTGGCGGCCGGATGCTACGGGCACTACCTCGACCAGTTCACGTTCGCCGAGCGGGCCACCGACTGGCGGGGCAACAACAACATCGCCGAGAGCGTGTTCAGCCAGTTGGCTCAGGAGCGGCATCCGATCCCCCGCTGGATCGTCGTCGGTGCCGGCACCGGCGGCACCAGCGCCACGTTCGGACGCTACGTGCGCTACCGGCGCCACGCCACGCAGGTCGCGGTCGTCGACCCCGAGGGGTCGGCGTTCTACGCCGCCTGGAAGGGCGACACCGAGGCGACCGGGCAGCCGAGCCGTATCGAGGGCATCGGGCGTCCGCGCGTCGAGCCCTCGTTCGTCCCGAGCGTCATCGACGAGATGATCGCGGTGCCGGATGCGGCCTCGGTCGCCGCCATCCGCCTGCTGCGTGAGCGCACGCTGCACCTGGCGGGCGGCTCGACGGGCACCAACCTGTACGGCGCTTTCGAACTCATCGGGCGCATGCGCGATGCGGGCGAGACCGGCAGTGTCGTCACACTGATCTGCGACAGCGGCATCCGCTACACGCAGACGTACTACTCCGACGAATGGGTCACGTCGCAGGGCCTCGATCTGGCCCCGCACCGGCAGCGGATGATCGATTTCCTCGCCGGAGGCGCCTGGGGGTAAGCGCGCGTCGAGTCGTTGGGCGCGCGGTTGCGTTCACAACTCCGGAGATTCTCGCCGAATCCGGTCATCTGAGCCGTTTTGCCACCAGACCGATGGAGTTCTCCGGAGTTGTGAACCGACAGCGACCAGCACCGGGCTACCCTGGGGCCATGACTACGCTCATCCTCACCGTCGCGGGAGCGGATCGCCCCGGACTCGTCTCTGCCGTCGCCGATGTCGTCGATGCCCACGGCGGCAACTGGGAGAACAGCAGCCTCGCCGAGCTTGCCGGAATGTTCGCGGGCGTGATCCAGGTCTCGGTCGCTGCGGACCGCGTCGATGACCTGCGCGCAGCCCTCGACGCGCTGGATGGCCTGCTGACGGTGACGGTACACGCCGGGGCGGGCAGCGGGGCCGATGCCTCGCCGCAACGGGTCTCGCTGACCGTTCTGGGCAACGACCGCCCCGGAATCGTGCGCGAGGTCTCAGGCGCGCTGGGGTCACACGCCCTCAGTATCGAGAGCATGACCACCGAGACGCGCGACGCGGCGATGGCCGGCGGCCGACTGTTCGAGTCGTCCGTGACCGCTGTCGTCCCGGCCTCGGCCGACATGGATGCCCTGCGCGCGGCGCTCGAGCGGATCGCCAGCGAGATCCAGGTCGACATCACCGTCGACTGAGCGGCACCCCGTCGAAGCGGGCGTCAGTCCCGCACCGGCTCCGCTTCTCCGGCGGAGTGCGTCCGCACCCACGCGGCCGTGTCGGCGACGTGCGCAGACGCCGCCGCGGACGCGGCGACCGGGTCGGCCGCGGCGAGGCCACGCAGAATGGCGCGGTGCCCGATGTCGGAGTTGCGCTTCAGCTCGGCGGCATCCGCCGGGTCGGAGAGGCGGTACGCGCGCGACCGGGAGCGCAGAACGTCGAGCAAGCTGGTGAGTGCATCCTGTCCGGCGACCTCGGCGATGGCCATGTGGAACTCGTGATCTAGGCGCGAGTGCGCCTGGAAGTCGTCGTTGGACTCGATCTCGGTGAGCAGCGCATCGAGGCGGGCGATCTCGTCCTGATCGATGCGCGCGGCGGCGAGCGCGGCGACGTGCGGTTCGAGAGCACGGCGCAGCTCGGTGAGTTCGAGCACGCCCTCCATGGGCAGCAGCCCGACGGTCAGTGACAGGCTGCTGATCAGGTCGGCGGCGCGCAGCTCGCCGACGTAGCTGCCCGATCCGTGCCTGGTCTCGAGAACGCCCAGCGCCGCCAGCATCCGAATCGCCTCGCGCAGCGAGCCTCTCGACACACCGAGTTGCTCGCACAGCTCGCCTTCGCTGGGCAGGCGGTCGCCGGGGCGCAAGGCGCCATCGGCGATCAGCGATCGCAACCCGTGCAGGGCGGTGTCGAGTGCACTCATCGGTTCTCCCCGTGTCTCCGTCGTGCTTGCAGCGAGTCTGTCGGAAGGACACCTCGGAGACTATTTGTAGAACAACTTAGTCACTAAAAGCGGATTTCACTCGACATATCCCCGGAGCCGTGGCATGGTTGTGCAACAAGTTCTCCCCCCACCGTTGCGAGGATGCATGACCACGGGCACCACCCCACCGCCGATCCGGCTGAAGTCCTTCGAGCGCGCACGCGACGCGTGGCCGCTCGATCCGAACATCATCCACCTCAACCACGGGTCGTTCGGAGCCGTGCCCACCAGCGTCGTGGCGCATCAGGACGCCCTGCGCCGCCGCGCCGACCTCAGCCCGGTCGAGTGGTTCCCGCGTATCGCCGAGCGCGTGCGCGAAGCCCGTGAGCGCACCGCCCCGTTCGTCGGAGCGCGGGCCGAAGACACCGCATTCGTGCCGAACGCCTCGGCCGCCGCGACCGTGGTGTTCAACGCACTCGTACTGTCTGCCGGCGACGAGATCCTCGTCACCGACCACGGCTACGGCGCCGTGACCATGGGCGCACAGCGCCTGGCCCGACGCTTCGGAGCAACCGTGCGCGTGGTGCACCTGCCGTTGCTCGCCGATGACGACGAGGTGGTGCAGCGCTTCGCCGACGCGATCAGCGCGCGCACCCGGCTGATCGTCATCGACCAGATCACCTCCGCCACGGCGCGCCGATTCCCCACCGCGCGGATCGCCGCCCTCGCCGCCGAGCATGGCGTACGCACGCTCGTCGACGGCGCGCACGCCCCCGGCCTCATTCCCGACGCCGCCGTCGCCGGCGGCGGTGACTGGTGGTTCGGCAACATGCACAAGTGGCCGTGCGCCCCGCGCGGCTCCGCCCTGCTGGTGACCACGGCCGAAGACCGCCAAGACCTCTGGCCGCTGATCGACTCCTGGGGCGCACCCGACCCCTACCCGGTCCGATTCGACACCCAGGGCACGGTCGACGCCACCACCTACCTGAGCACACCGGCATCCATCGACTTCGTCGAGAGCGAGATCGGCTGGGACGCCGCTCGCGAGGCGATCGCCGCGATGGCCGACCATGGGGCGCGCGTCATCGCCGATGCCCTGCAGCCCTACACCGAGGCCGAGGCGCTCGCGCCGCTGCCGACACCCGTGCCGTCGATGCGCCTGATCCGCCTGCCCGACGCCCTCGGCCGCAATCGCGAGCAGGCCGACGACCTGCGGATGCAACTGATCGACGCCGTCGGCGTCGAGACGGCGTTCACCAGCTTCGAGGGCGTCGGCTACTTCCGACTCTCGGCCCACCTGTACACCGAAGCATCCGACTTCGAGGCCTTCGTGGACCGCTGCATTCCCGAGATCCTTCAGCGCGCCGGCATCCGCACCCCCGCGCCCGCACACGTCATCTGACTCCCACCCGAGAACACCCAACCCTGAAAGAGAAGAGGCACCTCATGAAGCACAAGCTTCTGACAGCCGCGAGCATCGGCACCGTCGCCGCGCTCGCCCTGACCGGCTGCTCGGCCAGCAGCGACGGCGGCTCGGCCGACGGCGACGTCACCCTGCAGATGGTCGAGAGCCTGACCAACCCCGCACGCACCGACCTGCTGCGCGGACTGCTCGACGAGTTCGAGGCCGAGAACCCCGGTATCACCGTCAAGCTGGTCTCGCCGCCCACCGAGCAGGCCGACCAGAAGATCCAGCAGATGCTGCAGTCCGGCAAGGGCGTCGACGTGCTCGAGGTACGCGACCTCACCGTCGGCCCCTTCTCGAACAACGGCTGGCTCTACGACATGAAGAGCGACCTGGCCGACTGGGACGGCTGGAACGAGCTCACCGAGAACGCCCAGGCCGCCGCCGACACCGACGGCAAGAGCTACTTCGTGCCCTACGGCTTCTACGGCCTGTCGCTGTTCTACCGCACCGATCTGGTGGCGGATGCCGGATTCGACGGCCCGCCGCAGAGCTGGGAGGACCTGCTCGAGCAGGCATCGGCCATCCAGGACCCGTCCAGCAACGTCTACGGCTACGCCTTCCGCGGCGGCCCCAACGCGAACAGCAACGTCGTCGCGGCCATCGAGGCGTACGTCATCGACGACCTGAACGTCGAGGACGCCTTCCTGCTCAACGACGGCACCACGATGTTCGCCGCCCCCGAGGCGCAGGACGCCGTGGACACCTACTTCGAGCTGTTCACCCAGGCATCGCCGCCGTCGGCCGTCTCGTGGGGCTACCCCGAGATGGTGGCCGGCTTCACCAACGGCACCACCGCGTTCCTGCTGCAGGACCCCGAGGTCATCGCCACCGTGCAGGAATCGTCGCTGAGCGAGGACCAGTGGGACACCGCTCCCCTGCTCGTCGGCCCGACCGGCAAGGCCGCGCAGCCGCTTGCCACCGCCGGATGGGGCGTGACCGAGGCCAGCGAGCACAAGGAAGAGGCGGTCAAGCTCGTCGAGTTCCTGTCGTCGTCGGGCCCGGCCACCACCTTCGCGCAGAAGAACAGCCTGGTGCCGATCATCGCCGGCGCCGCAGAGGATGACTTCTACAAGACCGGCCCGTGGACCAGCTACGTCACGATGACCGAGAACCCCGACACCTACATCAACGTCGTGCAGCCGCGCGGCGTGAGCTGGTGGACCGAATGGATCCAGAAGTCCGACCAGGACGTGCAGAAGGTGCTGCTGGGCGACATGTCCACGCAGGAGCTGCTGGCGTCGTGGGACGAGTACTGGACGGAGAAGTACGCCACGGAGAAGGGTTGACCCCGTTGGCTGCTCGCACTGTGAAGGGAGGCCCCGTCGGCGCAGCCGGCGGGGCCTCCCCCGCCCGCACGCCGGCATCCGACTCCCGGCACCGCGTCTTCCGAGCGAAGCACGCGCTCACCCTGCTCGCCTTCATGGCGCCCGCGATCGTCTTCGTCGTCTGGTTCACCTACGTACCGATGCTGCAGGGCGCCCGCATGGCCTTCCACGACTGGAACCTCTGGGACCTCACGTCGACGCCGTTCGTCGGCTTCGACAACTTCGTCACCGTGTTCACCGATCCGGTGTTCCCCACCGTCGCCTGGAACTCGGTGCTCTGGGTGGTCGGGTCGCTCGTCCCCCAGCTGGTGATCGGCTTTCTCATCGCACTCGCGCTGCGCAAGCGGTTCCGGTTCCGCGGTGTCTACCAGGCACTGGTGTTCTTCCCCTGGGCAGTCTCGGGCTTCCTGATCGGCATGCTGTTCCGCTGGATGTTCAACGCCGAGTTCGGCGTGATCAACGACCTGCTCATGAAGGCCGGTCTGATCGCACAGCCGCTGCCGTGGCTTGCCGACCCGAAGCTGGCGATGTTCGCCGTGATCGCCGCGAACATCTGGTACGGCGTGACCTTCTTCGCGATCATGATCCTCGCGGCACTGCAGTCGGTGCCCGACGAGATGCTTGAGGCTGCGAGCATCGACGGCGCCGGCAAGGTGCGCCAGCTGTTCTCGATCATCATCCCGTACATCTCGATGACGCTGCTGCTGACCGTGCTGCTGCGCATCATCTGGATCTTCAACTTCCCCGACATCATCTGGGCGATGACCGGCGGCGGCCCCGCCAACCAGACCGACATCGTCACCACGTGGATGATCGACTTCACCCAGCAGGGCAACTACGGCATCGCCAGCGCCATCGGTCTGATCGTCGTGGCCTTCCTGCTGGTGTTCTGCGGGTTCTACCTGATGGCGATGAGGAGGATGCAACGATGAGCGCGACCATGGCCATCACGACCGCCGAGGCGACCAAGCGCTCCGGCCGCGCGCCGCAGGCACCGCGCCCGCGCCGCCGGCTCACCGTCGGCGGGGTCGTGCGCTTCACCGGGTTGGCGATCTGGCTGATCATCACCCTGTTCCCGCTGTACTGGATCGCACTGACGTCGTTCAAGTCACCGGGAACGATCAACGCGTTCCCCATCGAGTACTGGCCGAGCGAGCCGTCGCTGCAGAACTACTCGAGCCTGTTCGAGAAGAGCAGCTTCGGGGTGTTCCTGATGAACTCCGCCATCGTGGCGCTGGCAGCCGGAGCCGTGGCGACCCTGATCGCCCTGCTGAGCGCCTATGTGCTCGCACGATTCGAGTTCCGCGGCAAGGGCCCGGTGCTGGTGGCGTTCCTGCTGACGCAGATGATCCCCGCGTTCATCGCGCTCGGGCCGCTGTACTCGATGATGACCGACCTGGGGCTGGTCGACACCCGCCCCGGGCTCGTGCTGGTGTACGTCGCGGTGTGCATCCCGTTCTCGACGGTGATGCTGCGGGGCTTCTTCGAGAACGTCCCGGCCGCGCTCGAAGAAGCCGCGATGATCGACGGATGCTCGCGCCTGACCGCGCTGTTCCGTGTGCTCGTCCCGGTGATGACGCCCGGCATCATCGCCGCGTTCATCTTCAACTTCGTGAACTGCTGGAACGAGCTCTTCCTGTCGGTGGTGCTGATCAACTCCGAGGAGAAGCGGACGGTGCCGTCGGCGCTGAACGGCTTCATCTCGACGTTCAACATCGACTGGGGTTCGATGTCGGCCGCCGCGGTGCTGACGATCCTGCCGACGATGGTGCTGTTCGCTCTCGCCAGTCGCTGGATCGTGGCGGGACTCACCTCGGGTGCCGTCAAGGAGTGACCTGCGGCGATAGCCTCGGATGATGGACACCGATCGTCGCGCGAGCGTTCTCGCCGCGCTCACGGCAGCGCTCCCCGAGGGAGCGCTCATCACCCACGAGGACTCCCTGCAGGCCTACCGCCGCGACCGTGCGGACGACCCGCGAGCTGGCATGCCGCTCGCGGTCGTCCGCGCCGAGTCGACCGAGGATGTGCAGGCCGCGGTGCGCATCGCGGCCCGCGAGAATCTCGCCGTCATCCCACGCGGCGCGGGCTCGGGCCTGTCGGGCGGCACGTCGGCCGTCGACGGCGCGATCGTCATCTCGCTGGAGCGGATGCGGGCGATCACCATCGACCCGGCCGTGCAGATGGCGGTCGTGCAGCCGGGGGCGTTCAACGCCGAGGTCAAGTCCGCAGCATCCGAGCACGGCCTCTGGTACCCGCCCGACCCGTCGTCGCAGGACTTCTGCTCGATCGGCGGCAACGTCGCCACCAATGCCGGCGGGCTGTGCTGCGTGAAGTACGGCGTCACCAGCGACTACGTGCTGGGCTTGACGGTGGTGCTCGCCGATGGACGTGCGGTGAAGCTCGGCGGCCCGCGTCTGAAGGATGTGGCGGGGCTGTCGTTGACGAAGCTGTTCGTCGGCAGCGAGGGGACTCTCGGAATCGTCACCGAGGTGGTGCTGCGACTGGTGCCCGCGCAGAGCACACCGACCACGCTGGTGGCGATGTTCCCCACTCTCTCGGGCGCTGTGCAGGCCGTGGTCGACATCAAGGCCACGATGCGCCCGTCGATGCTGGAGTTCATGGACCAGGTGGCCATCAACGCCGTCGAGGACATGACGCGCATGGAGCTCGATCGCACGTCGGCGGCGATGCTGCTGGTGCAGTCCGACGAGTCAGGCGCGGTGGCAGCGGCCCAGGCCGAGGCGATCGAGCAGCTGTGCACGGCGGCCGGCGCCACCGAGGTGTACGCGACCGATGATGCCGACGAGAGCGAGGCGCTGATCGCCGCCCGCCGGATGGCCGTGCCTGCGGTGGAGCGTCGCGGAGCGCTGCTGCTGGAAGACGTCGGCGTGCCCCTGCCGCGACTGGCCGACCTGGTCGAGGGCGTGCAGGTGATCGCCGAGCGCAACGGCATCGAGATCTCGATCATCGCGCACGCCGGCGACGGCAATACGCACCCGCTGCTGGTGTTCGACCGCGAGGACGCCGATCAGAGCGCCCGTGCCGATCGCGCCTTCGGCGAGGTGATGGATCTGGCGCTCGCGCTGGACGGCACGATCACCGGTGAGCACGGAGTGGGCCGGCTCAAGCAGCCCTGGCTGGCCGCGTACCTCGGCGACGACGTGTTCGAACTGAACCAGCGCATCAAACAGGCGCTTGACCCGCAGAACATCCTCAACCCCGGCGTGATGTTCGACGCCCCGTAGCGCGCCCTCCCCTCGCGCGCCCCTTTCCGCCCGCGCGCCCCCTCACGAGGGGTCAATAATCGTCGTGTGCAGCCCTCTGAACCCGACAGATTTTGACCCCTCGTGGGCGCGGCGTGCGGGGAATGGGTGCGCGGGGGCGGGGAAAGGGATGCGGAGAGGGGCAGGCGGGGCGCGGCGGATGCCTCAGACGAGGCGCTGCGCGGGAGAGACGCCGTATGTGTGCTCCGGGTCGTCGTTGACGACGCCGGCGAGCGCGGAATCGATCGCGGCCATCGTGTCGGCATCCAACCGCACTCCGGACGCCTTCACCGTGTCGGCAAGCTGCTCGGGACGCGACGCGCCCACGAGCGCGGCGGCGACGTTCGGGTTCTGCAGCACCCAGGCGATCGCGAGCTGCGGCATCGTCAGACCCGCCTCGGCCGCGATCGGCTTCAGCCGCTGCACCGCTTCGAGGATCTCGTCGCGCAGGAAGCTCTGGATGAAGTGCGCCCCCGAGTGCGGATCGGTCGCCCGCGATCCCTCGGGCACCGGCTGACCGGGCAGGTACTTGCCGCTCAGCACGCCCTGGGCCATCGGCGACCAGACGATCTGCGAGATGCCGAGCTCTTCCGAGGTCGGCACGACCTTGCCCTCGATCACGCGGTGCAGCATCGAGTACTGCGGCTGGTTCGAGATCAACTGGAACCCCAGCTGCTTCGACAGGGCGTGGCCTGCGCGCAACTGCTCGGCGGTCCACTCGGAGACGCCGATGTACAGCGCTTTGCCCTGGCGCACGACGTCGGCGAAGGCCTGCATCGTCTCTTCCAGCGGAGTCTCGTGATCGTAGCGGTGCGCCTGGTACAGGTCGACGTAGTCGGTGCCGAGGCGCGTGAGCGATCCGTCGATCGACTCGAAGATGTGCTTGCGGCTGAGTCCGGTGTCGTTCGGTCCCTTCGGCCCGGTGGGGAAGTACACCTTGGTGAAGATCTCGAGGCTCGCGCGCCGCTGACCTTCCAGAGCCTTGCCGAGCACGACCTCGGCGGCCGTGTTGGCATAGGTGTCTGCCGTGTCGAAGGTGGTGATGGCGGCATCCAACGCCGCGTGCACGGTCGCGACGGCGGCGTCGTCGCCGACCTGCGATGCGTGCGTCACCCAGTTGCCGTACGTGATCTCCGAGACCTTGAGTCCGCTGTTGCCCAGATAGCGATAGTTGACCATGTGCCCACGCTAGTGGCGTTCCGCACCGCGTGGGGCGGTGCGACACTGGGAGCATGTCCGCCCCCGCCGATGCGCTCCCCCGACTGCTGTACGTCGAGGATGAGGTCGAGACCGCCGCGATGGTCGCCGAGGTGCTCTCCGACGAGTACGCGGTCGATCATGCGGGTACCGGTGAGGCGGGCCTCGAGCTGGCGCTCGGTCGACGCTACGACGTGATGGTGGTCGATCGGCGTCTGCCGGGCATGAGCGGCACCGATCTGCTCACCGCGGTGCGCACGGCGCACATCACCACTCCGGCGATCATGCTCACCGCGCTCGGCACGGTCGACGACCGGGTGAGCGGCCTCGACGCGGGCGCCGATGACTACCTGCTCAAACCCTTCGACTTCGATGAGCTGCGCGCCCGCCTGCGCGCTTTACGCCGAGGCCGAGGACCTGGGATGCGGCGCGAGATGGGCGATTGGCTGTTCTCGGCATCGGCGCTTGCGCTGTACGCGCCCGACGGTGGGCGCATTCCGCTGACACAGGCCGAGGGCGATCTGCTCGAACTGCTGACCTCCAGCCCGGAGCACGTCTTCTCGCGCGACGAGATCGTCGCCAGCGCTTTTCCCGGAGGGTCGGCCAGCAGTGTCGACGCGCTGGTGCACTACGTGCGGCGCAAGTCGACACCGGAACTGATCGAGACGGTACGCGCCCGCGGGTACCGCAGCGGGATGCCACGATGAGCCGCCGAGCAGATCATGCCGTCGCCGCCGATCGCGCCCGCGTGCAGCGCTCCGCGGTGCGCTCCGGTCTCTGGGTGGGCCTCGCCTCGGCGGCGGTGGTCACTGCGGTAACCGCGACGATCATCGCGACGCTTGTCACCGCCAGTCGCCCCGACGGTCGTCCGCCGCGCGACGACGATCCCGGCGGTGGACGCCCGCGCATCCTCGATCTCGACGATGTGCTGCCGGTCGTGATCGTGATGGGCGTCATCGGCGTTCTGCTGCTGGCGGTCATCGCCTGGTACGCGTCGCGTCGGGCATCCGAGCCGCTGGCCGAGGCGCTGGGCGTGCAGCGCGCGTTCGTCGCCGACGCCAGCCACGAACTGCGCACTCCGCTGACGACGCTGAACAGCCGCATCCAGCTCGCCGAGCACCGGCTGCGCGGGGGTGAGGATGTCGGCCCCGTCCTGCGCGATATGCGCCGGGATGCCGAGGTGATGGACGCCGTGCTGACCGACCTGCTGCTCGCCGCCGAGACCGCGGGTGTGCGCTCCGACGACGCCGACGCCGCGGCGCCAGTGGCGGATGCCCTCGCCGACGCCGCCGCGGTGCTGGAACCGCGAGCCGCTGAACGCGACGTGCGCATCGTCAGCGATGCGCCACCCGGACTGCACGTCGCCGCCGAACCGACGGCACTGCTGAGGGCGGTGATCGCGCTGCTCGACAATGCCGTGCGGCACAGCCGCGACGGCGGAGCAGTGCAGCTGAGCGCGCGTGCAGAAGGCCGCCATGTGCAGATCCGTGTGGCTGATGAGGGCACGGGCCTGTCTGGCATCGACCCGTCGCGGGTGTTCGAGCGGTTCACCCGCTCGAACACATCGGCTCAGCGCACGGGCTTCGGGCTCGGCCTCGCGCTCGTGCGTGATGTCGCCAACCGCTTCGGTGGCTCGATCGAGGTGGAGGACACGTCACCGCAGGGCACGACCTTCTTGTTGACGCTGCCGCGCCGGTAAGTACGGGTGAGCGCCGGCAAGTGCCGGCGAGCGCCGGCTGAGAGTCGCCGATCGGTCGGCTATGAGGTCGCCGTGAGAGTCGGATTCTTGGCGTTCTCTTGGTGCGCGCGCGGGACAGTTCCCTCATGACAGAGAACAACGACACACCCGCCACTCCCGCTTCGGACGACGCTGCGACCGCGGATGCTACGCAGACCCAGAACGACGGTGCGACGCTGCCGCTGACTCCGCCTGCGGATACGGCGCAGCAGACACCCCCGGCCGCCGGCGCGGCGGCAGCCGATGCCGCACCACAGGCATCCGCACCACAAGCATCTGCGGAGTCCCGGCCGTTCTGGAGCCGCACCGGCGTGCGCATCGCCGCGGCCGGCGTCGCCGGGGTCGCGCTCCTCGGCATCGGAGCCGGCGCGGGCTGGGCCGCCCACGGTGAGCTGCAGCCTGCCGGGCAGCAGATCCAGAGCTGGGGCCCCGGCGGCCAGCCGGGCGGCGGTCAGAACGGCGAGCAGGGCGATGGCGACGGCCCCGGCCGCGGCGCATCCGGCCCGGGTGAGAACCGCGGCCCGCACGGTGATCGTGACGGGGACGGCGACCAGCGCGGTCCTGGCGATCGCGACGCCGACGGCGACGGCGACGGCACGTCGCAGGACAACGGCACCGAGCAGGACAACGGCACCCAGCAGGACGACGACACCGAGCAAACGCCGACCCCGCAGGAGTCCTCCGCGTCCTGACCGGCGCCATCGGACGACCTCGCAGGACTCGACAGCGACCAGAACCGGAGCACGATCATGGTGGCTTCCCCTCACGCACCGGCCTTCACAGCCCCTCGTGCGCAGAACGCGCTCCGCCGTCTCGAGGCGTGGCGGCTGGGCGCCGTCATCGTCGTCTGGTCGACGAGTCTCTTCGTCGTCGCCCTCTGGGTCGGCGGCGGAGGTGTCGATGCCCTGCTCGGCGGCGGTGCCGAGACCCTCAACGCCCTCGGACGCCTCACCGGACTGGTCTCGTCCAATCTGTTGCTGCTGCTCGTGCTGCTGATGGCGCGGATCCCGCTGTTCGAGCGGGGCTTCGGCAAGGACGGCATGACCAGGATGCACCGGCTCACGGGCTTTTGGTCGTTCGCTCTCATGCTGGCGCATCTGGCTCTGCAGACGCTCGGGTACGCCGTGGCCGCAGGTGTCGACCCGATCGCGCAGTTCGTCGAGTTCGTCGTCGACTACCCCGGCATGCTGCTGGCGCTCGCCGGCACCGTGCTGGTGGTGCTCGTCACGCTGACTTCCATTCGCCGGACCCGTCGGCGCCTTCGGTACGAATCGTGGCATCTGCTGCACCTGTACGCCTACCTCGGAGCGGGGCTCGCCCTGCCCCACCAGCTCTGGACGGGTGCCGACTTCACGGCTTCCACGGCGGCGACCTGGTATTGGTGGGGCCTGTGGATCGCCGCGGCGATCGCCGTGGTCGCCTACCGCGTGATCGTTCCGCTGGCGCGGTCGTCCCGGCTCCGGCTGCGGGTGTCCGAGGTGTCTCCGGACGGCTCCAATGGTGTCACGGTCCGCATGCGCGGCGGCGCCGTGCACCGCCTGGGCGCCCGGCCGGGGCAGTTCTTCGTCTGGCGCTTCCTCGACGGCCCCGGCTGGACGCGGGGGCACCCGTTCTCGCTGTCGGCAGCGCCGACGCGCGACGAGTTGACTATTTCGGCGCGCGTGGTCGGGGACGGCACCGAGCGCCTGACGGCGCTGACCCCGGGAACCCGGGTGCTCATCGAGGGCCCGTACGGTGCGATGACCGGCGAGCGGCGAAGCGGACGGCGGATGCTGCTGATCGGCGCCGGCGCAGGAGTCGCGCCGCTGGTGTCACTGCTCGAAGGCGAACAGTACGGCCCTGGTGAGGCGACCATCATCACCCGGGATTCCACTCCGGCGGCCGCCCTGCGCACGGAGGCGCTCGCGGTGCTCGAGCGCGAGCGCGGCGTGCGGCACGTCGCGCTCTTCGGAGCTCGCGCCCGGTCGGGCGCCGCCTGGCTGCCGGAGAGCCACGCGGGATGGAACGGAGCAGACGCCCTGCGCTTCCTCGCGGCGGATCCCCTCGACTACGACGTGTACGTGTGCGGGCCCCCGCAGTGGATGGCTGCGGTCCTGCGCGACGTGCGCGCGGCCGGCTTCCCGTCATCGCAGGTGCACCACGAGTCCTTCACCGTCTGAGACCGAGGAGAGAACATGAAGACCAGCCCGCTCCTGCGGATCGGCTATGCCGCTCTCGCCACGATCAGCGGCCTGGTGCTGCTGTTCGGATACCGCACCTCGCACGTCGTGACCACCCCCGCGCAGGCGCTGCCGGCGTCGTCATCATCGTCATCGTCATCGTCATCGTCATCGTCATCATCCGTGCCATCCGACACGAGCACGACCGCCTCCGACGGCACGGGCTCTTCGTCCGAGGCGGGCGCATCATCATCCTCAGCACTTCAGGACGGCACCTATACCGGCGATGCGGCGTCGACACGCTACGGACCCGTGCAGGTGCAGATCAGCGTGAGCGGCGGCAGCATCGCATCCGTCGACGTGATCGACTATCCCGATTCCAACCACCGCGATCAGCAGATCAACAGCCGAGCCATCCCGCTGTTGGTGTCCGAGACGACCGCATCGCAGTCCTCGAGCATCGATCTGGTCTCGGGTGCCACCTACACCAGCCGCGGGTACGTGGAGTCGCTGCAGAGCGCGATCGACCAGGCACGCGCATGACCAGGCGCGCACGGCACGTCGACACGTGCGAGGTGATGGGCACGGTCGCGAGCGTGCACGTCATCGGCGCCGACCGGGCCACGGCCGCTGCGGCTGCACGCGACTGTTTCGCGGTGCTGCGCCGCGCCGACCGCGTGTTCAGCACGTACGACGACGGATCGGACGTCCGCAGGATCGCACGCGCCGACCTCGACCCCGCAGACGCGGATCCGTGGGTCGCCGATGTGCGGGCGGCGTGCCTCACGATGGCCGACGAGACCGGCGGGCTGTTCGACGCCTGGCGACACGGCTGGTTCGACCCCACCGGCCTGGTCAAGGGCTGGGCGGCCGAACGCGCCGCACGCCAGGCGCTGGGTCCGCTGGTGCGACCCGGCGGAGCGGTCGCCGCCGCCCTCGACGTGGGCGGCGACATGCAGGTGTTCAGCGCGGACGATGGGGAGCACACCTGGAACGTCGGTATCGTCGACCCCTCGGACCGCCGTCGGGTCATCGCCACCGTACCGATCCGCAACGGTGCGATCGCGACCTCGGGCAGCGCGGAACGCGGTGCACACATCATCGATCCGCGCACCGGTTCACCGGCGACCGGTATCGTCTCGGCCACCGTGCTCGCCGATGGTCTGACCCGAGCAGACGTCTGGGCCACGGCGGCCGTCGCCGCCGGGATCGATGGCTTCGCCGGTGTCCTGACGGCGCGAGAAACGTCAGGCATGACCGTGGATCGCGCCGGGCACGTGCGGCGATGGATCACCGGTACCGAAGCGGGTATCGAGGTGTGTGTCGAGACGGCCGGGAGCGGATGCTGAGATCCGCCCGGGCAGGACGCCCCGTCAGCCGATCAGGCGACCGACACGGCGACCGGGCGGCTCCGCGCCAGGCGCACGACGAGCCAGACGATGCCCGCCGAGGCCAGCAGGCTGGTGATGTACAGCGGTGCGGCCCAGGGAGACGCATCCGCGCCGGAGATGAAGAACGTGTCGGCAAGGCTCATTCCCGGAGCGAACGAGGCGACGAAGTAGGCCGGAGCACCGAGCACCAAGACGATCAGGAAGAGCAGCATCAGCACCTCGGGGTCGAGGTCGGCGCGCATGCCGAGCACCGCGATGACGATCGCGATGACGACGCCGACCGCCAGCACTCCCAGCCCGAACCCGACGGGCATCGTCTCGCCGACGGCCGCCATCTCGGCATAGACCTCATCAAGTGAGAGCCCGGGGGCAGCGGCCAGCGGGTTCAGCACGAAGATCTGCACGGCCGCCCACACGGCGTACAGCGCCACCGCCACCACACCGGCCAGAGATACCATTCCGCGTCGGTTCATGGCGACAGCCTCTCAGACGCCCGCCGGTTCGCGCAGATCGGCACGCGTCATCGGCACAGTGGGCGGACCGGGATCGATGGCAGGGTCAGAAGCCCGGGCATCCGGCTCACGGACAGCATCCGCCGCCTCAGTGAAGCCGACCGCAGGAGATGGCGAGGCGTTCTCGGCGACGATCGCGGCGCGATCGCGGAAGCCGTCAGCGGTCACGCGATCGAGATCGACCTGCTTGCGGATCGCTTTCGCCTTCTCGTACAGCGAGGGGTCTCCCCAGCTGGTGAGCACCTTCACGATCACCGGCAGCAGCTCGATCATGAAGAACAGCGCCGCGATCAGCACATGCGCCCACCAGATGGCGGGCTCCTTCGCGGCGAGGTTCTTCAGTCCGGTGATCTGGCTGAGCAGGCCGACGGCTTGCGCGTTGCCGGCGGCCACCGAATCGGCGCGGGCGTTGTACGCCGCAAGGGCCTGCTCGTAGCTCTGCTGCGCGGCGGGCAACTGGTCCTGCGCCTGCTGACGGTTGGTGGCCTCCGAGGCCGAGGTGTTCTGCTTGGCAGCGGTCTCGGCGGCGGCGAGGTCATCGTTGGCGTCGCGCAGCTGCGCGGCGAGCGCATCGTAGGTCTGCTGGGCCTGAGCGAGCTGCGCCTTGGCGGCGTCCGAGCTGGAGCCCTCTCCGTTCACGCCCGTGCAGCCGGGCACCTCGCCGGCGCCCTCTCCGGTGAGCTCGCACTGGTACAGCGCGCGGGCGTCATCGATGACCTGCTGCTGCTCGGTCATCTTCGCGGTGACGTCGTCGACGGTCGAGGCCGCCGCGGCCGTCGACGCCGAGCCCGATTCGGTGCCGGCGACGATCCCCGTCGCGGCCTGGTTCTCGAGGGCGGCGACCCGGGCGGATGCCGCGTCGAGCGCGATCTTCTCGGGTCCCTCTTCGAGGGCGGCCTGATCGGACTGCGACTGGGTGATGTTGGTGGATGCCACCTCGCGCGCGATGTCGTTGTGGAACACCTGCAGCACGAGGGGTTCTGCCACGAGGAAGCCGATCAGTGCTGCCATGGCCACGCGCGGCACAGCGAGGGCGATCAGTTTCATGACGCTGCGCGTCGACGTCATGGTCGAGGTCAGGAACCGGTCGAGGTTGAAGATGATGCCGCCCCAGACGACGGCCAATGGCACGGCCACCCAGATCGCGACCTGCACGCCCGTGGTGAGGGCGAACATCATCGAGATCGCCGAGACGAGCGCTGTTCCCAACAGCACGAAGAACATCTGCACGAACCGCGGGGTCTCGCCGGGTACCCGGTCGAGGATCTCCCCCTCGGCACCGCCGAGGATGGCCATGGTGCGCAGGCGCGAACCCTCGGCACGGGGCGCGCGCTCGGCACGGGGCGCGCGCTGGCGACGTGGGGCGCGCTCGCGGCGGGGCTTGCGCGCGTTCGCCGGCACGGAGTCCGGCTCGGTCTCGGGGAGCTCCGCGGGCGCGGGCTCGGCGCGCTCGGATGGGTCGACCGGCTCGGACGGGTCGACGGGAGTCGCCGGGGCGGGCGCACCGGTCGGCTCGTAGTGTCGCAAGAAGTCGAGGTCCTCGTCGGTCACCGAGCCGTCAGACGCGTCGGTCTCCAACGAGATCCGCCCCTGGGAATCCATCCGACCAGGGCGATGTGCGGAATAGGACATCCCTCGAGGGTAGGAAACCGTGCCTGTGGGAGTCCCGGACGATCGCTGGGACGGCTCCCAGGAACGTGCATGGGGACGCCGCCCCATCGGTCAGGCGATGACCATCGTGTGATCGACCGCGGGCGCACGGCTGTCGTCGAGGGACCCGATCAGTTGCGCCACACGTCGCGCGCCGGTCGGCGGATGCTGACGCACTCGCACCCCGAGAGAGCGGATGACGGCCACCGGATGTGGCGGCCGACGCCACGGCTGCTGCGGGCTCAGGGCATCGTCGACCCGTTGCAGAGTGTCGGCGGTGAGACCGGAGGGCAGGGCATCGTGGGCCGCATAGTGGTCGAGGATCTCGTTGACAGTCCAATCAGACGTGAAATCCGCGGGATTGGCTGAAGGGCTGGTGCGCGACGGGCTCATTGGACCAGAATGTGTCGCTATGAGCACAACGAACAGTGCCAATCAGCGGCTGGTGGACCACCGCGCGGCCACGGTCGACTCGACGGCGCTGGCCGCACGTCTGGGTCGGTGGGCGCACGGCGACGGCACTCTGTCGGCGCGGCTCGCCGCCGGCATCCGTTCCCTGATCGACACGGGGGAACTGCGCCCGGGCGATCGCTTGCCGGCCGAGCGGGCGCTGGCGGCCGCCGCGGCCGTCTCTCGCGGCACAGTCGTCGCGGCGTACGGCGAGCTCGCCGAGCACGGTGCGGTCGAACGCCGCCAGGGCAGCGGCACGCGCATTGCCGGGTCGACGCTGTCGGCTCCGGGGCGTGGCGGGCGCGGTGAGGTGCTCTTCTCGGCGCTGCCGAACTCGATCGATCTGTTGCGCACGGTGCCGCGAATCCCCGATCTGGGGGTGCAGGTGATCCGTGCGCACCACCCCGACCTCGCCACCGCCCTGCTACCCGAGACCGATCCGGCCGGCCTGCCGTCGCTGCGGGCGCTGATCGCCGACCTGTACACCTCTGAGGGCGCGGCGACATCACCCGAGCAGATCCTCGTGACCCACGGTGCGCAGCAGGCCATCAGCCTGCTGATCGACGCGCTCGTCTCTCCCGGTGATGTCGTGCTGGCCGAGGAGGTCACCTGGCCGGGCGTCACCGACAGTGTGCGCCAGCGCGGCGGCATCGTGCACGGCATCCCGATGGGAGACGACGGCCTCGACCCCGTGGCCCTCGAGGTGGCGATGGCGCGGATGCGGCCCGTGCTGGTCGCCCTGAATCCGCACCATCAGAACCCGACGGGCACGCGGCTGCCGCCGGCCGCACGACGGCGCGTCGCCGATCTGGCCGCACAGTACGGGGTGGTCGTCGTCGAGGACCGCGTGGTCGCCGGCATCGCCTTCGACGGCGTGATTCCCCCACCACTGGCGGCCGAGCGGGCGGATGCCCCCGTGGTGGTGGTCGAGTCGCTTTCGAAGTGGGCGTGGGCGGGACTTCGGATCGGCTGGCTGCGCGCCGACCCCGTGCTCGTGCGGCGCCTGCGTGGCGCCCGGCAGCTCGCCGACCAGTCCACGAGCATCCCCGGGCAGCTTCTCGCGATGGACTTGCTCGCGCACGCGGGTGAGTTGCGGCGCGAGGTGGCTCGCGAGCACTACGCCCGGCTCGGGCTGCTGCGTGAGCTCATGGCCCGCCACCTGCCCGATTGGAGCTTCGTCGAACCGCGCGGCGGGCTCTCGCTGTGGGCGCGGCTTCCGATCGGATCGGCGGATGCCCTCGCCCGGGTCGCGGCGGTGCATGGCGTCTCGGTGGCGGGCAGTGGCGAGTTCGCCGCATCGACGTCGCCGGACGACCACATCCGCATTCCGTTCACCGCGCCCGATGACGTGCTGACCGAAGGGGTGCGCCGGCTGGGTGCCGCCTGGGCCCAGTACCGCGCGACGCTCTGACGCGCGAGGTTCCCGTCAGTGCGCGACGGCGGGTACGCGCGGGGCACCGTTCCGATCGCGCACGGCGTCGCGCTCGCCGAGCGCTGCGGCGCGGTCGAGCCAGCCCTCGATACGCGCGGGAGGTGCAGTCTTCACCCCCAGCATCCGATGCGTGCGCACCGAGCGGATGCCGACCAGCTTCATCGTGTTGCGCACCACCTGGGTCTGTGCGGGCACGCCGGTGATGGGCGTGAAGAACCACGGGGTGTCGGCGAGCAGCAGCAGGCGGCCGCGGTTCGCGCCGACCAGACCGATCGGCAGACCCGCGGGGCTGTAGCGATACTCCTGCTGGGGCAGGAGGGCCCGGTCGAAGAATCCCTTCAGCACCGCAGGCACACCGCCCCACCACAGCGGGGCGGCGATGACGACGTTGCTGGCCTCGTGCAGGGCGGCCTTCGCCTCGACGAGATCGGGTTCGAGCGTCATGCGCTGCCGGTACCCGAAACGCAGGTGCGGGTCGAAGTCGAGGTCGCGCAGGGCGAGCAGGCGCGCTTCTCCGTGCGCTGCGGCGTAGCGGCGGGAGAGCTCGGCGGTGAGCGAGCGGTCGTCGGGGTGGCCGTCGATGACGAGGGTGGAGGCCATGCGGGTTCCAATCTTGACAGTGTCTATTTGGTTGACAGTGTCAAGATAAGGAACAATGTTGCGCGTGTCAAGTTCTCGAGCGGCCTACCATCACGGAGATCTCGCGCACGCGCTGGAAGCCGCGGCGATGCAGTTGCTCGCCGACAAGCCCGCCACCGAGATCAGCCTGCGCGAGGTCGCGCGCGCAGCCGATGTCAGCCACAACGCGCCGTACCACCACTTCTCCGACAGGCGCGGGCTGCTCAAGACCCTCGCCGAGCGCAGCATGGCCGAACTCGTCGACGACGTGCGGGCCACCCTCGCCGCCGCACCGGACGCGACGGCGGCACTGATCACTGGCGGACAGGCCTACATCCGCTTCGCCGTCGAACGCCCCCATGCGTTCGACGTGATCTACGACCCGACCGTGTGCATTCCCGGCGCACCCACCGAGACCATGGCACCGCTGATCGACGAGCTCGAGACGTTGCTCGGTGGCGCGGTTGTCAACGCCGGCCTGCACGAGAGTGCCCTCACCGCGTGCTGGGGGCTCGTGCACGGACTCGGCACGCTCGCCGCGGCCGGGCACTTCCCCCTCGACGTGGCGACGACCTCGTTCGAATCCGCGGTGCGGGCGATGCTAGCGCGCTGACCGCCCCGCGGGCGTGCGCAGCTGCACCAGCCGACCCGACCCCTCGATCAGTTCGGCCCACGAGTCGACGCCGACGAGGCACTCCGCGACGGCGCACGTCGGAAACTCGACGAACGCGCCCGTGAGCTCGGCGACAGCATCCTGCATGCCCGGGTTGTGCCCCACGAGCATCGCAACCTCCGCCTCATCAGGCAGGCGCGAGGCCGCCGCCAGGATCGAACGCGCCGACGCCGCGTACAACAGCGGTTCCTGCACGACCTCGACACCCTGTGCGGCGGCATACTCGGCCGCCGTGGTGCGTGCCCGCACGGCCGTGCTCGAGACGATGTGGGAGAAGCGGAGGCCCTCATCAAGCAACCTGCGGGCCATCAGCGGCGCATCGCGCCGGCCCCGGGCATTCAAGGGCCGGTCATGATCGGCCAGCGACGCATCGCCCCAGTCGGACTTCGCGTGGCGGGCCAGCAGCAGCGTCTTCACGCCACCATTGTCACACTCAGCTGCCCTGGGTTCGGCAACCCTGGGCTTGCCTTCCCGGGCGGTCGAGCGTCAGCATCCGATCAGGCCATCGCGGCCGCGGCGACCTCGTCCTCGCTGGTCGCGACCAACTGACCGCACGCACCGTCGATCTCCTTGCCGCGGGTGTCGCGCAGAGTCGTGGGGATACCCGCATCGTTCAGGCGCCGCACGAACTCGTCTTGGACGGCCTTGTCGGATGCCGTCCAGATCGACCCCGGCGTGGGGTTCAACGGGATGGGGTTCACGTGCACCCAGCCGCGACCGCGCGAGTTGAGCTTGGACGCCAGCAGGTCGGCGCGCCACGGGTGGTCGTTCATGTCCTTGATCAGCGCGTACTCGATCGACACACGGCGTCCGGTCTTGTCGAAGTACTCGCGGGCCGCGTCGAGTGCCTCGCCGACCTTCCAGCGCGAGTTCACCGGGATCAGCTCATCGCGCAGCTCGTCATCGGGCGCATGCAGCGAGAGGGCGAAGGTGACCGGGATGTCCTCATCGGCGAGCTTCTTGATCGCCGGCACCAGGCCGACGGTCGACACGGTGATGCCGCGGGCGCTCATGCCGAGGCCATCCGGCTGCGGGCCGACCATGATGCGCACGGCATCCATCACCCGCTTGTAGTTGGCGAGCGGCTCACCCATGCCCATGAAGACGATGTTGCTGACACGCTCCATGCTGTGGTCGCTGGCCTTCTTGCCGCCCAGACCGCCCTCGGCGATCAACCGGTTCGCACGCACGATCTGCTCGATGATCTCGGCGGTCGACATGTTGCGGGTCAGTCCCGCCTGTCCGGTCGCGCAGAACGGACAGTTCATGCCGCAGCCGGCCTGGCTCGACACGCACAGGGTGATCCGCCCCGGGTAGCGCATCAGCACCGACTCGACCAGGGCACCGTCGTGCAGGCGCCACAGGAACTTGATCGTGTCGCCACGGTCCGTCTCTAGGCGCTTGACCTCGGTCAGCAGCGGCGGCAGCATGCCCGCCACGAGCTCGTCGCGCTGCGCCGCGGGCAGGTCGGTCATCTGCGCGGGGTCGGACGTGTAGTGCGTGAAGTAATGCGTCGACAGCTGCTTGGCCCGGAACCCGGGCAGGCCCAGCTCCTTGACCTTCTCGACCCGCTCGGCGGGGGTCAGATCGGCCAGGTGCACGGGAGGCTTGCCGCGCTTGGGGCTGGCGAACTGCAGCAGCGGCCGACCTTCGGCATCCTTCTGCTGCGTCCATCCCTCGGTCTTGGGGCGCACCTGGGTGCGCGCAGATCCGGTGGCGCGCACCGGGGTGGAACGGGGGCGCGAGTTCTCATCGGATGCTGACATGTCTCCAGGGTACGGGAGCCACCTGCGTAAAGAACTTGTAATTACAAGTTAGGGCGGGGAGAATGGAACAGACGAACGGAGCCTTCATGACCGACCGCCTCGCCCGCACGCGCCAGACCGGCGTCCTCGCCGTCCTGCGCGCCCCCTCCCCCGAGAGCGCCCTCGACGCTGCCGAGGCGATCATCCGCGGAGGGATCACCGGCATCGAGGTGACCTACTCCACCCCCGACGCGCCCGCCGTCATCCGCGAGCTCATCGCCCGCCACGGCGAGCGCGCCCACATCGGCGCCGGCACCGTCACCACCCCCGCGCAGGCCGCGGCCGCCGCCGACGCCGGAGCAGAATTCCTCGTCAGCCCCGGCACACTGCCCGACCTCACCCGCGCGATGCTCGACACCGGCACCGTCGTCATGACCGGCGCACTGACGCCGACCGAGGTGATGACGGCGCTCGACCTGGGCGTCGACGTCGTCAAGATCTTCCCGGCATCCCTCGGCGGCCCCTCATACCTCGGGGCGCTGCGCGGTCCGTTCCCGCACGCGCCACTCATGCCCACCGGCGGCGTGAAGCCCGACAATCTCGCCGATTGGTTCGGCGCGGGGGCCGTGGCCGTGGGTGCCGGAGGCGACCTCGCCAATAGCGCGTCGATCGCAGCATCCGACTGGGCCGATCTCGAGGCCCGCTCCGCCCGCTTCGCCGAGGCCCTCGCCGCCGTCCGCGCCTGACATCCGGCGCGGCGGCGCCACGGCGGCTGACTGGCTAGCCGGCGGGCCGCTCCGGTCGCACTTTCTCCCGCATCCTCGTGCCGCCCACCCACTCCAGTCGCACTTTCTCCCGCATCCGGGCGCTCGAAGCGGGAGAAAGTGCGACGGGAATGCCAACGGCCGACGCAAACGCCAGCGGCCGACGGCGCACGAAGCGCCGCCGGCCGCTGGGGTACCCGTCCGAGACGGAGTGTCAGTCCAGGAAGATGTCCGGGAACAGCCGATCGTCCGGGGTGCCGGGGACGGCCGCGTACTTCGAGAAGTCCGTGACGCCGTCGGCCTCGAGCACGTCCTCGACGATCAGCGTCTGGCCGGTGTACTCGCGCGACGGCTTGGTCAGCACGGCGTAGGCCGCGTCGGCGTAGACCTCGGGGGTGCGGCTGGCGGCCATCACCCTGTCACCACCGAGCAGGTTCTGCACCGCGGCGGTCGCGATCGTCGTGCGCGGCCACAGCGTGTTGGCGGCGATGCCGTCGGCGGCGAACTCCGCGGCCAATCCCAGCGTCGCCATCGTCATGCCGTACTTGGCCAGCGTGTAGCCGGTGTGCGCACCGAGCCACTTCGGCGAGATGTTCAGCGGCGGCGACAGCGAGAGGATGTGCGGGTTGCTCGCCTCACGCAGCACCGGCACCGCGGCGCGCGAGAGCATGAACGTTCCGCGCACGTTGACGTCCTGCATGAGGTCGTACTTCTTGGCGGCGAGATCAGTCGAACGCGACAGGTCGATGACGCTGGCGTTGTTGATCACGATGTCGATGCCGCCGAACTCACCCTCGGCCTTGAGCACGGCGCCGGTGATGTCGTCGTCGTCTCGCACATCGCCGACGATCGGCAACGCCTGGCCGCCGGCTGCCCGGATCGCCTCGGCCGCCGTGTGTACGGTTCCCTCGAGCTTCGGATGCGGGCTGTCGGTCTTCGCGAGCATCGCGATGTTCGCCCCGTCGGCCGCTGCGCGCAGCGCGATCGCGAGGCCGATGCCGCGGCTGCCGCCCGACATGAGGATGGTCTTTCCTGCCAGTGACATGTTCACTCCTGTTCGTGTCGCGTGACGCGGGTTTACTTCGGGGCCATGCGGATGGCGCCGTCGAGACGGATGGTCTCGCCGTTGAGATAGCCGTTGGCGACGATGCTCTCGACGAGTGCGGCGTACTCGTCGGGCTTTCCGAGTCGCGCCGGGTACGGCACTTGCTGGCCCAGCGAGTCCTGCGCGGCCTGCGGAAGCCCCGCGAGCATCGGGGTCTCCATGATCCCGGGGGCGATCGTGCACACGCGGATGCCGTGGCGGGCCAGTTCGCGGGCGATCGGCAGGGTCATCGCGTGCACGCCGCCCTTCGAGGCCGAGTAGGCGGGCTGGCCGATCTGGCCGTCGAAGGCCGCGACGCTGGCGGTGTTGACGATGACGCCGCGGTCGCCGCCCTCGGTGGGCTCGTTCTGCGCGATGACGGCGGATGCCTGCGAGATGACGTTGAAGGTGCCGACGAGGTTGATGCGGACGACCCGCTCGAACGCATCGAGGTCGGTCGGGGTGCCGTCGCGATCGAGCACTTTGGCGGGCGGGGCGATGCCGGCGCAGTTGACGACGACGCGCAGCGGTGCGATCGCCTGGGCGGATGCCACGGCCGCAGCGATCTGGTCGGGGTCGGTCACATCAGCCGGGGCGAAGATACCGCCCAGTTCGGCGGCGATCTCCTCACCGTTCGAGGTGGGCAAGTCAACGATCGTGACCTGCGCTCCGGCTGCGGCGAGCCGCCGCGCAGTGGCCAGACCGAGACCGCTGGCGCCGCCTGTGATGAGGGTGCCCTGTCCGGTGATCTGCATCGTGTTCTCCTTTGAAACGGCACGGCACCTGAGCCCGGCGTCGCGTGCGACTGAGTCTCAGCATACGTGGTTCCGAGTACCGCCACTACTGGCGGATCTCTCGCGAGGGGCGGATGCTGAGTGCATGGACCTGCGTCGCAAGCGAGCCTACGACACCCCCTCGGCCGAAGACGGCTTCCGCGTGCTGGTCGACCGGCTGTGGCCGAGAGGGCTCTCGAAGCAGAACGCAGAGATCGACCTGTGGGCCAAGGACGTCACACCGACCGCCGAGTTGCGTCGGGAATGGCACGCGGCCCCGGCATCCGATTTCGAGATCTACGCAGCGCGCTATCGCGCACAGTTGGCCGCCGACGACGCGGGCGCGCTGCGCGCGCTCGCGGACGAGCTGCGCGAGCATCCGGTCGTCACGCTCGTCTACGCCGCGCGTGACACCGAGCACAACCACGTCATCGTCCTGGAGCAGGCCCTGCGCGACCTCGCCCCGTAACCCCCCTCCTCCCCCTCCCCACCCATCCCTTCCGCTGAGAAACCACTTCCCGTCTGAGAATTCACCTCAGACGTGGTTTCTCGAGCGGGAAGTGGTTTCTCAGCGGCGCAGGGGCGCGCGGGGCGGGGAGAATGAGGGGTGTGTCGATCCCTGTGATGCCCGTCGTTGTTCCGCCGCGCGTGCGCGAGCTCGCCAGGGGCGCCGCGCTCGAATGCGTCTGGCAGAACGACCTCGGCGGCCTGACGCTGCGCGCGACGCCGCAATACGGTGAGCCGTTCTTCATCAAGTGGGGACCCCGCCACGACGAGTCGACCATGCGCGACGAGGCGGAGCGGATGCAGTGGGCGGGGCGATGGGCTCGGGTTCCGCAAGTGCTCAGTCACGGGGAAAATGCCACCGAGGAGTGGCTGGTGACGGCAGCTCTCTCCGGCGACAGCGCCGTATCGCCGTACTGGAGAGAGCGCCCCGAGACGGCTGTGCGCGCCGTCGGAGAAGCGCTGCGTGCCTGGCACGACGCGTTGCCCGTCGAAGAATGCCCGTGGGGCTGGGGCGTAGCCGCCCGTATCGACGCCGCCGAGCAGCGCGGCATCCGCGTGCCCGAGAGCCTGCGCACGCCGCCGCCGGTCGACCGACTCGTCGTCGCGCACGCCGACGCCTGCTGCCCCAACACGCTTCTCGACGCAGACGGACGCTGGCTGGCACACGTCGACCTCGGCCAGATGGGCACCGCCGACCGCTGGGCAGATCTCGCCGTCGCCGCCATGAGCACCGAGTGGAACTACGGCCCCGGCTGGGACGACACGCTCATCGCCGCATACGGCATCGCCCCCGATCCGGCCCGCCAGGCCTACTACCGCGCCCTCTGGAACGCCACCTGACCCCGCACTGCCCCACCCATTCCCGCGAGCGACGCGAGCGCGCTAGGCGGGGCCAAGGATGAAGTTCCAGGCGCCGGTCGCGACGGCGGCGATGATGGCGGATGCTGAGATCGCCGCACCGGCGAGCAATAGCATCCACTCGCGGGCGCCGAAGCGCGCGGGGCGCGCCCACGTGCGCCGCACGTCCGCCCCGAACCCACGCGCTTCCATGGCCGTCGACAGCTTCGCCCCGCGTCGGATCGACAGCACCAGCAGCGCGAACGCCATGCCCAGGAACCTGCGCACGCGCCCGCGGTCGGCGACACCTCGGGCGCGACGCGCCAACTCGAGCGCACGCCAGTCATCGACGAACAGGCCGACCATGCGCAGGCCCGCCAGCGCCCCCAGCACGAAGCGCGCCGGGAGCCGCAGGGTCTGCGCCAGCCCATCAGCGAGGTCGGTCGGATCGACGGTGACGAAGAGCACCACCGAGGGCAGTGCGATCGCCAGCACCCGCAGCATGGTCGCGCCCGCCAACGCCAGCGAGCCGTCACTCACCCGCACCAGGAACCACTCGACGTAGACGGTACCGCTCGGCTCACCGTACAGCGCGATGGTCACACCGGTCAGCGGTGCGGCCAGCCACACCGGCCAGGTGCGCAGCCAGAACTGCCGCCAGCCGATTCCGGCGAACAGGAAAAGCACGCACTCCAGCGCCAGGGCGACGGCGGCCGAGACCATGTCGAGGGTGAGGATCAGCGGCAGGGCGATCAGCGCACTCGCACCCAGCTTCGCCACCGGGTTGATCTGCGCCATCGCGCCCGTGCGTGCCCGGGTCTCCAGGAGCGTCATGCGCCCACCCCCAATGCGAAGCGCTCGGCATGCAGCGCGTCGACGACATCGAGGTCATGGGTGACCGTCACCAGCGCGGCGCCATCGTCGCGCAGATCGGCGAGCATGGCCACGAGTTCTTGCCAGGTGCGGGCGTCCTGCCCGAAGGTGGGCTCGTCGAGCACGAGCACCCGGGGCCGGGTGGCCAGCGCCGCAGCAACGGTGAGCCGCCGCTTCTCACCACCGGACAGCGTGTACGGGTTGGCCTTCGCGAGCCGTTCCAGCCGCAGCCGTTGCAGCAGTTCGTCGCTGCGAGCGGCGATCTCGCTCTCCGAGAGCCCGAGCGAGCGTGGCCCGACGGCGAGCTCGTCCTGCACCGTGGAGGCCAGCAGTTGGTGCTCCGGCTCTTGGAACACGGTGCCGATGCGCGTCAGCAACTGCCGCGACGCCCACCGGATCGGATGCGGCCCGGCTCCGCCGGCGAGGGCATCCGAGGCCGTCACGGCGCCCGACGCCGGCGGGAGGAGCCCCGCCAGGGTGAGCCCGAGCGTGGATTTTCCGGCGCCGTTCGGCCCGGTGATCGCGAGGGTGGAACCTGCCCGCACGGCCACGTCGATACCGGATGCCACGGTCGTGCCGCGTACACGCGCCACCGCGAGGTGCTCGCCGCGCAGCAGCACGTCGCCGGGAGCGGATGCCGGTGGCGCGGGATGCTTCGGCGGAAAGCCCGGCACCCACACTCCGGCCCGCGCGAGCCGCTCACCATGCAGGTTCAGCACGGTGTCGGGATGCCCGTCGGCGATCACACCGGTGCCGCCCGACCCGTCGTCCCCGATGACGATGACCCGGTCGATCAGCGGCAACCAGACGTCGAGTCGGTGTTCGACGACGATCAGCGTGGTGCGCTGCGCTGCCAGCATCCGCTCCACGGCGTCGCGCACCTCAGCGATGCCGTCGGGGTCGAGGTTCGCCGTCGGCTCATCGAGCAGCAGCAGTCCCGGCCGCATCGCAAGCGACCCGGCGAGCGCGAGGCGCTGCTTCTGCCCACCCGAGAGCGCCTTCGTCGGGCGATCCCGCGGCACGTCGAGGCCCACGGCGTCGAGCGCGGCGTCGACGCGGCGCCAGATCTCGTCCCGGGGCAGGCCGAGGTTCTCGCATCCGAAGGCGACGTCGTCGCCGACGCGCGCAAGGATGACCTGCGAGTCGGGGTCCTGCAGCACAAGACCGGCCCGGCCCCGCGCAGCCGCGGCGGGCAGGCCATCGATGAGCAGCTCGCCCTCGGCCTCGCCCTCCTCATCGCCACCGAGCACACCGGCCAGGCCATGCATGAGCGTCGACTTACCGGCACCCGAGGCGCCGAGCAGCAGCACCCGCTCACCGGGATCGATGCGCAGCGTGACATCGCGCACCGCCCAGGCGAGGCGACTGGCGTGCCGCCAGCCCCATCCACGCGCCTCGACCGCGGCGGGCGCGATCCCTCCTGACACCATGGCGATCGCCGGTCGGTCAGACCCGCTTGCGCACCTCTCGGCCCGAGCCGAAGCGGTCGAGAGCACCGGTAGCCGCGAGGCCCCGGGCGAGCAGCCAGCCGAGCAGACCGGCGAGTACGGCGCCCGAGATGACGGTGCAGATCAGGTAGACGACGGTGAAGGCTGCGTCGGCACCCGCGAACCACAGGATCATGTTGTTGATCCCGCCCAGCAGGGCGGCGCCGGCGCCGGCGAGCATCGCCACGGGCAGCGACCAGACACGGTACGCGAAGAGCAGGAAGATCAGTTCGGCGCCGAGGCCCTGCACGAGTCCGGCCTCAATGGTGAGGAACCCGCCCCACTGCGCGCCGGCCAGGGCCGAGACGACGGCGGCGAGGGTCTCGACGTAGATCGCAGCGCCGGCCTTGCGGATGATGAGGCCACCCAGCACGCCGGCGATCAGCCACGGCCCGTCGAGCAGTCCCTGCACGCCGGGCAGCAGCGGGTCGAGCAGCGCCTTGGGGCCGAGGTAGCCAACGTTCCACAGCAGGAACAGAACACCGCAGGCGACGCCCAGCACGCTGGCGACGACGATGTCGACGATGCGCCAGCGCCAGATCTCGGGGCGCATACGCCCCGTGTTCGTGGACGCGGAACTGGACGTGGACGTGCTCATAGGAACTCCTCCCTGCGCCGGCATGATCCGGATCAGGTTCGACGGTCGAAGCGCTCTTCGCTTCCTCTCAGCCCGGCGGTCCGGACTCCCGTGGTGGTTCATCGATCATATCCCGCCGACCGCACACAGGGACGTTGGGTAGCGTGGACGGGTGACCACCTCCCCCGAGTCCACGCGCCCCGCCACGCGCCGTGAACTGCGCGAGCGTGCCCACCCGCAGACGACGGAGTCCTCTCGTGCTCCGTTGCCCGCATTCGGTGACACACTGCGCACTCCTGACAACACCGTCATTGATGACGTGCCCGCCCCGAACGACGACGCCGTCGACGACGCCGAACGCTTCTCAGACGCGCCACCCCTGGGCGACACGCGGGCTTCCGCCCCGTCGTGGGATACCGGTTTCGCCGCGTATGCCGTCGATACTGTCGCTGTGGACGCCGTCGAGAACGACCCGGAGCCGGCATTCCTCAGCGCCTTCGACGATGACGATGCTCCGACGCGCGAGAACCCGGTGCTCTCTCCCGACGCCAGCGAGCCCAGCGGCACGGCCGTCGGTTCGGATGCTGCGGACGGGGCCTCTGCGCCGCAAACGGCTTGGGCGGATGAAAAGCGGCCGCCGACCGCACTGACCTGGCTCGATACCGCGACGTTGAAGGCTGAGTCGCTGCCGGAACCCCGGAGCACGCCCGACCTCTTCGACGGCGCACATCTGGCGCCGAGCTGGCGACGCCCGGGAGTACTGATCCCCCTCGGGATCGTCGGAACCCTGTGCGGCGCATACGTCGCCTCGACTCTGCTGTGGCCGCTCGACGCGGTCGCTCCTGCAGCGGCCGCCGTGAAGACAGAGATCGCGCCGGCAGAAGCGGCAGCGCTCACCTGGCCGGAAACCGGCAGCGCCGCCGTCGCGGTAGAGGGAATCGGGCCCGCCTCATCGACGACCGAGCGCGACGAGATCGCCAGCATCACGAAGGTCGCCACGGTACTGATGATCCTCGACGAGCTGCCGCTGGAGCCCGGCGAGGAGGGACCGAGCTTCGCCTTCGACTACGGCGACACGCTGGAGTACTGGCAGTACCGCAACCTGAACCAGTCGGCGCTCGATGTGCCGGTGGGCGGCACGCTGACCCAGTACCAGATGCTGCAGGGCATTCTGCTCGGCTCGGCCAACAACTACACCGACCGCCTGTCGGACGAGATCTGGGGCTCGGACTGGGCGTTCTCGCAGGCATCCGAGGAATGGTTGAGCGATCACGGCCTCGGTGGGATCACTCTCGCCTCACCCTCCGGCTTCAGCGAGTTCAACACGGCTTCGCCCGCAGATCTGACCAAGCTGGGTCAGTTGGCCATGAAGAACCCGGTGGTCGCCGAGATCGTCGCGACGCGTTCGGCGGAGATCCCCGGCGCCGGCACGGTCGAGAACACCAACGGCATGCTCGAGGATGCCGGTGTGGTGGGCATCAAGACCGGCACCCTGTCGCACTGGAACCTGCTGACGGCCAAGGACGTGCCCGTCGGCGGCACGACGGTGCGCGTCTACGCCTCGGTGCTCGGCCAGGACGACGATGACACCCGCCTCGCCGTGACGCGGCAGCTGTTCGCCGAGGTCGAGAAGTCGCTCGCCGAGCAGCCCGTCGCTGTACCGGCCGGCAGCGTGGTCGGACACGTCACCACCGAGTGGGGCGGTCGCGTCGAGATCGTGACGGATGCTGACGCCCAGGTCGTGCTGTGGAATGGCGCGACGGCCACCGCCGACACCGAACTCGATCTCGGGGATGCCACGCAGACCGGCACCGTGGTGGGCACGCTCACCGTCGATGGCCCGACCGGAACCGCCGAAACGTCGGTCTCGCTCGCCGATGAGGTCGCGCCGCCGAGCATCTGGTGGCGTCTGACGCACCCGATGGCGCTGTTCGGTATCGACTGACGCATGCGCTGGGACTGGAACTGAGCCCAGCACTGAGACGAGAGCGCCCGCCCCGATTCCCGGGGCGGGCGCTCTCGCGTTGAGGCTCGACGAGTCAGTCCTGGCGGGCCTCGGCTGCGCCGACTTCGACGTCCTCCGCGGCATCGCCGGTGACGATCACGGGGATCGATCCGGTCATGGCCTCTTCGGCGTCGATATCGGTCGCGGCCTGCTCGAACTGCGACTGGTACAGGCGCCAGTAGGCGCCCTGCTGCGCGATCAGCTGCTCATGGTCGCCCTGCTCGACGATGTCGCCGTGCTCCATCACCAGGATCAAGTCGGCATCGCGGATCGTCGACAGACGGTGCGCGATCACGAACGAGGTGCGTCCCTCGCGCAGTGCCGCCATGGCGTGCTGCAGCAGCACCTCGGTACGGGTGTCGACCGCGCTGGTCGCCTCGTCGAGGATGAGGATCGACGGCTGTGCGACGAAGGCCCGTGCGATCGTGATCAGCTGCCGCTCACCGGCCGACACATTCGAGGCGTCCTCATCGAGCACGGTCTCGTAACCCTCGGGGAGCGAGTGCACGAAGCGGTCGACGTACGTCGCCTCGGCGGCCGCGACGATCTCGTCATCGGACGCCGACGCGTTGCCGTAGCGGATGTTCTCACGGATGCTGCCGCCGAACAGCCACGGATCCTGCAGCACCATGCCCGTGCGGCCGCGCAGGTCGTCACGCGTCATCTGCGCGATGTCCTGCCCGTCGAGCAGGATGCGCCCGGAGTCGAGCTCGTAGAACCGCATGATGAGGTTCACCAGCGTCGTCTTCCCGGCGCCGGTCGGGCCGACGATGGCGACGGTCTGCCCGGGTTCGACCCGGAACGACAGGTCGGTGATCAGCGGTCGGTCGGGGGTGTACGAGAACGCGACGTGCTCGAACTCGATCACGCCGTGCCCGTCGGTCACCGTCGGGGCGTCCTCGTCGTCGGGATCCTGCTCGTCCGCGTCGAGGAAGTTGAACACGCGCTCGGCAGAGGCGGTTCCCGACTGCACGACCGCGGCCATGCCGCCCAGTTCGCTCAGCGGCTGGCTGAACTGCTGCGAGTACTGGATGAACGCCTGCACGTCGCCCAGCCGCAGGTTTCCACTGGCGACCATCAGTCCGCCGAGCACTGCGATGCCGACGTAGGTGAGGTTTCCGACGAAGGTCATCGCGGGCATGATGATGCCCGACAGGAACTGCGCCTTGAAGCTCGCCTGGAACAGCTCTTCGTTCTCGGCTTGGAACTTGTCGAGGGCGTCCTGCTCGCGGCCGAACACCTTGACCAGTGCGTGGCCCGAGAACGACTCCTCGACCCGGGCGTTGAGCCTGCCGACCTTGCGCCACTGCATGCCGAAGGCCTTCTGCGAGCGCGGCCCGATGACACCGAAGATGATGCCCATCAGCGGCAGCGAGATCAGCGCGACCAGCGCCAGCTGCCACGAGATCGAGAACATCATGATCAGCACACCGATCACGGTCAGCACCGAGGTGAGCGCCCCCGACAGCGACTGCTGCATCGTCTGGGTGATGTTGTCGATGTCGTTGGTGACGCGCGAGATCAGCTCGCCGCGTTGCACCTTGTCGAAGTACGACAGCGGCAGGCGGTTGATCTTCGCCTCGACGCTCTCACGCAGGCGCCACATGGTGCGCACCATGATCACGTTGATCACGTAGCCCTGGATCCAGCTCAGCAGCGCGGCGACGATGTAGATCGCCATCACCGCGATGATGATCCAGCGCAGGCGCTCGAAGTCGACGCCGTCGCCGACCTGGAAGTCGGCCATCGCTCCGACCATGTTGGCGAAGTCGTCCTGGCCGGCGGCGCGCAGCGCCTCGACGACCTGATCCTTGCTGGTGCCCGGTGGGAAGCCGGGTGCGCCGCCCATTCCGGCGGCGAGCATGTTCGAGACGAAGCCCTCGTAGACGATGTTGGTCGCCTCGCCGAGCACCTTCGGGGCGATCACGGCGAGCACGACGCCGATCGCACCGAGGAATGAGACGAAGACGAACCAGACTGCCGACGGCTTGAGCAATCCGATCATGCGGGCGAAGCTCTTGCCGAAGTTGTCGGCCTTGCCCGCGGCCGGGCCGTCCCATCCGCCGCCGTCGAGGCGCGCCTGCTCGGCGAGTTCGGCCTCGTAGGCCTCGTCGCCGGTCGCGTCGGTTGCTTCGGTGGACGTCATCGCGGTGTCTTTCGCGTCGCTCATGCGTCCACCCCCAGCTGCGAATCGACGATCTCTCGATATGTCTCGCTGCTGGCGAGCAACTCGTCGTGGGTGCCGACGCCGGCGAGTGCGCCGTCTTCGATCACGACGATGCGGTCGGCATCGGTGATGGTCGACACGCGCTGCGCGACGACGATCTTGGTCACGTCCGGCAGCTCGCGCCACAGCGCCTGACGCAGCCGGGCATCCGTGGTCAGGTCGAGCGCCGAGAACGAGTCGTCGAACACGAGCACCTTCGGCTGATGCACGATCGCCCTGGCGATCGCGAGGCGCTGCCGCTGACCACCTGAGACGTTTGTGCCGCCCTGGGCGATGCGCGATTCGAGCCCCTCGGGCATCTCTTCGACGAAGTCACGCCCCTGAGCGATCTCGAGAGCCTTCCAGAGTTCCTCGTCGGTCGCGTCCTCACGGCCGTAGCGCAGGTTGGATGCCACCGTGCCGGTGAACAGGAACGGACGCTGCGGCACCAGACCGATGTCCTGCCAGAGCGCGTCGACGTCAGCCTCTCTCACGTCGACACCGCCGACGCGCACGGCACCGCCGGTGACGTCGAACAGTCGAGGGATGAGCGAGACCAGGGTGGTCTTGCCCGAGCCGGTCGACCCGATGATCGCCACGGTCTCGCCGGGCGCCGCGCCGAAGCTGATGCCGCTGAGCACGGGCGCCTCGGCGCCGGGGTAGGTGAACTCGACGTCGTCGAAGACGACGGCCCCGGGCTCGGGGAACTCGGTGGTGCCGTTCTCGGGGCGGGTCATCGACGCCTCGGCGTCGAGCACCTCACCGACGCGCTCGGCCGAGACCGCAGCGCGCGGGATCATCATCGCCATGAAGCTCGACATGATCACGCCCATCATGATCTGGCCGATGTACTGCATGAACGCGAACAGGGTGCCGACCTCGACACCGCCCTGGTTGATCTCGATGCCGCCGAACCAGATCACCGCGACCACGGTGACGTTGAGGATCAGCATGAACAGCGGGAACAGCAGCACGAACAGCGAGCCGATCTTGCGGCCCAGCACCATCAGGTCGGTGTTCGCGAGACGGAACCGCTGCTCTTCGATGCGCTCGCGCACGAAGGCACGCACGACGCGCACACCCGTGAGTTGCTCGCGCATGATGCGGTTGACGGTGTCGAGCTTGCTCTGGTTCGCGCGGAACAGCGGCACCATGCGGCTGATGATCAGCACGGCGACGACGAGCAGCACGGGAACCGACACGGCGATCAGCCAGCTCAGGCCGACATCGGTCTGCACCGCCATGATGATGCCGCCGATGGCCAGCAGCGGCGCGGTCACGAACATCGTCGCGCCCATCATCGCCAGCATCTGCACCTGCTGCACGTCGTTGGTGTTGCGGGTGATCAGCGAGCCGGCGCCGAACTGCGAGACCTCACGCTCGGAGAACCCGCTCACACGCGAGAAGACGTCGGCGCGAATGTCACGGCCGACCGACATGGCGGCCTTCGCGGCGAAGTACGTCGCGATGATCGAGGCGAGGATCTGACCGAGCGAGACGGTCAGCATGAAGGCGCCGTGCGACCAGATGTAGCCGATGTCGGCACGGGCCACGCCCTTGTCGATGATGTCGGCGTTCAGGCGCGGCAGGTACAGCGATGCCATGGCGCTGGCGAACTGGAACACCAGCACGCCCAAGAGCAGCCATCGGTATCTGGAGAGATAGCGGACGAGGATTTTTCCCAGCACAGGCGGACTTCCTTGCGAGATTCAGTGGGGCCGAGAAGGGGCCACAGGTTAGCGTGCCACGATCCACCGACATTCGTATCCCCCTGGAGGATGACCTTCGCTGACAGCGAAACGCACGAATAGACTCGCTGAAGCGATGCGAAGGGAACACATGCGCGACGACGAGACGGCCGCACCCGCGGTTCTGATGGTGTGCGACTACTCGCTGCAGTACCTCGGCGGCGCGCAGACCGCGTTCCTGCGACAGGCCGAGGCGCTGGCAGATGAGGGCGTCCGCGTGGTGGTGCTCGCGCCCGATGCCGACTCCCTCGCCCTGCGCAGGGCGGACGCCGCGATGTCGGATGCCGTCCGGCATCCGATCGTCACGATCGCACCACCCCGCCGCGGGACCATCCCGGTGCTCGATCTGCCGCTGCTCGGCCGCGCCGGTGAACTCGAGCCGCTCGTGGCCGCCACCATCCGTCGACACGGCGTCGGCGCCGTCGTCGTGCATTCGGAGTTCGCGCTGGCCGCCGCCGCGATCGCCGTCGCCGCGCGCACGGGCATCCCCTCACTGCACACGGTGCACACGTTCTTCTGGCGCGCGCCTGCCGTTCTCGCGCCGTTCGCGCCGATCGTGACGAAGGTGCATGCGACACTCACCGGCATCCGCGAGGGCAAGCGCTTCACCGGCAGCCACCCGCTCAACAACGCGCTGCGCACAATGACCCTGCGCGTCGCCGAGCGCGCCGACATCGTTCTCTCCCCCTCCAAGCATCAGGCCGAAGCACTGCGCGAGGCCGGCGCCGGACGCGTTGAGGCGTTCTCGAACGTGGCGCAGCCGCTGCGCCTGGCATCCGCCCCGTCCGCAGACGGTCCGCTCCGGTTGCTGTGGGTCGCGCGGTTCGCGCCCGAGAAGCGCCTCGACGTCGCCCTCGACGCGATGCGTCTCGTGGTCGACCGGCTCGGCCCCGGCCGTGTGCGGCTCGATGTGGCCGGCGGCACACAGCGAGCCGTGCCCGGCGTCGAGTTCCACGGCCCCGTCCCCGGTGAGCGCGTGGGCGAGCTGATGGATGCCGCCGACGCCGCACTGATCACCTCGCACGGGTTCGACAACCAGCCCATGGTCGCTCTGGAGGCCTTCGCGCATGGGCGCCCCGTCATCGTCAGCGATCCGGTGCTGGCGACGGAGTTCGGCGACGCCGCGCTGGGCACGCCAACCCCGGATGCCGCCGGGCTGGCCGATCTGATCCTGCGCCTGGAAGCGGACCGCGGTGTGCTCGCCGCGCACCGCGAGGCCGCCGTGGCCTACGCCGACGAGCGCCAGCCGGCCGCGCACGTCGCGCGTCTGCAGCAGCTCATCGCCTCGGTCTGACGCGACTCTCGCCCCGCCGGCAGGTACGGATGGCGGGAGATTGAACGGTGGGCGGTGGATTCATCGGCGTTTCGCCCGCCAGTTGTGCATTCCTCCCGCCAACCGTACGCGGCTCAGCTCAGAACAGCGGTGTCTCCGGAACGAACTCGCGCGCCCCCGCGCCCGCGGCATCCGCCAGCTCAGCGATCGTCGCGGGCTGCCACTTCGGCTGACGATCCTTGTCGACGAGCTGCGCGCGGATGCCCTCGACCAGGTCGGGGTGGTGGTGGGCGAACCACATCACTCGGCGGTACTCGCCGACCAGTGCCTCACGCACGCCGCTCATCGTGCGTGCTTCGCGCACCGCGTCGAGCGTGACGGCGAGTCCGGTGGGCGAGAGCTCTTCGAGCGTCGCGAGGGCGGATGCTGCCCCCGGGGCATCCGATGCGCGCAGGCGCTCGACGATCTCACCGACAGTGTCGGCCGAGAATGCCTCGTCGACCCACGCCCGGTCATCGGGCAGCGACGACGGCTCGGGGGTCTCATCGAACAGCAGCACCAGTTCATTCGGTGTGCCAGGGTCGGCGCGGTGCGCAAGCGCGTCGCGCACGGCGTCGAGGTTCTCGGACGGCACGAAGTGATCCGCGAACCCGAGGTGGATGGCATCCGCCCCGTTCATGCTGCGCCCGGTGAGCCCGAAGTACTCACCCATGCGTCCCGGAGCGCGGCCCAGCAGCCACGTGCCGCCGACGTCGGGGGTGAAGCCGATGCGCGTCTCGGGCATCGCGAGGCGCGACCGTTCGGTGACGACCCGCACGGCGGCGTGGCCGGCCAAGCCGATACCGCCGCCCATCGTGATGCCGTCGGCGAAGACGACGACCGGCTTCGGGTACTCGGCGATGAGCGCGTTCATGGCGTACTCGGCACGGAAGAAGTCGGCCACCCGGTCGGCGTGACCCGACACGATCTGATCGTACAGCGCACGCACATCGCCGCCGGCGCACAGACCGCGATCACCCGAGCCGTCGATGAGAACGGTCTGCACATCGCTGTCGTCGATCCAGGCGGTCAGGGCCGCCGTAATCTGCTCGATCATGCCCAGGTCGAGGGCGTTGATCGCCCGCGGACGGTTCAGGGTGATGCGCCCCAGGGAGTTCTCGGTGCGCACGAGGACGGTGGCTTCTTCGACGTCTGTCACGATCGTCAGGCTACTCGGCTTCGCGTTCCGCACGCATTTTCCGGTGCGGGATGGGCGTTTCCCGGCAGGTGAGCCGTCGATTCTGCAGGATTTCCGCGAAGATGGGATGAACTGGCAGACAACAGGGGGAATCACCATGCCTGAAGGACAGGTGCTTGAGTTCACCGGCGTCACCAAGCGTTTCAACACGGTGACCGCGGTCTCAGAGCTCTCCGTGCGCGTCGAACCGGGAGTTGTGACCGGGTTCCTCGGACCGAACGGTGCCGGCAAGACCACCTCGCTGCGGATCATGCTGGGCCAGATCAAACCGACCTCCGGCACGGCCACGATCGGCGGCGTCCCCTATTCCGACCTGCGCCAGCCGCTGCGCACCGTCGGCGCGGTCCTCGAAGAGTCCGCGTACCGTCCGCGCCGCTCGGCGATGCGCCACCTGCTGATCGCGGCCAAGGCCAACGGAATCCCCGTCGAACGCGTCGAAGAGGTGCTGCGCCTCGTCGGACTGCAGGATGACGCCGACACACGTCTGGGCAGCTACTCCCTGGGAATGCGCCAGCGCCTGGCCGTCGCGACCGCGCTGCTCGGCGACCCCGGCGTGCTGGTGCTCGACGAGCCCGCGAACGGACTCGACCCCGAGGGCATCCGCTGGATGCGCCTGCTGATGCGCCGCCTCGCCGACGAGGGACGCACCGTGCTCGTGTCTTCGCACGTGCTCAGCGAGATCGAACAGGTCGCCGACAACGTCGTGGTGCTCTCGCGCGGACGCGCGGTCTTCTCGGGCAGCATGGATGAGCTCGCCGATCCTTCCGGCGGCGCCGTGGTCGTGGATGCCACCGACCGCGCCGCGCTGGTGACGGCGCTGACCACGGCCGGACTGAGCTTCGATCTGTTGCGCTCGGGCGTCACGGTGCGCGATTCGGATGCCGCCCGCGTCGGCGCCCTCGCCGCCGAGGCCGGCATCGCCTTGAGCACGCTCCAGCAGCGCGGCCCGAGCCTGGAAGAGGTCTTCCTCGACCTCGTCTACGGGCGCCGCGCCGACAGCCCGCGCCTGGATCAGGTCGCGAACCCCGTCGCGCACGCCCCCGAGAACTCCGCTGACCCGGTCGGCGACGCCGCACTGGTCGCGGGTGGGGTACCGCTCGCCGGAGCGGCCGCCGTGATCGCCGACGGCGGCGTCGTCGCCGCGGCCGGCGTCGGGTACGGCACCGCGCCGATCGACATCGTGCGCCCGGAGGACTCCGAATCGGATGCTGCTGAAGCGGCGGATGCTGCGGATGAGGCACCCGCCGAGGAGACCGAGACCGTCGGTGACGATGCCGCACCGATCGAGGGCACAGCCGCCGACGCTGGTGTGGCCGAGGACGCGTCCGAGGCCGAGGCCGAGGCAACCGGCACCGACGCCGCCGTAGGCGAGGATGCCGCGACGCACAGCGACGACACAGAGGCGACCGGGCTCGAAACTCCTGTGATCGATGAGCAGCCGGTCACGGGCGAGACCACGGCCGTCGACGACGCAGCGCCGGCTTCAGCCGACGAATCGTCCCCTGCCGAAGACATCTCTGCGACGGTCAGCGCGCTGTTCGGCGACGCGGCACCCGTTGCCGACGCTGCGCACCACGAGCCGCTGCCGGCCGAGGGCTCTACCGCAGAAGACGCCGCTCCGAGCGACGACGCCACGTCTGACGAGACCGCGCCCGAACCGCACGACGAGCATGATCCGGTCGCAGAGACCGCCGCTGCCGATGAGAGCGACACCACCGATGACGAGGCGCCGGCTGACGAGGCGCCGGCTGACGAAGCAGAGCGCACCGACGAGCACGTGCAGGCAGACGGTGAGCCGAACGCCGACGCCGCACCGGTGGTCACCGAGATCATCGACGAGATCGACATCACGGTGGCGTGGGCTCCGCGCACGGCCGATGCGACAGCATCCGATGAGACCGACGCTGAGGTTCCCGGCGTTCTGCCCCTGGCGACCGAAGCGGTCTCGCTGCCGCCGTCGCCCACGGTGACGTCGTTCACCGAGCTGATCACGGGAATCCCGGCCGACTCGGCCGACGAAGCCGCACCCGCGACCGAAGCGATCTCGGTCGAGGCTCTGTCGGTGCTGCACGACGACGATGACGACTCGACCGTCGATGACGACGAGGACGACCCGCGTCTCGCCGCGATGCGCACCTCACTGTCGTCAGCGGCCAGCCGGTTCTTCGATGGCCCGGCGCCGGATTACCCCTACACGCGGGCCGATATCCGCGCCAGTGCCCACGCGGCCGAGCAGGCCGGGGCCGCTGCTGAAGCCGAGCAGCCGGAACAGACCGACTCCGAGCAGACCGACTCCGAGCAGACCGACTCCGCACAGGACGACCAGGCCGCAGACACGGACCGCGACGAGAACGCTCGCGACTGACAGCCGCCGCGTGCCCTGCTCAGGCGGGGCGCGGGCGGATGACCGGACGCTGAGGCTTCAGCGTGGGGATCGGCGCCGTCGAGGCGATGTCGACGACGTCCTCGGGATGCTCGGTGACATCCAGGCGCAGTGCCTGGGTGAGCGCCAGCCCGTGTCGGGTGGTGAGGATCAGCCGCTGGTACTGCGGGTCACCGTCGAGATCGATCACGACACTCGGACGCCGGCGGCGGATCAGCACGAAATCGGTCGTACCCGCGCCCTTCCAGGTGCCCGCGGCCAGGATGCCGGGAATGTACGTGCCCGGTCCCGGCACTCCGCGCATCCAGGTCCAGGCGTCCTCCGTCAGCTGCACCTTCGTGATGTGCTCGCGCTCGACGCGCACATTGTCGCGGTGGAACGTCGACGCCCGCTCGATCGGGGACAGCACGACTTCCAGTCGTGTCTGATCCAACAGCAACGTCACCATGTCTCCAGTGTGCCAGCGCAGTCCGGTCGGATGCTGGCGACTTGCTCACAGGACCGCAACGATACTTCTGTGGCCATCCACAACGTCGGAAATCCCAGACGATGTGATCGCCCGTCGGCGCGTCGCGCCATGACACGCCGAGTCACCGGCATCCGCTCTGGGATTTCCGACACCACCCGAACGACGACACCACCCGCGCGAGACCCGCGCGGGCTGGACGACACTCAGGCCGAAGCGGCAGCGGCCGCGGCGGCCGGCAGCGCAGCCTCGATCGCGGCGAGTTCCTGCTCGCCGTGCGCCGCGGTGAGGAACCACGCCTCGAACACGCTCGGCGGCAGCGCCACGCCCTGCTCGCGCATCGCGTGGAAGAACGGGGCATAACGGAACGACTCCTGCGCCTGAGCCTGCGCGTAGTCGCGCGGCACGTCGGCGGCGAAGGCGACACCGAACAGGTTTCCGGCGCGCGGCACGCTGTGCACGACGCCGGCGTCCGTCAGCGCGGCATCGAGAGCGGATGCCAGACGCTCGGCTGCCCGGTCGATACCGGCGTACACCTCGGGCGTCGCCAGTCGCAATGTGGTGAGCCCTGCGGCGACCGACAGCGGGTTCCCCGACAGCGTGCCCGCCTGATAGACGGGTCCCACCGGAGCGAGCAGATCCATCACCTCGGTGCGACCACCGAGCGCGGCGAGCGGCATACCCCCGCCGACGACCTTGCCGAAGGTGATGATGTCGGGCTGGTAGGTCTCGCCGGCCTCCTGCTGCAGACCCCAGAACCCGGCGGGGTGCACCCGGAAACCGGTGAGCACCTCATCGAGGATCATCAGGGCACCGTGCGCATGCGCGGTCTCGGCGATCAGACGGTTGAAGCCCGGCAGCGGGGGCACGACGCCCATGTTGGCCGAGGCGGCCTCGACGATCACCGCGGCGATGCGGTCGCCGTGCTCGGCGAAGACCGCCGCCAGCGCGTCAGGGTCGTTGTAGTCGATGACGAGGGTCTGCGCGGCGATCGGGGCCGGCACACCCGCGGACCCGGGCAGCGCGAGCGTCGCGACGCCCGAACCGGCGGCGGCCAGCAGGCCGTCGGAGTGACCGTGGTAGTGGCCGGCGAACTTCACCAGCAGATCGCGGCCGGTGGCTCCGCGGGCGAGGCGGATGGCCGTCATCGTCGCCTCGGTGCCCGTTGACACCAGGCGCACGCGCTCGACCGGACGCGCGTCACCGTGACGCACGCGCTCGGAGATCAGCTGGGCGAGTTCGACCTCACCTTCGGTGGGTGCGCCGAACGACAGCCCCCGCGTCGCGGCCTGCTGCACCGCGTCGACGACCTCGGGGTGCGCGTGGCCGAGCAGCGCGGGCCCCCATGAGGCGACGAGGTCGAGGTAGGTGCGGCCGGCGGCGTCGGTCACCGTCGCGCCGGAGGCGGATGCCAGGAATCGCGGCGTCCCGCCGACAGAGCCGTATGCGCGTACCGGCGAGTTCACGCCCCCGGGAATCACGGCACGGGCGGCGTCGAACAGGGAGTCATTGCGGTCGCTCATGATCTCCAGCGTAGGACCTGCCCCTATGCGCCCCGTCAAGGAAGCGCGGCGTGACTCGGCCTAGCGGGTACGCAGCCAGTGAGCCGCTTCGGCGGCCCAGTACGTGAGCACCGCGTCGGCTCCGGCACGGCGGATCGACGTCAGCGACTCCAGGATCGCGGCGCGGCGGTCGATCCAGCCGTTCGCGGCCGCGGCCTCGATCATCGCGTACTCACCGGACACCTGATACGCCCACACGGGCACGTCGACCGTGTCGCGCACCTCGCGCAGCACATCGAGGAACCCCATCGCGGGCTTGACCATCACGATGTCGGCGCCCTCGGCCTGATCGAACAGCGCTTCACGCACGCCCTCACGACGGTTGCCCGGGTCCATCTGGTAGGTGCGCCGGTCGCCCTGCAACTGCGAATCGACGGCCTCGCGGAACGGCCCGTAGAACGCGCTGGCGTACTTGGCCGAGTAGGCGAGCAGCAGCACGTCGGTGAAGTCTTCTTCGTCCAGCGCCTGACGCACAGCAGCAACCTGGCCGTCCATCATGCCGCTCAGACCGAGCAGTTGAGACCCCGCCCTGGCCTGTGCGAGCGCCATGGCGGTGTAGCGCTCGAGTGTGGCGTCGTTGTCTACGACCGTGCCCGATGCGCTCAGGACCCCGCAGTGCCCGTGATCGGTGAACTCATCCAGGCACAGGTCGGTCTGCACGACCAGCGCATCGCCCACCTCAGCGGCGAGGGCCTCCGTCGCGACGTTCAGGATGCCCTTCGGGTCGTCGGCGCCCGAGCCAGTGGCATCACGTCGGGCGGGCACACCGAACAGCATCACTCCGCCGAGGCCGAGAGCGGCAGCATCCGCCGCCGCCGCCTTCAGCGAGTCGAGCGTGTGCTGCACGACGCCGGGCATCGAACCGATCGCGGCGGGCTCGGTGAGCCCCTCTCGCACGAACATCGGCAGCACGAGCTGACGCGCCTCCAGCGAGGTCTCACGCACGAGCTCGCGCACGGGCGCGGACTGACGCAACCGGCGCAACCGCGCCTCGGGAAAACGGCTCACGGCGCGAACTCATCGGCGGCGTGCGGAAGCGTGAAGTGCGACACCGTCTCGATCAACGCGTCGACGGTCTGCTTGTCGGCGATGGCGGCGATGGTCAGGCCCGCACGGCGGGCGTCGTTCGCGGTGCGGGGGCCGATAGCCGCCAGCAACGTGCTGTCGGGGATCTCGGGGAACTGCTCGCGCACCTGCCCGGCGACCGAGCCACTGGTGATGAGGATCGCGTTGATCCGCCCGTTCTCGACGTCACGGCGGATGCGGTCGGTGACCGGCACGCCCACCGTGCGGTAGGCAACCACGCTGTCGACGTCGTGCCCGGCGTCCTTGAGCATCACCGACAGCACCGGCTTGGCGATTTCACTGCGCAACGACAGCACACGCCGGGGGTCGGGCTCCAGGGCGATCATCTGCTCGGCCATACCGGCCGCCGAATTGTCGAGATCGGGCACGAGCGCCACCTCGTAGCCGACGGCCTGCAGAGCGGCCGCGGTGGTCTCGCCGACGGCCGCGATCCTGGTGCTGCGCGGCACCTCCACGCGGTGTGCAAAGAGCACGTCGACGGTGGTGGCGCTGGTGATGGTGAGCCAGTCGTACTCCCCCGCGGCCAGTCGCGCCAGGGCGGCGTCCAGCGCGTCCTGGTCGGTCGTGGGGGCGAAGTTGATCAGCGGTGCCACCACCGGCACGGCGCCCTGCGAGCGCAGGCTCGCAGCGACACTGTCACCCCACGGGCCACCACGGGGTACGAGAACTCGCCAGCCGTCCAGCGGCCGGGCCGTCTTTGTTTCGGAAGCAGTCATCAGGTTCACTCTCGCGGGAGAAGGTCGGCCGCTCCCTGTTCGAGCAGCCGATGGGCCGCAGATTCGCCGATGCTACGGGCTACGCGCATCGGGTCTGCACCATCGGCAGCATCCGCACCGTTGCCGCTGCCGTTTCGTCGAATATACCCCCGGTTCAGGGACTCGGTGACATCAAGTCCGATCCGGCGGCCACCGCCGGGTTCGTAGACCACAGCGCGCACACGGATGCTGTCGCCGGTCACCACCGCGTGGGCGGCCATCGGCGCCTGGCATCCGACGTCGAGTCCCGCGAGGATCGCCCGCTCGACCGTGACGGCGAGGCGGGTGTCTTCGTCATCGAGCTGTGCGAGCGCCGCCAGCAGCTCCTGCGGGGCGTCGACTGTCGTCTCGACAGCGAGTGATCCTTGTCCGGGCGCGGTCGGCCACTCACTCAATCCGAGCTCTTCGCGGTGCAGCCGCATCTCGGGCCGCAGGCGGGAGAGCCCCGCGGCGGCGAGGATGACAGCATCCAGCTCGCCCGAAGACACCCGCTCGAGGCGGGAGTCGACATTGCCGCGGATGTCGACGACCTCGGCGTGCAGTGCACGGCGACGCACCTGCGCGATGCGCCGTGGTGCGCCGGTGCCGACCTTGGCGCCGCGGCCGAGCTCGTGCAACGGGGTGCCGTCGCGGGTGATGACGACGTCGCGGGCATCCGCCCTGGACGGGGTCGCCGCGATTGTCAGCTCGGGCGGCATGGCGGTCGGCAGGTCTTTGAGGGAGTGCACAAGGATGTCGCACTCCCCGGCGACGAGCGCCTCACGCAGCCGGTTGGCGAAGATCCCGGTGCCGCCGATCAGTGACAGGGAAGCCCGGTTCGTGTCACCCTCCGACACGATCGGCACGAGCTCGACAGGGCGTCCCGCGACCTCGGCCAACGCGTCGGCGACATGACCGGACTGCGCCTGCGCGAGCGGGCTGCGGCGCGTGCCGAGACGGATCGGGGCCGCGGTGCTCACTGCAGCACGTCAGCGATCTCGTCGAGGCGCAGGCGACGCCCGGTGTAGAAGGGCACCTCTTCCTTCACATACTCCCGAGCCTCGGTGTAGCGCAGGTCGCGCATCAGGTCGACGAGCTCGGTGGGGTCATCGGCTTCGAGAGGCAGCAGCCATTCGTAGTCGCCCAGTGCGAAGGCAGCGACAGTGTTGGCGATCACGCCGGTGAAGGCGGCGCCGCGTCGACCGTGGTCTGCCAGCATGCGCCGGCGGTCGTCCTCGTCGATCAGGTACCACTCGGGCGTGCGCACGAAGGGGTACAGGCACAGCCAGCCCTTCGGCTCGATGCCCCGCAGGAAGCCGGGCACGTGTGCGCGGTTGAACTCGGCGTCACGGTGCACGCCCATCACGTTCCACACCGGCAGCAGCGTGCGCAGCAACTCGGTGCGACGCAGGCGCCGCAGCGCCTGCTGCAGCTCTTCGGCGGTGTCGCCGTGCAGCCACACCATCAGATCGGCGTCTGCCTTCAGCCCGCTGACGTCGTAGAACCCGCGCACGGCGACGCCGGAGTCCTCGATGTGGCCGACGATCGTCTCGAGCTCGGTCGCATCGGTCTCACGGACCGGTGCATCGGGGTTGCGGCGCCACACGGCCCACAGGGTGAATCCGGACGGGGAGTCAACACGAGGTTCCGACATGACTCCAGTGTGCCTCGTGAACGCCAGGACAGCGAACCGGGGCGGGCATCTCGGGGTTTCAGCGCGACGCGGCGCGGGCGATCAGCCAGACGATACCGCCGACGACGGCCGCGACACCGGCGACGGCCGCCGCTGCGCCCACCGGGTTGCGCTGCGCGAACGCGCGCGCCTGCACGATGCCGCGCTGCGAGGCCTTCTCGATGCGGCGTGGGAAGTTGCCGCGCACCTCGATCGCGGCGAGGGCCGCTTTGAGTTCCGCGCGAGCGGACTCCACCGGGTCGGTGATGCCGTCCGGCACTGCGGTGCGGGGAAGAGGCGTCGGATGCTGGGATTCAGAGTTCGTCATAGCCTGCCTCCTTCACCAGACGGACGTCGGTGGCGACGGCCTGCCCGGGGTTCTGTCGTTTCATGATCTTGCGGAAGCGCAGGACGCCGAGCAGCGCGAAGACGACCATCGCGAGCAGCAGGAACCCGAACACCGACAATGCGGCGACCCATGCGGGCCACCACGACGAGAGCCCGATGATCGCGAACGCGAGCAACACGGGGATCGCCCAGAACAGCAGGAACAGCGTGATGATGAACCACAGGCTGCCGAACATGCCGTCCTTGGCGGTGCGGCGCACCCAGGCCTTGGCGGCTTCGACCTCGGCGATGACGAGGTTGCGCACCAGTTCGGGCAGATCGCCGAGCAGCGTCAGCAGGCTGTCGTCGGCGCGGTCGCGGTATCCGCGGCGCATGTCAGGACCCGTTCTTCTTGGAGGTGCTCTTCTTCGCAGCGGACTTCTTCGCGTCCTCGACCGCGTCTTCGGCAGCGTCAGCGACCTCTTCGACGGCGTCCTTGGTCGCGTCGATCGCGCCGTCGAGCTTCTCACCGGGCGTGCCCGCCGACGAGACCGCCTTCACGACCTTGACGGCGCCGTTCCAGACGGCGCCGGGTACGGCCGCGGCCTGCGACTTGGCGAACTGCTGTACACGCTCGACCTGGTGCTGCACCGGATCGGTGTGCCACAGCTTCAGCCACTGCGTCTTGATCTGCTCGTAGCGCTCGCGTCCCGCGCGCGTGCCGAGCACGTATCCGACGCCGAGCCCGACGACGAGTCCGATCTTCCCCTTCATGGGAGCCTCCTGACTTCCTGTTACGGCGTCTCCACCGGGCCGGAACTCGCCGGACCCCGCGCGATCGGTCTCCAGCGTAGTCGCATATTCCTGATTCGGCATCTACGGTTGTGCGATGCCGCCCGGGGGTGTAATGCCGCGGGGTGCGGCGCTCATTCCTCCCAGAGCAGCGCGCTGCGCAACCGGTCGGTCTCGGCGATGGCATCCGGGATCACCTGCGCAAGCCCCGTTCCGGCCATCCACGCGCCGACCACGGCGAGACCCGGAATCTGCTGCACAGCCTCGCGCGCGGCGGCGCGGCGCTCGCCCGCCCCGATGAGCGAAACGGGCTGCGCCTGCACGAAGCGTGCCCGGTGCGCGGCCAACAACTGCTCGGGCGCGAGATCGACCCCGAGCAGCGCGGATGCCTCAGACATCGCCAGCTCCGCTGCCGCGTCGTCATCCAGACCGGCGGTCGGCGCGGCCTCGCCCTGGGTGCCGAACGAGACGCGGACGACGTGGTGACCATCCGCGGCGTCGCGCAGCCAGCCCCACTTGGCAGTGGAGTGGGTCAGCGCCTTGGCGACGTGGCTTCCGGGTACGGTGAGCACTCCGCTCCCCCGCGGGACGTCGTCGAGGGCGGGCGCCTGCAGCAGGAGCGTGACGAGTTCGATCTCGGGGGCGTCGCCCGAGTCGCCGAGCTCGGGCGCGTGAGCGCCGAGCAGGGAGCGCGCCGCGGGCTCGGGGGTGGCGATGATCACGCCCGTGGCGGCCAGCGACTTCTGCTCTGGCTCTGCGGTCCCGAGCGCCGATTCTTCGTCAGCGGCGGCATCCGCAGCATCCTCGTCGGGGGCATCCGGCGTCGTCTCGTACGCGACCACCCACGCCGCGCCTTCGCGCACTACGCCGGTCACCCGCGCGCCGGTGCGCACCTCGACGCCGTAGGTCACGAGGTCGTCGCGCAGCGCCTCGACCAGCCTGCCCATCCCCCCGATCAGGCCGAGCACCGCCGATCCCGGCGCCTTTCCGGGATCGCGGGCATCGCGCTGCGCAAGCAGCGTGCCGACAGCACCGCTGAGCGACCCCGTGCGGGTGAGTGCGGCGTTGAGTCCCGGAGCGGCGACCTCGGTGTCGATGTCGCCGGGTAGCGCCGAATACACACCGGCGGTCACGGGCGCGACCAGTCGGTCGTGCACGCGATCGCCCATGCGGGTGCGCACCAGTTTGCCGAGACTGTGCTCGTGACCGATCGTCAGCGGGGGGCGCAGGCGATCCACGTAAGCGCGCCAGGCGCCGCGCCAGCCGATGATGCGGCGCACGTCGTCCTGGAACGGATTGGCCGGGATGCCGAGCAGACCGCCGACCGGGAGCGGGGCATCCGGGGCATCCGGAATCCCGCTCAGCCAGGCTCCGCCGCCCTCGGGCGCAACCACCAGGTCGCCGAGCCCGAGCTCATCGACCAGCGCGCGCACGTGCCCGCCGCGGGTTGCGAAGCTCTCGGCTCCCGCGTCGACGACAAGGCCGTCGAGTTCAGCAGTGCGGATGCTGCCGCCGAGAGCCTCCGTGGCCTCGAGCACCGTCACACGCATGCCCACCTTGGCGCACTCGCGCGCCGCGACAAGACCACCGATGCCACCGCCGACGACGACGACGTGCTGTTCAGCGGCGCGAGCGGCCAGTGCGGGGGCGGCGTGTTCGGTCATGCTCTGATTCTTCCACCGCCGTCTATGCGAATTCCGCAGTGCGGGCCGGGCGAAAGCCCCTGGCGGGCGAACGCCTGCGAAGATGGAGGGATCAACGAGAACTCGCGCCTGGAGCTGCCAATGGACTCTCGGATGCTCACCACCGAGAAGCTGCGTGCGCTGCGGCGTCCCCCGGAAGAGCTCAAGAAGTCCGACCAGCAGGACCAGCGCGTGCACAACAGGACGCTGCTGTTGCGCTTGCTGCGGGCCGAAGGCCCGTGCACGCGACCGCAGCTGTCACGCCTCTCGGGCCTCTCGGTACCCGCCGTCACGACGTTGATCGGGGAATTGTCCGATGCCGGGGTGGTGTGCGATATCGGCATCGACGGCGCTGCGCGCGTGGGAAAGCCTGCCAGCTACGTGCAGATCAACGATGACGGCGCGTTCGTCGTCGCCGTCGACACCACCGCACGTGGCGGCTTCGTCGGAGCGGTATTCAACCTCGCCGGCGAGGAGAAGCTTCGCCTCACGCACCCCCACGAGGCCGGCCCGGACACCGCACTTGATGTGCTGATGGAACTGCTCGACAGCCTGATCGACGCGGCGCCACTGCCGCTTGTCGGTATCGGGATCGCCTCGCACGGCCTCGTCGACGACGCGGGCATCGTGCACCTGGCGAACAGGTTCGACTGGCGTGAACTTCCGCTCGGCTCACTCATCACCGAGAAGACCGGGTTGCCGACCATCGTCGGCAATGACGTGGACCTGATGGCGCTCGGCATTCGCCGGTTCCGCCGGCCCTCCGACAGAGATCTCATTGCGATCGCGATCGACCACGGTGCGGCTGGGGCGGCCTTCATCGACGGGCGGATCCTGCTCGGCGAGCAGTTCGCCGCGGGCGAGCTCGGTCACCTGAAGATGCGCGATCACGGTCACCTGTGCCCCTCTTGCGGCGGGCGTGGATGCCTGGACACGATCGTCAGCGGCGACGCGCTCCGCCAGGCTCTGGCGCAGGCCCCGCAAGACCGGGAGGCGCTGTTGGCGGATGCTGGTCAGGTGCTCGGCGACGCTCTCGCCCCTGTCGTCAACTTCCTCAATGTCAGTGAGGTCGCCGTCATCGGGGACCCCGAACTCGTACCGGGCACGTTCCTGCACGCCGTCGATGAGACGGTTCGCTCCCGGATCATGCCGGCGATGGCCGGAGACGTGCTCATCGACGCGTACACGGATGGCACCTCGCTCGCGCTGATCGGAGCGGCGAGCGAGGTGTTCTCCCGCGAACTAGGCCTGGTCTGAGGATTGGCTACCGGCTGCGTCAACGAGCCCGTCAGCCAGCGCGACCGCAACCCGGCGATAGTGATCAGGATCCGCGGGGAAAGACGTGAGCGTCAGATCGGCCGACGGATCGACGATGGCGCGCACGTTCTCATCCGAAGTGCATCGTGCCAGCATCGCCATCGCCCGATGGTCCACGAACGCTTCTGCGACGACACGATGCCGGATCGACTCCCATGGCCTGCCCTCGGGTCCCGGGTACACAAGGAACGCGTCGCCCCCGAGGAAGGCGCTCCCCGCCGTGGTATCGCGGAACGGGTCGATTCGTCGTCGCGACAGGAAGGAGTTGTAGAAGTTGAACCCCCAGTGCAGGAATCCCTCCGCACCCGTCAGATACAACTGCGCGCCCAGCACCCGACTGCGGGACGAGGGCAGGGCCATGAACCTATTCGCCACCCGCCGGCTCTGCGCAACGCAGTAGTACAGCCACATCGATGGGACCCCGGCGTCGAGGAACGCATCGGCATGATCGTTCGACACGATCGGAAGGGCCACGAGGCCCTTCGAGTGCAGCTCGAGCTCGGCGAGCGCGTCGATGACCGTGCACCCTTCCAGCAGATCGGCCACGATTCCCCACGCCGTAGCGAAGGACTCGAGATGCGCAAGCGTGGGTTCGTCGGAGACGTGGAAGAAGACCCGGTCCAGCCCCCACTCCTCGTCGAGCACCCGACGCAGTGCCGGCAGCATCTGTTCGAGCAGTCGCCGGTATCGGGGGTCATCGGCAGGTACATGCCACCCGAACCGCTGCTCTGGCCCTTCCGGCGTGTCGACGATCATCGGCGGTGTCGCCCGCGCACCCCACTGCGTGAACAGGTGCACGATCTCGAGATTGCGGATGCCGACCTTGCGGCAGACCGTCATCCATCTGCGCACCCCGCTGAAGTCGAACTCGTACTGTTCCTCGCCGCGATCGATGATCCGCAGCAGCTGCGTAGGTGTTCGCCGCTCTGTGACGCCGGTGTCCAGCGCGGCAGTCCACACCGGGGTGAGGATCGTGTTGACCCCGGCGCGTACGGCCGACTCGAGGAAGTTCTCGATCGCCGCCCAGTGCGGCTCCGAGAAGACCCCGAAGCCGTAGTAATCGGCGAGTCCGTCGCAGTGGAACCACTCGGTGTGTGCGATCTCGAGCGGCGCGAGGTCCACGGAAGGCACGCGCACCGGCACCTGGAACTCGCCGATGACGCATTCATCGGCGAGGCTGTGCACTCGCACGAGCACGGTCTGGTCACCGTTTGCCGCCTCAGCGTCGGCAATGACATCGACCCACAGAGCTCGCCACTGACCGACGACCGGCTGGAGCCTGGCGTGAGGCGCAGGGCGCAGCAGATCGGGGAACAACCCTGGGCCGGTGCGCAGGTACCCCTCATCCGCGTCCTCGAAGGCGGCGAGGTCGTTGGGAACCAAGTCGACCACGCTGACGTCGGCGCGCAGGCCCGGCGGTGCGACGATCTCGAGTTCGACGTCACCGAGCCGCGTCGACTCCCGCAGGCGCGGCGGTCGCACAGCGATCTGGAATGACGCGAGCTGCCCGCGGTAAGCCACCAATGGGACGGACTCGGTGAACGGCCTGGGCGCCTGATCTGGGAACACCTTCTCAAGCGAGTCGCAGAGAACGGTCTGCCAGGTGCTGTGTGGGGTCAACAAAGGGCTCCTTCAACGGGATGGGGTGGGGGGAGAGAGGAAAGAAGAGGAAGAGATAAGAACGCGTCAGCCCTTGACGCTGCTGGAGGTCACGCCCTCGACGAACTGCTTCTGCAGCACGAAATAGACGATCAACGGCACGAGGAACGACACCGTCGCGCCCGCCATGATGATCCCGTAGTCGGTGAGCAGACGCCCCTGCAGCTTGGCGACCGCGAGGGTGACGGTCTGCATCCGGTCGTTCGTGATGGAGACGAGCGGCCAGAGAAAGTCGTTCCAGGTGGTCAAGAACGTGAAGATGGTCAGCGCGACGATCACCGGCTTCATAGAGGGCAGCACGATCCGGAAGAACAGCTGCACCTCGCTGGCGCCGTCGATACGCGCCGCCTCGAGCATCTCGTCCGGAATGGACGACATGAACTGGCGGATGAGGAAGACCCCGAAGGCGTTGATCACCGGAAGGAACAGTGACACCCAGGTGTTGAGCAGACCCAGATCACGCATGATCGTGAACAGCGGGATGAGCGTGACCTGTGCGGGGACCATCATCGTGGCCACGTACAACCAGAACAGCGCCTCCGACCCCGGGAAGGGACGCTTTGCGAAGGCATAGGCGGCGAACGAGCACACGATCGCGTTGACGACACAGGCAAGCACGACCACTCCGATGCTGGTGACCAACGCAGCACCGAACCCGTTCTCGGTGAACAACCGCACGTAGTTCGACAGCTCGAGCTTGGCGGGGTCGAGAAAGATGGTGATGACGTTCGTACGCTGCAGCGATGTCACCACCATGAAGGCGAACGGCAGCAACGCCATCAGGCAGAACACGATCAGCACGGTGGCAGCGATGCTGTCTCCGAGCCGGGGCCATCCGCGCCCCTGCGGTCGGCGCGATTCTCGTCGCAGCGCCGCCTTGTCAACGACGACCGATGAGCGGGTCGTGACCTCGACGATGTCAGTCTTCATTGCTCTTGAGCACCTTCCGCTGGACGACCGCGATGATCAGGATCAGGGCGAACAGCACCGCCGCCATGGCGCTCGCGTATCCCATCTGGAAGTTCTGGAACCCCGCGCGGAAGATCATCATGACGATGGTCGTCGTGGCACCGCCGGGGCCACCACCGGTCATCACGTAGACGAGGTCGAACACCTGGAACGACCAGATCGTGCCGAGGATGACCACCAGCAGGGTCACCGGGCGCAGGGACGGGATCGTCACGTGCCACAGCTGCCCGAAGCGCCCCGCGCCGTCGAGGCCGGATGCCTCGTACAGTTCGGCCGGAACGTCCATCATCCCGGCGTAGTAGATGACCAGGAAGTAGCCGATGTTCTTCCAGACCGTAACCAGGCCGACAACCCAGATCGCCAGGGTGGGGTCGCCGAGGAAGTTCACGCGCTCGAGCCCGAACGCCTCGAGGAACACGTTCACCGCGCCGTCGTTGGTGCCGAGGATCGTCCGCCAGACCACACCGACGACGACCAGGGAGCTCATCACCGGGATGAACAGGGTCGAGCGCACGATCGCGCCGAATCGGTTGCGGAAGCGTCTGGCCAGCACATCGGCGAGCAGCAGGGCGATCACGGTCTGCAGCGGCACCGAGATCAGCGTGTAGACGACGGTATTGCCCAGCGCCGCGGCGAACGCACCATCGTTGAGCAGTTTCGTGTAGTTGTCCGTGCCGACCCAGGTCGGTGATCCGAGCACGCTGTACTGCGTCATGCTGAAGTACAGCGACATCACGATGGGGATGATCACGACGACCATCAGGATCACCAGGCTGGGCAGTACGAAGGGCACTCCGACGTACTGCCCAGCCCGTTTTCCGGGGCGACGCCGTCGCTGGCGTGGTCTGACGGCGAACGCTGCGTCGTCCTTCACGACCGGCTCGCTCGCTCCGGCGCCTGCCCCGGTTCTCATCGTGCCTGCGCCAGTGCGGCGTCGCCCGCCTCGGCGGCGTCGGCGAGCGCCTGCTGCGGGGACTTCTGGCCGAGAACCATCTGCTGCAGGTTCTCGTACAGGGCGTTGTACACGCCGGCGCCACCGGCCGCGATCGGCAGCGAATGCAGAGACTCCGCCGATTCGGCATACGTCTCGGTGAACTTCGTCGGTTCGCTCTGCTCATCGGTCGCCACCGGCGGGTAGGCGACGATCTGCTGGTGGAACTCGGCCATCTGGTCACCACCGAGCAGGAACGCGACGAGATCAGCGCACAGCTGCTTGTCGGCGCAGGACTCGAACATCACAAGCGCGTCACTGGCCACGAACGTGCCCGCCTGCTTGCCTACGAGCCCCGGGACGAACTCAGCGTTCATCTCGGTCTGCTCCAGGTCGGCCCACGTTCCGTCACTGCCGAAGAAGAATGCGGTCTCCCCCTCGTAGAAGGCGCTCTGCACTTCCTCCGGCGTGAGGCCGGAGACATCGACGGGCATCAGGTCCTCGTCGAGCAGGGTCTTGAGGAACCCGGCGGCGGCGAGACCCGCGTCGCTGTTGAACGCCGTCGCCGTGCCCTCCTCGTTCAGAATCTCTCCGCCGGCCTGCCACAGGAGCGGGAAGTAGGTCGCGTTGAGCATTCCGCGGTTCGGTGCGCCCCACTCCTGGTACAGCGGGGTGATGCCCGCTTCGTGCAGGGTTCGGGCATCGTCGAGGAATTCGTCCCATGTCGTTGGAACCTCGTCGATGCCTGCAGAGGCGAGCAGATCCATGTTCCCCCACAGCAGTCGGATGCCGCCGACGACGAAGGGCATGGCGTACTGGCTGCCGTCGACCTTTCCCTGGTCGAGGTACAGCATCTTCGACGTGGTCTCTTCGGAGAGGTGGTCATCGAACGGCGCGAGTGCTCCGTTCGACACGTAGTCACCCATCATCTCGGTGTACATGTAGCCGACGTCGGGCCCCTGTCCACTGGAGACACCCGTGAGGTACTTCTCCTCGTAGCTGGCCCAGGGGACCAGGGTGACATTGACCTCGACGCCGTGTTCTTCTTCGAACGGGGCAAGGATGCTCCGCCAGGTCGCGGCCTCCTCGTCGGCTGTCGCCGCGGCGAAGGTGGTGGGCATCCACACTTCGAGAGCCTTGTCAGCGGCCGCGCCGTCCGTCGTACAGGCAGCCAGTGCGGTCAGAGCGCCGACGCATGTGACTGCGGCGATCGTCCGGTACTTCATGTTCATGCGGCAAACCAATCTCTTCATCGGGGTCAGTCGCCATCGCGGCGATGCGAGCGCGTCGGTGCTCACGCATCTTTCATATCATAAACCACTTTATTAATGTGACTTTTCTTATAGATCGACGCCTTCCCGACAACAAGAAACCGCGTGGCGCCCTCGGGCACCACGCGGTTCTCAGAGAAGAGTGCGGGTCAGATCTCGCCGTGGGCGAGCCGCACGATGCGCGTCAGCTGGTCGGGGTCGGTCTCGGGCGGAACGCCGTGGCCGAGGTTGAGGATGTGCCCCTTGGCGCCGCGCCCGCGTGCGATGACGTCGCGCACGTGCGCTTCGAGCACCGGCCACGGCGCCTGCAACAGTGCCGGGTCGATGTTGCCCTGGACGGCCACGTCCGGGCCGACGATGCGGATCGCCTCATCCAAGGGCATCCGCCAGTCGACACCGACGCCGTCGACGATCCCACCGAGACGCATGTCGCCCAGGAACGGCCCCGTTCCGACACCGAAGTGGATGCTGGGCAGACCGATGCCGTCGAGCGCTGCGTGCGAGTGCGGGGCGATGTGCGCACGGTAGTCGGCGGGACTCAGAGAACCGGCCCACGAATCGAACAGCTGCACCACAGACGCACCGGCGTCGCGCTGGATCTCAAGGAACCGGCGCGAGATGCGCGAGAGCCAGCCGGCCAGGGCGTTCCACGAGTCAGGGTCGGCGTGCATCATCGCGCGGGCACGCAGGTGTTCCTTCGACGGACCACCCTCGATCAGATAGGCGGCGAGGGTGAAGGGCGCACCGGCGAAGCCGATCAGGGGCTTGTCGCCGAGCTCGGCCACCGTCAGGCGGACAGCTTCGGCGATGGCCGTGCCGTCGAGGTCAGCCGGGTCGATCTGCGTGATGCGCGCGACATCGTCCGCGGTGCGCACGGGGTTGGCGAACACCGGGCCGCGACCGGGCTCGATCACGACGTCGACACTGGCCAGACGCAGCGGGATGACGATGTCGCTGAAGAACACGGCGGCGTCGACGTCGTGGCGGCGCACCGGCTGCAGCGTGATCTCGGCAGCCATATCGGGCGTGAGGCACGCATCCAGCATCCGCGTGCCGACGCGCAACTCGCGGTACTCGGGCAGGGACCGCCCCGCCTGACGCATGAACCAGACCGGGGTGCGCTCGGGCTTGTCTCCGGCGAGCGCGCGCAGCAGATCACTCATGCGCCTATCGTGGCATCCGCTCCTATGCGTCCGCCGGTCGCCAAGCTCGTTCAAAGATGAGAGGGGTACACTCCCCTTCGTGCTGTTCTGCGTCACGGCCAGTCACAAGACGGCCTCCTTCGATCTGCTCGAACGCCTCAGCCGCACCCCCGACACCGTCGCACCCAACCTGGTGGATGCCGGTGCGCAGGGCGCGGTCGTGCTGGCGACGTGCAACCGCTTCGAGGCGTACATCGAAGCCGACGGCTTCGAGCAGCACACCGTTGTCGAGGCGGTCGCGCTGGCCACGGGCATCCCGGCGACCGACCTGCACGGGTCGTCACGCGTCATCGGCGATCGCCACGTCGCCGAGCACCTGTTCGCCGTGGCGTCGGGACTGGAGTCGGTCGTCTCGGGTGAGGGCGAGATCGCCGGTCAGGTGCGCCGTGCATTAACCGTCGCCCGCGAGGCCGGCACGACGTCGTCCGAGCTGGAGCGGCTGTTCCAGCGCGCAAGCCAGGCGCAGCGCAAGGTCAAGAACGTCACCGCCCTGCACCGCGCCGGCCGTTCGCTGGTGCGCCTCTCTCTGGAGCTCGCCGACAGCCGCATCGCCGATTGGTCCGCCGAGCGGGTGCTGCTGGTCGGCACGGGTGAATACGCGGCCGTCACGCTGGCGACGCTGCGCGAACGCGGCGCCGTCGACATCTCGGTGTACTCACCGTCGGGCCGCGCCGAACTGTTCGCGAAGAAGTACGGCATCACACCGGTGTTCGATGACGAGTACGCCGCTGTCGCCCAGCGGTCGACGCTGCTGATCACGTGCACCACCGCAACCGAGCCCGTGCTCGGCCCGGCGCAGTTCGCGCGCACCGAGAACGAGGCGGGCGCCGGGTGCCCGATGGGCCCGGTGACGGCGGATGCCCCGCATTCGCAGCTGGTGATCGACCTGGGCATGCCCCGCAACGTCGACCCCGCCGTCGCACAGCTCGAAGGCGTCGCGCTGCTCGATCTGGAGACCATCCGCCTGCACGCGCCGCTGGAGGAGCTGCAGGCCACCGATGCCGCCCGCGTCGTGGTGCGCGAGGCTGCCGAGAGCTTCCACCTCGACGGGTCACGCCAGAGCGTCACCCCGTCGGTCGTCGCGTTCCGCACGCACATCTTCGGGCTGCTCGAAGCCGAGATCGATCGGGCACGCCGCCGCGGCGACGAAGACGGACTGGTCGAGCAGGCGATGCGCCACCTCGCCGGCGTGCTGCTGCACACTCCCACCACGCGCGCGCACGAACTGGCCGCTGAGGGGCGCGGTGCCGAGTTCGCCGCGGCGATGCAGACGCTGTACGGCCTCGGGCCGGATGCTGGCGCCGACGCCACGGTGACCGCCATCGCCTGATCGGCTGCGTGCTCTTCGCGGATGCTCGGGCGTGCGCTTCGCGCGGATTTGTGCGCTAGCCCTGGGCGGATGTGTGATCAATCGCCAGTTGTCTCGGCAAGGAGCGAGGTGATCGCGACGCGAACACGTGGCAATTCGACGCTGAGCGTGGCCCACACCGCGTCGTAGTCAGTCGCCTCGTAGTGATGCGCAAGCCGATCGCGCATGCGCTTGATACTCGACCAGGGAACCTGCGGGTTCGCAACAATCGTCTCGGCGCTCAACCGTGCAACGTTCTCGCCGATCTTGATGATGATCGATTCGGCGGCCAGACCGGGGATGTTCAACTCATCTGACACGTACCAGTCGCGTCCTCGCTCGGCGAGTCGGGTGCCGTCATGGCATAGTCGGACAATCTCGCGCAGAACCCGTTCGTCCCGCTCGTTCATGCAGCCACCGCTGACTGACGAATCGGATGATCCCCGGGGAGCCCGCCGTCAGTGACCACGTCCACGGGGACGCCGAGCAGCTCTTCAGCCGCGATGGTGAACTCGGCGATCGCCAGCAACCCGATGTTCGGAGAGCGGGTGACGAGGATGTCGAGATCGCTCTCCGTCGTGTCCGTGCCCTGGCCAACGGATCCGAACACGCGAATGTTGCTCAGTCCGAATTCCGACGCGAGATCCTTGAGCTCGTCACGATGCCGTTCGAGCGCCTCGCGTGGCAGCGGGCGCATGGCCGCCTGCAATCGGTCAACCATGGCAGCCGAGGGGTGTCGCCGCCCCGACTCGTATGCTGCGATGTTCGGTTGCGCAACACCGCTGCGCGCCGCGAGCTGCGCTTGGCTGAGCCCCGCCCGCTCGCGCGATTCGCGCAACGATTCTCCCATATCTCGATGATATGGTCCGGCGGAGTTCGATGGAAGAGCAAGGGCGCGGGCGCCGAGTGGATCATGACCTCGACGACGTCCTGCCGGCCGGAACCCGGTAGGCGCACCCGTATCTGTCACGCGGGGCGGGCAAGCCACGCAGAGCTTCCGCCTCGACCGTTCGCGCGAGAGCGCGACCCCGTCGACCGTCACGTTCCGCACGCACATCGTCGGACTGCTCGAAGCTGACACAGACACGAATGGCAGACTGGCTACATGGCCCTTCACATCACCGGAGACACCGCCGCCGACACCCTGCTCACTGAGAACCCGCTGGCTCTGCTGGTCGGGATGCTGCTCGACCAGCAGGTTCCCATGGAGACCGCGTTCGCCGGCCCGCTCAAGATCGAACAGCGCACCGGAGCGACGGATGCCGAAGCGATCGCCGGCATGGACCCGGATGCCTTCCTCGAAGCGTTCAAGCAGACGCCGGCCGTGCATCGCTTTCCCGGATCGATGGCGGCACGGGTGCAGACGCTCTGCCAGACTCTCGTCCATGAATGGGGCGGCGACGCCGCCGCCCTGTGGACTCAGGGGAACCCCGACGGCGCCGAAGTCCTCAAGCGCCTGAAGAAGCTGCCGGGCTTCGGTGAGCAGAAGGCCAAGATCTTCCTTGCCCTGCTCGGCAAGCAGTACGGTTTCACTGGCGCGGGCTGGCGGGAGGCATCCGCTCCCTACGGCGAAGAGGGCGCCTACCGCAGCGTCGCCGACATCGTCTCACCCGAGTCGCTCGCCCAGGTGCGCGAGCACAAGAAGGCGATGAAGGCCGCCGCGAAGGCGGCGAAGCCATGAAGCCGACCGGGGGTGACGTCACGGAGTTCATCGCGGAGGTGAGCCCTGCGAAACGGCAACGGGATGCTGAGACCCTGACGGCCCTGCTGCAGGAGGTCTCGGGCCGTGAGCCCGTGCTGTGGGGAACGATCGTCGGGTTCGGCAGCTGCCACTATCGGTACCCGACCGGCAACGAGGGCGATATGCCGTTGCTGGCGTTCGCTCCGCGCAAGGCCGCCTCGACCATTTACCTGGAGTCGACGGCCGCGCACGCCGACGCGCTGGACCGACTCGGCCCGCACACGACCGGCGTCGGCTGCCTCTACATCAAGGACCTCGAAACAGTGGATCTCGACGTCCTCCGCGGCATCCTCACCGCGTCGCTGCAGTGGTCCGAGAACGGCGGCGGCGAGTACGCGACGATCACTGTCACCGGCTGACGCCATCCACCGCCGCGTGCGGGATGCCGTCGCGCCAAACGCTCGGGTCACATCACGATGATGTCGGTCTCCGGCGCTCGATACTCCGCGACGGTCGGCATATCCGGCGCCGCAGCAACGCCGGTGCGGAACGCGCGCACGCTGCGCAGTACGGGATCGATGCCGTCGGTCTCGATCCGCAATCTCCGCACCGCACGTTCGGTGAACGAGTGCATCCGCCGTACTCCGATGGTCCCGCCCTCGCACACCACGTCACTATCCACCAGCACCCGATGCGCCGCTACGCGCTGTCCGACATCCAACGCCTCAGCCAGTTCGAGATGGTCGATCTCGACCTCGTCGGCGAACTCGGCGTCCCAGACACCGGCATCCCGTCGGATGATCCGCGCCTCCAGTGGCGCACCGAATCGCCTCGCCAGCTCGGTGGAGTACTCCTCAAGAACTGCCAGGTCGGTGCGGTCGATCAGGCCGTCCCGGTTCGGCGGCACGTTCAACAGCAGGTTCGCCCCCAGCCCGACCGACCGGTAGTGGATTCCGAGCAGGTGCTCGACGGTCTTCGGCTCGTCGAACGGATGCCAGAACCAGCCGTGCCGCAGCGATACATCGCACTCAGGCGGCAGGTAGCGCGGTGCGAATCCAAGCACCGCATCGGTGTGCACGTCGTTCGGTGTCCAGTCCGCGACGTAGAGAACGGGATCCGAGGCCAGGCCGTCCTCATTGCCGACCCACCGGATGTCGGGGTCGCCCATGTTGAAGATCACCGCACCGGGCTGGTGCTCGCGCACGATCCCGGTGATGCGGGCCCAGTCGTACTCGCGGCCGGCCGATCCCGCGCCGTCGAACCACACCTCGACCAGGTCGCCGTAGCCCGTGCAGAGCTCGGTGAGTTGCGCGCCGTAGAAGTCGTCGTAGGCAGCGGCATCCGGGTAGCACGTGGCGTTGCGATCCCAGGGCGACAGGTACACCCCGAACCCCATTTCGGCCTCCGCGCACGCGTCGGCGAGCTCACGCACCACGTCGCCGTCACCGCCTCGCCACGGGCTGGATGCCACGGAGTACTCGGTGGTGGCCGTCGGCCACAGGCAGAACCCGTCGTGGTGCTTCGCGGTCAACACGACATGCTGCGCGCCGGCGATCCTCGCGGCGGCGACCCACTGGCGGGCATCCAGCGCGGTCGGATCGAAAGACGCAGCCGGCAACGTCCCGTCGCTCCACTCCACCCCGGCGAAGGTGTTCAGCCCGAAGTGGAAGAACACCGCGACGCCGGCCTGCTGCCAGCGCAACTGCGCCGGGCTCGGATGCAACCCCACCGTGTCTTCAGAGATCGGCATGTCGGCCATGGTCAGGGCGTGCCGCTCGCGCTCGGTTGTCAGGCCCGCGAAAGGCGCTCGGCTTCTTTCGCGGCGACGATCTTGCGCAGCCCCGAGCTCGAGAAGCGGTGGTTGCGGCTGTTGAAGTACAGCTCGATACCGGCCTGTTCGCAGTACTCTCGACCGGTGAAGTCGCGGTCGAGGTACTCATCGCCGACGATGCGCACGTCGAGCTTGAACGAGCGCAGGATGTCTTCGAGGTCCTGCTCGGTCGAATAGGGCACGATCTCGTCGACGTACTCGCAGCCGCGCAGCTGGATGTAGCGTTCGACGACCGTCTGGGTCGGTGCGTTCTTCTCGGGACGATCGAGCGTCGGGTCCATCTGCAGACCGCAGATCAGGTAGTCGCACTGCCGCTTCGCCTCGGCGAGCATCATGATGTGCCCGGCGTGCAGCAGGTCGAAGGTAGAGAAGGTGATCCCCACCCGGGGTCCCGGGTTGTAGTCCTGGTGCTTCTTGGGCGCTGCGTCCGTCATAGCCGTCCTCTCAGGTCGTACCGAGATGAGTCTATGCGGCCCGGCGACATGCATCCGCTCTTCTCCCTCCGCGCAAACGTGCGGCGTGCTAGCGTCTGCCGAGATCCGATCGCTTCCCGGCGCTGAGAAAGGTCGACTATGCCCGCGCTCTCCTCCCCCGACGCGCCGTTGCGCTTCGGCGCCAACTACACCCCGTCGAAGGAGTGGATGCACTCCTGGCTCGCCCTCGATCTCGATGCCGTGCGTCGAGACTTCGCGGGCCTTGCCGAGCTCGGCCTCGATCATGTGCGTGTCTTTCCGCTGTGGCCGGTGCTGCAGCCCAACCGCACCCTGATCCGCGATGAGGCCGTCGCCGACGTGCGTGCCGTGGTCGACGTCGCCGCGGAGTTCGGGCTCGACGCCAGCGTCGACGTTATCCAGGGGCACCTGTCGAGCTTCGACTTCGTGCCGTCCTGGCTGTTCACCTGGCACGACAAGAACATGTTCACCCACCCTGACGCGCTCAGCGGACAGGTGGCGCTGGTCGAGCGCCTGGGCGCGGCACTCGGCGACGCGGGCAACTTCCTCGGATTCACCCTCGGCAACGAGACCAACCAGTTCTCGGCGCGCAATCACCCGCATCCGTGGCCCGTGACCGAGGCCGACGCCGCCAACTGGATCACCACGCTGCTCAATGCCGCCGAGCGTTCCGCACCCGACCAGCCGCACGTGCACAGCGAGTACGACGCCGCCTGGTACATGGACGGCCACGGCTTCACCCCGGCGCTCGCGTCACGGTTGGGTGCCATGACGACCGTGCACTCGTGGATCTTCAACGGCACCGCTCAGCGCTACGGCGGCCGGTCGGTAGCATCCGATCGCCACGCCGAGTACATGATCGAGCTCTCACGCGCCTTCCAGACCGACGCGCGGCGACCGATCTGGCTACAGGAGGTCGGTGCGCCGTCGAACTGCCTGAGCACCGATGAGATGCCCGACTTTCTCGAAGCGACCGTGCGCAGCGCGGCGCGCACCGAGAACCTGTGGGGCGTCACCTGGTGGTGCTCGCACGATGTCAGCCGCGCATTGGCCGACTACCCCGAGCTGGAATACTCGCTGGGGCTCATCGACAACGATGGCGACGCCAAGCCCATCGGGCGCCGCTTCGCCGAGATCATCCCCGAACTGCGCGAGCGTCAGAGCACCCCGGCGCGGTCGCTGGGCATCGTCGTCGAGGTGGACGAGGGCGACGTGCCTGTCAGCCGCGCGGCCCTCAGCCCCGGCGGTGCCGTGTTCGAGGCGTGGGTGCAGGCCTGCGCATCGGGCGCGGAGGCGACGTTCGTCACCTCGACCGATGCGGCGGATGCCGCCCTGCTCGCCCGCCGTGGCATCACCGAGCTGCTGGTCCCGGACTCCGCCGACGGCGTGGGCACCTACTCGTCGAACAACACCGTCGTCTGAGTAGGCTCGACCTCACACCCGCGACAAGGAGGACGCGATGCACGAAGAGACCTCGCTCACGGTCGGGCGGGTGACGCGGGTGCTCGCCGAGCGCGTGCGCCCGGCGATCCACTCGACTCGTGTCCCGCTGCAGATCGCTTCTCATTCCCTGCCCGGTGAGCCAATCGCTCCGGCGGAGGGCCTCGCACTGGACTACGAGCCGTTCGCCGCGGGTGGCATGTGGGGGCCGGCGTGGGGCACGACGTGGTTCCGGGTGCGCGGCGAGGTCCCAGCGCAGTGGGCGGGCAAGAAGGTCGAAGCGCTGATCGACCTCGGATTCGACGTGAATATGACCGGGTTCCAGTGCGAGGCCCTCGCCTACCGCCCGGACGGGAGCCCGATCAAGAGCCTCAACCCCCGCAATCAGTGGGTGCCGGTGGATGCTGAGGCGGGCGGGTCGGTCGAGTTCTACCTGGAAGGCGCCTCGAACCCGGTGCTGCTCGACTACCACCCGTTCCTGCCGACGCAGGAGGGCGACGTCCTCACCTCGTCGCCCGAGCCGCTGTACCGCGTGCGGCACATGGACCTCGCCGTCTTCGAGCCCGAGGTTTTCGAGCTGTCGCTCGACCTCGAAGTGCTGCTGGAACTGCAGGGTGAGTTGCCCGAGACGTCTCCGCGGCGCATGCGCGTGTTGCAGGCGCTTGACGACGCGCTCGATGCGTTGGATCTGCAGCGCATCGTCGAGACGGCGTCGGATGCCCGCGCGCGCCTGGCCGGGGTGTTGGCGTCTCCTGCTGAGGAGAGCGCGCACCGCATCGCCGCGATCGGGCACGCGCATATCGATTCGGCGTGGCTGTGGCCGGTGCGCGAGACGATCCGCAAGGTCGCCCGCACCACCTCGTCGATGACGGCGCTGCTCGAGGATGATCCGGATTTCCGGTACGGGATGTCGAGCGCGCAGCAGTACGCCTGGATCAAGCAGCACCGCCCCGAGGTGTGGGAGCGGGTGCGTGCCGCCGTCGCCGAAGGCCGGTTTGTGCCGCTGGGCGGCATGTGGGTCGAGTCCGACACGGTGATGCCGACCGGTGAGTCGCTGGTGCGCCAGTTCGCGTACGGTCAGCGGTTCTTCGAGCGTGAGTTCGGCATCCGCTCCAAGGGGGTGTGGTTGCCCGACAGCTTCGGATACTCCCCCGCACTGCCGCAGTTGATGCGCCGGGCCGGGTTCGAGTGGTTCTTCACGCAGAAGATCTCGTGGAACCAGCGCAACGTCTTTCCGCACCACTCGTTCCTGTGGGAGGGCATCGACGGGTCGCGCATGTTCACGCATTTCCCGCCGATGGACACCTACAACGCGCAGCTGAGCGGCCCCGAGGTCGCCAAGGCGTCCCGCCAGTTCAAAGAGAACCGGGTCGCGTCGATGTCGATCGCCCCGGTCGGTTGGGGTGACGGCGGCGGCGGCACGACCCGCGAGATGACGGGGAAGGCCGCCCGTCTGGCCGATCTGGAGGGCTCGGCGAAGGTCGAATGGAAGCACCCGGACGCGTTCTTCACTGAGGCGCGCGCCGAGCTGACCGACCCGGCCGTCTGGGTCGGCGAGCTCTACCTCGAGCTGCACCGCGGCACGCTCACCAGCCAGCACGCCACCAAGGCGCTGCACCGCTGGGCCGAGCAGGCGCTGATCGAGGCGGAGCTGTGGGCGGCGACCGCCGCCGTGCAGCGCGGCACCGAGTACGACTACGACGCGTTCGACCGCCTGTGGCAGGTCGTGCTGCTGCACGAGTTCCATGACATCCTGCCCGGCACGTCGATCGCGTGGGTGCACCGCGAGGCCGTCGAGGCGCTGGGAGATGTGATCTCGGATGCCGAAGACCTGTCTGCCGCGGCGCTCGGCGCCCTGGCCGGCGAGGGTGATCGGCTGCTGCGATTCACCCCGACATCGGTGCGAGGGGCATCCGACGACCGCCCGCTCGGAGCGACCGCCGTCTCAGAGACGGACTCCGGTCATGCGCCCGCCACGCTGACCGAACAGGCCGACGGCTTCGTGCTCGCCAACGATCTCGTCACGGTCACCGTCTCGCACGACGGTCTGATCGTCTCGGCGATCGACAAGGCCACGGGCCGCGAGACGATCCCCGCAGAGTCACCTGCGAACCTGTTCCAGCTGCACCAGGACTTCCCGAACATGTGGGACGCGTGGGACATCGACCGGTACTACAAGAACCGGGTCGAGGACCTCACCGCGGTCTCGTCGATCGACACGTCGGTGGTCAACGGTGTCGCCTCGGTCATTGTGCGGCGCGAGTTCTCGCAGTCCTCGATCGAGCAGACCATCCTTCTGCGGCCTGGCTCACGCACCGTTCTGCTGCTCAACGACATCGACTGGAACGAGACCGAGAAGCTGCTCAAACTCGCCTTCCCCCTCGACCTGTTCGCCCGTGAGACACTCGCCGAGACACAGTTCGGCTTTCAGCGCCGCGTCACCCATGTGAACACCAGCTGGGAGGCGGCGAAATTCGAGACCTCGATGCACCGGTTCGTACTCGCACAGGAGGACGACGGGTTCGGCGCCGCGCTCGTGAACGACTCGATCTACGGCTACGACACCTCGCGCGACGTCGATGGTGACGATGTCACCACGACGATCCGGTTGTCGCTGCTGCGGGCGCCGCGCTTTCCCGATCCCGAGACCGACCACGGCGCGCACCAGATCGAGGTCGGGTTCGTGATCGGAGCGGATGCCGCCATCGCGACCGCCGAGGGCATCCGCCTCAACGCCATGCCGACGCTGATGCGTGGGGCGCATGAGGTCGACCCCCTCGTGGCGGTGTCGGGCGAGGGCATCATCGTGTCGTCGGTGAAGCTGGCCGATGACCGCTCGGGCGACGTCATCGTGCGGGTGTACGAGTCGCTCGGGCACCGCGCGCGGGGTGAGCTGTCGGTCGGGTTCGCGCACTCGGGCATCCGCGAGGTCTCGCTGATCGAGGACGACCTCGACGACGCGCGTGTCGGCGGCGAGCTCGCGCTGCGTCCGTTCGAGGTGCGCACGCTGCGCATCGTGCGCTGACGACGGCGCGCTTCGCAACCCCGCCTGTCACCGAGAGCAGGCCGTTCACCGAGAACAGGCCGATTTCCGAGAAATCGTCCTGTTGCCGCGAACGGGCCTGTTCTCAGACAGTGGCGGATGCCGGAACACTGGGCATCACCGAGAGCTGACGGCACGGCGCCGGGCCAGGACGAGCCCGACGGCCATCGCGAGGCCACCGAGGAGGAGCGGGATGACGGTGTGCACAAGTTCGAGTCGTGCGCCTGCGTACGAATCTGTGAGCGGCGTGAGCCGGCTGTAGATGAGCGCCTGAAGTGTGCCAGCAGCGACGCCCAGCACCAGAAGAGGGAGCGGCACCCATGCCCACGGGTTCGGCATGACGCGGGCGCGACCGATGCTCACGCCCGCGATCACCGCGAATGCGACCGGGAGGAGCGCGCTGGCGGCGACGGTGATGATGACCGTCGGCTGAAGGATCACGGGCGGCACCAGGTAGCCGAAGAACACGACGAGCATGAATACGTCTGGGGCCATGAGTGACACGAAGCTCGAGAAACCGAGCAGGATCAGTGCGATCCGGCTCAACGGCCGAGTGCCTGCGAGTGCGGCTCCCGCGCCGACTCCGACCGCGAAGACCACGGCCGACGAGAGCACCAGCAGTCGGGGGAACAGAACAGACATTTCGAGGAGTTCGCCCCATCCGAACGGCCCGATGGCTTCGAGGACGCCGCCGAGTAGTAACAGGCCGCCACCGATGAGCAGAGTCTTCGCGCGGGCGGTCGTGACTGTGGCATCCGCATTCTTCTCGGTTGTCGTATGCATGGCGACGAGGCTACGTCGCCGAGTGCGCGTCGACGCCAGTTATCCACAGATCTGCCGCACCCACCCCTCGACTTGCCCTTGACGAAACTTCGCATGTTCTTTCGCGCCATCCCCTGCACAAGAGCACGATTCTATGAGCGATCCTGAAATGGACCACTCGCGCAAAGGAGCCCATCGTGAACCGCAACGAGACCAACGAACTCTTCGACACCGATGCACACCTGTTCATCGGTCGACCGCTCTGGTTCGACAAGCACCCCTCGCAGGCCGAGGGCGAAGACTACTGAGCGCACGCGCGCACGACGAAGCCCCTGCCGATCCAAAGGATCCGCAGGGGCTTCGTCGTATGAGTCGCGTCTGTCAGGCTCCGCGCAGGCGCTCGGCCAGGTACTGCTCGAGGGCGTCGAGCGGCACGCGCTCCTGGCCCATGGTGTCGCGATCGCGCACGGTGACGGCGCGGTCGTCGAGCGAGTCGAAGTCGACGGTGACGCAGAACGGCGTACCGACCTCGTCCTGGCGGCGGTAGCGGCGGCCAATGGCGCCGGCGTCGTCGAAGTCGATGTTCCAGGTGCCGCGCAGGGTGTCGGCGACCTCACGTGCCAGCGGCGACAGGCGCTCGTTGCGCGACAGAGGCAGCACGGCGACCTTGATGGGCGCCAGGCGCGGGTCGAGCTTGAGCACGGTGCGCGTGTCGGTGCCGCCCTTGGCGTTGGGCACCTCTTCTTCTTCGTACGCGTCGACCAGGAAAGCCATCATCGAGCGGGTCAGGCCGAACGAGGGCTCGATCACGTAGGGCGTGTACCGCTCGCCAGAGGCCTGGTCGAAGTACGTCAGGCTCTGGCCCGATGCCTCGGAGTGGCTGGAGAGGTCGTAGTCGGTGCGGTTGGCGACACCCATCAGCTCGCCCCACTCCTTGCCGGGGAAGCCGAAGCGGTACTCGAAGTCGATCGTGCCCGCCGAGTAGTGCGCGCGCTCCTCTTCGGGAACGTCGAACTGACGCATGTTCTCGGGGGCGACACCCAGGTCGATGAACCAGTCCCAGCAGGCCTTGACCCAGTGCTCGAACCACTCCTGCGCCTCGGCCGGAGGAACGAAGTACTCGATCTCCATCTGCTCGAACTCGCGGGTACGGAAGATGAAGTTTCCGGGCGTGATCTCGTTGCGGAACGCCTTGCCGACCTGGCCGATGCCGAACGGCGGCTTCTTGCGCGAGGCGGTGAGCACGTTCGAGAAGTTCACGAAGATGCCCTGCGCAGTCTCGGGGCGCATGAAATGCAGGCCGGACTCGTCGTCGACGACGCCCAGGTACGTCTTGATCAGGCCGGAGAACGACTTCGGCTCGGTCCAGCGACCACGGGTCCCGCAATCGGGGCAGACGATGTCGGCCATGCCGTTCTCGGGCTGACGCCCCTTCTTCGCCTCGAACGCCTCGATGAGGTGGTCCTCACGGTGACGCTTGTGGCACTGCAGGCACTCGACCAGCGGGTCGGTGAAGGTCGCGACGTGGCCGGAGGCCTCCCACACGCGCTTGGGCAGGATGATCGACGAGTCGAGGCCGACCATGTCGCCACGGCCGCGCACGAAGGTCTGCCACCACTGCCGGCGGATATTCTCTTTCAGCTCGGTACCGAGGGGACCGTAGTCCCATGCCGAGCGGGAACCGCCGTAGATCTCACCCGCTTGGAACACGAACCCGCGGTGGCGGGCGAGGGCGATGACCTTGTCAAGACGGGACTGTTCGGCCACGGTGGCTCCAATGGTCGGATGCTGCGGGGAATTCGCCCGAGAAGCGGGCATCCTCATCCTACCGGCGAGCCCCTCGCGCGGTGGTCCGCCCTCGGATGCCCTCCGAGGGTCAGAGGCCGGCGCCTACTCGCTGAAGAGGTAGCCCCGGCCGGTCTCGAACCCGGCCACGCGCAGTCCGCGCCCGAGCAACTGCTCGACCTCGCCGCGCAGGCGCAACCGCCACTCGTGCGCCGCGGCGGGGTCGCTCTCCCGCATCGCCTCGACGTCGGCAGGGATCTCGAGCGTGGCGACGACCGCATCGGATGCCGGAGGCTTCGCGATATCGGCGAGCGCCCACTCGACGTCGAACCGGTCGCTCTCGTCACCGGCATCGCCGCCCCCGAAGATGCCGTACTGGTTGACGGCGTAGTCGGTGACGCGGGCGCCGAGCACGGTGAGGAAGAAGTGGGCGTTGCGCGCCACGAGCGGATCGAAGGTCCAGGTGATGCGCCCGACCTCGCGCGAGAACGCCCACTGACGCTGGTGTTCCTTGAGCTCACGTCCCCAGCCGCGGCCGCGGTAGTCGGGAAGCAGCGCGGTGATGTGCGAGTGCATCGTGCGTCGGCCCGGCACGCCGAAGAACGCCACCGAGGCGCCGACCATGCGCTCATCGCCGTCGTCGCCGTCGAACAGGCCGACCACGTAGTTGCCGGACTGCTGCAGAGCACGCAGTGTGCCCGCGTCGATCACCCGCTCGGGCCCGCGGATCGAGTCCAGCAGCCCCTGGGCTTCGATGATCAGTTCAACGGTGTCGAGATCTCGGATGGTGCGCACGCCCCCAGTCTGCCCCTCGATGCCCGGATGCCGAAACCGGCGTGGTGACATCAGATCGTGATCATCACCTCGACGTGCCAGTCATCGGCGCTCGATCCGTGCACGGTCTGCCGCACTTCGGTCTTGCCGAGTGCGATGCCGCGCTCTCCGACGGCTTCGAAGAGCGCGACTACGGCGGGATGCGTGTATCCCTCGGGCAGTTCTTCACCGTCCTGCGGTCGCCAGTTGGCGACGAGCTCGGTACGTGCGGGAAGGATCCCCACCTCGGTGTCGGGCCCTCCCCACCCGGTTTCCGCCCGGCGCGCCGTCGGCCAGCAGCAGACCAGCTCGATCTGGCCCTGCTCGCCCGGACGGATCGTCGTCCAGAACGCTCCCGCCGGCCCCAGACCGGCATCATGCACATCGCGGAACAGTTCGGCGAAGACGTCGTTCGCATGGTCATCGGTGAGCTCGTCGGTGTCGTCGGCCGGCACCGAGATCGCACGGCCGACGTACGTGGTGGCATCCGCCTGCCGTTCGACGACCTCGACCGGCACCCGCAACGCGCGCAGCGCCGTCTCGGCCGCGGCGAACGCGCGGTCCTCTTCGGCCCGCAGCGCGAGCACCCGCTCACGTTGCACGGCGAGCGCCCCCAGCGCGTCGCCCGCGGCGACCGCCTGCGAGACCGCGGGCAGCGCGACCCCCACGTCGCGCAGTGCGCGCGTCTGCACTCCCGCCCGCACCTGCGACTCGGCATAGCGTCGATATCCCGAGCGCTCATCGACGTCGGCGGGCACGAGTACGCCCTTCTCGTCGTAGTGCCGCAGCGCCTTCACGCTGAGGCCCGTCAATCCTGCGAACTCACCGATTCCCAACATGCTTCCAGCATCGGGCCTCCCATAGCGGGAGAGTCAACTCAGCGGTAAGGGAACGCGTCGCCGCCGCCAGCGGCGAGCGCATTCGCGACGATTTCGAGGTACTCAGCCATCATCTCGTCGGGCATGGCCGGCATACTCTGCTCCCAGTACGGCAAGATTGCACCGCGCCCCTGCATCATGCCTGCCGGGCGCGCGAATGCCCACAGGTGCAGGTGCGCCGAGCCATCATTCCAGCGCGAGAAGTGGCAACGCGCGACGGCGGGGATCGCCTTCGTCGCCTCAGAGAGCCGCTGCAAGACAGGTCCGAGCCCGGCCAGCACCTCGATCGGGGCGTCCTCGAGCTTCACATGGCGGCGCGGCGAGATGGCGCCGACGAACGGGATGCCGGTCGGCCCCTGCATACCACCGCTGACTCGCCACTCGTCGTCCTGCCAGATCGCAAACTCAGACGGCTTGCAGTGATGGCACTGCGACGGATCAAGCTCCCCACTCCGCGGCTTTTCGGGCACGAGCATGGGCTCCAGAGGAAGCAACTCGAACGCGGCGATGCTTGGCACCGGCCCGCTGCCAACCGTGCGACTCGTGTTAAGCGTCTGCCCTGTCGGCGCCCAGCGGTGCCAGTCGGTATCGGCGGGATTCTGCTCCGTGGCAACCTCGGCGTGTGCGCTCATGGGTCCATGGAATCACAGGCGCGACTCGGCACGCCGTTGCACGCAACTCCGGAGAAACCTCGCCGTGCAGGGTGTCAGGTGCCAGATCAGCTGCCCGCGCCCACGGTTCTCCGGAGTTGTGAACCGGCAACGGCGCCGAAGTTCCGACCGCCGCAGCTCACACGGCGCGCAACGCGTCGCGATCGAGGTCGGCCACCGAAGTTAGCCCGGCAAGGCCCAGTGTGATGTCGAGTTCGGCGAGCACGTTGCGGATCACCTCTCGCACGCCCCGCTCGCCGGCGATGCCGAGCCCGTACGCATACGGGCGTCCGAGGGCGACCAGGTCGGCACCGAGCGCGAGGGCGATCGCGGCGTCCGCACCGCCCCTCACCCCGGAGTCGAAGATCACCGGCATCCGCCCGCCGATGCGCTCGCTGATCTCGGGCAGCACGTCGAGCGTAGGCACCGAGCGGTCGATCTGCCGGCCGCCGTGGTTCGAGATCCAGACGCCGTCGGCTCCGGCATCCGCCGCCCTCTCGGCATCGTCCGGATGCACGATGCCCTTCAAGATGATCGGCAGCGACGTCCATTCGCGCGCTTTGGCGAGGTCGTCCCACGTGAGTGTCGGGGTCGAGAACACGTCGAGGAACGTCTCGACGGCAGCGCGCGGCAGCGGCGAGCGCAGGTTGTCGCGCAAGCTGCGGCTGCCGGTGAGCGCGGCGCCCCTGCGCGCGATCGACAGCCCGGCGGCGATCGTCTTGGGCGTCACCCTCACGGCCGGACTGTCACCGGAGGAAGCGGATGCCCGTTGCTGCACCCACTTCTGGAACACCGGGTCGGAGGTGTACTGGGCGATACCCATCCCCCTCGTGAACGGCAGGTAGGCCAGGTCGAGGTCGCGCGTGCGCCACCCGAGCAGGTGCGTATCGAGCGTGACGACGATCGCCTCGCATCCCGACGCCTCGGCGCGGGCGAGCAGCGACGCGTTGAGCTCATCGGAGGCCGACCAGTACAGCTGGAACAGCCGCGGAGCGCCCGGTGCGGACTGCGCGATCCGCTCGAGCGGGAACGATGCCTGATTCGAGACGGTGTACGGCACACCCGCGGATGCTGCCGCCCGCGCCACGGCGAGATCGGCCTCGGGGTGCGCGAGTTCCATGACCCCCAAAGGCGCGAGCAGCAGGGGTGTGGGGCGGGTGCGCCCGAGGAACTCCACCGACAGGTCACGGCTGCTCACATCGCGCAACGGACGCGGCCACACCTGCCAGCGGTCGAAGGCGGCACGGTTCGCGGCCGCAGTCGTCTCCGCCCCGGCGCCCCCGGCCACGTACGCGTACGCTTCGGGCGTGAGCGTCGCCTGTGCGGCCGACTGGAGCGCCGCCGCATCGATCGGCACGGCCGGCCGCTCACCGCTGATGCCCGCACGGTAGATATCGGACTGCGTGCGGCGTGAGATCCCCCGCGCCGCCGCCGGATCGTTCGGAGCCACGTTGCTCATGCGGTCACCCTATCCTCACGGGCCGCGCCCCAGTAGGGTCGTGCCATGACGAGCGCGGGCACAGCAGTACTCCGGCAGTCGACCGTCATCGCCGCGGCGGTCTTCATGCTCATCGGCGCGACCATCGGCGGCGGTGCGCTCGGGGGCACCCCCGTGCAGGATCTGCAGGACGGCGCTCTTTCCGCGCAGGGATCGTATCTTGCGCCGGCAGGACCGGCCTTCGCGATCTGGTCGGTCATCTACGTGGGCCTCATCGGGTACACGGTGTGGCAGGCGCTGCCCTCCCAGCGCGAAGACCCCCGGCAGATGCGCACCGGCTGGTGGGTGGCCCTGTCGATGCTGCTCAACGGCCTCTGGCTGGTCACCGCCCAGTTCCTCACACTGCCGCTCACCGTGCTGGTGATCGCAGCCCTGCTGGCGGTGCTCGCCGTGATCATCGTTCGCCTCGACACGCCACCCGCACGCGGATGGGTGGACCGCCTGCTGCTCGACGGTGTGATGGGTCTGCACTTCGGGTGGGTGACGATCGCCACCGTTGCCAACACGGCCGCCTGGCTCACGCAGAGCGTCCCCGGCCAGTGGGCGCAGTCTGCCGACGCGTGGGGCATCGCGGTGCTGGTCGTCGTTCTCGTGATCGCCGCGCTCAGCGGGTTCGTCACCGGCAGGATCGCCCCGGCCCTGGCAACCTCGTGGGGCCTGGCTTGGCTGGCGGTGGGGCGCATCACCGATCAGCCGCACAGCGACGCGATCGGGATCACCGCGATCATCGTGGCCGGTGGCATTTTGGTGGCCGCCGTGGCCGGCAGCCTCCGGCGTCAGCGGCGCCGCGCAGCGGACGCCCCGAGCTGAACTGCCGGCGCGCCCCGAAGGATCTTAGCCCCGTGGGGTCCGCGCCCCGAGACCCCGCCCGAGTCGATGATAATCCGCCAGCAGCGAGGTGGATCGCGTTCATAACTCCGGAGAACCCCGGCTGAAACGGCCGAGATCGGCGGTTCTGCCGGCTGTGGCATCCGATTCTCCGGAGTTGCGTGCACTCGTGGCCCTACACGACGCGGCCAGGCGTGCTCCAGTGGCGATAGCCTGTGCGAATGGATGATGCGGACGACAGAGCGAGAAAACGCCTGTCACGCGTTCCTCCCCGTGGCGCGATCGTCGCCGTGCTCGCCTTCGTCGGCCTGTGCTCGGCGTTCATGTTCACGCTCGTCGTGCCACTGCAGGCCGAGCTTCCTCGCATCCTGAACGCCTCCCGCGAGGACACCTCGTGGGTCGTGACCATCACCCTGCTCGTCGCCGCCGTCGCCACCCCGATCTCGGGGCGTCTGGGCGACATGTACGGCAAGCGCCGCGTGGTCATCGCACTACTGATCCTGCTGATCTTCGGATCGGTGATCGCCGCCCTGTCGAACTCGATCATCGGCGTCATCATCGGCCGCGGCCTGCAGGGCGCCACCACCGGGGTCGTCCCCCTCGGCATCGCCATCATGCGTGACGTACTGCCGCCCGAACGCCTCGGCACCTCGGTGGCACTGATGAGCGCGACCATGGGCGTCGGCGGCGCCGTCGGCATGCCCGTCGCCGCCTACCTGGCGCAGAACGCCGACTGGCACTGGCTGTTCTGGCTCGCCGCAGCCCTCGGAGTGATCAGCGCGATCCTGGTGATGCTGATCGTGCCCGATGACGTGCTGCTGTCACCGGGACGCCTCGACATCGTCGGAGCGATCGGCCTCGCCATCGGCCTGACGGGGCTGCTGCTCTACGTGTCGCGCGGCGCCGAGTGGGGCTGGACGGCTCCGGCATCACTGATCAGCCTGGTCGGCGGCATCCTCGTGCTGTTGATCTGGGGCTGGTACCAACTGCGCACCCGAGAGCCGCTGCTCGACTTGCGCGTGGCCGCCAGGCCCGCGGTGCTGTTCACCAACATCGCCGCCATCTGCATGGGCTTCGCGCTGTTCTCGTCGAACGTGACGTTCCCGCAGCTGCTCGAACTGCCCGTCGCGACCGGCTCGGGCCTGGGACTCGACATGTTCTCGGCCGCCCTGATCGTGGCCACCTCGGGCGTGGTGATGATGATCATCTCGCCGCTGTCCGGCTTCCTCGAGCGCACGGTCGGCCCCCGCCCCCTGTTCACCGTGGGTACCGCGGCGATCGTGCTCGCCTACGTGTTCGTGCTGCTGTGGTCCACCGAGGTGTGGCACCTGCTGATCGCCAACCTCCTCATCGGCGTCGGCATCGGCTTCTCGTTCGCCGCCATGCCGATGATCATCATGCGCGCCGTTCCCGCCCACGAGACCGGGGCATCGAACGGGCTGAACGCCCTGTTCCGCTCGGTGGGCACGTCGACGGCATCCGCAGTGATGGGCGGCGTCCTCGCCGCCATGAGCGTCGACGTCAACGGCATGGCCGTGCCCACGCGCGAAGCCTTCGAGGTCTGCTTCTGGTTGGCGATCGCCGCGGGCATCATCGCCTTCGCGCTGACGTTCGTCATTCCGCGGCATCCGCACTCCGAGCAGCACCCCGCACTGCCGGGCTGATTCCGCCGCGCGGCGGACGCTCCCGCGTCGGTATCGGATGCCCGGTTCGGATGCCCGGGGTCGGCGCGCGTACGCTGGAACCCATGACTTCTTCGCCGACTGAGGCCGAACCGGCCTCGCGCGACACCCGCTTCTTCGGCCAACCGCGCGCACTCGTGCACCTGTTCGGCGTCGAGATGTGGGAGCGTTTCAGCTTCTACGGCATGCAGGGCATCCTGCTGATCTACCTGTACTTCTCGGTCGCCGACGGCGGCCTCGGTGTTCCCGAGGCGATCGCCGGTGGCATCCTCGGTGCCTACGGCGGATCGGTGTACCTGTCGACGATCCTCGGCGCCTGGCTCGCCGACCGGATGTTCGGCTCGGAGCGGGTGCTGTTCGTCAGTGCGATCGTGATCGTCGCCGGCCACCTGTCGCTGGCTCTGCTGCCGGGCCTGATCGGCGTCGGGGTCGGCCTGGTGCTGATCGCGCTCGGCTCGGGCGGGCTGAAGGCCAACGCCACCTCGGTGGTCGGCACCCTCTACTCCCCCGAGGACACCCGCCGAGATGCCGGGTTCTCACTGTTCTACCTGGGCATCAACCTGGGTGCGTTCCTGGGTCCGATCCTCACGGGCCTGCTGCAGTCGACCGCCGGCTTCCACTGGGGCTTCGGCCTCGCCGCGGTGGGCATGACCCTGGGTCTGATCCAGTACTCCTTCGGGCGCAAGGAACTGCCTGCGAGCGCCCACGTCGTGCACAACCCCCTGCCGCGCAACCGCTACCCGCTGGTGGGAATCATCGCGATCGCCTCGATCGCCGTGCTCGCCGTACTGGTGCTGATCGGCGTGATCCGCGCCGACAACCTGTCAGACATCGTGATCCTCGGCGCGCTGGTCGCCACGGTGGCGTACTTCGCCGTGATCCTCTCGAGCCGTCACGTCACCTCGCAGGAGCGCTCGCGCGTGTGGGCCTTTCTGCCGCTGTTCATCACGAGCGTGGCGTTCTGGTCGCTGTATCTGCAGCAGTTCACCGTGCTCACGGTGTACTCCGACAAGCGCCTCGATCGTGAGATCTTCGGCTGGGAGATGCCCATCCCGTGGGTGCAGTCGATCAACCCGGTCTTCATCATCCTGCTCTCGGGCGTCTTCGCAGCCCTCTGGTCGCGCCTGGGCACACGGCAGCCGTCGACTCCGGTCAAATTCGCGCTCGGCACCGCCATCATGGGCGGGGCCTTCCTGCTGTTCCTGCCCTTCGCGAACGGTGGCCCCGGCTCGACGCCACTGCTGGCGATCGTCGGCATCCTGTTCATCTTCACCGTCGCCGAGTTGCTGATCTCACCCATCGGGCTGTCGGCGGCGACCAAGCTGGCGCCGGCCCGCTACCAGACGCAGATGGTGGCGCTGTTCTTCCTCTCGATCGCGCTGGGATCGGCCATCTCGGGATGGCTGGTGCAGTTCTACGACCCGGCCAATGAGGCACCGTACTTCTCGATCCTCGGCGGCATCGCCATCGTGGTCGGGGCGGGGCTGCTGCTCGCGGCGAAGCCGGTGCTGACGCTCATGCGCGGAGTGCGCTGAGCACACACGCTCGACGATGAAAGGGGCCCGGTGGTGCGTTCAGCACCGCCGGACCCCTTCGTCATAAGACGCGCCCTCTGATCAGTGCGCGTACTCCATGAGGTCGGTGCCGAGAATGCGGAAGGCCTCATGCGCCCGCAGGCGGTGGCTGATCGAGAGGTCATCGAAGCAGACCGTGAGCGCATAGGCGACACCGGCGCGCGGACCACCCAGCACACCAGCCTCGGCGCGCACGCCGCGGTCGCGTCCGGTCTTGTTGATGAAGAGCAGCCCGTGCGCGTCCTGATCATGGGCGAACGGGTCAAGCCCCGTCGCCGAGGCGACCAGGCTCAGGTCGTGGTTCAAGCTCAGCCATTCCGAGACCTGTGCACTGACCGCGGCGTTGACGACCTTGGAGTTCACCAGGGCGGCCATGAGCCCGGCGAACTCACGCGTCGTTCCGACCGCGACGTGCGGGGCATCGTCGGGGCCGCGCTTGTCGCGGAATCTGTCGAGAACGGCGCTACGCGGCATGCCGAGGCTCACCATACGGGCACGCACCTGGTCATGGCCGACGACGTCGAGTAGCGCGTTGGCCGCGTTCGGATCGCCGGCGGCCGCCGCCAGCACCGCGAGGTCGACCATCGGCAACGCCGGTGCACGCAGACTGCGCCACAGGCCGGAGCCCGCGACGAACTGCGCACGGACACGGTCGATGATCTGCAACGGCTCGATCCGGCCGGTCTCCAGACCTGCCGCCGTCTCGACCAGCACGGGCACGACGCCGAGCCCTGCAATGGGCAGCGCGACGTGGTCGTCTCCAGAGAGCACAACGTCGCCGGTGTCGAGGTCGGCGACGTGCACAGACACCTGGGCGCCGGACTGAGCGAGCTCCTGCAGTGCGCGCAGGCTCGACCCGAACGAACGACGACCGACCGCGGCGCGACGGGGCGCGCGACGCCCACGGTGCCGCGCACGGCGCAACGACGCGCGGGCGCCTTCTACGGGCTCGGGAACAGAAGAGGAGTGCGGGGACACGCAGTTCCTAACGGGGGATGGGGGAGGTCACGGCCTGTGGAACCGCCGTCCCCCCGGCGGCGGTTCCAGCCGTAGTGCTCATCGTAGCCCGCTCCCCCGTGCCCCTCTACAGCACGTCACCAGATCGTGACGCGCTGCTGTTCGGGCAGGTAGAGGGCGTCGCCCTCGGAGACCTCGAACGCCGTGTAAAACGCGTCGACATTGCTGAGGATCTGGTTGCACCGGAACTCGTTCGGCGAGTGCGGGTCGATCGTCAGCAGGCGGATCGTCTCGGCGTCGCGGCTCTTCTGCTGCCACACCTGCGCCCAGCTCAGCAGCAACCGCTGTACGCCGGTGTACCCGTCGATCACAACGTCTTCCCCGCCCTGCAACGACAGCTCGTAGGCCTTCAGCGCGATGCCGAGCCCACCCAGATCACCGATGTTCTCACCGATCGTGAGGGCACCGTTGACCTTGTGCTCGTCGTCGAGGCCGAGCGGGGTAAGAGCGTCGTACTGGGCGATCAGAGCCTTGGTGCGCTCCTCGAACGCCGCGCGATCCGCGTCGGTCCACCAGTCCTGCAGACGCCCGTCGCCGTCGTAGCGGCTGCCCTGGTCGTCGAAGCCGTGCCCGATCTCGTGACCGATCACCGAACCGATCCCGCCGTAGTTCGCGGCCGCATCGCGGTTGGGGTCGAAGAACGGGTACTGCAGGATCGCCGCCGGGAACACGATCTCGTTCATCAGCGGGTTGTAGTAGGCGTTGACCATCTGCGGCGGCATGAACCACTCGTCGCGATCGATCGGCTTGCCGACTTTCGAGATCTGGCGGTCGTGCTCGAACCGGGTCGCCCGGCGCGCGTTGCCGATCAGGTCGTCGGCAGCGATCTCGACGGCGTCATAGTCGCGCCACACGTCGGGGTGGCCGATCTTCGGCCGGAATGTCGCGAGCTTGGCGAGTGCCTTCTCACGCGTCTCAGGGCTCATCCACTCGAGAGTCTCGATGCTCTGGCGGTAGGCCTCGATGAGGTTGGCGACCAGCTCGTCCATCGCGGCCTTCGACTCGGCCGGGAAGTGCCGCTCGACGTAGATCCGCCCGACGGCGTCGCCGAGAGCGCCCTCGACGAGTGACACGCCCCGCTTCCAGCGCTCACGGATGCTCGGGGTGCCGGTCAGCTCGGTGCCGTAGAACGAGAAGTTCTCGTCGACGAACTCGTCGGTCAGGTACGCGGCGACGCCGTGCACGACCTTCGCGCGCAGCCAGGCCTTCCAGTCCTCGAGTCGCGCGTCGGTGAGCAGCGCGCCGAGCCCTTCGAAGAAGCTGGGCTGGAAGACGACGAGCTCATCGAACGCCGCCGGGTTCACCTCGGCGACCGCGTCGCGCCACGGCGAGAGATCGACGCCGACGAGCTGTTCGAACTCGCCCCACGTCTTGAGGTTGTAGGTCTTCACGGCGTCGCGCGATGCGACGTTGTCCCAGTGGTGACCGGCAATCTCGTGTTCGAGCGCGAACGCCCGGTCTGCGGTGCCCGCAGCATCGGCGACGGATGCCAGGTTCAGCAGCCGCTCGAGGTGCGCCCGGTAGGCGGCCCGGGTTCCCTCGAAGTTCTCCAGGCGGTAGTAGCTCTCATCGGGCAACGACAGACCGGCCTGAACGGCGAACGGCACGTACCGCTCGGGGTTGCCGGGGTCGGGCTCGACGAAAACGCCGATCAGCGCGGCGACGCCGTCGCGATCGAAAGCCCCGACCGTGGCGAGGAATGCGGGAATGCTGTCGATCGCGTCGACCTTGGCCAGCTGCTCGGCAAGCGGTGCCGTACCGAGGGCCGCGATGCGCTCGGTGTCCATGAAGCTGGTGAACAGGTCGCCGACCTTGCGGGCAAGCGTGCCGGGCTCGGCCGACTGCGATTCCTCGACGATCGCGTGCACATCTTTCTCGGCCTGCTCGGCCAGCATGTGGAACGATCCCCAGCGTGCCTTGTCGGCGGGGATCTCGGCGGCCTCCAGCCACGTGCCGTTCACGTGACGGTAGAGGTCGTCCTGCGGACGAATGTCGTGGTTGAACTCGGAGACGGCGAGACCGGAGGGCAGAACGTCTGTCATGGCATCCACCCTATGCGCCGGGGCCGACACGAGCGGCAGGTCCGTTTCGGCTCGTCACCGGCGTCGGAAGAGTCGGCGCCTTCGTCGGGAAGACGAGCGGGCGGCATCAGGAGATGTCTGCACCACACCATAGGCTCGAATGGTGGCATCCACTCCCCCGCCCGCGACGCTGAATCGCGAGATCCTGCGACTCGCAGTGCCCGCGCTCGGCGCACTCGTCGCCGAGCCGCTGTTTCTCATCATCGACGCCGCGATGGTCGGGCACCTCGGCATCGTGCCGCTGGCGGGGCTCGGCATCGCCAGCGCCGTGCTGCAGACGATCGTCGGGCTCATGGTCTTCCTCGCCTACTCGACCACTCCCGCCGTCGCACGGCGTTTCGGCGCTGGCAGGCCCGGAGACGCCGTGTCGGTCGGCATCGACGGCATGTGGCTCGCCCTGGCGCTCGGTGCGCTGCTCGCCATCGTCGGATCACTGCTGACGCCGGGGGCAGTCGACCTGTTCGGCGCCACCGATGCGGTCGCCGGCGAAGCGCGCGCCTACCTCGGCATCTCGATGTGGGGCCTGCCCGCGATGCTCATCGTGTTCGCCGCGACTGGTCTGCTGCGCGGCATGCAAGACACCATGACCCCGCTGTGGATCGCCGGGCTCGGCTTCGCGGCCAACGCCGGCCTGAATTGGGTGTTCATCTACGGGCTCAGCTGGGGCATCGCCGGCTCGGCCTTCGGCACGGTCGTCGCGCAATGGGGCATGGTCGCCGCGTACGCCCTCGTCATCCGGCGCCTGGCCGTGCGGCACGGGGCATCTGTCCGGGCCCAACGCGGTGGCCTCGGCGTGACTGCTCGTTCCAGCGGCTGGCTGTTCCTGCGCACGGTCAGCCTGCGTGTGGCGCTGTTGGTGACCGTCGGCGTCGCCACCGGCATCGGCACGCAGGAGCTCGCGGGGTGGCAGATCGCGTTCACCATCTTCTCGACCGCGGCCTTCGCGCTCGACGCGCTGGCGATCGCCGCGCAGGCGCTCGTCGGCAAGGGGCTCGGCGCCGGCGACCTCGACCAGGTGCACCGCGTGCTGCGCCGCACCGTTGCGTGGGGTGCGTGGTTCGGAGTGCTGGTGGGCGTCATCATCGCCGCATCGTCGCCGGCGATCGGTCTGCTGTTCACGGGGGATGCAGAGGTGGCCGCACTCATACAGCCCGCCCTCATCGTGCTCGCCATCGCCCAGCCGATCGCCGGCGTCGTGTTCGTACTCGACGGGGTACTCATGGGGGCGAACGACGCCCGCTACCTGGCGATCGTCGGCGTGCTCAACCTCGTGCCCTTCCTGCCGGCACTGTGGATCATCGCCGCCACCGGTGTCGACGGTGCCGCAGGGCTGGTCTGGCTCGCGGTCGCTTTCTTCGGCGTCTACCTGCTGGCCAGACTCGGCACCCTCGGCTGGCGCGTACGCACCGACGCCTGGACGAAAGTGGATGCCTGAATCGGGTCAGCCCCGCTGACCGGCTGCGGCCGGCGCCGAGACTCGGTCGAAACGCCGACTGAGTTATCCACCTGTGGATAACTAGGTGGATAACTTGTGCGAAACGCGCTGCCTGCCTGTGCACAGACCGGTGGAGAGCGGTGGAGAAGTGCGAAGTTCGAACGGAGCATCGAACAATCCGCCCCAGCGGGATGCCGCCCGGGTACGAACCAGAGTGCCCGGCGCCGCAACCACTCCCGCGCACCGTCGCCGACACCCCCACCTTGCGCCGAGACCCCTAGCTGTGGGCGTCCGCAGGTAGGGGTCTCGGCGAGAAGTAGGGGTATCGGCGGGCGCGGGAGGCAGCGCCGGGAGCGGGCGGGCGCGGGCGTCAGGCGACCTCGCCCGCGGCGACCGTCTCGGCCAGCATGTGCACGCGCGGCAGGTGGTGTGCACCGTAGAAGTCGGCGCTGACCAGGCGGGCCCGGTCGGTGGCATCCGCTGTCTCGTGCGCGAGCACGGCGACGACCGCGAGCGCGTGCATCCATCCGCCGGCGAGGGTGCCCAGCAGCATCAGATACGGCACGCTGACGCCGTAGGAGTCTCGCGTCATGCCGAAGCCGAGCAGCGAGCCCGTCGCAGCACGCGCCGCGGTGATCGCGCGGTCGAGGCGGTCAGCCGTGCGCGTCGCAACGTCATCGCCCAGACCGCGCAGCGTCTCGACGGTCGCGGCCATCTCGGCGAACAGCGCTTCGGCGGTCGCTCCGCCGTTGCGGATCAGCTTGCGACCGATCAGGTCGTTCGACTGGATCGCCGTCGTGCCCTCGTAGATGGGCATGATGCGGGCATCCCGGTAGTGCTGGGCGACGCCGGTCTCTTCGATGAAGCCCATGCCGCCATGTACCTGGATCGCGTCGCTGGTGATCGCCACGGCGTCCTCAGTGGCCCAGCCCTTCAGGATCGGCACGAGGAACTCGGCGAGAGCGCCGGTGCCATCGGTCTCGGCACGGTCGAACAGGTCACCGAGGTACACGCCCAGTGCGCGCATCGCGAAGATGCGGCTCTGCATCGACAGCAGCAGGCGCCGCACGTCGGGGTGCTCGGCGATCTTCGTGCCCGCCGGTCGGTCCATCACGGCGCCCTGCAGGCGGTCCTCGGCGTAGGCGACGGCCTGCTGGTAGGCGCGGTCCGAGATGCCGGTGGCCTGGAAGCCCATGCCGGCGCGAGCGGAGTTCATCATCACGAACATGCCGGCCAGCCCCCCGCCGACCTCACCCACGAGGTACCCGGTGGCGTCCTCGTACGCGAGCACACAGGTGGGGCTGCCGTGGATGCCGAGCTTGTGCTCGAGCGCGACAGTCGTGACGGTGTTGCGGACGCCCGGGGCGCCATCGGCCTCGGGCAGGAACTTCGGCACGACGAACAGCGACAGACCTTTGGCGCCCACGGGGGCGTCCGGGGTGCGGGCGAGCACGAGGTGCACGATGTTCTCGGCGACGTCGTGGTCGCCCCAGGTGATGAAGATCTTCTGCCCGCTGATGCCCCACGCGCCGTCGGCGCGCGGCGTCGCCATGGTGCGGATCGCGCCCAGGTCGGTACCGGCGGCGGGTTCGGTGAGGTTCATCGTGCCGGTCCACTCACCCGAGACGAGCTTGGTGAGGTACGTGGCGCGAATCTCATCGGATGCCACGGCGTCAAGCGCATGGATCTGACCCGCTGTCAGCAGCCAGCACAGTGCGAAGGCGGCGTTGGAGCCGTTCCACAGTTCGCCGAGCCCGGCGCGGATCGATCCGGGCAGTCCGTCGCCGCCGGCAGACTCGGGCGCTTCGGCGGTGATCCACCCGGCGTCGACGAACGCGCGGTACGCCTCGGCGAATCCGGCCGGGAGTGTCACCTGGCCGTCTTCGAGGCGCGCACCTTCGCGGTCTCCGACGGCCTCGAGGGGCGCGAGCACGGATGCGGCGAACTCACCGGCGCCCGCGATGATCTCGGCGGCGTCATCGGCGCTGAAGGCGCCGTCGGTCGCGCGTGCGGGCAGGTCGAGCCCGAAGGCCTCTCCGAAGAGGAAGGTGTAGTCGTCGACCGGCGGGGTGTAGTCGGATGCCATCGTGCACTCCAATCACTGAGACTGAGATTCAGTGTACGCGAGACTGCGTCTCAGCGGCTAGTGATGCCCTACACATTCCGCCGAATGCGACCGTTATCCCCAGACTGTAGATCTTCGGGACTCCGAGGTCGGCGACCCCTGGCATCCTCGATCGAAACGGGTGATGATGGAGAGGTGCTGACGATGACGGAACCCCAGGTCTGGACGCTGATCGGCGTGTTCGCCGCCGGGCTGTTCGGCATGCTGACGCTCATGTCGACGATGTTCGTGCGCGTGGTACGCACCGAGATCGGCTCAGTGCGCACCGAGATGCGATCCGAAATCGGCTCGGTACGCACCGAGATGCGCGCCGGGTTCGACGGGGTGCATCAGCGCATCGACCGACTCGACAACGACGTCAACGCCCTGATGAAGCACACCTTCGGCATCCAGCGCGACTGACCGCGTCTCATGGAGTTCAGGCGTACCGCCGGCACCATTCGTACATCACGACCGCACCGGCCGCGCTGGCGTTGATCGAGCGCGTCGATCCATACTGCGTGATCTCGATGTGCGCGGATGCTACAGCGAGCGCCTCATCCGAGAGCCCCGGCCCCTCCTGCCCGAACAGCAGCACGCACCGCTCGGGCAGTTCAGCTTTGTCGACCGGAACGGCCTCGCCGACATTGTCGACGGCGAGGATCGGGATGCCTTCGGCGGCCGCCCAGTCGGCGAATGACGCCACATCCGGATGGTGGACGACATGCTGGTATCGGTCGGTGACCATCGCGCCACGCTTGTTCCAGCGGCGACGGCCGATGATGTGCACGGTGTCGGCGAGGAACGCGTTAGCGCTGCGCACGATCGAGCCGATGTTCATATCGTGCTGCCAGTTCTCGATCGCGACGTGGAACGCGTGGCGCTTGGTGTCGAGGTCGGCGACGATCGCCTCCATGCGCCAGTAGCGGTAACGGTCGATCACATTACGGGTGTCGCCGTTCTCGAGCAGCTCCGGGTCGAAGTGCTCTTCGGTGGGCCAGGCCTCGCGCCCGCCGGGATAGGGGCCGACCCCGTGTGTGGTGTGCTCGGGGGTCTGCTCGTCCATCCCGTCAGCGTATCCGGCGCACGCACATCACCGAACGGCGCGGACTTTTAGGTGCACCGAAAACCGGCTAATCTTTCGGTGTGCCTAAACCCAGTTCTCTCCTCCGCGCGGGCGCCACAGGTGCCGCCCTGGTACTCGCCGCGACACTGTCCGCGTGCGCCCCCGACTCCGGCGCCCCCGCAGGGCAAGAGCCTGCCGATGAGCGACCGACCGTGCTGACGACGTTCACCGTGCTCGCCGATATCGCACAGAACGTGGCCGGTGACCATCTCGCGGTCGAATCGATCACCAAGATCGGGGCCGAGATCCACGGCTACGAACCCACTCCGCGTGACGTCGCGAAGGCATCTGACGTCGACCTCATCATCGACAACGGGTTGGGCCTGGAGGCCTGGTTCGCGCAGTTCGTCGACAACGTCGACGTGCCGCACGTGGTCGTCTCGGACGGCATCGAGCCGATCGACATCGCCGCCGACGCGTACGCCGGCAAGCCCAATCCGCACGCCTGGATGAGTCCGCTCAACGTGCAGATCTATGTCGACAACATGGTCGAGGCCTTCAGCGACCTCTCGCCCGAGCATGCGGCCGACTTCACCGCGAACGGCGAGGCCTACAAGAGCGAGCTGCAGCAGGTGCACGATCAGCTGGTCACCGAGCTGCAGACCATTCCCGAGCAACAGCGGGCGCTGGTCACGTGCGAGGGCGCTTTCTCGTACCTCGCGCGCGACGCCGACCTCACCGAGATCTACATCTGGCCCGTCAACGCCGAACAGCAGGCGACACCGCAGCAGATCACCGCGGCGATCGAGGCAGTGCGACGCGATGACGTTCCCGCCGTGTTCTGCGAGTCGACCGTGTCTGACAAGCCGATGCAGCAGGTGGTCGAGGCGACGGATGCCACGTTCGGGGGCGTCCTCTACGTCGATTCGCTCTCCGAAGCCGATGGGCCGGTGCCGACCTACCTCGACCTGCTGCGGCACGATGTCGACACGATCACCACGGCACTGCGCGGTGACACGCCATGAGCGCCGTTCCCGCCGAAGAAACCGCGATCGCGGTGCACGGTGTGTCGGTGCGCTACGGCGACGTGCGCGCCCTCGACGACGTCTCTCTGACGATCCCGGCCGGACGCGTGACGGGCCTGGTGGGCATGAACGGGGCTGGCAAGTCCACGCTGTTCAAGACGCTCACGGGGAGCATCCGCCCCTCGCACGGAACGGTGCGCGTCGGCGGACGCATCCCCGCCGAGGCGCGGCGGCGGCGCCTGATCGGCTACATCCCGCAGAGCGAGGAGGTCGATTGGGCCTTTCCGGTGTCGGTGCGCGATGTCGTCATGATGGGGCGCTACGGCGGGCTCGGACTCACGCGTCGGCCGAGGCGCGTCGACCACGCGGCGGTCGACGAGGCGCTCGACCGCGTCGAGCTGGCGGATCTCGCCGACCGCCAGATCGGTCGACTCTCGGGTGGGCAGCGCAAGCGCGCGTTCGTGGCGCGCGGGCTTGCGCAGGGCGCCGACATCCTGCTGCTCGACGAACCGTTCGCCGGCGTCGACAAGCGCTCCGAGGCCATGATCGTGCGCCTGCTGCGCGATGTGGCAGCCGAGGGGCGCACGGTACTGGTGTCGACGCACGATCTGCATGCTCTACCTGCGCTGGCCGACGAGGCGGTACTGCTGCGCCACCGGGTGATCTTCCACGGCGACGTGCGCACGGCTCTCGCGCCGCAGAACCTCGCGAGCGCCTTCGGCCTCGACGTGTTGGAAAGGGACGACTCATGACCCCGATCGACCTGCTGCTGGAGCCCTTGCAGTACGAGTTCATGGTGCGCGCCCTGGCCACCACGGTGATCGCCGCCGTCGTGTGCGCGATCCTGTCGTGCTGGCTGGTGCTGATCGGCTGGTCGCTGATGGGCGATGCGGTCTCGCACGCCGTACTGCCCGGTGTCGTGCTCGCCTACATCGTGGGGGCGCCGTTCGCCCTCGGGGCGCTGGTGTTCGGATTCCTCGCCGTCGGCCTGATCGGACTGCTGCGCGGCACCAGTCGCGTCAAGGAGGACGCCGCGATCGGCATCGTCTTCACCACCCTGTTCGCCCTCGGGCTGGTGCTGATCTCGGTCACACCGAGTCAGACCGATTTGAACCACATCATCTTCGGCAACATTCTCGGCGTCTCGGCGGATGACCTCGTGCAGGTGGGCGTGCTCGCGGCGATCGCGTTCGTCGTGCTGATGCTCAAGCGCCGCGATCTGACCCTGTTCGCTTTCGACCCCGCGCACGCGTTCGCGATCGGGCTGTCACCCCGCCTGCTCGGGGGCCTGCTGCTGGGCATGCTCGCCCTCACCGCGGTCGTCGCCCTGCAGGTGGTCGGTGTGATCCTGGTCGTGGCGATGCTGATCATCCCCGGCGCCACCGCTCATCTGCTGACCGACCGGTTCGGCACGATGCTGCTGATCGCCCCGATCCTGTCAGCCTCAGCCTCGGGCGTCGGCATCTACCTCAGCTACTGGCTGGACGCTTCACCCGGCGGCCTGGTCGTGCTGGTTCAGGGGGCGGTGTTCGCGCTCGTCTATCTGTTCAGCCCGAGGCAGGGAGTGATCGGCCGACAGCTGCGCCGGCACCGGGCATCCGAACCCGTCGGCGCATGACGCGCATCCGCCGCGACTAGGCTCGACGTATGCCCTCAGCACGATCCAGCAAGCCGTCGCGCGACGATTCCGAGGCCCGCCGGGCGATGCGCCTGAGCACCTGGTTCGCGCTGGGCGCCGGGGCACTCGGTGTCGTGCTGATCGCCTGGCCTCACCTGCTGCCGGCCGGTGGCCCCTGGGTGCAGTTGGCTCTCGGCGCGATGACACTGTTCCTCGCGTTCCGCGCCCGCGCAATCGGCACCCGCGGCGTCGAGGACTACGACGGCCGCCTGTCCCTGCTGGCCGCGATGGCCGGCTTCGCCATTCTGTTCTTCGCCGGCGGCGAGGCGTTCCGCCTGTTGGCGGCACTGGGCGGCTGAGCCATGGCATCCCCCGCCTACGACGACTATCTGAAAACCGTCTACTCGCACACCGAGTGGCAGGATGCGCCGATCACGCCCTCGCAACTGGCGGCCAAACTGGGCATCGCCCCGTCGAGCGTGACCGAGATGGTCAAGAAGCTGGCCGCGGCCGGCCTCGTCTCGCACGTTCCGTACGGCGCGGTGCGACTGACGGATGCCGGACGCGCCCGCGCCCTGCAGATGCTGCGCCGCCACCGGCTGATCGAGACGTGGCTCGTGCGCGAGTTCGACTACGCCTGGCATGAGGTGCACGACGAAGCCGAGGTGCTTGAGCACACGATCAGTGATCGGATGCTGGATGCCATCGATCAGCGCCTCGGTCGCCCGCGGTTCGATCCGCACGGCGATGCGATCCCGGATGCTGAGGGGAACGTCGACCGCGAACCCTTCGTGCTGCTCGCCGACGCACCCGCCGGGCACCGCGGTCGGGTGTTGCGGGTCAGCGACCGCGACCCCGATCTGTTGCAGCGGCTCGAGGGGATCGGCGTCGCCGTCGGCGCAGTCGCCAGCGTTGATGCCGATGGGATCGTGCTCGACGGCATCCGCCATGCCCTGCCCGAGGGCGCGGCAGAGGCGATCTGGCTGAGCGCATAGGCACAGAACGTAGGCTGACCCACATGACTCAGGACGACCTGCTGTTCCTGGTGCTGATCAGCATCGGGCTGACCACGCTCGCGCTGTTCTCGTTCCGTCTGCTGCGCCGCGACAAGCGCGACAACCGCGGCGAGTGGTACGAGGGCCCCTGGGATGACGACGACCGTCACCGCGGGCCCCGCAGCTGACAGCATCCGATCGCAAGGCGGCCGCGCCGCCGCGGCGCGGGCTACTGCGGGTCGAGCCCCAGGTCGTCGAGGTCGTAGGCGGCCAGCCACCGCAGACCCTCGGCCTCGATAGCGGCCTGCGCGCCGGTCTTGCGATCGACGATCACGGCGACCGCGACGACCTCGGCACCCTCGCGGCGCAGAACCTCAACGGCCTTCAGCGCCGACTGCCCCGTGGTGGAGGTGTCTTCGAGCACCACGACGCGCCTACCGGCGACATCGGCGCCCTCGATCTGACGACCGCGTCCGTGGTCCTTGGGCTCCTTGCGCACGACGAACGCGTCGAGCGGACGTTCGGTGGCCACCGAGGCGTGCATCACCGAGTTCGCGATCGGGTCGGCACCGAGCGTGAGCCCGCCGACCGCCTCGACGTCGAGGTCGGCGATGAGGTCGAGCATGATCCGACCGATGGCGGGAGCGGCCCGGTGGTCGAGGGTGAGCTTGCGCATGTCGACGTAGTACGTCGCCTTCTTGCCACTGGAGAGCGTGAAGTCACCGTGGAAAACGGCCTCGGCCGTGATCAGATCGAGCAGGGCCTGGCGGTCGGATGCGAGTTCGGTCACGGCATCCAGTCTATTCGGCGTGCGCCCGATCCCGGATGCCGGATGCTGTCCTACGGTGGAAGAAGGAGGCCACACATGTTCTCGTACGACCCCTACGCCGCCCTCGCCGAGCTGCGCCCCGTCGCGCCGCTCGAGCTGCACAGTCCGGACTTCGCGCCCGGCGGGGCGCTGCCCGGTTTCGCCTGGTCATCGGAGCGCGCCGGCGAAGACCGGCATCCGACGTTGGAGTGGTCGCAGCCGCCGGCCGGCACCCTCAGCTTCGCCATCTCGTGCTTCGACCCGGACGCCCCGACCGGGTCGGGCTTCTGGCACTGGGCGGCATACAACCTGCCCGCCGATCTGCGCTCGCTCGAGAGCGGCGACGGCACGGCGCAGAGTCTGCCCGCCGGCGCCGTCGTGCTGCCCAACGAAGCGCGCCTGGAGCGCTACATCGGCGCCGCTCCACCGGTCGGCACCGGTGTGCACCGCTACTTCTTCGTGGTGGATGCCCTCGATGTCGAGCACCTCGACCTCGAGGCGGGTTCGACGCCGGGCGTGCTCGGCTTCAACCGTCACTTCCACACGCTGGCCCGCGGCATCCTGATCGGCACGGGCGACCCCGCCGAGCGCTGAACATGCGCCTCCGCTGAACGGCGCAGTCTATCGGCGCTCGAGCGGACGCGACAAGCCGTAGCGCATCCACCGTCTCTCCCTATACCGTTCGGGGCGAACGTGACGAACCCGACCGGGGCTCGCCACAGCAGCCTCACAAGGGAGTGAAATGCGCAGTTCGAACGGACGAAGTAATCGGATCTGGGCGGTGGCCGCGGCGACGACCGCCCTTCTGATGGCCGGTGGCGTCGCCCCGGCCGTCGCAGAGGATGGCGACGACGACACGGGACGCTTCAGCGCGACGCCGTTGACACCGGACAACAGCTTCAGCAACAACGCCAAGTCCGCCTCTGGCCGCCTGGCCACCAACGACGACGAGCTTCTCAAGCGCTCGGATGCCGACCAGGTCGCCGTCATGGTGAAGGTCGACGTCGACCCCGTCGCCTCGTACACCGGCTCGATCGACGGCTACGCCGCGACGAGCCCCGAGGTCACCGGTGTTCCGATCGCCGAGGGCAGCGCCGCCATCGACGCCTACACCGAGTACGTCACCAAGGCCATCGCCGATGCCAAGAAAGAGGTCACGGGGCTGATCGGCTCGGCGACACTGATCTCGGACTATGTGACGGTGTACGGCGGCTTCTCGGCCATGATCCCCGCCAAGAGCGCCAAGGACGTGCTGACGCTGGGGTCGATCGCCGCGGTGCAGTCCAATGAACTGCGTCAGACGACTGGCTCGGTCGATGCATCATCGCTCACGACGGGGACGATCTCGGTTCCGTTGACGGTCACCTCGGACTTGGCGGATGCTGCCGAACTGCCCGAGACGACCCCGGCTCCCGACAACGACGCGACGACGTTCATCGGCGCCGACGCCGTATGGCCGAGCCTGGGTGGTCGCGATCGCGCCGGCGAGGGCGTGATCGTCGGCGTGATCGACACGGGCATCTGGCCCGAGCATCCGATGCTGATCGACAACGGCCTGGGTGCCCCGGACGGCGGGCCCTGGGCGTGCGAGTTCGGCGACGGCACGGTCGGCGACGAGTTCGACTGCAACAACAAGCTCATCGGCGCCTACGCCATGCTCGACGTCTACCAGTCCACCTCGGGCGCGGCCGGCGCCGACGCGTACTGCGACGGCACGCTGTGCTCGGCGCGTGACGCTGAGGGCCATGGCACGCACACGGCGACCACCGCGGTGGGTGCCAACGTCGAGTCGGCCGAGATCCTGGGCATCGAACGCGGACCGTTCAGTGGCGTCGCCCCCGGCGCCTCGGTCATCGCGTACCGCGCGCTCGGTCCGGCCGGTGGCTACGAGGGCGACCTGGTCGCCTCGATCGGTCAGGCCGTGCTCGACGGTGTCGACGTGATCAACTACTCGATCAGTGGCAGCGCCGACCCGTACGACTCGACGGAGCTGGCGTTCCTCGACGCGTTCGCGGCAGGCATTGCCGTCAACTCCTCGGCCGGCAACTCGGGACCGGGAGCGGCGACGGCCAACCACGCCAGCCCGTGGACGACCACGGTCGGCGCCTCGACCTCCGACCGCGCGTTCGGTTCGGCTCTGGTGCTGGCCTCGACCGACGGCGAGACCCTCGTCAAGGAGGGCACGACGATCACGCAGGGTGTGAGCGATGTACCGGTCGTGCTGGCCGCCGATGTCGCGGGCTACAACGATGAGCTGTGCACCGAACCGATGCCGGCCGACTCGGTCACCGACCAGGTCGTGCTGTGCATGCGCGGCGAGGTCGGTCGCATCGCGAAGGGCTACAACGTGCTGCAGGGCGGTGCGGCGGGAATGATCCTGGCGAACCCCGAGCCGATGGATCTGCAGACCGACAACCACTTCTTGCCGGCGATCCAGTTGGAGGGCCCCAACGACGACATCGTGTCGTTCATCAGCGAGCACGCCGGCGTCACCGCCACGTGGGCGCAGGGGACCGCGAACGTCGCCCCGGGTGACGTGATGGCCGGCTTCAGCTCGCGCGGACCGATCGGCCCGTTCCTCAAGCCCGACATCACCGCACCGGGCGTGCAGGTGATCGCCGGGCACACGCCGACGCCGATCGGCATCGACGGTGGGCCCACGGGCGAGCTGTACCAGGCGATCGCCGGCACCTCGATGTCGGCACCGCACGCGGCGGGCGTCTCGGCGCTGCTCGTGGCCGCGCACCCCGATTGGACGCCAGGGCAGATCAAGTCGGCGCTGATGACGTCGTCGGTGCAGGACGTGGTCAACGTGGACGGTTCGGATGCCGGTGTGTTCGACCGCGGCGCCGGCTCGATCCGCGCGGACCGCGCCATCGCGCCGCTGGCGACGATCAGCGAGTCGGCTGAGGCCTTCGCGGCGAGCGCCGCGGATGCCAAGACCCGCATCGATCTGAACCTGCCGAGCATCAACGCCGATCCGCTGCCGGGCGCGGTGACGACGACCCGTACGGTGACGAACGTGAGCGGGCAGACGCAGGTCTTCCGCACCGCGGCCAGCACCGATGGTGAGTTCGACATCACGGTCTCACCGAAGACGCTGACGATCCCGAGCGGGCAGTCGCGCGAGATCACGGTCACGATCAACACGATCGGCGCCTCGGACGGGTGGCATGAGGGTCAGGTGACTCTCACGCCGCGCAAGGGCGATGCGCTGGTGATCCCGGTTGCCGCGAATGCCGTCGATGCCGGTATCAACCTGACGCAGAGTTGCACGCCGACGACGCTCAGCCCGCGCGAGGTGGCCGATTGCACGGTGACCGCGTCGAACTTCCTGCCGGTCGAGGTCGATGCCACGATCGAGGTGGCCGCGGACGGCAAGCTGAAGGTCGAGTCGGTTGAGGACCCGCTGCGCAAGAAGGGCAACACGGCCAGCTGGAGCGGTACGCTCGGCGCCGCCGTGGCGCCGCAGATCACCGGGTTCACTGCTGATCTCGGTCCGGGCGACGGCTACCTGCCGCTGTCGCTCTTCGGCATCAGCCCGGTCGGTATCGGCGACGAGGACATCGTGAACTTCAACGTTCCCCCGTTCCTCTTCGGCGGCGAGACCTATAGCCGCATCGGTGTGGTGTCGAACGGGTACCTCGTGATCGGCGGCGGTACGGATGCCGATATCTGGTACCAGCCCCGGCCGATGCCCGACCCGGCTGCGCCGAACAACGTGCTCGCGCCGCTGTGGACGGATCTCGATCCGTCGCAGACATCCGGCAGCGGAGGCGTGCGCGTAGGCGTTCTCGGCGACGGCGACGGCAATAGCTGGATCGTCGTCGACTGGGCAGAGGTGCCGACCTACTCGGGCAATGCGACCAACACCATGCAGACGTGGCTCCAGACCGGAGCCACCGAGGGCGTGTGGTTCACCTATGGACAGGACGGCGCGGCCGATGACGCCACGGCGGCGGCCACCGCGGCCGAGAACCGCAACGGCACCAGTGCCTCAGTGCTCGAGGGTCTGCCGTCGGCCGACGAGGGCTACGCCGTCGGCACGACGCCTCCGACCGCGGGTGGCACGGTGACGCTGGAGTACTCGGTGCGGGCTCAGGCGAAGGGCGAATGGGGAGCCGTGGCCACCCTCTCGTCCGACGCGCTGCGCACGACTCCGACGGCGCGCACGCCGATCGTCGTCGAGTAGACCGCTATCGCAAGACTCAGGGGGCGGATGCTGCAGCATCCGCCCCCTGAGGCGTCTGCGCACGAAGATAGGGCATTCGGTCGATCCGCCGGCCGCCCCTCAGAGCGGAGAGTCGTTCTCATCACCCACCGCGACAGCGGTGCGAACGAGGAGAACATCATGAACGAGAGCATCTACGTCGACTCGATGATCGACCAGCGCCGCACTGCCGATCTGAACCGTCGGCTGGAGTACCGGCGCATCGCACTCGAACGCGGCACAATGCCGCCCACCCGCAGGCACCTGTTCGCCCGGTTCGTCGAGCTGGTGGCTCACCGCCCACGCAACCCCCGGCACCAGGTGCGGCACGCCTAGCTGTACTTCCCCGTGAGGTTGTGTACACGGGCTGATGGGGTTTGGCCGCTGATGCCGGTGTGGGGTCTGTGGTGGTT
>NZ_JBKFTM010000006.1:0-57742 GCF_046507855.1 Microbacterium sp. 2216-1
ATGCGAGTGTGGTAACCCACATCCTTGCCGGAGGTCTTCTCTATGTCACGCGTTCACAACCTCCCGAGGAACTACAGCTAACGCTCGGCCGGCGCACCCTCACTGCGGTAGCGCGCAGCCGCCTCGGTGCGCGTCGCAGCGCCGAGCTTGCGCAGCACCGCCGACACATGCACGCTCACGGTCTTCACGCTGATGAAGAGACGCTCACCGATCTGCCGATTGCTGAGCCCCTCGGCCACCAGGGCGAACACCTGGTTCTCGCGCGCGGTGAGTGCCGCAAGCCCCGAGGCGGCAGCGTCGGTGAGCCCGGCCGCCTCGGCGAGTGCAGCCGCCTCGCGCTTCAGGCCCGCGTGCCCGTACCCGACCGCTCGCTCCTCGGCGTCGGCGAGCAGGGCGGATGCCTCGAGACGAGCGGGACGATCACCCGTGACGATCAGCGCGCGGGCGAGCTCGATGCGCGCGACCATCTGGAAGAGCACCGGCACGTCGCCACTGTCGGCGGCGGCCATCGCCGCGCGCCACGCCTCAGGAGCGCCCGAGAGCAGGGCATCCAGCACCTCGCACCAGGTGCGCGGACGCAACGCGGCGGGCAGGTGCTCCCACGATGCCCTCGTACGCTCCGCCAGCACGAGAGCCGCCGCCTCGTCCCCCTGGGCGCGCAGCCCGCTCACTGCACGACCCCCTTCGAGCAGCAGCCGCGGCTTCTGACCGAGATCGGCACCGGTGTCGGCGAGGATCTGCTCGAGAGTGCGCACGGCACCTGACACGTCCCCACGCGCCAGGGTCAGATCGAGTTCGGTGCGCCACAGCGAATAGCGCACCTGCCGCTCCGACTCGGCGATCTGATGCATATGAGGACGCCACTCGTCGAGCAGCAGATCAGCCTCGGCGAACCGCCCGCGCCACGCGAGTGCCCGCACACGGGTGGCCGTCGTGTACGTGCGGAAGATCCGATGCGTGCGCAGAGTGAGATCGGCGGCAAGCAGTTGCTCGACGCGCGCGATGTCACCGAGTTCGAGCAGGGGCTCGGCACGGTTCTGGGTGAGGATCGAGCCGCTCGTGCGCTCGACACCGAAGCGGCGGGCGTCTTCGACCCCACCCTGGGCGAGCCTCACAGCCTCGTCGAAGCGCCCCAGATTGGTCAGCGTGTCCGAGAAGTTGACCCGGTAGCGCAGCTGCGCCTCAAGGTTCGACGCGAGACTCCAGGCGAGCCGGAAGTCGGCCAGCCCCGTATCGACATCACCAAGGTGCACGCGACTGTTACCCCGCACGTTCGCCGCCATCGACATCCGCACCTCGTCGCCGGCGCGCTCAGCAACACCGAATGCCTCATCGGCCAGCCGCACGGCCTCTTCGAGTCGACCGACGATCATGTACCGGGCGGCGAGCAACGTGAGAAGCAGCGCATGAAGGCGGGGTTCGTCGACGGCGCGGGCCTCATACTCGGACAGCGCCTGCTGCAGCGCCTCGATCTGCTGAGGTTTGCCGAGGCTGGTGAGATACATGCTCCGGTCACGCAGCAGGCGCACGAGCACTCCGGGGTCGACCGTCTGCGCGTCGACCTCGTCGAGGGCGATGTCCACCACCATCAGCGCGCGATCACCGTCTCCGGCGTTGCGCAGGATCGACCCGAGGCGCGCCAGCAGGGCGATGTGATCGATGCCGGTTGCCTCGCCCGCATCGGGCACCTGGTCCCACAGCTCCAGGGCGAGTTCGCCGTAGCGCGCCGCCGTCGAGAAGGCGAAGCTGCTCCGCGAGCGCTCCATCGCACCGATAGCCGCGATCAGCGCACGGCGCGGGTCACGCGCCTGGTGCCAGTGGTACGCGAGCGCGGATTCCTGGCATCCGCTGCCCTCCTGCACGCGACGCTCGAGCACCTCGGCGAAGGCGCGGTGCAACCGCGCACGTTCGCCGGGCAGCAGGTCCTCATGCACCGCCTCGCGCAGCAGCGCGTGCCGGAAACCGTACGTGTCGTCGGCACGCACCGCGAGGATCGCCATGTTCGCCGCTTCTCGGATGCCCTCATCGAGCCTGTCATCGGGCAGTTCGGCCAGGGTCGTGAGCAGATCATGGTCGATCGGGGCGTCCGACCCCGACACCGTGCGCACCACTCGCCGTGCATCATCGCCGAGCGCGTCGTACCGGGCCAACAGCACCTCGCGCAACGTCTCGGGAATCGGCCCGATGGCGTTGCACGAGAGCTCCTCGACGAAGAACGGCACACCTTCGGCCCGCTCCCGCACCCGTTCGAACACGCCATCGTCGATGGGACCGACGAGGGCCTCGACGAGCGTGCGCACTTCGACATCGGTGAGCCGTTGCAGCGCGACCCGCTCCATCAGCCGCGCACGCTCGACCTCGGCGAGGAACACCCGCACGGCCGACCCCCGACGCACCTCGTCGACGCGACAGGTCAGCACGAACAGCACCCGCGCATCGGCGAGCGCGCGCAGCAGGTACGAGAGCATCGCCAGGGTGGCGTCGTCGGCCCAGTGCAGGTCCTCGACGATCACCACGACCGGCCTGACCGCCGCGGCAGCCTCGAAGAGCGTGACGATCGCCTCGCGCAGGGCCTCGGGCGAGGTCTGCGCACGGTCGATCGGGCCGTCACCCAGTTCGGGCAGCAGCAGCCGCAACGCGGCTCGCGCCGGCCCTGCCGCCGCCGCCGTCGGATCGTCGAGAGCCTCGAGGACTCCCCGCAGGATGCCCGGAAGCGGCCCGTACGGCGAGGGCGCGACCCCCGAGTCCAGACACCAGCCGATCACGACGTCGAGGTCGCCGTCCCACCGGCCACGGAACTCCCGCAGAAGACGGCTCTTGCCAATGCCCGCCTCACCAGAGACCAGCACCGCGCCGCCCGCTCCACTGCGCGCGCGCTGCAGGGCGGCGTCGAGTCGGCGCGATTCGGCGTCGCGCCCCACCATGTCGGCGCTCGGTGCGATGACGGCCATGAGTTCATCGTGCCACCGAGCGCCGACACCGCGGACCCTTTCCGACGAGCTCATAGGGCCTCGGCGGCGGTGCGGCCGGGCGCGCACGCGCGCGCGTCGATCACGGCGGGCGCGGCTACGGTCGCGTCGGCGGTTGCCTTGCCGGGCGCGAACGAGCCCCGCAGCAGGCGACGCACGAAGGTGCGACGCGGCGCGATCCGCTCGGGGTGCTCGCGTGCGATGCGGGCCCGCTCCAGCAACACGTCGCGTCGCTCGCTGTCGATCGTCGCCACGCGCTGGTGCAGATAGATCGTGTCGTACATGGTTGCTCCTCTCGACGACGCTGTCCACGTTCCTCGCTGAGGCACGCCCGACGCATCGGACAGGTGCCCTATTCCGCGCACGCGCCACCTCAGATCCCGACGCTGAAGACTCGATGTGAGCGTTACCTAGAAACTTCTGGTAGGTGGGTTTTCCCCATACATCTCGGTTTGTGAGCGCAAACACTCTGGTGTTTAAATGACCACGGAGGCCCCGCGCGCGGGCGCATCCGCCCCTACCCCTACGCACTCACCGGAGAGCACAGCAATGGCATCCACGTCTCGAATCACCCGCACCGCCGCCGTCGTCACAGTCGGCGCTCTGTCCGCCTTCGGCCTGGCCGCGTGCAGCAGCGAATCCGGCGGCGCATCCGCCGGCGACGAGCCGATCACGATCGAGTACATGCACCGCCTGCCCGACGGCGAGGGCATGACGTCCGTCAACGAGATCGTCCAGCGCTGGAACGACGAGAACCCGAACATCCAGGTCAAGACCACGAAGTTCGACGGCGCGGCGACCGACATGATCCTCAAGCTCGAGACCGACGTCAAGGCCGGGAACGCCGCCTGCCTGGCGCAGACCGGGTACTCCGAGGTGCCGCAGCTGTTCGTCAAGGGCCTGCTCGAAGACGTCGCAGACGAGGCGACCACGTACGAGGACAACTACTCGGCAGGAGCCTTCAGCGGCATGCGCGTCGGCGACGCCATCGTCGGCCTTCCGCAGGACGTGGGCCCCCTGGTCTACTTCTACGACGAGGCCGCCTTCGCCGAGCTCGGTCTCGACGTGCCGACCACCGTCGACGAGCTCACCGCCGGTTCGGCAACGGCAGCGGCGGCCGGCAAGTACGCCACCGCCTTCACCCCCGATGAGGCCCACAACTGGCTCGCCGCGCAGTCGGCCGCGGCCGGCGACACCTGGTTCGGCACCGAGGGCGACGCGTGGACCGTCAACGCCCAGGGTGCGGGCTCCGAGACGGTCGCCGCCTTCTGGCAGGACCTCCTCGACAACGACCAGACCCTGGCCACCGAGCGCTGGGGCGAAGCCTTCACCGCTGCCCTGAACGACGGCACGCTGATCGGCCACATCGGCGCGGCCTGGGAGGCAGGCTTCCTGCTCGACTCGCTCGACGGCACCGACGCCGAAGGCACCTGGCGCGTCGCACAGCTGCCCGACTTCGGCGCCGGAGCGCTCAGCGGCCCCGACGGCGGCTCGGGCGTCGCCGTGCTGAAGGGCTGCGAGTACCCGGCCGAGGCCATGCAGTTCAACGACTGGTTCAACACCCAGATCGATGACCTCGCCTCGCAGGGCCTGGTGGTCGCCGCCCAGGGCGAGGTGAAGACGCCCGAGAAGATGCTCCGCCAGTTCGGTGGCCAGGACGTCATGGCCGAGCTCGCCACCGCCACGGCCAACATGAACCCGGACTTCCCGTACGCCCCCGGCTTCTCGACGCTGTCGAAGATGAACGAGACGGCCGCCGCGGCAGCCACGGGCGGCGCTCAGGTCGCCGACATCTTCGCCACAGCTCAGGACAGCGCCGTGACCGCGCTGACCGACCTCGGCCTTCCGGTCGCCGACTGATCGCGAATCGCGACAACACATGATGCCGACGGCGGAGGGCACCCCCGGGCCCTCCGCCGTCGCTGTGAGTAGTAAGGACGCACCAGCCGTGACCGTTACCCTCAGTGCTACGCGCAACGCCGGGCCGCAGCCCGGCGGAAACCCGGATATCCTCCATCCGCGCAGACGACGAGGCAAGGGCATCCGTCGTGAAGGACTCACGGGCTGGCTGTTCCTGCTGCCCTTCGCGATCCTGTTCGCGGTCGTCTTCCTCGTGCCGATCATCGTCTCGATCCGCTCGGCGTTCTACAGCCAGATGCCCGCCGGCGGAGGGCTCTACGGCGGCGGCGAACTGGTCGACACCTTCGTCGGCTTCGATAACTTCGCCCTTGCCATCGGCAACAGCGCCTTCTGGATCGGCATGGGCCGCGTCGTGCTCTACGCGGCGTTCCAGATCCCGGTGATGATCATCGTGGCGCTGGCCCTGGCGCTGCTGCTGGACTCGTTCATCGTGCGTCGGCCGGCGCTGTTCCGACTGTCGTTCTTCCTGCCCTACGCCGTGCCGGGCGTGATCGCCGCGATGATCTGGCTGTACCTGTACACGCCAGAGGTGTCGCCGTTCATGGACTACCTGCCCGCCGGCACCGACTTCATGGCACCGAGCACGATCCTGCTGTCGATGGCGAACATGACCACGTGGACGTACACCGGCTACAACATGCTGATCTTCCTGTCGGCGCTCCAGGCGATCCCGCGCGACCTGTATGAGGCCGCCCGGCTCGACGGCGCCACCGGCTTTCAGATCGCCACGCGCATCAAGGTGCCGATGGTGCGCGGTGCCGCGCTGCTGGCCGTGCTGCTGTCGATCATCGGCACGATCCAGCTCTTCAACGAACCGGTGATCATGGAGGGCGCCAACTCGTGGATGGGCAAGGACTTCACGCCCATGATGCTCACGTACAACTCGATGATGGGTGAGATCTCGCCCTCGGGCAGCGGCCCCGCCTCGGCATACTCCCTGCTGATGGCCGTCATCGCCGGTGCGCTCGCAATCGTCTACGCGCTGCTGCAGCGCCGTAAGGGAGATGCATGATCATGGCATCCACGACTCTCACAACCGTTCCCCGTCGCGCACGCAAGCCCCGCGGCGCCGATGAGCCGCCCCGCTCGATCGCGCCGACGCCGCTGGCCCGCACGCTCGGCGTCATCGTCCTCGTCGTGGCAATGCTGTACTTCCTGGTACCGGTGTTCTGGCTGATCGTCGCCTCCACCAAGGACAACGCCGACCTCACCTCGTCGTTCGGGTTCTGGTTCGCCGACTGGAACCTGCACACCAACTACGACAGCCTCATGGGCTGGACGCAGGGCCTGTTCTGGCGCTGGGTGGCCAACTCGATCCTGTACTCGGTCAGCGCCGGCGTGATCGGCACGCTGTTCGCCGTGATGGCCGGCTACGCGATCGCGAAGTTCGCGTTCCCTGGCAAGAAGATCGCGGTCGGCGTCATCATGGCCGGCCTGCTGCTGCCGGTGGCGCTGCTCACTGTGCCGCTGTACATCGAGTTCAGTGCGCTCGGGTTGACCAACACGATCTGGGCGATCATCATCCCGTCGGCCGTCTCGCCGTTCGGGGTCTTCCTGGGCATGGTGTTCGCGCAGTCGTCGGTTCCGACCGAGCTGCTCGAAGCCGCACGGATCGACGGCGCCAGTGAGGCGCGCATCTTCTTCACGATCGTGCTGCGTCTGCTGAGCCCGGCCATGGTGACGATCTTCCTGTTCATCTTCGTGGCCACGTGGAACAACTTCCTGCTGCCGCTGATGATGGTCTCGAGCCCCGAGCTCAAGCCCGTCACGCTGGGCCTGTACGGCATGATGAGCTACTTCTCGCCTGACAAGGGCGCGGTCATGCTCGGCGCGCTGCTCGGGGTCATCCCGCTGGTGATCCTGTTCTTCACGCTGCAGCGCTACTGGCGCAGCGGCCTGGCCGCCGGCGCCGTGAAGGGCTGACCCGCGCGCTCGTCGCGCTCGCGCGCGCCGCGCCGCGCTCGTCGCCCTCCGCTGAGAAACCACTTCCCGTCTGAGAAATCACGCGGGAGGTGGTTTTTCGTACGGGAAGTGGTTTCTCAGCGAGAGGCTCGGACCGTGCGTGGGGAGTATGACGAGAGAGTGGTCAGGAACGTGAAGTGGGGAGCGTACGGTCGTCGGATGCCGGCGGCTCGCAGCGCCCGAACGAGAGGATCCACCCGCCACGCCTCGGCCAGATCCCACCGAGCGAACGGATGCCCGTAGCGCCGCAACCGGTCCTCCCGGCGCTTCTCATCAGCCAGGCGCCGCGCCGCGGCAGCCGGATCTGCCAGTGCGTACTTCTCCCACCCGTCGACCTCGCCGATGGCATCCGATTCGGGAAAGTGGAAGTCGACCCGATCGCGGTGTCCCTCGTACCGGAACGTGCGCTGCAGCACCGGCCGTGGAAACCCCGCCCACTCGATCACCGCCCGGCTGACGCTTTCGGCCGGCGATTCGGCGGCCCCGTCGGCGAACTCCCAGAGCCACCGCAGGTGCACGCGGCCTCGACGAGCGCGCTGCGACGCCGCCCGCGCCGACAGTTCGGGCAGGGCCTGCGAGCCGCCCTGCACGGAAGAGATCGACGCGTCGACCACGGCGAGGGCCTGGGCGGGCGGCAGCACGCGGGCGAGATCGACGACGGTGTCGGTCATCGTCGTCACGAGGATGCCATCGACCGACGTCACTGCGCGAGGATCGTCGCTGGTGTGCACGGCAACGTCGCCGAAGCGCCGGGATGCCGCGCGATCCGGATCGTAGACGTGGATGTCGCGGGCCTCACCGAACGTCGGCAGGCCGAGCACGACCGCCGCGGATTCGAGGCAGAGCACCGCCGACGGATGCCGCCGGGCGAACGCCAGCACCCGCACGGCGTACCGCTCCCAGGGCTTCAGCGCATCGTAGGCGGCGCCATCGACATACACGCCCTTGCGGATGCGACGGTGCGTCGCCCGCGAGACGGACTTCCCGAGCATCCGCGCTTCTTCGATGAGGAGCAGCGGCAACGGTGAAACGGTGACGGCACGGTCGACGAGTTGGAACGGCATCCGACGATGATGGCGGGTCACGGGCATCCGAAACCCGCCTGTGGAAAGTTCGCGTCCCTCTCCCCCACCCCCTGTGGACAACTCCCTCCCCGCCGCGACCCCTCGTCCCCCTCGCCCCGCCCCCTGCCCGTGAAAAACCACTTCCCGTCTGAGAAATCACGTGTGGCGTGGTTTCTCGAACGGGAAGTGGTTTCTCAACGGAAGAGCGGCGCGTCAGCTGCCGATGAACTCCTCGACGGGGCCGAAGGCGGGCTGTTCGCGGATCTCGACGGTGGCGCCGAGGCAGTCGGTGTCGAGCACGACGATCTCGTTGGTGCCCGCGTGCCAGAGGGGCGCCGGGGCGTACAGGGTCTCCTGAGGGCCCCGCTCCCAGTAGCGGCCGAGCAGGAAGCCGTTCAGCCACACCATACCCTTGGCCCCGCCGGGGAACGCGAGCCACGCATCGGCGACATCGGTCACATCGAAGGTGGCTGCAGCGAGGCCGGCGGCATCGGCCGCACCGCCGGCATCCGCACCCGCACCCGCACCCGACGGCGCGGCGTCGCCGAGCACCCGGTGGTCCCAGCCATGCACGTAGCGGCGGCCGTTGATGACGACGCCCTGCAGAATGCCCTTGGCCTCGCCCGTGAACGGGCCGTAGTTGATGCGCCCCAGGCTCTCGACGATGATCGTCAGGCGTCCGCTGCCGCCGTCTGCGGGCAGCGCAAGGGTGTGCTCACCGTCGTGCTCGAACGTGCCCAGGCGCACGTCGTCGAGGTAGAGCGTGGCGCGGTCGCGCAGCCCGAGAATGCCGACCGTCGCGCCCTCGGGGTAGGTGATGTCGGCCTCGTAGGCGACGAGCCCGTCTTCGGCGCCGAGCGCCTCGAACGTCAGCGGCACCGGTGCGTGCGCCGTCACCGGCACGGCGCGGACGATGTCGAGCAGGGTCGCCTGCGTCGCCAGGGGTGCGGATGCCGCAGACTGGCGCCGTGGAGCGTCGGGCACCGCGGGCAGTTCGCCGTCGTGGAACGGGGCGAAGGCCGCGCGCAGCGCGTGGAACTTGTCGTTCAGCGTGCCGTCTTCACCGATCGGGGCGTCGGAGTCGTAGCTGGTGACGGTCGGCTGGATGAGGCCGTCGTGGTTCGCGCCGGCCCACAGCCCGAAGTTGGTGCCGCCGTGTGCCATGTACATGCTGACCGATCCGCCGGCCTGCAGAAGCTCGTCGACGGTGGCGATCATGCTGTCTGCCGAGCGTACGTGGTGCTGCTCGCCCCAGTGGTCGAACCAGCCACCCCACAGCTCGCTGCACATCAGGTGCTCGTCGTCGCGGCGCAGCTCGACGGCGGCCGGCACGCCGGTGCCGAAGGTGAACGTGCCCATGGCGCCCGGCGTGCTGCCGTTGCGCACCATGTCGGCGGTGGTGCCGTCGGCCGTGGTGAGCAGTTCGACCATGCCGCGCCGGGTGAGCGCGTCGCGCAGGTGCGCCATGTAGTCGGCGTCACTGCCGTAGGACCCGTATTCGTTCTCGACCTGGATCAGGCGGATGGGCCCGCCGTGGGCGGCCTGCAACGGCACGAGCTGCGGGATCAGCTGGTCGTACCAGGCATCGACCGCGGCGAGGAACTCGGGGTCGATCGTGCGCAGGGCGCGGGTGCGCCCCGAGAGCCAGAACGGGATGCCACCGTTCGACCATTCGGCGCAGATGTAGGGGCTGGGGCGCACGAAGACGTCCAGGCCGACGTCGCCGGCGATGCGGATGAAGCGGGCGACGTCGCGCCAGCCCGAGAAGTCGTATTCGCCCTCGACGCGCTCGTGGAAGTTCCAGGCGATGTAGGTGTCGACGGTGTTCGCGCCCATCGCAGCCAACCGGCGCAGGCGGTCTTCCCACTGATCCGGGTGCACACGGAAGTAGTGCACCGCGCCGGACAGGATGCGGTGCGGCTTGCCGTCGCGCAGGATCTCGCCGTCGCGCCAGACGAGCGACGGGGATACGGAGGTGGACATGAATCTCCCTTGAAGACGATGTTTGCGCTCTCATTGTGGCATCCACCGGGCGAACCGGCCAATCCTGAACGGTCGCTAACATGAGCACATGTCTCCGCGTCACCCTTCCGAAGATCGCGCACCCAACCAGGTCGACGTCGCCCGCATGGCCGGGGTCTCGACGCAGACCGTCTCGCGGGTGATGTCGGGGCAGCAGAACGTGCGCCCCGAGACCGCCCGACGCGTGCTCGCCGCCGTCGAAGAGCTCGGCTATCGGGTGCACGCGGCCGCGGCATCACTGGCATCCGGCCGGTCGCGCATCCTGGGCGTCATCGTCGTCTCGACCGACCGCTACTCGACCGCCGCGGTCGGCGTCGGCATCGAGCAGGCCGCCGCTGCCCACCGCTACACCGTGACCACCGCCTCGGTCGCCGATCACGCCTCGCCCGAGGCGTTCATCGAGGCGTTCGACCGCCTCGAACGGCAGGGCGCCGAAGGTATCGTCCTCGGCGTCCCCGTCGAACTCGACAGCCCGGCGATGCGACTGCGCACCGACCGGACCCCGTCGACGCGCAACGAGCGCGCCTCGGTCGATCCGGATGCGCCTCTGCTGCTCGACCAGCATGCGATCGCGCGGCTCGCCGTCGAGCACCTGCTCGATCTCGGCCACAAGACCGTCTGGCACGTACCCGGTGACGAGTACTGGCTCGAGACGCAGCAGCGCCAAGAGGCGTGGGAACAGGTGCTCACCGAGCGCGGCATCACTCCGCCACCGGTCATCGCCGGTGACTGGACGCCGGAGTCGGGTTACCGCGCCGGGCGCATCATCGCCTCGATCCCCGACGCCACAGCAGTGTTCGTCTCGAGCGATGAGATGGCGTTCGGGCTGATCCGCGCCTTGCACGAGGCGGGGCGCAGCGTGCCCGAGGACGTCTCAGTGGTCAGCGTCGACGACATCGCGCTGGCCGGCTTCGCGTCACCAGCCCTGACCACGGTCCGCCAGCCCTTCGAGCAGATGGGGCGTGCGGCGGCGCTGCGACTCATCTCGCAGCTGGAAGGCACGGACGTGACGGATGCCGTCGACGTACGACCGGAACTGGTCGTACGCGCGTCGACGGCTCCGCCACGCCCGTAGCATCCGACTCAGGGCATGTCGCCGACCGCGTGCGGACGCGGCAGCGTGAGCATCGTCCCGGTGTCGGTGAACTCCTTCTCGATCTCGTCGTTCTTGCGGTAGGTGAGCAGGCTCACCACGACCGCAACAACGAGCGCGAGCACGAACGCCGGCAGCAGCTCGTAGAGGCCGGTGTCAAGCGCCTTCCAGATGAACACCGTCGCGGCTCCCACGAACATGCCCGCCAGGGCGCCCCAGTTGGTCAGGCGGCGCCAGAACAGGCTGAGCAGGATCAGCGGACCGAACGCGGCACCGAATCCGGCCCACGCGAACGAGACCAGCTCGAGGATGGTGTCGTTCGGGGTGAACGCGAGCAGCATGGCGATCAGGCCGATCACCAGCACGGTCGCACGTCCCATCAGCACGAGCGTCTTCGGCTTCGGCGCGTCCTTGCGGACGACCTTGAACAGGTCCTCGACCAGCGCCGACGACGACACGATCAGCTGGCTGGAGATCGTGCTCATGATCGCGGCCAGCACGGCGGCCAGCACGAGACCCGCGATGAACGGGTGCAGCAGCGTCTGCGACATCACCAGCACGACCGTCTCGGGGTCGGCGAGGTCGATGCCCTTGGCCGCCATGTAGGCGATACCGACCAGACCCGAGATGATCGCGCCGAAGAGCGAGATCACCATCCACGACATGCCGATGCGACGGGCGCTCTTGGCCTCCTGCGGCGAGCGCAGCGCCATGAACCGCACGATGATGTGCGGCTGCCCGAAGTACCCCAGGCCCCAGGCGAGCGACGACACGATCGCCAGGATCGTGGCGCCGGTGATGGCCGTGCCGCCGAACCACGAGAGGTGCCCGTCGCCGGTGTTCGCCGCGATCAGGCTGGTGGTCTCGTCGATACCGCCGATGGCGATGACCGCCGCGATCGGCACGACGATCAGCGCGATGATCATCATCACGCCCTGCACGACGTCGGTGAACGAGGCCCCCAGGAACCCGCCGAAGAGGGTGTACAGCAAGGTGATCACACCGATCAGCACCACGCCGAACAGGTACTCACCGCCGAACGAGCTCTCGAAGAACACGCCCGCGGCGACCATACCGGCCGAGATGTACAGGGTGAAGAACACCAGGATGACGATGCCCGAGAGAATACGCAGCAGGCGCGTGTTGTCGCGCAGGCGGTTCTCGAAGAAGCTCGGCACGGTGATCGAGTTGCGCGAGACCTCGGTGTAGGCGCGCAGTCGCGGGGCGACCAGCAGCCAGTTGAGGTACGCACCGATCGTCAGACCGATGGCGATCCACGCCTCGATCAGGCCGGTCAGGTAGATCGCACCGGGCAGACCCATGACGAGCCAGCCCGACATGTCGGAGGCGCCGGCGCTGAGTGCCGCGACCCACGGCGGCAGATTCCTCCCGCCGAGCATGTAGTCCTCGTGGTCATCGGTTCGCCGATAGGCGATGTAGCCGATGAAGAGCATTGCCGCGAAGTAGAGAGCGAGCGCAGCATAAGTGAAGATCTGGTCGGACATCGACGTCCCTCCTGCGGTGGCGGTCACCGCGGTCTTACCGATTCTAGAAAACCGGGGCCACTTCTGCCAACAGCACGCCTACCATGATGAGCATGTCGACCATGACTGCAACTGATGCCTTGGCAGAAATCGCTGCACTCGAAGACCCCACTGCGCGTGCCGTCAATGAGCGGCACGGCGACGCCCACGGGGTGAATCTGGCCAAACTGCGAGCACTGGCCAAGCGGGTGGGCATGGACACCGATCTGGCTCGCGAACTGTGGGCGAGTGACGACGTCGCGGGGCAGCTGCTCGGCGTGCTGATCAGCAAGCCACGCGAGCTGTCTGTCGCCGACGTGGATCGGATGCTGCGCAGCACGCGTTCGGCAAAGGCGCACGACTGGCTGGTCAACTACATCGCCAAGAAGTCACCCCACGCCGAGGCGTTGCGGGAGCGGTGGTTCGATGACGCGGATGCCGATGCGCGCGCCGCGGCCTGGTCACTCACCACGGCGCGCGTGGTCAAGAAGCCCGAGGGGCTCGACCTGGACGCGCTGCTCGACCGCATCGAGCGCGAGCTGAAGGATGCTCCGTCGCGCGAGCAGTGGGCGATGAACGAGACCCTCGCGCAGATCGGCATCCAGCATCCGACGTACCGCGAGCGCGCCCTCGAAATCGGCAACCGCCTGCAGGTGCTCGCCGACTACCCGACCCCGCCGAACTGCACCTCGCCGTTCGCTCCGGCGTGGATCGCCGAGATGGTGCGGCGCCAGGGCTGAGCCCGGGCATCCGCTCGCACCCGGGCATCCGCTCCCACCCGGGCATCCGCTCCCACCTCCCCAGAACAGGACAAATCCCGAAAACAGGACGGATGCCACAGATCCGTCCTGTTCTCGGTAACGAGCCTGTTTTCGGAGACGCCGCCCTCAGCCGCGCATGGCGACGCCGCGGCGCCAGTAGCCCATGAATGCGACCTGGGCACGGTCGATGCCGAGCCCCTTCACGAGGTGTCGGCGCAGGGTCGTGACGACGCCGCTCTCGCCGGCGATCCAGAAGTAGCGCTCGGCGGTCGCCGTATCCGCGGCGTTGATCCTCTCACCTGATCCCGAGTACACGGGCGTCTCCCACACCAGATCCTCGCCCTCGGCGTCCTGCACGACGATCGCGTCGCCCGTGGACTCGCCCAGGTAGTCGAGCACGGTCGGGATCACCCGCAGACCATGTGCGGCATCGCCGCGGGGCAGCCAGTGCACCTCGACGCCCTTCGGCGCGTCGATCGCGAGTTCGTCGGCAGCCTGCGGCACCTCGATGAAGGCGATGCCGCGCAGGTCGCGCGGGGCGTCTTCGAGGATGCGCGCGATCGCCGGCGCCGCCGTCTCGTCACCGACCAGGCAGACCTGCGCCGCATCACCAGGGGCGTACTCGATGCCGCCGCGGTCGGGGCGCCCCCGGCGCGGACCGGCCATCAGCACCGCATCACCCGGCGCCGCGGTGCTCGCCCACAGAGACGCCGGACCGGTCAGGCCGGGCTCCAGGTGCAGCACGAAGTCGACGACGATCTCGGTGCCGTCTGGACCGACCCGCAGGTCGCGCACCGAGTACGTGCGCATCGACCCGCGCTCGGCCTCGGGCACGGCCAGGTAGGCGCCCCACCAATCGTCGTCGTCGCGATCGACCGGCGGGAGGATGCCCGATGCCGGCGGGAAGACGAGCTTGATCCGCACGTCGAAGACATCTCCCGGCGTACCGAACTCGTCGAGCTCATCACCGCCGAACGTGATGCGCACGAAGCTCGGCGAGACGCGTTCGACCGTCTTCACCTCGGCGAGGCCGAGCACGAAGGAGGGCCGCGTGCGGGTGGCGGTGGGCGCGTTCGTTTCAGAGGACATGGTGCCTTCCCATCGGTGTGATCATCGGTTTTCCTGAGGCGGGATCCGCGGTGACGACATTGGCCATCCCGAAGACCTCCTCGACGAGTTCGCTGGTGAGGATCTGCTCGGGCGCACCGCAGGCGTGCACCCGCCCCGCTCTCATCGCGACGAGCTCATCGGCGTAGCGCGCCGCGAGATTCAGGTCGTGCAGCACCATCACGATCGTCGTGCCGCGCGAGAGGCACAGATCGGTGAGCAGGTCGAGCAGGTCGACCTGGTGGGCGACGTCGAGAAACGTGGTCGGTTCGTCGAGCAGCAGAATGTCGGTCTCCTGCGCGAGGGCCATCGCGATCCAGACGCGCTGGCGCTGCCCGCCCGAGAGTTCGTCGATGCTGCGGTCGGCGAGGTCGGCGATGCCGGTGGCCTGCAGAGCGTCGGCGACCACTTCGTAGTCGTGGGCGGTCCAGCGCGCGAGCGCCTTCTGGTGCGGGTGCCGCCCACGCCCGACGAGGTCGGCGACGGCGATGCCCTCGGGCGCCAGCGGCGATTGCGGCAACAGGCCGACGACGCGGGCGACCTCTTTGGTGTGCATGCTGCGCAGTGGCGCGCCGTCGAGGCGCACCTCGCCGGCATCCGGTCGCAGCAGGCGCGCCAGCGCACGCAACAGCGTCGACTTGCCACAGCCGTTCGCGCCGACGATCGCGGTGATGCGCCCCGGTGCGATGGCGAGATCGAGGTCGGCGATCACGGTGCGGTCGCCGTAGCCGAGGGTGACGCCCTCGGCGCTCAGCGTGTGATGCGGAATCGTGGGCTCGGTCACAGTGATCCTCCCGAGCGGTTGGTGCGGATGAGCAGGTAGATCAGGTAGGGGGCGCCGAGGATGCCGGTGATCACGCCGACCGGATAGCGCCCGTCGAGCGCGAACTGACCGATCAAGTCGGCGCCGAGCACGAGCAGCGCGCCCACCAGCGCCGATGGCACCAGCAGGTTCGCGCCGGGCCCGGTGATGCGGGCGGCGATGGGCCCCGACATGAAGGCGACGAAAGCGATCGGGCCGGCGGCGGCGGTCGCGAACGCCAGCAGCGCGACGGCGCCGATGATCAGCACGAGCCGGGTGGCCGACACGCGTACCCCGAGGGCTGCGGCCGAGTCGTCGCCGAGGCGCAGCACGCTCAGGCTGCGCTGGCGTAACAGCATCAGCGGGATGACGATCGCGCACACCGCCAGCAGCGGGGGCAGCCGCTCCCAGCTGGCCGAGTTGAGACTGCCGGTCAGCCACTGCATCGCCGACTGGATGTCCCAGTCGGCGGCGCGCGAGAGCTGGTATGAGATGACCGCCTGCAGCATCGCGGCGACGCCGATGCCGATCAGGATCAGCCGCACTCCCGAGAATCCGCCCTTGTACGAGAGCAGGTAGATCGCCAGAGCGGTCAGCAGCGCTCCGGTGAGAGCGAACAGCGACACGCCCGCTCCAGACAGCGAGAAGGCGACGATCCCCAGCACGGCCGCGGCGCTGGCGCCGGCGGTGATGCCGATGATGTCCGGGGATGCCAGCGGATTTCGCAGCATGGTCTGGAAGGTGATGCCCGCGATGCCGAATGCCGCTCCGGCGAGCACCGCCGTGATCGCGCGCGGCAGCCGCAGCTCGCCGACGGTGAACGATGCTCCGGCGACCTGCTCACCGCGGATCACCGCGAGCACCTGCTCGAGCGGGTAGAACGTGTTGCCGACCATCAGCGACACGGCGAAGAGGGCGAGCACGAGCGCGGCGAGCACGATGCTCGACACGGCATGCCGGCGCCGCCGACGTCGACGCCCCGCGATGACGGCCTGCGCGCCCGATGCAGCGACGACGTTCACAGTTCACGCACCTTCTGTCGGCGGACGATCCAGATGAACAGCGGGGCGCCGATGATCGCGGTGACGATCCCGACCTGGATCTCCTCGGTGGGTGAGACGACCCGACCGATCACGTCGCCGGCGACGAGCAGGGCGGCACCGGCCAACGCCGAGAACGGCAGCAACCACCGGTGGTCGGTGCCCACCAGTATCCGACACATGTGCGGCACGACGAGCCCGACGAAGCCGATCGGGCCGGCGATCGCCGTGGCGACGCCGGCGAGGATCACGGCCCCCAGCGCTGACAGCATCCGCGTGCGGGCGACGTTCTCACCCAACCCCGCCGCCATGTCGTCGCCGAGCGCGAGGGAGTTCATCCCACGTGCGCTCAGCACGCAGATCAGGGCGCCGAGGGCGAGCACAGGGGCGGCCATCGCCATGCGCGACCACTCCGCGCCTCCCACTCCGCCGACCTGCCAGGCCTGGAAGCTGCCGAGGATGTTGACCCGCGGCAACAGGATCGCGCTGATGAGCGACGCGAAGGCCGCCGAGGTGGCCGCGCCCGCCAGCGCGAGCTTCAGCGGGGTCGCTCCCCCACGGCCGAGCGAACCGACCAGGTAGACGAACACCGCCGCGAGCGCGGCACCCACGATCGCGAACCCCATGTAGCTGAGCGGATGCGTGATACCGACGAACGCGATGCCGATGACGATCGCGAGCGACGCGCCGTTGGTGACGCCGAGGATGCCCGGATCGGCGATCGGGTTGCGGGTGACGGCTTGCATGGTGGCCCCGGCGAGCGCGAGCGCGGCACCGACGAGGATGGCGAGCACCGTGCGTGGGATGCGCTTGACGACGGCGGCCTGCGAGACGGTGTCGGTGTGTCCGGCGAGGCCGGCCAGGATGTCGTCGATCGTCACCGAGCGCGATCCGAAGGCCACCGAGAGCGCGCAAAGCAACAGCAGGACGAGCACCCCGACGCCGAGCCAGCCGATGCGCACCAGTGTCGGGCGACGCAGGTCTGCGGCGCCCGACACAGCGGCGGGTGCGGCGGTCACGGTCATGATCTCGCTGTGCCTGTCGGATGCAGTCGGTTCGGGCGTTGCGGGGTCACTCGCCGGCGACGGCGTCGGCCAGCAGTGCGAAGTACTCGTCGATGCCCCAGCCGATCGACAGCGGCGAGGGGTTGGCCGAGGCGGCCAGCGGAGTGCTGTCCTGCAGGATGGCGATGTTGCCGGCGGCGACGGCCGGAATCTTCGACAGCAGCGGGTCTGCCTGCAGCGTGGCGATGGTCGAGTCGTCGCCGTAGCTGACGAACACATCGACGTCATCGAAGCGTTCGGCCTGCTCGGCGCTGACGGTCACGTAGAAGCCGTCGGTTCCCTCGGTGACCTCTTCGACGATGGCCGGGGTGGGCAGGCCGATACCCTCCAGGAAGCCCGGGCGGGTGTCGTGGCTGGTGTACACCCCGATCTGGCTGAGGTCGTTCATGTCGAGGTAGCTGAACAGCACCCGCGAGTCCTTGAGCGCACTGTTGGCATCGAGGGCCGTGGTGATCTGCGCCTGCAGGTCGTCGATGAGAGCGTCACCCTCGGCGGCGAGGCCGAGCGCCGCAGAGTTCATCTCGATCATCTGGTCGAGCGGAGTGGCCCAGGCAACCTCGGGGTAGGCGACGACGGGAGCGATCTTCGACAGCGTGTCGTACTCCTCCTGGGTCAGGCCCGAGTAGGCGGCCAGGATGACGTCGGGGTTCGTGTCGGCGACCGCCTCGTAGTCGATGCCGTCGGTCTCGTCGAACAGCACGGGCACCTCACCGGCGGCCGCGGCCTGCTCGTCGCCGATCAATGAGGTGTCGACGCCGAGCTCGGCGAGTTCGTCTTCGACCCAGGGCAGCACTCCATCGCCATCGTCATCGCCCCAGGTGGCCTTGCTCATGCCGACCGGCACGATGCCGAGCGCCAGCGGAACCTCGTGGTTCGACCAGGCGACGGTGGCGACGCGCGCCGGCGCGCTGTTGATGGTCGTCTCGCCGTAGACGTGCTCGATGGTGACCGGGAACGCGCCGGAGGAGTCCGCGCCGGCGATCGATTCCGGCGTGGTGGTGGCGGGCGAGCAGGCGACGAGGCCGGCGGCCACGGCCGCAACGGCTCCGAGGCCCATCAGACGGAAAATGTGCACGGGCGTCCCTTTCGGGTCGGGTTTCGGGAGGTGCCGGCAGAGGAGAACCGGCGAAGGCCTACTTTGGTAAGCCTCACCTAACCTAACACCATGGCGTCGAAACCGAAACGGCGCCCCCGCTCACTCCGATCGCTTGCGGTCGTACATCTGCGCATCCGCGCGGGCCAGCACGTCGTCGACCGATTCGCTCGGCAACGCCTGCACCACGCCCCACGACCACGGGTGCGATGCGAGCCCCCGCATGCGCCGCAGCACCACTCGGGCATCCTGCTCATCGGTCTCAGGAAGAAGTAACGCGAACTCGTCACCACCGAGCCGGCCCACCGTGTCAGAGGATCGGGACAGCGAGATCCACTGCGCGGTGAGCGTCTTGAGCAGGTCGTCCCCCGCTGCGTGGCCCGCGCCGTCGTTGATCTCCTTGAACTTGTCGAGGTCGATCAGCGCGATGCTGACCGGGCGGCGGTAGCGGTGCGCCCGGCGCAGTTCGCCCCGTGCCCGTCCGAGGAACCCACGCCGATTCAGCACGCCCGTCAGCTCATCGGTGTTGCTCTCCAGCCGCACCCGATGCCGCACGAAGAGCCCCGCCTCCAGGCACAACCAGGTGAACAGACCCGCCGAGATGATGTTCACCGGCCCGAGCAGCGCGGGTGCCTGATCGGCATCGGGGCCGGCGAACGGACCCGCCAGCATCGCCGCTCCCAGCAGTCCGAGGATGATCAGCCACCCGGGCCGCGCGAGACGGGCGCCGTAGAACCACGAGAAGTACATCGCCATGATCGGCGCCTCCTGCAGCGCGGCGATCGCGTTCTGCCGCTCATCCGAGAACCCCAGGTAGTAGACCGATACGCTCGTGTGCGCCACGACGAGCCCCAACCCCACCCATCGCGGCAGTTCCTTGCCACCGACGGCCACCAGAAGGGCGAACAGCAGACCGCCGGCGAAGATCGCGCACGACAGGACGACCTCGAACAGCGAGATGTCGTCCTCGAACAGCTCGGCCAACCCCAGCGCCGAGTACAGCAGCATGAGCGCGGCCGTCACGATCGAGTACGTGGAGGTGCGCCGCAGCATGCCGCGCATCACGTCCGAGCGCAGCCACCGCATCTCGTCGGCTTCTGGCAGGGCGATCCGGTGTGTGTCCATCAGTGTCTCCGCTCCCCGGGGGTAGACTGAATCGTGATCTCGCGCGGTGGACCTGGCTCTGAAGGAGTGCCGGTCGCACACAGCGCCGTGTTCCAGCCGATCGTCGATCTGGCCGAATGGCGCGTCGTCGGTTGTGAGGCACTCGCGCGTTTCGCCGACGGGCGTTCCCCCGTGCAGCATCTCGATGACGCCGCCCGATGCGGCGAGCAGACTGTGCTCGAGATCGCCTTGATCCGCACCGCGGTCGTCGCCGCAGCGGCACTGCCCGACGGCCTGTTCGTCACAGTGAACGCCGCGGGTGCAACGTTTCGGCATCCGGCATTGCCCGACGTCCTGGCGGGGCTTCGCCGCCCGTGGGGGCTGGAGCTGACCGAGGGTCCCACCGACGTTGATCTGGCCGAGATCCGCGCCCTCGTGACGGACCTCGGTGGCATGCTGCTGGTCGACGACGCCGGCACGGCCGACGCCGATGCCGCGCGCATCCTCGCCGCGCGTCCAGACATCGTCAAGGTCGACCGCGCCCCGTTCTGGGAGATCGTGGCGGATGCCGACGCGCGCGCCCGTCTGGAACCGGCGCTCGCGGCGTCGCGCGAGGTCGGCGCACCACTGGTCGTCGAGGGTATCTCGCAGCCCGAGCACCTCGATGTCGCGCGCGGCCTGGGAGCACGTCTTGGCCAGGGCTTCCATCTCGGGATGCCCACGCCCGCCCCCGAGCTGGGCAGGGAGCTTTCCGAACTACGGCGCCGCATCGGGGTGGATGCTCCGGGTCTGTGACCTGCGGTTGGCGCCGGTGCGGCGTCCCCATCGGATCTTCGGCGTCATCTTGATCACGCCGAGCACGACGTAGATCACGGTGTTGATCGCGACGAACGTGGCCAGCACACCGAACCAGTCGGTGTACAGCAGGCTCTCGGGCAGCAGAATCCCGGTCGGCGCGATCATGACGCCACCTCCTCGGGCGCGTGCTGCACGTGTTTCCAGGTCGCTCTGCGGCCGAAGGCGATCTCGACGACACCCTTGAGGAACGCGAGGTTCAAGAAGCAGTCGTAGACCAGCTCGGGAAAGATCAGCAGTGCCAGCACGCGAGCCCGCCATCCGCCGCGCCACGCGGTGACCATCCGCTCGACGGCGAACAGCAGACCGATGCACAGCCAGAACGGGAACCACACCCAGGTGTCCATCGCCAGCACCATCAGCAACAGCAGGGCGAAGTACGCGAACAGGGCGATCACGCCGTAGCCGATCGCGATCTGCTGCGCCCAGTACCGCATCGTCTGCGGTGTCACGCCGTAGGCGCCCAGGTTCTCGAGCGCGCCGCGCTGCCACCGCAGCCGCTGGGCCCACAGCATCCGCCACGTCGGCATCAGCTCGGTGATCACGGTGCAGCCCTTCGGCGAGACGGTGAGCCCGCCGAGCGACTTGATGGCGATGGTCAGCTCGTTGTCCTCGGTGAGCGCGACGGTGTCGTAGACCTCGCCGGGCTTGCCCGGCAGGTCACGGCCGCGCGCGTCGGCGACCGCGCGCAGAGCGGATGCCCGGAACACCGACGCCGTACCGGTGAGGACGAACACGCGCCCGTCGCGTCGGCTGATCTCGCGCCGGTACCGGGTGTACTCGTTGCGCTGGAACTGGCCGAGCAGCCCATGCCCCTCTTCGCCCTCGAACAGGCCGCCGACGGCCATCAGCGCGCGGTCGTCGGTCAGCCGGCGGGTGGCCTCGGCGATGAAGCCGGTTCCGATCTGACTGTCGGCGTCCATCACCAGCACGCAGTCGTTGTCGCCCATGCTCGGCAGCAGGTCGGTGAGCGTCTGGTTGAGTGCGCCGCCCTTCTTGTGGGCGTTGTCGACGGTCTCGAAGACATCGGCGCCGTGGGCGCGCGCGACCTCGACAGTGCGGTCGGTGCAGTTGTCGGCCACGACGAGCACGCGCAGCGGCGCCAGCGTCTGCTCACGCAACGACGTCAACGTGTGGGGCAGCGACGCCTGCTCATTGTGCGCGGGGATCAGCACCGTCACGGTCACCTCACCGGCGAAGACCCCGCGGGTGCGTGCCATGACGGTCTGCGGGGCGAGTGTGAGCCGTGTCACCTCGACCCCCGCGCGGCGATAGCGATTGGCGACCACGCGCTCGCCCACCACGACGAACAGCACCAGGATCAGCGCGATCGCCAGCGCGACGGCGAGCACGCCGAGATCGGGCAGTTGGGTGTTGTACACGACATCCCAGATGCCCGAGAGCGTGACGTGCGCGGGCTGCCACATCGACGGCGGGTCGGTGACGGCGATGCCCCACCACAGCAGTCCCGCGGCGAGCGCCACGATCAGGACCACCGCGAGGCCGACGGTCCGCTGGAAGAACCGGTTCACGCGCGCACTCCACTCCGGTACCCGAAATGGCACCGTATTTCCGCGCGTCCCCACCGCTTCACCACCAACAATGCCATCTTCTGCGCTGGGAAGCCGAACGTTCGGTGAGAGGTTACGCCGGGTGGGGCGTGCGCGCCTCGGTACGCAGTGGCGACCCCGTGTGCGAAGGCCGCGATCGGGTGGGGCCGAGAATGGCCAGAACACGGGCGAAGGTCGTCATCCACAGCAGCACCAGGCCGATGACGATGCTCTCCAGAGCGGTGACCGACATCAGTGAGAACGCCACCGTCATGACCACCGCGACGGCGACCAGCACGACCAGCACCGTCGTGATCACCCGCAGCATCCGCCCACCCGCGAGCACGCGGGCCGACAGCACCACCGCCACCACGATCAGCACCATCGTGCCGACCGCGAGGATGTCGTGCGCGGTCGGGAACCTGTTGATCGGCAGCAGGCCGACGGCGGCCAATGCGGTGCCCGACACCACCCAGGCCAGTGCCACGACGGCGATGCGTCGCAGCATCCGATCCCCATACAGGCGGTGCAGATCGCGCCCGATGTACAGGCCGGTCGTGGCGACGAGCATGCCCGCGATCACGAGCGTGCCGTTGAAAGCCCAGCCGCCACCTCCCGAACCGAGCTGCGAGAAGTTGCGCTGCCACCAGGTCGGGTCGGCGGCGGTGATCATCGCGAACAGCGTGCCGATGATCAGGAAGGCGAACAGCAGCGCAGCGATGTCGCCGGTGCGCAGCTCGATACCCGCGTCGAATGCCAGGCGCCCGCCCACGGCGGCCGCGACACCGACGATCAGGCCACCGCCGATCGGCGAGAGCTCGAGACCCTGCAGTCCGGTGCCGATGATCTCACCGGCCAGCAGCACGCCCAGTCCGGCGACCCCCGCGATCGCGATCGTCACGGCGATCGCCGCGACGTCAGAGATGACGGCCTGCCAGCGCGGCATCGGGAACGTCTCACCGCGTCGATGCATGAGCGTGCTGACGACGAACGCACCGGCGGTGATCACACCGGTGATCAGGGCCGTCGGTACGATCACCGACCCCTCGCCGGTGAAAGGACGCGCCGTGCCCCACAGCGCGGCGAGACCGGCGACGGCACCGAGCACGAAGCAGAACAGCGTCGCCCACAGGGCGCGCGCCTGAGCGTGCAGCAGTCGCTGGGTGTTGTCCACGTCTCTTATCGAACCATGTCTCTTGTCGAGCCCTTTCCCGCCGACACCCCCACCTCGCGTCGACACCCCTACCTGTTGACGCCCACAGCACGGGGTGTCGACGGCAGCTGGGGGTGTCAATGACTGCGGGGCGCCGGTGACCACGACTACCGTGAAGGTATGCGACTGCCGTCCGCGATCCGCGCCCCGCAGCGGGGTCCTCTGCTGCAGGTGCTGAAGTCGGCCGCCGCGACGATCGCGGCGTGGCTGCTGGCGGGCTGGCTGGTCCCCGGGCAGCTGCCGGTGTTCGCCGCGATCGCCGCCCTTCTGGTGGTTCAGCCCAGCGTCAACCAGTCGCTCGCCAAGGCGCTCGAGCGCAGCGCCGGGGTGGTCGTCGGCGTGGTGATCGCCGTACTGCTGACCATGCTGCTCGGCTCGCAGCGGTGGGTGGTGCTGACCGCGGTGGTCGTGGCGATGCTGGTCGCCTGGGCGCTTCGTGCGTCTCCGGGAACCGGCAATCAGGTCGCCATCTCGGCGCTGCTCGTGCTCGCCCTCGGCGCTTCTGACCCCGCCTATGCCGTGGAGCGCATCATCGAGACGCTGATCGGCGCAGCGATCGGCTTCATCGTGAACATCGCCATCGTTCCCCCGGTGCTCGCGGCCCCCGCGCGGCGGGACGTGATCATGCTGGGGCGCGAGGTGGCGGCCTCGCTCGACCGCCTGGCCGATGCCCTGCCGTCGGTGCGCACCGGACCGCAGCTGCACGAGCTGATGCTGCAGGTGCGCCTGCTGCGGCCGATGAAGGTGTCGGCCGACGAGTCGTTGCACGCCGCCGACGAATCGCTGTCGCTGAATCCGCGTCGCTCTCGCCACCGCGATGACCTGGTCGACATCCGCGCACTGCATGATCGGCTGTCAGCGATCGTGACGCAGGTGATCGGCATGACGCGGGCGTACTTCGACCACTACGACGATGCCCTCGCCGACGATCCCGCTGTGCAGGCCATCGCCGAGCAGCTGCACCGTGCGGGCCACGACGTGCGTCTCGCGGTGCAGAACCTCGCGCATCAGGCCTCGGATGCCCGCGACCCGGCCATGCCGGAGACATCGGTGATCCCGGCGCTGACCGCCCCCTTGGTGGTGCGGCCGCCGGCATCCGATCACTGGATCCTCGTGGGATCGCTCATGGAAGATCTGCGGCGCATCCACAACGAGCTGGCCGGCGACTGATCCGCCGGAATGCGACAGGGCTCCCCGTGCGACGCACGAGGAGCCCTGTCACCCCGGGGGGGTCGATCAGGCGAACAGGGCCGTGACCGCCGGAACTGTGAGCACCGCGACGTAGTAGCCCATGAACTGCACACCCGTGTGCATGTGGAACATGCGGTTGAGCAGGCCACCGACGAGACCGATGCTGATCGCCACCAGCAGCGCGACCACGCCACCTTCGTAGAGGCAGATCACGGCAATCAATCCGGCGAAGGCGCCGATGATGGCCTCGTGCGAGACCTTCTTCATGATCCAGGCCGCAGCCTTGTGGGCCTGCGTCATCGCGAACGGATACGTGATGATCAGGGCGATCAGCACCGCCGCGAGGCCGAACACCAGGAACTCCCACGGCCCGAGCATGTCGTGCAGGTTGTTCGTCTCGCCGGTCTCGGCGTTGATGGTGAACACCGGCGGGGCGTTGAACAGCGGGTTCGCGGGCCCGGCGGCCATGGGCGAGAGCGGCAGGCCGATGGCGATCAGCGGGATGAGCGTCTCAGCGATGTAGGTCGACTCGGTCGTGCCGTTCTTGACGGCCATCATCGTGGTCAGACGACGGTAGCCGTTCTTGATGCGGCCGCCGAACATCTCACCCATCAGCACGGTCATCGCCACCGGCGAGAACACGAACGTCGCGCTGGAGATCACCGCGGCTCCCGCCGTGCCACCCAGCTGGGTGCGGTCGAGCACGCGCATCGGGTTGGGCATGCGTCCCTTCCAGGTGCGCACATCGGCGGCCAGCTCGAACGACCGCGGAGCGTCGCGCTTGAGGCCGGCACGACCGGCCGGGCTCGACGCCAGGAACAGGTCGAGGATGAGCGGTCCGATCGCGATGCCCAGGAAGAAGCTGATCGACAGGCCCTTGCCGAGGGCGCCGACGGCGAAGTTCTGCAGACCCACCACCACGAGCACGAACGGGATGAGAGCGATCAGTGCCGCCCAGCGTCCCTTCGACAGCACGGCGATGAGCAGCGCTGCGGCGAGGAACAGCCACGGTGCGACCGCGCTGATCGCCTCGGAGAACGGCGTGAGCACCCATGCGAAGAACACCGCCATCGGCACCGCGATGACCGCGGCGATCACACCGCCCGAGATCGCCTTGCGCAGGGCGATGTGCGGCACGCCCAGCTCGCGCAGCATCTGCGCGTCGCGCAGCAGCGGTGCGGCCATGGTGTCGCCCGGGATCCCCAGCAGGGTCGTCGGGATCGCATGGGTGATGTGCTTGGCGGCGATGGATGCCATGAAGAAGGCGAACACGCCCGCCGGCGGCACGCCGAGCAGGATCACCAGCAGGGTCAGCGGAGCGATCGTGGCGGTCTCATCCGTTCCCGAGACGAGGCCGATCAGGGCGAAGACGATCGTTCCGACCAGGGCCATGCCGAGCGCCCACAGGGTGGGTTCGAGCAGCGTGTCGATCATCGTGCGGCCTCCTGACGGGCCTGGTTCTTGCGATGCTGGGCGAGCAGATCGTCGTACAGCCCGAGTTCCTTGACCTCGGCCAGCGCGGCGGCCGGCAGCTCGTCGGGGTTGCCCAGCGGGCCGAGCTCTGCCTCGATGGCGTCCATCGCGTCTTCGCGACCGCCGGCAGCGGCGGCACCGACGGTGACCACTCGCTTGGGCTTGAAGATGTTGGCCGCGATCACGGCGGCGACGATGCAGGCCGCCAGGCCCGTCACCAGGGCGTAGGAGCGTCCGACGGCGTCACCGTCGGTGAGCTGGGCGAAGCCCCACTCGGCGAAGAGGTAGACGGGTACGGCGATGCCGACGCCCAGGCCGATGGCGCCGAGCAGGTGCCGGCTGTCGACCGTGTCGCCCCACACCTCCAGCAGTCGTTGCTGTTGCACGGGTAGTTCCTTTCTCAGCGGCTCAGCGCCGTCGCGACGCGTGACGTGGGCGCCTTGCCCAGCGCCCGGGTGAGCCAGATGCTCGTTTCGGTGAGGGCATCGAGGTCGATGCCGGTGCGGATGCCGAGCCCTTCCAGCATCCACACGAGGTCGTCGGTGGCGAGGTTGCCGGTCGCCGACCGCGCGAAGGGGCATCCGCCGACGCCGCCGGCGGCGGCGTCGAAGACGCGCACGCCCTCTTCGAGGCCGGCGTGCACGTTGGCGACGGCCATGCCGTAGGTGTCGTGCATGTGCAGGGCGATCTCGCCCACGGGAATGCCCGAGTCGACGAGAGCGCGCACGATCCCGCGCACCTGCCCCGGCGTCGCGACGCCGATCGTGTCGCCGAGCGAGAGCTGTTCGACACCCCACGAACGCATGACGGATGCCAGACGCACGACCTCGTCGGTCGCGACCGCCCCTTCCCACGGGTCGCCGAACACCATCGACAGATAGCCGCGCACCCGCACGCCATCGGCGATGGCTCGCGCGACGACCTCGCCGGCCGCCGTCTCCATGGTCGCCCGGGCGGCGCCGAGGTTCTGCTGCGAGAACGATTCGGTGACGCTGAGGAACACGGCGATGTCGTCGGCACCAGCGGCGCGGGCCAGTTCGTATCCGCGCAGGTTCGGAACGAGCACGGGCGTGCGCACGTCGAGCGCCGCGGTGCGGGTGAGAACCTCGGCCGAGTCGGCCATCTGCGGCACGCGGTCGGCGCGCACGAAGCTGCCCGCCTCGATGATCCGCGCCCCGGCCTGCGCGAGCCGCTCGATGAGCTCGACCTTGGTGTCGGCGTCGAGGGTGACGCTCTCGGCCTGGAGTCCGTCGCGCGGGGCGACCTCCCAGATCTCGACCGTGTCGACGTCGATGCCCGGGTCGGCCTGCGTCATGGGCAGGCCGAGCTGGCGCACCGCGCTCATCGTGCGCGCAGTTCGGCGAGCACCGTCTCGGCGACGTCGACGCGCACGGCCCGGCGCGCGACGAGTTCGGCGGCGACGTCGTCGACCTCGGTGCCGGTGGCCCCGGCGGCGACGGCGATGTTGCGGGCGTGCAGCCCCATGTGTCCGCGCTGGATGCCCTCGGCGGCGAGCGCACGCACGGCGGCGACGTTCTGTGCCAGCCCGATCGCGCAGATGATCTCGCCGAGCTCACGTGCGGTGGTCACCTCGGTCATGGCGACGCCCGCACGGGCCGTGGGGTGCGACTTGGTGGCTCCGCCGACGAGCCCGACGGCCATGGGCAGTTCGAGGGTCGCGACGAGGTTGCCGGCGCTGTCCTTCTCGAACCGCGACAGGGCCCGGTACTGTCCGTCGCGGGCGGCGTAGGCGTGCGCGCCCGCCTCGACCGCGCGGGTGTCGTTGCCGGTGGCGAGCACGACGGCCGAGATGCCGTTCATGATGCCCTTGTTGTGGGTCGCGGCGCGATACGGATCGTCATAGGCGAGTGCGGCACCGGCGATCATGTCGTCGATCACCTGCGGGCCGCCGATCTGGTCGGGGGCGATGGCGATGCGGGCGCGGGTGATGCGCATGTCGGCGAGGTTGGTGAGGATGCGCAGCAGCGACCGGCCCTGGGCGATCTCGGCCAGCAGCGGGGCGATGGCCTCGGCCATGGTGTTGACGGCGTTCGCGCCCATCGCGTCGCCGACGTTCACCACGAGATGCACGATGAGGTGGTCGTCGAGCAGGCCGTGCACGGTGCGCACGATGAGGTCGCGGGCGCCTCCGCCGACCTCGACCAGCTTGGGGTCCTGGGCGTTGGCGAGGGCGAGCACGTCGTCCTTGCGCTCGAGGATCCGTGCGCGGGCGCCCTGCGGATCGGCGACGTCGAGCAGCTGCACCTGGGCCTGCATGACCGGCTCGGACGACGTGGCGGTGACGCCGCCGAGGGTGCGCGACATGCGGGCGATGTTCGAGGCCGCCGCGACGACGCTGGGCTCTTCGGTGGCCATCGGCACGAGCACCTCGCGGCCGTTGAGCACGAGGTTCGTGCACACGCCGACGGGGATGCCGATCTGTCCGATGACGTTCTCGACCATGCGATCGGCCTGCGCCATGGTCAGCGCCTCGTCCGAGGTGGGGTCCAGTGCGGTGAGCAGTTCGGGCTGCCCGCCGATCGCGTCTGTCACTGCGGTGCGCCGGTCGGCGATGCTGAGGTTCCGCAGTCCGCTGAGCCGTGATGTCGTGGCCACGTCGTCGTCCTTCCTTGTGAGCGGCCGGACGGCTCCCGGTGGGCGCCGTTGCCGGACCGGCGGAGCACCGTTCGGGTCGGGCCCTCCGCCAGATCGACAGCCAACCAGTGCGGTGCGCGCCAGAACAGGTGCGATTCGCACACTGTTGGGCGCTTGACTATGTCTGTTCGAGTGCTCTGCGCGCCTGCTCGACCCGCACGGCCATCTCCAGCCGGAAGCGGGCCTCGGGCGAGTCGAGCACGGGGCCCAGCATCTGCCGCAACCGGGCGATGCGCTGGGCGAGGGTGTTGACGTGCACGTGCAGCTCGCGGGCGGTCGCCGCGAGCTGCCACCGCTGATCGAACAGCGCCACGAGCGTCGCGAACAGCATGGTGCCCTTGGCGGCATCCCAGTCGACGACCGGATGCAACATGCTGTCGACGAAGCGGGCGAGCCGCGCCCCGTCGCCGTGGAACAGCGGCGCGTAGGGGGCCAGCACGGCAGCATCCATCCGTCCTCGGCGAATGCCGAGACCGTGCGCGAGGCGCGCGGTGAGTCCGATGTCGCGTACCGCGTCAGCGGCCTCGTCGAGGTTGCGGGCGCGACCGAACACCAGCAGCGCGGCATCGACGCCGCTGGTCGCCTCGGCATCGGTCACCGCCGGTTCGGGGTCGCCGGGGGCGAGCACGGCGATCCCGTCGCCGTGAGGCGCGACCAGCCAGTCCGTGCGCAGACGCAGGCGACTGAGCAGGGATGCGCGCTGTTCGGCGGCGCACGTCACCACCAGGGCGGTCCAGGGTGCGGCGATCGGATGCCCGCGCCCGGCCGCCCGCGCCAGCGCCGCCTCTCGGCGCGCCGGGTCGGCCAGCAGTTCTGCGGCCAGTTCGCCCCGCACGCGCTCCTCGGCGTCGGCGAGCGCGTCGCGGCGCAGCAGCACGAGCGCTGCGGTGAGCGCCGACCGCTCGACGGTGCGCCGTTCGACGGCCGTCAATGGTTCACCGGCGCGCTCGACCAGCAGCGCTCCGCTGACCTCGGTCGCGCCGAGGATCGGCGCGACGAGTTCGATCGGCCCGTCGTCGAGCACGGTGCTGTGTCCGCCATCACCGGAGGCCCGGATCACCTGCCCGAGGGGGTCGCCGCCCTCGACCGCGCGCCGCAGGGTGACGCGGCGCCCGAGCGCGTCGGAGAGCGCCGCGGCGATGCCCTCGGCATCATGGCCGGTCACCGCCAACCGGGTCAGTTCCTCGTGCAGTCCCGCCGCCCATTCGGCTTGACGCTGGCGCACGGCGGCCTGTTCGGTGGCATCGGTGGCCCGCCCGAGCAGCCGGGCGAGATGCAGCACCAGCGCGGCGTGCCCGGCGAAGGCCGACAGGAGCGAGATCTCGTCGGGCCGGTGCGCACGTGCGTCGCGCCCGGCGGTGAAGAGCACACCCAGCACCTCGCCCTTGACCACCAGTGGGGCGCCGAGCATCGAGCGCAGCCGCTCCTCGTGCACGATGGCGTCGATCGTCGGGTCGTGCGGAACCGAGGTCAGCGTCGTGTAGTCCTCCACCCACTGCGGGTGGCGGGTGTGCACGGCGCGGCTCGCGAGCCCGACCCCGGCCGGTACGACCATGCCCAGAAAGCGCGACGAGATCGTGCCGCTCGCGGCGCGCACCCGCAGCTCGTCGCGCGTCGGGTCGTAGACCGACAGGTAGGTGACATCGCCCGCGATCAGCTCGTGCGCGTGATCGACGATGCGCTGCAGCATCAGGTCGGCGTCGGGTTCGGCGAGCAGTTCACGGGTCGACGACATCATCACCCGCAGTTCGGCGCTGCGCTGGCGCAGCCCCTCGACGCGATACGCGAGCTCGACCAGGGCATCCGCGGTGGCGGAGTCGGTTCCGAGGGCGGTGCGGATGCGATCGGGCTCGGGCGTCGCGCCGTCGCCGATCGCCCGCAGGATCGCCGTGAGATCGGAGCTCATCCCTCCATTCTCGCCGGTGCGGCACAGCGGTTCATGACCGGGAGACATGACTGCGTGCGTGCGCGATCGCCGCATCGAGGTCGTCGAAGAGGTGATTCTGGTGCCGCAACGACGACAGCACGCCGACCCGCTCGGCGAGGGGCAGATGCTCTGCGGGGATGCCCTTGATGAGCACCGTGATGCCGCGGCGCTCGAGCGATCCGATCAACTCGGTGATCACCTGCGCCCCCGTGGCGTCGAGCATGCGCATCTGCGCCATGCGGATCACGACGACCTCGATGTCGTCGAGTGCGGCGACGCGTTCGAGCATCCGTTCGGCGGCTCCGAAGAACAGGGCCCCTTCAAGGCGGAACAAGGCGATGCGCTCATCGCCGGGCTGCGAGGGCGCTGGCAGCTCTTCGCGATGCACACCACTGGCCTTTGCCAGCTGACGCAGGGCGAAGAACCCGGCGGCCAGCAGGCCGATGAGCACGGCATAGATCAGGTCGACACTCACAGTGACCACGGCGGTCACGACGAACACGGCGGCATCGGCACGCGTGGATCGCATGACGGTGCGCACCGTGGCGGGGGTGATCATGCGTACCGCGGTCACCATGAGCACACCGGCGAGGGCGGCCAGGGGGATGTGGGCGACAACCGCGGCACCGACCGAGGCGATCGCCAGCAGGAGCAGGGCGTGCACGATGGCGGCCATGCGGGTGCGCGCACCGGATCGCACGTTGACGGCGGTGCGGGCGATGGCGCCGGTGGCGGGCATGCCGCCGAACAGGCCGGCGGCGATCGACGCGAGCCCCTGCCCGACCAGCTCGCGATCCGCGTCGTACGGGCCGGTGTCGGCGAGGGTCGCAGCGACCCGCACAGACAGCAATGACTCGATGGCTGCGAGCGCGGCGACCGCCACCGCCGGGCCGATCAGCGCCAGGGTCGTCGCCACGTCGATCGTCGGAAGGGTCGGTGACGGCAGCCCGGCGGGCAGTTCGCCGATCGTGTCGACGGGGAGCCCCGCGACGGCGGCGATGAGAGAGGCGGCGACGATCGCCAGCAGCGACCCTGGGAAGCGCGGATGCACGCGCATCGAGATCACCATGATGATGACCACGGCCGCTACGAGCAGCAGCGACCAGGTCGCCTTCGGCCAGGACAGCGCGCCCAGCGACTGCACCGCGGCGATGAGAGCGTTGGTGCTCTCGCCGGGCGGGGCACCCGTGGCGGTGGGCACCTGCTGCAGAAAGATGATGGCGGCGATGCCGAGGGTGAACCCCTCGATCACGGGCCATGGAATGTAGCCGACGGTACGCCCCAGGCGCAGGGCGCCCGCGGCCAGGACGAGCAGACCGGCCATCAGGCAGATGACGGCCAGCGCGCTGGCGCCGTGCACGGCGAGGATCGGCGCCAGCACCACGACCATGGCGCCGGTCGGCCCCGAGACCTGCACGTGCGACCCGCCGAACACGGCGGCGACGACCCCGGCGATGATGACCGTGACCAATCCGCTCTCGGCGCCGGCGCCCGAGCTGACGCCGAAGGCGAGGGCGAGGGGCAGCGCCACGATGCCGACGGTGACGCCCGCGAGCAGGTCACCGCGCCAGGTGCGGGGCAGGTCGCGGTAGTCACCGACCGACGGCAGCAGAGTGCGGGGTGACCAGGCGCTCATGGGCGAGGTGTTGTGATGTGCGGGAGGTGCTCGCTCTCGACGAGCTGCTGCTGCGTGGTGTGCAGAATCTCACCGAGCAGTTCGCGGGCGACGTGCAGCAGGTCTGCCACCTGCGGGTAGGCCAGGCGGTAGAACACCAGGCTGCCCCGGCGCTCGGAGACGACCAGGCGGTTGCGGCGAAGCACGGCGAGATGCTGCGAGACGTGCGAGGGCTCGAGTTCGACGACGCGCAGCAGGTCACTGACGGTGGCCTCGGGTGTGCCCGAGAGCACCTCGAGGATGCGGATGCGGATCGGGTGGGCCAGCCCCTTGAACAGTCCTGCCTTGACCTCGTACAGCGGGCGGTTCGGGTCGCTGAGCATGAAGGCCTCTCTTGCACGGGCAGTGATCTGACGGATTCATCATATCGCGATACCATCGAGGCATGGCTGACTCCCTTCCCCCGTGCCCCGACTGCTCCAGCGAGCACACTTATGAGATGGGCGCCCTGCTGGTGTGCCCGGTGTGCGGACACGAATGGGCACCGCAAGAGAGCGCTGCGACACCGGACGACGGGCCCGTCCAGCGGGTCGTCAAAGACGCCGTGGGCAACGTGCTGTCCGACGGTGACACCGTCGTGGTGACCACCTCGATCAAGGTCAAGGGGTCGCCGCAGGGCATCAAGGCGGGCACGAAGGTGCGCGGCATCCGCCTGATCGATCCCGTCAACGGCCACGACATCGACTGCCGCGTCGAGGGCTTCGGGGCAATGTTGCTGAAGTCGAGCCTGGTCAAGAAGGCCTCATCGGCGAGCCCCTCTGCACACAACTCCGGAGAAACCACGGCTGATCCCGCGCCAGCGGGCCTCTGCGCCCCGGAACGGGGCATTTCTCCGGAGCTACGAACGGCGAACGGCGGCGACCCGCACGGGATGAAAGGATCGAGACATCATGGTTCTCGATCCCACTCCCCTGCGCGACGCCGATGCGGACGCCATCTACCTGGCCTTCGTCGAGTGGGCGGAGTCGACCGGCATCAGCCTGTACCCGGCGCAGGACGAGGCGGTCATCGAGATCGTCTCGGGCCAGAACCTGATCCTGTCGACCCCCACCGGCACCGGCAAGTCTCTGGTGGCGATCGCCGCGCACTTCGCCGCGCTCGCCGATGACCGCACCACGTTCTACACGGCACCGATCAAGGCGCTGGTGAGCGAGAAGTTCTTCGCCCTGGTCGACGTCTTCGGCGCCGAGAACGTCGGCATGATCACGGGCGATTCCTCGGTCAACGCCGATGCGCCGATCATCTGCTGCACGGCCGAGATCCTCGCCAACCTCGCGCTGCGCGAGGGCGCGGATGCCGACATCGGCCAGGTCGTGATGGACGAGTTCCACTTCTACGGCGACCCCGACCGCGGGTGGGCCTGGCAGGTGCCGCTGCTCGAGCTGCCGCAGGCGCAGTTCGTGCTCATGTCGGCGACGCTGGGCGATGTCAGCGAGCTGGCATCCGACCTCACCCGCCGCACCGGACGCGAGACGGCAGTCGTGACCGGCGTCGAACGCCCCGTGCCGCTGCACTTCTACTACGAGACGACCCCGATCCACGAGACGATCGACGACCTGCTGCAGACCGGCCAGGCACCGATCTACATCGTGCACTTCTCTCAAGCAGCGGCGATGGAGCGCGCCCAGGCACTGGCCAGCGCAAAGGTCGCCACGCGCGAGCAGCGCGACGCCATCGCCGACCTCATCGGCGGATTCCGTTTCACCACCGCATTCGGCAAGACGCTGTCACGGCTGCTGCGACTGGGCATCGGGGTGCATCACGCGGGCATGCTGCCCAAGTACCGGCGACTGGTCGAGCAGTTGGCGCAGCGCGGCATGCTGCGGGTCATCTGCGGCACCGACACGCTCGGGGTGGGTATCAATGTGCCCATCCGCACGGTGCTGCTGACCGCGCTGACGAAGTTCGACGGCAAGCGGATGCGGCAGCTCAACGCCCGCGAGTTCCATCAGATTGCGGGGCGTGCGGGACGTGCGGGCTACGACACCGCGGGCACGGTGGTGGCGCAGGCGCCCGAGCACGAATCCGAGAATCTCGCCGCGCTCAAGAAGGCGGGCGATGATCCGAAGAAGAAGCGCAAGATCATCCGCAAGAAGGCTCCCGACGGTTTCGTGTCGTGGGGCGAGCCGTCGTTCCAGAAGCTCGTGGGGTCGCAGCCCGAAACGCTGACCTCGCACATGCAGATCACGAGCGCGATGATCCTGAACGTCATCGCGCGCGGCGGCGACGTGTTCGGCAATATGCGTGCGCTGGTATATGAGAACCACGAGTCGCGTTCGACACAGCGGATGCTAGCGGTGCGCGCCCTGGGGATCTACCGCACCCTGGTGCAATCGGGCATCGTCGAGAACGTCGACGGTCAGATCCGCCTGACGGTCGACCTGCAGCCGAACTTCGCGCTGAACCAGCCGCTTTCGCCGTTCGCGCTGGCGGCGTTCGAGCTGCTGGAACCCGAATCGGCGACGTTCGCGCTCGACATGATCTCGATCGTCGAGGCAACCCTGGATGACCCGCGCGCCGTGCTGGGCCAGCAGGAGTTCCTCGCCCGCGGCGAGGCGGTTGCCGCGATGAAGGCCGAGGGTATCGAGTACGACGAGCGCATGGAGCTGCTCGAGCAGATCACGTACCCGAAGCCGCAGGAGGAACTGCTGAGCGCGGCCTTCGACACCTTCAGCGCATCGCAGCCCTGGATCCGCGACTTCGAGCTGCACCCGAAGTCGGTGGTGCGCGACATGTACGAGCGAGCCATGTCGTTCGGGGAATATGTCGCCTACTACAAGATCGCACGGTCAGAGGGCGTCGTGCTGCGATACCTGTCGGATGCCTATCGTGCGGCCTCGCAGACGATTCCCGAGCACCTCAAGAACGACGAGCTGCACGACCTGATCGAGTGGCTGGGCGAGCTGATCCGCCAGGTCGATTCGAGCCTGCTCGACGAGTGGCAGGAGTTGATCGACGGTACCGATAATGGCGCCTTCGACCGGCCCGGTGACGAGGCGGTGGTGCCGCCGGCCCCCAAGCGACTGACGGCGAACACGCGGGCGTTCCGTGTGCTGGTGCGCAACGAGATGTTCCGTCGTGTGCTGCTCGCGGCGCGCGAGGACGTCGAGCAGCTGGCCTCGCTCGATGCCGACTTCGGTGCCGACGGGTGGAACGACGCACTCGATGCCTACTTCGCCGAGCACGACGAGATCCTCACCGACGCCGACGCCCGCAGCCCGCAGCTGCTCCTGATCGAACAGGGCGCGAGCACCTGGACGGTGCGCCAGATCCTGCACGACCCGGCGGGCGATCACGACTGGGGCATCACGGCGACCGTCGACCTGGCGGCATCCGACGAGGCCGGCGAGGCCGTCATCGCCGTCAGCGGTGTCGATCGCCTCTGACCGCGCTCACCCCGCCGAAGCGGTGCATTCGCTCGAGCGCATGTCGCTCGCGTTTGACGCGGACGTAGCTCATGAGGCCGGCGATCCCCAGGATCAGCATGGCCATGAAGCCGGTGAACAGCCACTCCGGCGGTCCGAAGACCAGCGCAGATGTCGCAAGAAGCATACGATCGCCCTCCTTTGGGTACCGATGCGTGATTCCTGCCAGATTGCCACAGCGTGGGCGTTCCGGAAAGGGTCACTCGGCCCCTGAGGGCGATCGCTACTCGGTGAGGAACCGGGCCGTGAACCGGCCCGCTTTTTCGGCTTCGAGCATCACGATCTGTCCGTTCAGAATGCGCGGGCACGGGCTGCCGGTGAGCGTCTCGACGCCGACGCGCAGCAGCGTGCCGTGGGCGACGACGATGCTGTTGCCCCGTCGCGCGGCGATCTCGGCGAGTGCCGAACCCGCGCGCGCGGCGACGGCGTCGAGCGGTTCCGCGTCGGGATAGCCGCCGTCCGGCCAGCGTTCGTGCACCTCGCTCACGGCGAGGCCTTCGGCGGCGCCGTAGTCGCGTTCGATCAGCCGGTCGTCGATTTCGCGCGCCACGCCCGTCACGTGCTCGCCGATGCGGTCGGCAGTGTCGACGGCTCGGCCGAGGGGCGAGGCGATCAGGTGCATCCACTCGGCGCGAGCCAGCAGGGTCCCTGCGGCGTCCGCCTGCGCCTGCCCGTGGTGATCGAGCGGCACCTCGGTGCGGCCCTGCATGCGGCGGGCGAGGTTCCACGCGGTGCGGCCGTGACGCACGAGGGCGACGGTCATGCGCTCACCAGCGTCGGCGCGGCAGACGCGGCCGCGTCGAGCGACTCGGCCGGGTAGACCACGACACGGTCGACGTCGACGCGCACCGTCTGTCCCACCGCCAGGCGGATGCCACGGGTGCGCGCGCGCAGCGTCACTCCGGCCCAGTCGATGACGGCGTCGCCGCCGTCGGGCGTGTACAGCGACGAGCGCACGACCGCGTCACCGGCATCCGAGGGGGTCACGGTGACCGCGGCGGGCAGGATCGCCGCGGTCGCGCGTCCCGCCGCCGGCATGGAGGCGTCGCGCGGCACGGACAGCGGATGCCCGTCGGCCTGGAAGCCGGCGTCGCTGAGCACTCCATCGACGAGCGTGGCGTCGGAGAGGAAGCGCGCGACGAAGCCGCTGGCGGGCCGGGTGACCAGCTCGTCGGGTGCGCCGACCTGCTGGATGCGCCCACCGTCGAGCACGACCACCCGGTCGGCGAGCGCCAACGCCTCGGCACGGTCGTGCGTGACGTGCACGACCGTGAGTCCGAGTTCGCGCGTGAGGGTCTGCAGTTCGAGGCGCAGCCGGTCGCGCAGGGGCTCGTCGAGGGCCGAGAGCGCTTCGTCGAGCAGCAGCACGCGCGGGCGTGCGACCAGGGCACGCGCCAGTGCGACTCGCTGGCGCTGCCCGCCCGAGAGCGTTGCGGGGTCGCGCTTCTCGTAGCCGGCGAGTCCGACCAGGTCGAGTGCTTCGGCGACACGCGTCTTGCGCTGATCGCGCGGCACGCCGGCGCGACGCAGCGGGTATTCGACGTTGCGGCCGACGTTCCAGTGCGGCCAGACGGCGTGCTGCTGGAACACCATGCCCAGTTCGCGCTGCTCGGGCGGCACGAACTGCGCGTCGCCGGCGACGGTGCGGTCGCCGATGCGCACGGCTCCGCTGGTGGGTGTGAGGAACCCGGCGATGGTGCGCAGCAGGGTGGTCTTGCCCGAGCCGGACGGCCCGACCAGGGCGACGAACTCGCCGTCGGCGATGGTGAGGTCGATGCCGACCAGGCCGCTGGCCCCGGATGGGTAACGGACGGATACGGAGTCGAGGGTGACGGATGCCATGGTGGCCTCTCAGGTTGTCTCTCAGTTTGTGTCTCTGGGCCGGCGCGTGGCCAGTCCGATCACGGCGATGCCGGCGACGGCGACGACCAGCGACCATGCGGCCGCGGTGTTGTAGGCGCCCGCCTGCTGGAAGTTGAAGATCGCCACGCCCAGGGTCTGCGAGCCCGGTGAGAGCAGCAGCACCGACAGCGTGAGCTCGCGCACGGCGGTGGCGGCGACGACGACGGCTCCCGAGATCGCTGCGGGCAGGGCCATGCGCGACGAGATGTCGATCAGGGCGCGCAGTCGCCCGGCGCCGGCGACGCGGGCGGCCTCTTCGGCGCTGGACGGCGTGCTGGCCAAGGGCCCGGACACCGACTGCACCACCAACGCGGTGAACGAGGTGATGTACGCGGCCAGGATGAGCCACGGGGTGTTGAACAGGCCGATGCGCGGGGCGATGATGAGCCACGCGACTGCGATCACGATGCCGGGGATGGCCTGCGGCAGCATCGCGACCGGACCGAGTCCCCGCGTCCACCGGGTGCGCACGCGGGTGGTGACCACGCCGATGGCCAGCCCGAGCACGCCGCAGATCAGGGCTGCGCCGGTGGCGAGCATGATCGAGTTGGCCGCCCCGTCGAGGGCGGTGCTCGAGGTGAGCGCCTTGGCGAAGTTGTCGAGGGTGAGGTTCTCGGGGGTCAGCGGCAGACCGGGCGCGCGCAGCAGGGTCTGGGTGAGCAGGGCGAGCAGCGGCAGCAGGGTGATGCCGAGCACGACGGTCCACATGACGATGCCGAGCGGCGTGCGGGCGCGCCCCAGCGGCAGCGGTTGTACGGGCGTGCTCGAGGCGTCGAGCTCCCACCCGCTGCCCTTGACCAGGGCGTTCAGCACGAGTGCGCCGATGGCGAGCACGAGCAACACGACACCGATGGTGGCGACCACGGCGAGGGGTTCGTCGACCGTGCCGGACTGCAGGTACCGGTAGACCAGAGTGGCGAGGGTGACGTAGCGCTCGGGCAGGCCGATGATCGAGGGGATGCCGAAGTCGGCCAGGTTTCCGACCGCGATCAGCAGGAACGACGACAGCAGCGCGGGCCGCAGCAGCGGCACGGTGACGCTGAACATGGTGCGTGCGGGTCCGGCGCCGGAGATGCGGGCGGCCTGTTCGAGGTCGGAGGGGATGCGTCGCAGTGCGGCTGAGACGATGAGCATCGCCAGCGGGTAGCTGTGCACGGTCAGCAGCATGATGACGCCGTCGGCGCCGTAGATCGACCAGAGCGGACCGCCGAAGTGCTCGCGCCACCAGAGGTTGAGGGGACTTGCCGGGCCGGCGACGCCGAGCCATGCGATCGCACCGACGAACGGGGGCATCAGCAGTGGGGTGAGGGCGATGATGCGCAGAGCGCCGCGGTGGCGCAGGTCGGTGCGTTCGAGGATGAGCGCGAAGGCGGCGCCGATGGCGACCGCGAACAGGGCGGATGCTGTCGCCGAGACGAGGCTGTTGATGCCGGCTTCGACGACGTCGCCCTGCAGCAGGACGTTGAGCTGGGATCCACCCGCGGAGAGGGCGAGGATCGCTCCGAGGGGTACCAGGATCAGTGCGCCGCACGCGACCCAGAGGGTCACGGTCAGGGCACTGACCCCGTCGAGGCCCCGGGCCCGGCCAATGGCCGGACCCGGGGCGATGGCGATGGTGCTCACTACTGGAACAGCTCCCGGAAGGTCTCGACGGCGCCGGGCTGGGTGGCGCGGATCGTCTCGAGCTCGGGGGCCAGCAGCGCGATGTGCTCGAGCTCAGGGGCGCCCTCGGGGCTTCCGACGTCGCCGCGCACCGGCAGGTAGGACTGCTCGACGGCGAGCTTCTGGCCGTCAGCGCTGACCAGGAAGTCGACGAACGCGCGGGCCGCGTCGGCGTTCTCGGTGTCCGAGAAGATGCCGGCGGGCTGCGAGACGAACGGCACACCCTCGCTGGGGTACGACACGGCGATCGGCGACCCCTGGGCGGCGAGCTCGCGCACCAGGTAGTCGACGACGATGCCGATCGGCTGGGTGCCGGTGGCGACGGCCTGCGAGACGGGGCCGTTGCTGTCGGCGATGACGGGGCGGTTGGCGGCGAGCGCCGTCATCCACTCCTCACCCAGGGCGTCCTCGTCGAGCCAGACGGCCGCGTTGTAGGCGGCTGCGCCCGACACGTCGGGGTTGGGCATGACGATGCGGTCGGCGTAGTCGGCTGCGGTGAGGTCGGCCCACGAGGCGGGGACGTCGGCCGCGTCGACCATCGACGTGTTGTAGGCGATGACGGTCGGGATGATGCGGGTGCCGACGTAGAAGCCCTCGGGGTCGACGACGGCGGGGTCGAGAGCATCGACGTCTGCGGGCGTGTGCTCGAGCAGCATGCCGTCAGCGGCGTAGTTCTCGAAGGTCGCGGCGTCAGCGGCGAGGAAGACGTCGGCCTGGATCTTGCCGGTCTCCTTCTCGGCGGCGACGCGGGTGGTCAGGTCGCCGGTGCCGGCGCGGAACACCTCGACGGTGATCTCGGGGTGCACCTCGTTGAAGGCCTCGACGAGTGCGTCGGCCTTCTCCTGCGGCTCCGAGGTGTAGAGCGTGATGGTGGTCGACTCCAGCGCGCCGGCCGACGGCTGGGCGTCGTCGGCGGTGGACGCGGTCGAGCAGCCGGTGAGGGCGAGTGCGGCGACGCCGAGGACGGCGAACGCTGCGGGGCTGTGCGAGCGGAACATGGGTTTCCTTATCTGTGCAGGGTTGGGGGTACAGCGACGGAGGATGAGAAGAGCGGGGTGGGCGTCTCGAGGCTGACGCTGGTGGCGGTGACGGCATCGGCGTGCAGGTGCACGACCGAGAACATCGCGCGGTCGTGCCCGCTGATGCGGTCGGCACGGCCGTCCATCACCTGGTGATAGGCGAGGGAGGGCCCCACCATCACGGGGATGTCGCGCACGTGCGCGGCGAGCGGGTGGTGGAAGTGCCCGGCGAGCACAGCACGAGTGTCGGTGCCGACGAGGATGTCGAGCAGCTGCTCGGCATCGCGCAGGCCCGCCTTGGCGAGCGTGGGCAGAGGGGAACCGAGGGGCGGGTGGTGCACGGCGACGACCGTGCCCTCGCCGTGCGGGGTGGCGAGCTCGTCGGCGAGCCACTGCCGCTGGGCGGCGCCGAGTTCGCCGGAGGACGAGTCGAGCAGCACGAAGCGGATGCCATCGACGAGCACCGTGCGGTGGTGGGAGTGCTCGTGTCCGTCGAGGGTGCGCGCGGCCTCGGTGTCGTCGTGGTTGCCGATGATGGTGAGCACGGGTGCCTGCACTGCTTCGCGCAGTTCAGCCACCGCGTCGCGGAGGGCTCCGTACGCGCCGGGGTTGCCGCGCTGGGCGAGGTCGCCGGTGATCAACACGGCCTCGGGCGTCATCTGCGAAGCGCGCACGTAGTCGCCGACGGCGCGCAGCCGAGCGATGCCGTCGACGGCGTCGTACAGCAGGCCGCGCTCGGTGACGTGCACATCGCTGATGTGCAGCACGGTCGAGCGTCCGGTTGCGCGGCTCATCGGGCATCCTCGTTCTTGTGACGCAGCCGGGTGAGCTGCGCGTCGGTCAGGCCGTGGCGGGCGAGGTACGCGCCCGCGCCGCCGAGCTCGTCGATGATCGCCAGTGCGTGCACGATCGCCTCGCGGGGGCTTTCGAGGTGTAGACGCAGCGCTTCGGCGCGCTCGGTCTCGGGCAGCGCCAGCACGAGGTCGCGCACGGCGGGTTCGCGCACCGGGCGCACGTGCTCGGCCGAGAGCACGTAGTCGTCGACGATGGCATCCGCGCTGTCGCCGGCGGCGAGGCGCGCGAGCGCGACGACGAGGCCGGTGCGGTCCTTGCCGGCGGTGCAGTGCACGAGCGCGGCACCCTCGGTGTCGGCGATCAGGGCGACGGCCGCGGTAAGCGCGCCGCCCCGCTCACGCAGCATGAGCGTGTAGATGTCTTCGAGACGGCCGGACGCCGGCGGCTCGGCGCCGTAGATGCCCGCCTGCTGTACGGGGATGTCGTGCGAGCGGACGCCGGCTTCGGAGGGCTCGCGCAGGTCGACGATCGTCGTGACACCCAGGTCGCGCAGCGCGCGCACGCCGTCGGCGGTGACGTTCTCGGGGGCGCCGGTGCGTACGAGCCACGGCTCGGTGGGGCTGGTGGCCCTCACGTTGAAGAGCCCGTCGATGGCGATCGTCTGCATGTGCACCCTCTTGATTTCGCGCGTTTCACCGCGCTTGGAATCTCGTTACATGGGAACCATCACAGCCGCAGGTGTACGGCAGGTGAAGCACACGCGACCGATCAGAGAACGCCCCAGAACCGGCTGGAGCGCGGACCTGCGGGTGCGCGCGAAGGCGCCTTCGCTCAGTCCTCGCTGAGCGCGTCGGCCACGACGTGCCGCAGATCGGCGACGTCGGCATGACGGGCGTCGCCGGCGAGCGCGCCGTGCAGCGTGTGCAGCACGACGGTGTGCCCCAGCCGCGCGAGGTAGGGGTCGAGGTCATGGGCCGAGCCCACCGGCCCGGTCGCGATCACGATGTCGGCGAGCCGCCCGAGCGGCGAGCGGGAGTAGCTGGTGACCAGCACGACGGTCGCTCCGCGTTCGGACGCGGCCGTGCAGGCACGCAGCGTCTGCACGTTGGCGCCCGAGTAGCTCAACGCCAGGCACACGTCGTCCGCCGAGAGGGAGTGCACCGCGAACTGCTGGGCGAGCGGGTCGACGGGCGCTTCGACGGCGCGCCCCACACTGCTCAGCCGCATCGCGAGGTCCTGCAGTGGCGGCCCCGAGAACCCGTTGCCGACGAGCACGACACGACGCGCACCGCGCAAAGCGGCGGTGGCGGCCTCGACGCGTTCGGGGTCGACGCTCTCCTGGGCCAGGCGCAGCGCATCCACCGCATCATCGAAGGTGCCGCCGGCGGCGACCGGGTCGCTGTCGCGGGGAGTCAGCGGCGCCGAGCGGGCGAGTTCGAGCCGCAGGTGCTGGAACCCGCGGAACCCGAGGCTCTGGCAGGCGCGGATCACCGTGGCCGTCGAGGTGCCGGCCGCCGCCGCGAGCTCGGCGGCCGACCAGTCGACGACGTCGTCGGGTCGCTCCATGATGACCGCGGCGACCCGGCCCTCGCTGGGACCGAGTGCGGATGCTGACGCGCGCACGCGCGCATGAACGCTGAGGTCGGGTCGGACGATGCTCATCGCCGGGCTCTCCGCTGCGGTGTCGTGGTTCCGCTGGTCATAGCGGCACAGCGTAGCGGGTTCAGGCGACGCGCAGGGAAATCACCAGGGGCTGGGCTTGTAGTCCTTCAGGAAGACGCCGTACAGGTCGACTCCGGCCTCGCCCTGCACGATCGGGTCGTACACACGGGCGGCGCCGTCGACGAGGTCGAGGGGCGCATGGAATCCCTCTTCGGCGAGGCGCACCTTGGTGTAGTGCGGCCGCTCATCGGTGATCCACCCCGTGTCGACCGCGGTCATCAGGATGCCGTCGGTCTCGAGCATTTCGCCGGCACTGGTGCGGGTGAGCATGTTCAGCGCCGCCTTGGCCATGTTGGTGTGCGGGTGCCCCGGGCCCTTGTATCGGCGCGAGAACTGGCCCTCCATGGCCGAGACGTTCACGACGTAGGTGCGGCGGGCGGTCGAGGCCGCCATCGAGGCCCGCAGGCGACTGATCAGCAGGAACGGCGCCGTCGTGTTGCACAACTGCACCTCGAGCATCTCGAGCGGATCGACCTGCTCGACCGACTGCACCCAGCTGTTGACGCGATTCACGTCGGGCACCAGCCCGCCGGCGTCGATGGCCGTGCCGTCGGCGTGCTTCTGCAACGACGACGAGCCGGGGGCCATAGCCAGGCGCGCGAGGTCTTCGGCCGTCAGGGCCTGACCGCCCTGCTCGGCGACGGTGCCGCCCAGCGCCGCCACAGAGAGCAGCGGATGCGCGTCGACCGAGGCCTGCAGCGCCTGCGGGTGCGGATCGGCGGTGTGCCCGAAGGTCTCCATCTCGGGCAGCGGTCCATCCGGGAGCGGCTGCAGTTCAGCATCCGCCAACAGTGAGTACGCACCCGGCGAGCGGCGCACGGTCTGCGCGGCGTTGTTGATGAGGATGTCGAGCGGCCCCTGGGCCGCGACCGAGTCGGCCAGGCCGATCACCTGCGCCGGGTCGCGCAGGTCGATGCCGACCACGCGCAGCCGGTGCAGCCAGTCGGCAGCATCCGGCAGCGCCGAGAACCGGCGCACGGCGTCGCGCGGAAAGCGCGTGGTGATCGTGAGGTGCGCGCCGTCGCGCAGCAGGCGCAGGGCGATGTGCATGCCGATCTTGGCGCGACCGCCGGTCAGTAGGGCGCGGCGACCGGTCAGATCGGTGCGGGCGCTGCGCTTGGCGTGGCTGAACCGCGCACAGTCGGGGCACAGCTGGTGGTAAAACGCGTCGACGAGCGTGTACGGCTGCTTGCAGATGTAGCAGTTGCGGGGCTTGAGCAGCTCGCCCGCGATGGGGGCGTCGACGACGCTGGAGGCGAGATCGTTGCCGCGCGTCTCGTCATCGATGCGGTCGGGGGCTCCGGTCGCGGTGCGCGCGACAACGGCCTTGTCGGCCTCGGCGATCGCGTCGCGGATCTCTTTGCGGCGGGCACGTTTGACGGCCTTGAACATGTTCGCGGTCGCGCGTCGGACGGCGATGTAGTCAGGATGCTGCTGATCGACCTTGTCGAGGTCGCCGAGCACCCGCAGCGTGGTCGCGAGGTCGTCGGGGTCGATGCCGGACGGGGATGCAGAAGAGGCATCGGTCATTGGGCCGATTCTACGCGGGGGCGCTGGGGGAAGGCCGTACGCGAGTTCGCCTGCTGTTCATCTGGCGTGAACAGTCCGGTCACAGCGCACGGGCACAGTCATGTATGCGCATACACCGCTCCCTGATGTATGCGCATACATTTCGCCGTGCCCCTCAGATAGGACCCCATGAACCTGCATCGTCTCCTGCCCGCTACCGCAGGCATCGCCGCAACCGGCCTGCTGCTCACCGGCTGCGCCGGCGCAACCGCCGAGACCCCCGCCGCCGACGCCGGTGCGATCGTCGTCTACTCGAACTCGGTCTCCGACGGTCGCGGCGAGTGGCTCATCGAGCAGGCCGCCGAGGCCGGCTTCGAGGTCGAGTACGTCGACGCCGGCGGCGGCGCCATCACCGAGCGCATCATCGCCGAGTCCGCCAATCCGATCGCCGACGTCGTCTTCGGCCCCAACAACGTCAACTTCGAGAGCATGAAGGCCGCCGGCGCCCTCGAGGCGTACACGCCCGCCTGGGCCGACAAGGTCGACGCGATCGACCCCGACGGCACCTACCACTCGATCGTCGAGGAACCGATCATGGTCGTCTACAACACGGCCGCCTTCCCCAACGGCGCGGGTGCACCGACCGACTGGACCGATCTCTTCGAGGACGAGCAGTACCACGGTCGCTACGAGACCCAGACCTCGCTCAGCGGCGGCACCACACAGCTCGTCATCACCAGCCTGCTCAGTCGGTACCGCGATGACAGCGGCGAACTCGGTATCAGCGACGAGGGCTGGGCCGCCATCGACGCCTTCTTCGCCAACGGCTCGCCCGCCGTCGAGGGCACCGACCTCTACGCCCGCATGTCGGCCGGCGACGTCGACCTGGGGCAGATGTGGCTGGCCGGCAAGGCCTCCCGCGAGGTCGAGTACGGCATCGAGACCGAGGCCATCCGCCCTGCCGGTGGCGTGCCGATCGTCAACCAGGGCATCGGCCTGGTCAAGGGCAGCGACAACAACGATCAGGCGCAGGAGTTCATCGACTGGTTCGGCAGCGCCGAGGTGCAAGCCGCCTGGTCGCAGGAGTTCTTCACTGCACCGACCAACGCCGATGCCCTCGCCAACGCCGACCAGGACGCCGTCGAGATGACCGGCTCGTTCACCCCGCAGGACATCGACTGGGCCTTCGTCTCGGAGAACCTGCCGGCCTGGATCGAAGAGATCGAGCTCAACCACCTGGGCTGAACGGCCCGAAACGACGAGTCGGACCTCCGGCTGGATTGGCGAACCCCATGATCACCTTCTCTGACGTCACCGTGACGTTCTCAGAGTTCACCGCCCTGCCGGAGTTCTCGCTGACGGTTCAGGAGGGTGAGTTCTTCACCCTCCTGGGCCCCTCAGGGTGCGGCAAGACCACCGCACTGCGCACGCTTGCGGGGCTGACCGCGCCCTCGTCAGGCACCATCACCATCGACGGCGCAGACGTGACCCGGCTGCGCAGTGACCAGCGCCACCTGGGCATGGTTTTTCAGAACTACGCCCTGTTCCCCTCGATGTCCGTCGAGGAGAACATCGGATTCGGGCTCAAGACGCAGCGGGTCAAGGCGGCCGAGGTCGCCGAACGCGTGCGGCGGATCGCCGCCGAGGTCGATCTGCGACCTGAGCAGTTGACCAAGAACGTCTCCGAGCTCTCGGGTGGCCAACAGCAGCGCGTCGCCATCGCCCGGTCGCTGATCCTGCGACCGAAGATCCTGCTACTCGACGAGCCGCTGTCGAACCTCGACGCCAAGCTGAGACATCAGCTGCGTCAGCAGCTCAAAGACCTACAGCAGCACTTCGGCATCACGACGGTCTACGTCACACACGACCAGGACGAAGCCCTGGCGATGTCTGACCGCATCGCCGTGATGAACGGTGGGCGCATCGAACAGATCGGCACGCCCGAGGAGGTGTACGCACGCTCGGCATCCGAGTTCGTCTGCACCTTCATCGGCGAGGCGAACCGGCTCACTCCGGCGATGGTCGCCCACCTGCGTGCCACAGCGCACCGCGACGTCGCGCTCGACGCCGATGCAGCGACGTACCTGCGTCTGGAGAAATCGACGCTGCTCGACCCCGACCAGGCGAGCCCTCTGCCGGCGGTCGATGGAACGGTCGTTGGCCGCGTTTACCACGGCACCGACTCCACCTACACGGTCGACTGCGGCGACCTGGGGCGCCTTCGTGCGATCGTGCGGGAGGACGGCGCGACCTCGTACGACGTGGGGCGCCGTGTGCGCGTGGGGGTTCCCACCGAACACCTGCTGCAGTACCCGACATCGACTCCTCCGGTTCGCGAGACGGCGGCGGTCGCATGAACGGCGCGCTGCGCATGCTGCGCAACCCGCTGTGGCTGATCGTCACGATCGTGTTGATCTGGGGCATCAGCACGTTTCTCGTCCTTCCCAACGTGACCTTACTGGGGCAGGTCTTCTCCGACGGTCAGGGCGGTGTCAGCCTGCGCGCCGTAGAGCGCCTGCTCGGCTCAGAACGCGCGATGCGTTCGCTGTGGAACAGCATGCTGCTGGCCACGATCCTCTCGGCCACGGTGAACGCCGTCGGGATCTTCCTGGTGCTCGTGACCCGCCTGTATGCCGTGCGCGGTGCCCGTCTGCTGTGGCTCGGCTACGCCAGCACGCTGGTCTGCGGCGGTATCGTGCTGGTCTTCGGCTACAAACAGGTGTACGGGCCCACCGGCGCGGTCACCCGCGCAGTGCTGGGAGTGTTTCCCGACATCGACCCGAACTGGTTCTCGGGCATGTTCGCCGTGGTGCTCGTGATGACGTTCGCCTCCACCGGCAACCACCTGCTGTTCCTCTCGGCAGCGCTTGCGAAGGTCGACGCCCAGACCCTCGAAGCGGCCCGCATGATGGGGGCCGGCGACCTGCACATCCTGCGTCGGATCATCCTGCCCCAACTGAAACCGATGATCTTCGCCATCACGATCCTCACGTTCCTCGGCGGCCTCGGGGCGTTGGCCGCCCCTCAGGTGCTCGGCGGGCGCGACTTCCAGACGATCACCCCGATGATCCTCGCCTTCGCTACCACCTCGACCTCCCGCGACCTGGCCGCCACACTGGCGATCCTGCTCGGCATCGTCACCGTCGTGCTGCTGGCTGCCCTGAACCGGCTCGAGCGCGGGGGCGTGTACTTCTCGGTGTCGAAGGCTCCCACCCCACTGACGAAGCAGCGCATCCGCAACCCGTTCGCGAACGCCATCGTGCACGTGCTCGCCTACGCGCTGTTCGTCATCTATGTGCTGCCGCCCGCTCTGGTGGTGCTGTACTCGTTCACCGATGTGCAGGCGATCAACGCGGGCGTGATCACGCCCGCAAGCTTCACTCTCGACAACTACGTCGCCGTGTTCTCGACGCAGAAGGGGCTGCAGCCGTTCCTGATCAGCGTCGCGTACGGCCTGGTGGCGTCGGTGACCGTGATTGTGCTCATGCTGTTCACCGCGCGCATGGTGCAACGCAATCGCAACGTCGTCACGCGGGCGCTCGAGTACCTGCTGCACATCCCCTGGTTCCTGCCCTCGACATTGATCGCGTTGGGCCTGCTGGTCACCTTCAACGTGCCCCAGCCCCCGGTGCTCGGCACCGTGCTCACCGGCACGTTCTGGATTCTGGCGATCGCGTACATCATCGGCAAGATCCCGTTCACCTTCCGACTGCTCAAGGCCGCGTTCTCGGGCGTACCCGACCATCTCGAAGAGGCCGCCTCGATGCTCGGCGCGAGTCAGCTGCACACGTTTCGGCGGGTGTTGCTGCCTCTGGTGGCTCCCACGGCGGCGGCCATCACCGCTCTGAACTTCACGAGCCTGCTCGACGACTACGACTCCGCCATCTTCTTGTCGCACCCGCTGCTGCAGCCCCTCGGCGTGGTGATCAAGAACGCCACCAGCTCAGAGACCATCAGCGACAGCACGGCACTGATCTACGTGTACACCGTGCTGATCATGGCGATCTCCACGCTCGTGCTGTGGCTGGTGTACGGGCGTGCGCCGCGGCGCCGCCGCGCGCCGGTATCCGCTCCCGCCCCCACCCCCTCCTCCGTCGACGACCGAAAGCCCGCACTGTGACCCGCACTCCCCCGCCGCCGCCTGCCCCGTCCCGCGTCCACGAGGCCGAGTTCGGCCATCCCCGGCATCGCCGGGTCAACGCCTACCTGAACGCCCGCCTGCAGATGCGCGGCACGCTCATTGCCGTGCATCGCGGCACCGCGCTCGGGATGGTCGTCGAGAACACGGCAGCGGCGGTGACAGCGGCGGCCCGTTGTGGGGGCGACCTGGTCGAGATCGACGTTGTCGAGTCGACTGACGGCGACTTCTTCGCCTACCACGACGGGTACGAACGGCAGCACTTCGGCATCGAGCGCAACCTGCAGACGCTATCGACCGCAGAGATCGAGCGACTCGCGTACCCTCATCGCAGCGTGGCGCCTCTTGCGCGGGTCGAACGGCTCGAGACGATCCTGCAGCAGATGCCCGACATCGCTCTGAACATCGACCGATCCTGGCGGTACTGGCCACGCCTGCTGACCTTCCTCGACCGGTTCGACCTCGCCGACCGGCTGCTGATGAAGGTCGATGCCCGTGACGAGCGGGCGATCTCCGCCGCTCGCAGCCACGCGGTCAAGTACCCGCTGCTGCCGATCGCGACGACCGTTCTCGAGGCAGAGCGCCTGCTCGATGACGCCGAGCTGAATGTGATCGGCATCGAGACCGTCACCGCCGATCGGCAGCATCCGTTCTGCTCTCCGGATTGGGCGGCGCATCTGCACGAACGCGGTACCTTCTCGTATGTGAACGCACTCGATCTGGGCAACGGCAACGATCTGCTGGGCGGGTGGGACGACACCATGGCTGTGTTGCAGGGACCGGATGCCGGGTGGGGGCCGCTCGTCGACCTCGGCGCCGATGTGATTCAGACCGACTGGCCGACGCTGCTGCACGACTACCTGGTGCAGCGCGGTGCACGAACCGGGGCGATCACGTGAACGACGAACGTCGCCGCCCTCGCGCCTGGCCCCGGGTGACGATGAAGGATGTGGCGCGCGAGGCGAACGTGTCGGATGCCACGGTGTCACGCGTTCTCGATGGCGCATCCACCGTGTCCGCCGAGGCCCGCTCGGCGGTGATGGAGGCCGTGCGGCGCACCGGGTACATCCGCAACGGCGCGGCCAGCCAGCTCGCGGGCAGCCGCTCGGACGTGCTCGGTTTGCTGATCCGCGACGTCGCCAACCCCTACTACGGCCTGATGCACTCCGAGCTGCAGCGCGGTGTCGCTGATCGGGGCCTGCGCCTGCTCACGGTCTCGCCGACGTTCACGCAGGACTTTCATGAGGAGGTGATCGGCCTCGACCACCTGCTCGAGCAGCGGGTGCGCGGGCTGCTGATCGCCACGGGAACGCTGCCGCTCGAACGCGCTGCAGCGTTCGCGGCGTTCGTGCCGATGGTCGTGCTCGGGCGCCCGACCGACCTCGGCGATGTGCATTCGATCGCCTACGACGAGCGCGCCAACGGGTACCTCGCCGCCGATGAGGTGATCGCGCGCGGGCACCGCGACGTGGCCGTTGTCGCGACGGCGAGCGAGGCGTCGTTCGTCGAGAACGCACGGTCCGAAGCGATGATCGAGCGGCTCGGCGCCGGCGGTGCCCGGCCGGTGCCGGTGCCGCGCGATGCGCAGACGCCCATGAGCGCGGTGATCGCCGGGATCGTGGCATTGACCCGTGAGAAACGCGTGACCGCCGCGATGTTCCCCTCGGATGGCAGCCTGCTGGCGTTCCTCGAAGCTGTGCAGCACTCCGACCTGCGGGTTCCGGACGACCTGTCGGTGACAGGGGTCGACGGTGTTCTGCCCGGGATCTCGCTGCTGGGTTTGAGCACCGTGCGCCTGCCGGTGGAGGGTATCAGCGCACGCGGCGTCGAGGTGATGGCCGCCCAGCTGGATGGCACCGGCGACGACGACCCGGTGCGCGAGGTACTGCCGGCGACCTTTCTCGCCGGGCGCACTCTGGTGCCGGTTGACAGACGCGCCGCTCGCTGACAACGTCGGCGACCAGGCGTATCGTCGGGCGCATGGACAGCATCCGGCCGTATTCGACACAGGGCATCGTGCCGGGGTACCTGCTGGCCCGTCTGGCGGCGTCGGGGCGCTATTCGCACGCCGCGCGGGCGGCCAGGCAGACGCTGATCGCGGGGCGTCCGCCGTACCACTCCACGCTCGAGCTGTCGATCGACGCCTCGGGGGCGCTGGTCGCCGAGGTGACGGCCGCCCCCACCCGCACGATCTTCGACGCGCAGAACACCGAACGACTGCCGGGTGTGCGGGTGCGCGGCGAAGACGACCCACCCGTCTCCGACGAAACGGTGAATGAGGCGTTCGATGGGCTCGGGGCGACGTTCGTTCTGCTGCTTGACGCGTTCGGGCGCGACTCACTCGACGGGGCTGGGGCGGCGCTGAACGCGACGGTGCACTACGGCGTCGACTACGACAACGCGTTCTGGGACGGTTCGCGCATGGTGTTCGGCGACGGTGACGGTGAGGTGTTCGGCGGGTTCACCCGCTCGGTGTCGGTGATCGCGCATGAGCTCGGCCACGGAGTGATCCAGAGCAGCGCCGGTCTGATCTATCAGGGGCAGCCGGGCGCGCTGAACGAATCGATCGCCGACGTGCTCGGGGCGCTCACCGAGCAGCATCTTCAGGGGCAGACCGCTCACGAGGCGAGTTGGTTGGTCGGTGAAGGCATCTTCACCGATGCCGTGCAGGGCCGCGCGCTGCGCGACATGCTCCACCCGGGCACGGCGTACGACGATGACGAGCTGGGGCGTGATCCGCAGCCGGCGCACATGGGCGACTATGTTCACACGGCCGAAGACAACGGCGGTGTGCACATCAACTCGGGCATCCCGAATCGTGCGTTCGCGCTGGCGGCGCGCACGCTCGGCGGGTACGCGTGGGAGGGCGCGGGTCAGGTCTGGTACCGCACGCTGACGGGCGACCTGCCGGCCGACGCCGACTTCGTGCAGTTCGCCGAGCGCACACTGATCGAAGCCTCAACCGTCGGCGACGACGTCGAGAGGGCAGTGCGTGAGGCCTGGGTCGCGGTGGGAGTGCTCGACGCGCAGAGAGGAGCAGCGGATGCCCGCCGAGACCCCCTCTGACGGCGAGCCGGAGCACCTCGTGATCGCCGTGGTGCGCACTGGCGGGATCGCCGGGTTGCGGCGACGCTGGCGGGCCGAGCCCCCACCGGCGCAGACCCCGCAGTGGAAGACGCTGGTCGAACGGTGCCCGTGGAACGACGACGCCGAGAACCCACCCGGCGATGATATGCCGGGCGCCGACCGCTACGTCTGGACCATCCATGTGCGGGTCAACGCCTCAGAGCGCGACGAGCAGCTCGAACAGGTCGTACCCGACTCCCACCTGCGCGGCCCGTGGCGCGACCTCGTCGACGCCGTGCGTGATGCGGATGCCGGCAGAGGTGTGGATGCCCGCGGCTGACGCCGTTCTGTGACCCACGCGGCACAGGTGCGCGCGACAATGGTCAGATGGGCATGTTCACGCAGAAGCCGCAGGAACCGAGCGCATGGGCCGCGCTGCCCGGTGAACCGCTGGAGCCGAACGACACCACCGAACGTCTCGACGAGGCCCCGCCCGTCGATCTGCTCGGCATCGACCTCGGCACCACACACGTGACGGTTCCGATCACCGTGACGCCGACGGCTGACGAGGCCGGCGGAGCAGCATCCGATTCGGCGGCATCCGGCGACCCCACCGACTGAAGCACCGCGGTCACCACCCCGTCTGCAGCAGCGACTGCACGACGATCGCGAACACCACCTGCACGGCCAGCGCCACCCGGCGCACCTTCGGTGAGAACAGCGACAGCCCCAGCAGCGCCCAGGGCACGAACGGCAACCAGATGCGTTCGACCTCGGCGCGGCTCATGCCCGAGACGTCGGCCAGCGCGACCATCAGCCAGCCTGCGAGGGTGAGCAGCAGCACGGTTCGCACGCCACTCGGATGCTCGTCGCGGGGCGTGCGGAAGCCGCGCGCGGCGGTACCCACCGCGCCGGCCAGGGAGGCACCGACCATGGGTCCGGCGCTGATGGCGAAGGCCGCGAGGTTGCCCCACAACCAGTAGGCGGCCGGCCGATTTGATGCCACGCCGTCCCAGTAGCGCTGGTGCAGCACCGGAAATGCGTCCCACCAGGCGAACCCGGCGACGGCGAATGCCAGCACGACAGCCAGCGCGGTTGCGGCCGCGACCGGCAGTGGCCACCAGCTGCGACCGGCGATCAGCACGGCGACCGCGAGCACGCCCAGCAGGGGCAGCCCGTACGAGAGCATCACGCAGTATCCCAGCAGCAGGCCGGCCAGCACCGCCCAGAGCATCGTCTTGCCGACCCGTCGGTGGCGCCCGGCGCGCGTCGCCCGCGCGAGTGCCCAGATGCCCCATGCGGCAACGGCCGCGAACATGCCATCGCCCGAGACAGCGATCCAGATCGCCGCCGGGCCGATGGCCAGCAGCGGTGCTGCCCGGCGCGCATGGGTCTCGGCGCCGAGTGTGCGCATCGTGTCGAGGACGGCGATCGGGATGGTGGCGCCGATCACGGTGACGACGAATCCCGCGGCGAGCGCGCTGCCCAGCCCGAGCTGGACCAGCAGGTAGAAGAACAGCAGGGCGCCGGGCGGGTGGCCGGCGATGTGCACCGGCCAGTTGTCGGGATGTGCGAACGGGATGCGTGAGACGTACTCGCGCAGCGTGGCGGTGAAGTCGGTGACCTCGCGCGCCGTGCCCAGGTACTCGTAGCGGTGATCGAGGATCGTGCCGATGCCATCGAGGCCGTCGATGAGCGCAAGCGAGAGCAACCAGGCCAGAGCGGCGGCGAACACCACGGGCAGCAGGCCGCCCCAGCGCAGGGTTCGGGCGACCCGGTCGCCGTAGGCGATCACCAGCACTCCGACGGCGATCGCGGCGGGCAGGCCGGGTCCGACGCGCGGTGCCCATTCGGCGTGCAGGGGTGGGAACCAGCGCACGTGCACGTTCCACCCGGTGACCGCGGGCACGGCGATCGCAGCGGCGATCAGCACGAACGCGGCGACGGCGCCCCAGAGCGCGAGCCGCCCGCTCGGCTCTGCGGTGTGCGGCGCGACCGACCCGGCAGCAGTCCTCTGCGCGGTCACCCCCGCACCGCCGCGGGACGGAGCGGTGCGGTGGCGAACGCCCGCACGCCCGCGTCGAACGGCACCTGGGGCCGCCAGTCGAGCTCGGCGCGGATGCGGGCGGATGAGGCGGTGATGTGCCGCACATCGCCCATGCGGAACTCGCAGGTGACCTGCGGAGCGGGGGCACCCAGCGCATCGCAGAGCACCTGCGCGAACTCGCCGATCGTGTGCACGTCGCCGCTGCCGACGTTGAAGGCCCGACTGGTGCCGGCGGCCTGCTCGTCGGTCCAGCGCGCGGCGGCCAGGTTGGCTGAGGCGACATCACTGACGTGCACGAAATCACGGCGCTGGCGGCCGTCTTCGAACACTCGGGGTGTCTGTCCGCGTTCGAGCGCCGTGCGGAACAGCGCCGCGACCCCGGCGTACGGCGTGCCCTGCGGCATGTGCGGCCCGTACACGTTGTGGTACCGCAGCATCGCGGCCCGGCCGCCGGTCGAGCGCGCCCAGTCGCGGGCAAGCAGCTCTTGTTCGAGTTTGGTCGCGGCGTACACATTGCGCGGGTCGCATGGCCGGTCTTCGTCGATGAGCTCGGGCTGCAATGGCCGGCCAGACGCTGAGCGCGGCTCGAACAGGCCGCGCTCAAGATCTGCCCGTGCGCGCGGGGGTGCGCTGACGAGCCGATCGCCGTCGCGGTAGAGCCCTTCGCCGTAGACGACCATCGAAGAGGCCAGTACGAGCCGGTCGATACGGGCATCACGCATCGCGGTCAGCAGCACAGCCGTAGCGAGCGAGTTCGAGGCGACGTAGTCGGGGGCGTCGGCGATGTCGACGCCCAGTCCGACTTTGGCCGCCTGGTGGCAGACCAGGTCGACGTCGCGCAGGGCGGCATCCAGCACGTCGCGGTCACGCACATCGCCGATGATCGTCTCGACATTCGAAGGCGTCTCGGCCGTGGCATCCGCTGTGCTGCCGTGCACGTCAGCGCGCAGCGAGTCGAGCACGCGCACCTGCCACCCCGCGGCGAGCGCCTGCCCGACGATGGCGCCGCCGATGAAGCCGGCGCCGCCGGTGACCAGCATCCGCCCGATGGTGCTCATGGTGACCCCGCCCCCACCTGCCGTTCCAGAATGGCGCTCGTCGCTTCGGGTGGCAAAGCGAGGCTGGGCGGGCCGCCGAGCGGCAGGGCCGGGATGATCATGCGCACCGCGGCGATGAGCCGCGGGGTGGCCGCGGCCATGACGGCGAAGACGCGTTCGGCGGTCGCTGAGGTGTCGTCGTCGCCCATCCCGGCGTCGGTGTCGGTGTCGGTGACGACGGCGATGTTGAGGTGCTCCAGGCCAAGTTCGGCGGCGAGCGCGGCCTCGGGCAGCTGGGTCATGTTGACCAGGTCGGCTCCCATCGCGCGGTGCCAGTCGGCTTCGGCGCGGGTCGCGAAGCGGGGGCCTTGAATGACCACGCTGACGCCCGCAGGGTGCACGCGCTCGTCCATGCCGACCAGTACGGCGTGCGCGTGACGCCGCAGTCGGCGGCTGTACGGCTCAGCGAAGGGCAGGTGCTGCACCCCGCCGGTGCTGTCGTCGCCGTCGAAGTACGTATCGGCGCGGCCATGCGTGCGGTCGATGAGTTGGTCGGTGAGCACCAGATCGCCGGGGCGCAGGGTCGCGGTGAGGCCGCCGACGGCGTTGGTCGACAGCAGGGTCTTCGCGCCGAGCGCCGCGAGCGCCCACAAGTGCGCACGGCTGTTCAGCCGGTGCGGCGGCACGCGGTGGCCGACCCCGTGGCGGGCGACGAACGCGACGCGGCGTCCGGCGAGGTCGCCGACGGTGATGCCGGGGACGGGACCGTACGGGGTCGCGACGGGCGGGAGGGCACGGGAATCGTCCAGCGGGATCTCGGCGAGGCCGGATCCGCCCACGACGGCGATGTCGACGGGTGTGTGCGCGGGGTGCATGTGTCCAGCATGGGTCGGGGTGGCGCGTCGCGGTACCCCTGTTCCTTACAGCGCGGTGACAGCGCCCGCGAGGGGTGACTGTCACGGTCTCGTAAGCGGATGCCCGATGCCACCCGGATCGCACCGGCGCACACTGTCGTCATGGATGCCCCCCACGCGGCAGACTCCGGCGCGACTATCTCGGTCGTCGACCGGGTGTCTGGCATGCTGCAGCGGCGATCGCAGCAGGTGCAGCAGCTGTTGCGTTCGCCGGTGCGTGACACGCGCATGGCGGTGGTGATCGGACGGATGCTGGCGCTGGCGCTGGTGGTGTGCTTCACCACCGGGGTGTACAGCCATCTGCTGCAGAGCCCGTTGCCGTGGCTGCCGTTGCCGACACGGCCGATCGGTCTGTACGCATGGACGCAGGGCATCCATGTCGTCTCGGGCAGCATGCTGTTGCCTCTGCTGTTGGCGAAGCTGTGGACGGTGTACCCGCGACTGTTCCGGTGGCCGCCGGTGCGCGGCGCGGCCGATCTGGTCGAGCGGGCATCGATTGCCGTGCTCGTGGCGACCGCGCTGGTGGTGCCGGTGACCGGTGTGCTCAACGCGCTCGAGTGGTATCCGTGGACGTTCTCTTTTCGGCGCACGCATTTCGCGTTGTCGTGGATGCTGATGGGCGCGCTGCTGGTGCACATCGGCGTGCAGCTGCCGGCGATCCGACGGCATTGGCGGCGCGATGCGGGCGAGGAGGCCGACGATGACCGATGAGCATGTCTCACGTCGCCGGTTCTTGACGGGGGTGGCGGCGGGTTCGGCAGCCATGGGCGCGTTGGCGCTGACACACAGCGTGTTGCCGTGGGGGCCGTTCAGCCTCGCCGATGAGCGGCGCCGGCTGGATGCACCGCAGCGGGTGCCGGTGAACCGCACGGCTGCGCAGGCCGGAGCGGTCGCGCTGGCATCCGATCCCGACTGGAGACTCACACTGCGCAACGGGGCGCGTACGGCCGTGCTGTCGGCGCAGGAGCTGGCGGGGCTGCCGCAGCGCACCGAGACGCTGCCGATCGCGTGCGTCGAGGGGTGGACTGCGGTGGCCGACTGGTCGGGGGTGCGGTTGGCTGAGCTGATGATGCTGGTCGGGGCGGGACCCGGCGATGACCTGCGCCTGCGCAGTCTTCAGCAGCGCGGAGCGTTCTCGGTGACGACGATGCCTGCCGTGTACGCGCAGGATCCGCTCACTCTGATCGCCCTGCGCCTCAACGGCGAGCGCCTCTCGCTCGATCACGGCTACCCGGCACGTGTGATCGCGCCCGGGCGGCCGGGAGTGCTGCAGACCAAGTGGTTGCACACGATCGAGGTGCTCTGATGGGTGCCGCGCGGATGCTGCTGTGGGCGGTGGGGGCCGCCGGCATCGCCTACGGCGCGTGGCTGCTGGTGACCACGCAGAACCTGCAACAGTTGCTCGGTGTCGCCATCTGGTTGGTCGCGGCGGTCGTCGTGCACGACGCCCTGCTCGTGCCGCTGCTCACCGCAGCGCATCGTGGCGTCGACGCGGTGCGCGACGCCACGCGCCGGCACCGCGCGCGAGGGCAGTAGCGCGGGCATGAGCGCAGGCATGAGCGGGCGGTGTCGGATGCTGGCGCGAAGGCTGCCGAAAACGGTGCCGAGGGTCTTTCGGCGGGCGCTGGTTTCGGCAGGGGGTTAACGTATGGATGACTGGCTATGGTGTCGGAGTAAGTGGAATCGCCGCAACCGTCGAAGTGCTGTCGTCCGTCACTGACGCCGACGCAAAGGACGTCGCTCATCTGCTCGCCCAACTTTCAACGACGGCTACGGTTGACCGGCCTCGTCGGGAAGCGATCGTCACTCACGACGAGACGGAGCTGCTTGTCGTACGCGATCACGAGAGGATCGTTGGTGCCGCAACCCTCGTGACCTTCCCCCTGCCGACAGGACTTCGCGGTCACGTAGACGACGTCGTCGTAGACGACGAAATGCGAGGGAAGGGCATCGCCCGAGCTCTGTTGATTCGGATGACCGAACTCGCCACTGAACGCGGGATCCGAACCCTCGACCTCACATCACGGCCGTCGCGCGAGCCGGCACAGCGACTGTATGAGTCAGTGGGCTTCGTGCGACGCGAAACCAACGTGTTTCGCTTCACACCGCCCGTGCCCTTCTGAGCCTTCAAACGAAGACGGCATGCCTAGAGCTTCACGCAACCTCGTCGCGTACGGTTCTCGATCATCTGGTGTAACCCAACTGGACTGATCATGGCGCCGATAGAGATCGTCGGAGTCATACCGAGGAAACACATGTACGTGTAGGTGCCAGACGTCTTGATCTCCCGCGGGCTCGTTGTGTTGCCGGATCGAAGTACCCTCGCACCCGTATGCAGATCGAATACCTACCGCAACGCGCTGCGTTAGCTGTACTTCCCCGTGAGGTTGTGTACACGGGCTGATGGGGTTTGGCCGCTGATGCCGGTGTGGGGTCTGTGGTG
>NZ_JBKFTM010000007.1:0-575 GCF_046507855.1 Microbacterium sp. 2216-1
GAACCCGGAAGCTAAGCCTCACAGCGCCGATGGTACTGCAGGGGGGACCCTGTGGGAGAGTAGGACACCGCCGGACTTCTCTTAAGTAAAATGGCCACCCAGAGCTGGGTGGCCATTTTGCGTTTTACAGTCATACAGGGAGTCAGAATGTCAGATGAGCAGCGGGACCGCCGTAACGAAGGCGATGGCGCGCACAAGCGACGTTCGGACTCCGACCGCAGCAGCGACAACCGCAAGCCGCGGTACTCGGACTCCTCCGCGCGTCGCCCGCGTCGCGATGACGAGCGTCGCCCATATGGGGACCGCCCGCAGGGCGATCGCCCCCACGGAGACCGTCAGCCCCGCGGCGATCGCGATCGCTCGCAGGGTGGCCGGGGTCGTCCCCAGGGTGAGCGTCGTCCGTATGGCGATCGTCCGCAGGGTGAGCGTCGTTCCTACGGCGACCGTCCGCAGGGCGACCGCCCGTACCGTGGCGATCGTGATCGTCCGCAGGGTGACCGTCCCTACCGGGGCGATCGTGACCGTCCGCAGGGTGACCGCCGTCCGTACGGCGACCGTCCTCAGGGCGACCGCCC
>NZ_JBKFTM010000007.1:675-39068 GCF_046507855.1 Microbacterium sp. 2216-1
GTACCGCGGCGACCGGGATCGTCCGCAGGGCGACCGCCCGTACCGCGGCGATCGTGACCGCCAGCAGGGTGACCGCCCGTACCGCGGCGACCGGGATCGTCCGCAGGGCGACCGCCCGTACCGCGGCGATCGTGACCGCCAGCAGGGTGACCGCCGTCCCTACGGCGACCGTCCGCAGGGTGACCGCCGTCCGTACGGCGACCGTCCCCAGGGCGACCGTCCGTACCGCGGCGATCGTGACCGCCCGCAGGGTGACCGCCGTCCGTACGGCGACCGTCCCCAGGGCGACCGCCCGTACCGTGGCGATCGTGACCGCCAGCAGGGTGAACGTCGTCCCTACGGCGACCGTCCGCAGGGCGACCGCCCGTACCGCGGCGACCGGGATCGTCCGCAGGGCGACCGCCCGTACCGTGGCGACCGGGATCGTCCGCAGGGCGACCGCCCGTACCGCGGGGACCGGGATCGTCCGCAGGGTGACCGTGCCTACCGGGGCGACCGTGACCGTCCGCAGGGTGACCGTCGTCCCTACGGTGATCGTGACCGCGACCGCTCCCAGTACGGGCGGGATGACCGCGGCTCCAAGCAGTCGTACCGCGACCGTCCCCGCGGGGGAGTGGACCGGCCGCAGAACGAGTACGCGCCGGTGCGCGAACGCGTACCCGAGCCGCCGCTGCCCGAGGAGATCACTCCGCAGGATCTGCACCCGGCCGCGCGCAACGAGCTGAAGACCCTCAGCAAGGAGAACGCCGAGCAGGTCGCTCGGCACCTGGCGATGGTCGCCCGTCTGATCGACGATGAGCCGGCACGCGCGCACGAGCACGCGCTGGCGGCTTCGCGTCGCGCCGGCCGTATCGCCGTCGTGCGTGAGACGCTTGCCATCACCGCGTACGCCACAGAGGACTTCGCTCTTGCCCTGCGTGAGCTGCGCACCTACCGTCGCATCTCGGGCAAGGACGACCAGATCGCCCTGATCGTTGACAGCGAGCGCGGCGTCGGCCGTCCTGACCGGGCCCTCGAAGAGGGACGCGGCGTCGACCGGGCCGCGCTGACCCCGGATGTGCGCGTCGCCCTGGCAATCGCGATGTCCGGTGCGCGCCTCGACCGCGGCGAGACCGAGCTCGCGCTTGGCGAGCTCGAGATCCCCGAACTCAACCCTGACCGTGCCTTTGAATGGAGCCCGGCGCTCTTCTCGGCATACGCCGCCGTGCTCGAGGACCTCGGCCGCGCGGACGAGTCGGCTTTCTGGAACCAACGTGCCGAGGTGGCGACGTCCGCTCTCGGCCTGGACGGCCAGTTCGACGAGATCTTCGTCGAGGATGGACTCGTCGAGGACTTCGACGATGACTTCGAAGAGCCCGCTGACGACGCCGCAGATGACACTGCAGACGACGCTGCTGACGCCGCCGACGCTGTTGACGCTGTTGACGCCGCCGACGGCACTGCAGACGCTGCTGACACAGCAAGCTCCGACGACAACGCTGAGCCTGTAGCATCCGACGACTCCGCATCCGACGAGACCGAAGGGGAGCCCGAGCGCTGATGGCTCTGTTCCGCCGCGCGAAGCCGGCATCCACTCCGCTGACCGACCGCGACGCTCTGCTCGCCGATCTCGATGGCGTCGTGTATGCCGGACCTCACGCGTTGCCGCACGCGATCGAGAACCTGAACCGCGCCGGTGAGTCGATGCGCCTCGGGTACATCACGAACAACGCTTCGCGGACGGACGCCGATGTCGCGGCTCACCTCACGGATCTGGGCCTCACCGTCGCACCCGACGAGGTCGTCACGAGCCCCCAGGCCGCGATGCGCCTGCTGTCGACGATCGTGCCGGCCCCGGCCACGATCCTGATCGTCGGCGGCGAGGGACTCGTGGTCGAGGCACAGAAGGCCGGTTACACGGTGACGCGCAGCGCCGAGGATGCCCCGGCCGCCGTCGTGCAGGGCTTCGCCCCCGAGGTCGCCTGGACCGACCTCGCCGAGGCCGCTTTCGCGCTCAAGCTGCCCGAGGATGAAGGTGGCATTCCCTGGATCTCGACCAACACCGACTGGACGATTCCGCGCGAGCGGGGTGTCGCGCCCGGTAACGGCACGCTCGTGTCGGCCGTGCACACCGCCATCGGACGGCTGTCGACGGTTGCGGGCAAGCCCGAGAAGCCGATCTTCGAAGAGGCCGTCGCACGATTCGGCGCACAGCGGCCGCTCTTCCTCGGCGACCGCCTCGACACCGACATCGCTGGCGCCGTGCGCGCGGGCATCGACTCGGCTCTCGTGCTGACCGGCATCGACCGTCCTAAGCACGTGCTGGCCGCGCCGCAGGGATCGCAGCCCGACTACATCCTCGCCGACCTGCGCGACCTGCACGCTCCCTACCCGGCTACGACCGAGAAGGACGGCGTCTTCACGGTCAACGGCGCCTCGGTGCGCGTCGTGGATGCCGACGTGCAGATCCTCGCCGAGGGGCAGACGCAGATCGATCTGCTGCGCGCCGGTGCCGCGGCGATCTGGGCGACCGGGCGCGCAATCTACGCGTTCCGCGTGCCCGAGCGCCTCTACGCCGACCCGTTCCATCGCCCCTGAGCGCCATCCGTCCACAGGTCAGGGCGTCGCCATCGTCTGCCGCGGCGCACGGGATACAGTGGACGGATGGAGCACCCGCGTGACGAGCCGACCGACGCGCTCTGGAGCCGCCTGCGCCTCATCGAGGGGCAGCCGCTGGCTGATCGTGCCGCCGCGTATGCAACCGTGCACGACGAGCTGATGAAACGGCTCGAGAGCGCTCCGCGCACCGACGACCGCGACGCGGTCCGCTGATGCCCCGGCTCGACGCTGCTCTCGCCGCGCGCGGTCTGGCGCGCTCGCGCACGCACGCGGCCTCGCTGATCGCCGACGGGCTCGTGCGCATCGACGGCGTGATCGCGATCAAGGCCTCGACGGCGGTGACGGACGACGCGGACCTCGCCGTCGACGGCGGTGATCACTACGTGAGCCGTGGGGCGCACAAGCTCATCGCCGCATTGGACGGCTTCGACGTGGCGGTGCAGGGCCGCCTGGCACTCGATATGGGTGCCTCGACCGGTGGCTTCACGCAGGTGCTGCTCGAGCGCGGCGCGCGGCGCGTGCTCGCGGTCGACGTCGGACATGGCCAACTGGCGCCCGCTCTCGCGGCTGATCCGTCCGTCGTGCTCGTCGAGGGCTTCAATGTGCGCCATATGACCGCGCAGACCCTTGCCGAGGCCACGGGCGAGCCCACGCGCCCGGATCTCATCGTGGGCGACCTGTCGTTCATCTCGCTCGCGCTGGTGCTGCCCGCGGTGGCCGAGACCGCTGGTGCGCACGCCGATATCCTGCTGCTGATCAAGCCGCAGTTCGAGGTCGGGCGCACGGCCGTCAAGGGCGGCCTGGTCACCAGCGCCGCGGCTCGCGTGGACGCGGTCGAGCGCACGTTGTGGAGCGCGCACGATGCCGGGCTCGGAACCCTCGGCATCCTGCCGTCGCCGATTCTGGGTACGCACGGCAACGCCGAGTACCTGGTGCACCTCGCTCCCGGGCGCGGCACCGATCCGTCACAATGGACGGAGCAGATCGCACAGTTGGCAGGAGGACGATGAACGAGCGCCGCATCCTGGTCGTCGCCCACGCCAAGCGGGAGGACACCGTCGTCGCGGCACGGCGAGTCGTCGATGCCCTGCGTGATGCCGGAGCGACGCCTGTGCTGCCCGCGCCCGATCACGGCGAGTTCGCCGAGATCGACGAGCGGTTCGCCGACGTGGCAGTGCTGGGCGAGGAGATCGCTGCCGAACAGCTGGAGTTGGCCATCGTCCTCGGCGGCGACGGCACGATCCTGCGCGCCGCCGAGCTGGTCCGCGGTTCCGGGGCACCGGTGTTGGGTATCAACATGGGCCACGTCGGCTTCCTCGCCGAGATCGACCGGGACGACATGGATGCTGCCGTGCACCGCGTCATCGACCGCGACTACGAGGTCGAGGAGCGTCTGGCACTGTCGGTGCGCGTCAAGGACGTCGCCGGTGAGGTCGTCTACGAGACGTGGGCGCTGAACGAGGCCACCGTCGAGAAGGCCAGCCGTGAGCGCATGATCGAGGTGGTCGTCGAGATCGACGGGCGCCCGCTGTCGAGCTTCGGCTGCGACGGCATGGTCGTATCGACTCCGACCGGATCGACCGCATACAACTTCTCGGCGGGTGGACCGGTGATCTGGCCCACCGTCGAGGCGATCGCCGTCGTGCCGCTGTCGGCGCACGCGCTCTTCGCCAAGCCCCTCGTGGTCGGGCCCGAGGCCTCGGTCGCGATCGAGATGCTTGAACGCACCGATGGCACGGGCATCCTGTGGTGCGACGGTCGCAGGTCGCACGAGCTGCCGCCCGGAGCACGCGTCGTGGTGCGCCGCTCGGCGCAGCCGGTGCGGCTGGCGCGTCTGCACCCGACCGCGTTCACGAACCGCCTCGTGCGCAAGTTCCACCTGCCTGTCGCCGGATGGAGGGGCGCACCATGATCGACGAGATGCGCATCCGCGGGCTTGGCGTCATCGATGACGCCGTGCTCCCCCTCGGACCGGGGTTCACCGCCGTGACCGGTGAGACCGGTGCGGGCAAGACCATGGTCGTCACCGGGCTGGGCCTGCTGCTCGGCGCGCGCGCGGACTCGTCGGCGATCCGGGCCGGCGCGTCACAGGCATCCGTCGCGGGCGTCTGGGTCGTGCCGCAGCAGGGCGCGGTGACCGACATCGTCACCGACGCCGGGGGAGAGCTGGAGCCGGCGGGGGATGCTGCCGAGCTGTACGTCTCGCGCACACTCAGCGCCGAGGGGCGCAGCCGTGCCAGTGTGGGCGGTCGTCCGGCACCGGCCGCCGTGCTCTCGGCCCTCGCCGAGGAGCTCGTCGTTGTGCACGGCCAGTCCGACCAGCTGCGCCTGCGGTCGGCCGCCGCGCAGCGTGATGCGCTCGACCGGTTCGGCGGACAGGTCGTCGCCGACGCCGTCGCCCGGTACTCCGAGCGCTACCAGGCGTGGCGAGCGTTGGATGCCGAGATCACCGAGCTCTCTGAGAACCGCGACCGGCGCGCGGCTGAGGCCGCGCAGTTGCGCGAGCAGCTCGCCGAGATCGAACAGCTTGAGCCGCAGCCCGGTGAGGACGTCGAGCTCAATGAGCGCGCCGAACGCCTGGCGAACGCCGAGGAGCTGCGTGTGGCGGCATCCGTGGCGCGTTCGGCGCTCTCAAGTGAAGAGGATGCCCCGGACGTGACGGCGCTGGTCGCCGAGGCGCGGCGGTCGCTGGAACGCGCTCCGGATCCGCAGTTGGCCGGGATCGCCGAAGGCCTCACCGATCTCGGTTACCGGACGGCCGACCTCGCACTTCAGCTGTCGGGCTACCTCGCCGACCTCGACGACTCGGGCCCGCACGAGCTCGCGGCCGTCGAAGAGCGCCGCGCCGCGATCGGCGGGCTGATCCGGCAGCACGGGTCGCTCGAGGCGGCGCTGGAGGTGTGGCGCACCGGATCGTTGCGTCTGGCCGAGCTCGACGACGACGGCGACCGCATCGAACGCCTCGAAGCCGACGCCGCGCGCGTCCGCGACGAGCTCGACGAAGCCGCGTCGGCATTGACCGCCGTGCGCACCGATGCCGCGGCCCGCCTCTCGCACGCCGTCACCGAGGAACTGCACGCCCTCGCGATGCCGGATGCCCGATTCGAGGCACGTGTCTCGGCCGGAGCCGAATCGCGCCATGGTCGCGACGACGTCGCCCTGCTGTTGGCGCCGCACCCCGGCGCCGAGCCGCGCTCGGTCTCGCGAGGTGCCTCGGGCGGTGAGCTGTCGCGCGTGATGCTCGCCATCGAGGTCGTCATCGCCGGAACCGACCCGGTTCCGACCTTCGTCTTCGACGAGGTGGATGCCGGCATCGGCGGCGCCGCGGCGATCGAGGTCGGCAGGCGCCTGGCGCAGCTGGCCCGCACGTCGCAGGTGATCGCCGTGACACACCTCGCCCAGGTGGCGGCGTTCGCCACCAACCACCTGTCGGTGGTGAAATCCCATGATGGTGCCGTGACAGCATCCAGCGTCACGCGTCTGTCGGGGCAGCCGCGCGAGGCCGAGATGGCCCGTCTGCTCTCGGGACTCGCCGATTCCGACGCCGCACTGACCCACGCCCGTGAACTGCTGAGCCTCGGCTCGAGCGCGACCTGATAGGATAGAAGCCCGTGATGAACTCTTCTGCAGCGGGACCCGACAACGACACCACAGCCACCACGAAGCACATCTTCGTGACGGGCGGTGTCGTTTCGTCTTTGGGTAAGGGCCTCACCGCAGCCAGCCTCGGAAACCTGCTCACGGCACGCGGACTCCGCGTCGTGATGCAGAAACTCGATCCGTATCTCAACGTCGATCCGGGCACCATGAACCCGTTCGAGCACGGCGAGGTCTTCGTCACGGACGACGGTGCTGAGACCGACCTCGACATCGGTCACTACGAGCGCTTCCTGGGCATCAACCTGTCGCGCGCCGCGAACGTGACGACCGGGCAGGTGTACTCGCAGGTCATCGCCAAGGAGCGCCGCGGCGACTACCTCGGCGCGACCGTGCAGGTGATCCCGCACATCAGCGACGAGATCAAGCGGCGCATGCGCCTGCAGGCCGACGAGACCCCCAAGCCCGACGTGATCATCACCGAGGTCGGCGGCACGGTCGGCGACATCGAGTCGCAGCCGTTCCTCGAGGCCGCGCGCCAGCTTCGTCACGAGCTGTCCCGCGACAACGTCTTCTTCGTTCACGTCTCGCTCGTGCCGTTCATGGGCGCCTCGGGCGAGCAGAAGACCAAGCCGACCCAGCACTCGGTGGCGGCTCTTCGCCAGGTCGGCATCCAGCCCGATGCGCTGGTGCTGCGCAGCGATCGTCCGGTCAGCGAGAGCAACCGCAACAAGATCGCGCTGATGTGTGACGTCGACAACGACGGCGTGGTCAACACCGTCGACCTGCCGAGCATCTACGACATCCCCTCGACGCTGAACGAGCAGGGTCTGGATTCGTACATCATCCGCCGCCTCGGCCTGGACGCCAAGGCACGCGACGTCGACTGGACGCGCTGGAACCAGGTGCTGCACGCCGTGCACAACCCCAAGCACGAGGTCACGATCGGCCTGGTCGGCAAGTACATCGACCTGCCCGACGCCTACCTCTCGGTGACCGAGGCGCTCAAGGCCGGTGGCTTCGCTCAGGAGACCAAGGTCAACATCCGCTGGGTGCCCTCGGACTCGTGCGAGACGCCCGAGGGTGCTGAGAAGGCGCTCGGTGACCTCGACGGCATCCTGGTGCCGGGTGGCTTCGGCATCCGTGGCATCGAGGGCAAGGTCGGCGCGCTGCGCTTCGCACGCGAACAGGGCATCCCGACCCTGGGCCTGTGCCTGGGCCTGCAGATGATGGTCGTCGAGTTCGCCCGTCACGTCGCCGGCATCGACGGTGCGTCGTCGACCGAGTTCGACCCCGAGACTGGGGCACCCGTGATCGCGACGATGGCCGAGCAGGTCGAGATCCTCGACGGCGGCGACCTGGGCGGCACCATGCGTCTGGGCCTGTACGAGGCGGCGCTGAGCGAGGGATCGCTGGCCCGCGAGCTGTACGGCGCAGAGATGGCATCCGAGCGCCACCGCCACCGCTACGAGGTCAACAACGCCTACCGTGCGCGCCTGTCTGAGGCAGGGCTGGTCTTCTCGGGACTCAACCCCGAGCTCGACCTGGTCGAGTACGTCGAGCTGCCGCGCGACGCGCACCCGTTCTACATCGCGACCCAGGCGCACCCCGAGCTGCGTTCGCGTCCGACCGAGCCGCACCCGCTGTTCCGCGGTCTCATCGGCGCGGCCATCGAGCGACACCGCTCGAGCGAGCTGTTCAGCGAAGACGACTGATCAACGGATGACGCAGTTGCAAGACGAGCCGTTCGCGCCCGAGGTGATCAGCAGCGATCTGATCCACAACGGTTGGGTGTGGGACGTGCGCTCCGACCGGATCCGGTACGGTGACGGCGAGATCGTGCGCGAGTACGTCGCGCACACCGGCGCGGTCGCGATCGTCGCGCTCGACGAGGATGACCGGGTGCTGTTGATTCAGCAGTACCGGCATCCGATCCGTCATCGCGACTGGGAGCTGCCCGCCGGTCTGTTGGACGTGCCGGGGGAGGACCCGCTGTGCGCCGCACGGCGGGAACTCGCCGAGGAGACCGACATCACCGCCGAGCACTGGGAGCACCTGGTGTCGTCGTGGACGACGCCCGGCGGCAACGACGAGATGATCCACGTCTTTCTCGCCACCGGGATCTCGGCGGCCGAGGTCGCCCACGCCCGCGAGGCGGAAGAAGCCGACATCCGTGTGGAGTGGGTGCCGCTGGCAGAGGCTGCGGATGCTGTGCTTGCCGGGCGCATGCACAACGGCATCCTCTCCATCGGCGTGCTCGCCGCGGAGCGGCGGCTGCGTCTGCAACGGCACGACAAGGGCTGACGTGCAGCTCGATCGGGCGCTGGACGCGTACCTGCGGCACGTCACGATCGAGCGCGGCCTGTCGGAGCACACGATCGCGGCCTACCGCCGCGATCTGGGCGGGTACGTCGCGTGGCTCGAGGCGCGCGGGGTGTCGACGACGGATGCCATCACCGCGACGATCGTGTCGGAGTTCATCGCCGAGAGATCGAGCGCGCAGCCGCCACCGGCGGCGACCAGCCTCGCACGGCTGCAGTCGGCGGTGCGTGGTTGGCACCGGTTTCTCGCGCGGGAGGGCATCGCGCAGGACGACCCCTCGGCGCGGTTGCGTCCGCCGAAGACGCCGCAGCGGTTGCCGAAGGCGCTGACGATCGAGCAGGTCGAGCGTCTGCTGGCCGCGCCCGCGCCGGACGAGCCGATCGGCATCCGCGACCGTGCCCTGCTGGAGCTGTTGTACGCCACCGGGGCGCGTGTGTCGGAGGTCGTCTCACTCGATGTCGACGACCTCGCCCACGGCGATGTTCTGCGCGTGCGAGGCAAGGGCGACAAAGAGCGGATCGTGCCGGTCGGGTCGTACGCCAGAGCCGCAGTGGAGGCGTACCTGACCCGGGTGCGCCCAGCGCTCGCGGCGAAGGGTGCGGCGTCGGCGCGTCTGTTCCTGGGAGCACGGGGGGCACCGCTGTCGCGTCAGAGCGCCTGGCTGGTGATCCGCGCGGCCGCCGAGCGCGCCCAGATCGTCGCCGATGTGTCACCGCACACCCTGCGGCACTCGTTCGCGACGCACCTGCTGCAGGGCGGCGCTGATGTGCGCGTGGTGCAGGAGCTGCTGGGCCACGCGTCGGTCGCGACGACGCAGATCTACACGCACGTGTCGGTGGACACTCTGCGCGACATCTACGCCACCTCGCATCCGCGGGCGCGCTGAGCCCGCACGAGGCGGCCGGTTGCCGCGCGCCGAGCGGAATCCCGGCCGTCGTACGGCTACAATCGACCAAGCACGGAAGGCGGAAACGGTGGCGCAGAAGGCGACGATGTCCAGGTCGAAGACAAACCAGGGAGACGATGTTCCCCTGGGGCCGACCGGTCGTCCCTACCAGGGCTTCGCCACACCGGCACCGCTTGACAGCCACGGGCCGGCGCGCATCATCGCGCTGTGCAACCAGAAGGGCGGCGTGGGCAAGACCACGACCTCCATCAACCTCGCCGCGTCGCTCGCCGAGTACGGCCGCCGCGTGCTGGCCGTCGACTTCGACCCGCAGGGCGCGCTCTCGGCAGGGCTGGGTATTCCCACGCATGACGTGCCGACCGTCTACGACCTGCTGCTCGACATCAAGCGCGACGCGCACGAGGTGATCGTGCCCTCGAACGTCGAGAACCTCGACGTGCTGCCCGCCAACATCGACCTGTCCGCAGCTGAGGTCCACCTCGTCAACGAGGTGGCCCGCGAGACGATCCTCTCGCGCGTGCTGCGCCAGGTGTCCGGCGAGTACGACGTCATCCTGATCGACTGCCAGCCCTCGCTCGGTCTGCTCACCGTCAATGCGCTCACCGCCGCGCACGGCGTGCTGATCCCGCTGGAGTGCGAGTTCTTCGCACTGCGCGGTGTGGCGCTGCTGATCGAGACGATCGACAAGGTGCGCGACCGACTGAACCCCTCGATCACGCTCGACGGACTGCTCGCGACCATGTACGACCCGCGCACGCTGCACTCGCGCGAGGTGCTCGAACGCGTTGTCGAGGCATTCGGCGACGACGTGCTCGAGACCGTGATCGGCCGCACGGTCAAGTTCCCCGATGCGTCGGTGTCGGGCGTGCCCATCACCGAGTTCGCGCCCGAGCACGCCGCAGCCCAGGCGTACCTGCGATTGGCGCGGGAGCTGGTCGCCCGTGGCGCTGTCGCCTGACACCGAGCCGGCCACGGCGGCAGAGCCCGCTGAGTCCTCGGACGGCTTTCGCATCTCGCTGTCGAACTTCGACGGACCGTTCGACCTGCTGCTGAACCTCATCTCGAAACATGAACTCGACATCACCGAGGTGTCGCTGAGCCGGGTCACCAACGAGTTCATCGCGTATCTGAAGGAGCTCGACGGCGAGGAGGAGCTCGAGCAGGCCTCGGAGTTCCTGGTCGTGGCCGCGACGCTGCTCGACATGAAGGTCGCCGGGCTGCTGCCGCAGGGCGAACTGGTCGACGCCGAAGCCGTCGCGCTGCTCGAGGCACGCGATCTGCTCTTCGCACGTCTGCTGCAGTACCGCGCCTTCAAAGAGGTGTCGTCGTGGTTCTCACGATGCCTGCAGCGCGAGGAGCGCCGGCACGTGCGCGCCGTACCGCTCGACGAGAAACACCGCAGCCGCACGCCGGAACTGGTGTGGTCGCTGTCGGCATCCGACTTCGCGGCCCTGGCGATGCTCGCGTTCGCACCCAAGCAGATTCCCACCGTCGGGGTCGACCATCTGCATGCGCCACTGGTCAGCATCCGCGAGCAGGCGGCGGTCGTGGTGACGCTGCTGCGCAGCGCCGAGTCCCTCACCTTTCGCGACCTCGTCTCGGGCATCACCGAGCCGGGCGTCGTCGTGGCGCGGTTCATCTCGGTTCTGGAGCTGTACCGGCATGCCGCGCTGTCGTTCGAGCAGCTCGAGCCGCTCGGTGAGCTGACACTGCGCTGGTCGGCCGAGAGCTGGTCGGACGAGCAACTGGCGACGTTGGGCGCTGACTATGACCGTTGAAGGAGCATCCGTGCAGAACGACGCCGAGCCCGAGACGCCGCTGGCCGAGCGCATCGAGGCGATCCTGCTGATCGTTGACGAGCCGATCGCGCTGGTTGCGCTGGCCGCCGCCGTGCACGCGCCCGTGCCGGCTGTGCGCCAGACGCTGGAGGCGCTGGTCGAGGACTACGACGGTCGCGGCGCGGGGCCGCGGCGCGGCTTCGAGCTGCGTGAGGTCGGCGGGGGCTGGCGCCTGTACGTGCGCGAGGACCACGACGATCTCATCGCCGATTTCGTCGGGGGACAAGCGCCCGCCCGCCTGTCGCAGGCCGCATTGGAGACGCTCGCGGTGATCGCCTACAAGCAGCCGGTCACACGCGGGCAGGTCGCGTCGATCCGTGCGGTCAACGTCGACTCGGTGGTGCGCACGCTGCTCGGACGCGGCCTGATCACCGAGCTGTTCGCCGACGCCGAGACCGGCGCCATCAACTACGGCACGACCGACGCGCTGCTCGAGCACCTCGGTATCAACTCGATCGACGAGCTGCCGCCCATCTCGCCCCTGCTCGATGACGGGGCCGACGGATTCGACGAAGGGACGCTGCGATGACCGGCGACGACACCACCCCCGCCCCCGAGGGCATCCGCCTGCAGAAGGCTCTGGCCAACGCCGGGGTCGCCTCGCGCCGGGTGATCGAGCAGTACATCGTCGAAGGGCGCATCCGCGTCAACGGCCGCACGGTGACCGAGCTCGGCACCCGGATCGACCCCGAGAACGACCTCATCGACGTCGACGGCACCGCCGTACAGCTCGACGTCTCGAAGCGCTACGTGATGCTCAACAAGCCCACCGGCGTGGTCAGCACCATGAAGGACGAGAACGGGCGGCCCGATCTGCGGCGCTTCACCAAGGACTGGCCGGAACGGCTCTACAACGTCGGTCGCCTCGACGCCGAGACCAGCGGGCTGCTGATCCTGACGAACGACGGCGACCTCGCGCACGTGCTCGCGCACCCCTCGTTCGGGGTCACCAAGGTGTACATCGCCAAGGTCGAGGGGCGCGTCACGGCACAGACCATTGCGACGCTGACGCGCGGCATCGAGCTGGAGGATGGGCCCATCGCAGCCGACAAGGCACGGCTGCTCGACTCGTCGGGCGACTCGAGCCTGGTGGAGCTGACGCTGCACTCGGGTCGCAACCGGATCGTGCGGCGCATGATGGCTGCGGTCGGGCATCCGGTGATCGATCTCGTGCGCCGTCAGTTCGGCCCGCTGCACCTGGGAACGCTCCCGGTCGGCAAGGCACGCGAGTTGACTAAAATCGAACGTGGCGCGCTGCTGACTCTCTCGCGCCAGGATTCCCGGGAGAACGAGTGAGCGAGACCACCGGCGTGCGTGCACCCCAGGTCGCTGCGCGACTCTCGGGCACGGTGCGGGTCGTCGGCGCCGGCCTTCTCGGCGCCAGCATCGGCCATGCCCTGCGCGCGAAGGGGGTCGACGTCGTTCTCGCGGACGCCTCGCCGTCGCAACTGCGCCTGGCCATCGACTACGGTGCCGGACGCGCGGCCCGCGACGATGACGCCCCGACCCTGATCGTCGTCGCCGTGCCGCCGGATGTGACGGCCGACGTCATCCAGGCCGAACTCGCCGCGTACCCCGGTGCCGTCGTCACCGACGTCGCCAGCGTGAAGTTGCAGCCGTTCGACCAGTTGCGCGCCCGGGGCATCGACCTCACCCGCTACATCGGCTCGCACCCGCTGGCCGGGCGCGAACGCGGCGGGGCGATCTCGGCGCGCGCCGACCTGTTCATCGGTCGCCCCTGGGTGGTGTGCCGCGACGAGCAGACGCGGCCCGCTGACCTGGCCCTGGTCGAAGCGCTCGCCCTCGACGTCGGCGCGATGCCCCTGGAGATGACCCCCGAAGAGCACGACCGTGCGGTGGCCATGACCTCGCACGTGCCGCAGGTGGTGGCAAGTCTGCTCGCCGCCCGGCTGGCCGAGGCCGACGAGGGATCGCTGCGTCTGGCAGGTCAGGGCGTGCGCGACACCACGCGCATCGCCGCGTCGGCGCCCGAGCTGTGGGTGCAGATCCTGGGCGCCAATGCGGCTCCCGTCGTCGAGGTGCTCGATGCGCTCGCCGACGACCTGCGGAACGTCGCGGACGCGCTGCGCGCTCCGGATGCTGCCGGCGCGCGCCGTACCGTGGCCGACGCCATCCGCCTCGGCAACGAGGGCGTGGAGCGTCTGCCGGGCAAGCACGGTCAGAACCGTCGATTCGAGACACTGGTCGTCATGGTCGACGACACCGCCGGTCAGCTGGGGCGCCTGTTCGGCGAGCTCGGCGAACTGGGCGTGAACGTCGAGGACCTTCGCCTGGAGCACTCTCCGGGCGCCCAGTTCGGTCTCGCTGAGATCAGTGTCGCGCCGGCCGCGCTGCGCGGTGCGATCGAGGGACTGGAAGAACGCGGCTGGCGGATTGCGGGGAACACCAATGACTGACCTCTCGACGGACTCGGCGCACCAGGCGCGCAAGTTCATCGCGATCGACGGCCCGGCCGGGTCGGGCAAATCCAGCGTCTCGAAAGAGGTCGCCCGCCGGCACGGCTTCGGCTACCTCGACACGGGCGCGGCCTACCGGGCGCTGGCCTGGTACGTGCTCGACCGTGGATCCGACACGGCGGATGCCACGGCTGTGCGGTCGGCAGCATCCGACTTCCCGTTCGCTCAGGCACTCGACCCCGATGACCGGCGCGTGTCGGTGGGCGGCATCGACGTGACCGACGCGATCCGCGAGCCGCGGGTGTCGTCCGCGGTCAGCGGCGTCGCGCGCGTGCCCGAGATCCGGGCGCAGGTGAACGAGATGTTCCGGCGGATCGTGGCGGAGGCCGAGTACCCGGCCGTCGTCGTCGAAGGCCGTGACATCACCACGGTGGTGGCGCCGGACGCCCCCGTGCGCATTCTGCTGACCGCCGCCCCCGAGGTGCGCGCCGCGCGCCGCGCGGGCGAACTGGCCGGCGAGAACGCCGCAGCTGTCGCGGAGGCGCTGCACAAGCGCGACGCGTCCGACAGCACCGTCGTCGACTTTCTCAACGCCGCCCCCGGCGTGAACGTCGTCGACTCCACAGACCTTGATTTCGCGCAGACCGTCGACGCCGTGCTTGCGGTCATCGACCGGCGCGACGCAGACACAGGAGCATGAACATGGCCGACGAAGAAGAATACGAAGGCGCGCCCGACCAGCTCGCTGACAAGCTCGCCGCGATCGACGAGAACGCTGCCGAGCAGCGCGCCGACATGATGCGCGCGACGCTCAGCGACTACGAACTCGACGAGGACGACGCCGACCTGCTGGCGGGACTCGCGCTCGGCGAGGACGGCATCGAGTACTCGCCGGCGCTGCCGGTGGTCGCCATCGTGGGACGCCCGAATGTCGGCAAGTCCGCTCTGGTGAACCGCATCCTCGGGCGCCGCGAAGCCGTCGTCGAGGACACGCCGGGCGTGACCCGCGACCGGGTGACCTACAAGGCCGAGTGGATGGACCGGCGCTTCTCGCTGGTCGACACCGGCGGGTGGGAGCCCGACGCCAAGGGCATCGACCGGTCGGTCGCCGCCCAGGCCGAGGTCGCGATCGACCTCTCGGACCTGGTGCTGTTCGTCGTCGACGCGAAGGTCGGTGCCACATCGACCGACGAGCACGTCGTCAAGCTGCTGCGCAAGAGCGGCAAGCCGGTGTTCCTCGTCGCCAACAAGATCGACGACGCGCGCCAGGAGCCCGAGGCAGCCGCGTTGTGGAACCTGGGGCTGGGCGAACCGCACCCGGTCTCGGCGATCCACGGTCGCGGGGTCGCCGACCTGCTCGACCTGGTCATGGCGAAACTGCCCGAGGTCTCGGCCGTGGCCAAGGCCGAGATCGGCGGGCCGCGTCGCGTCGCGATTCTCGGACGCCCGAACGTGGGCAAGTCGTCGCTGCTGAACAAGGCCGCGGGCGAGGAGCGCGTGGTCGTCAACGACCTCGCCGGCACCACACGCGACCCGGTCGACGAGATCGTCGAGATGGGCGGCAAGATGTGGCGGCTGGTCGACACCGCCGGCATCCGCCGTCGTGTGCACCTGCAGCAGGGCGCCGACTTCTACGCATCGCTGCGCACGTCTGCCGCGCTGGAGAAGGCCGAAGTCGCCGTCGTCGTGCTCGACGTCAGCCAGCCCATCAGCGTGCAGGACCTGAACATCATCGACATGGTGCTCGAATCCGGGCGCGCGCTCGTGCTGGCGTTCAACAAGTGGGACCGCCTGTTCGACGACGACATGGAGAACATCGACCGCCGCCGCTACCTGGAGCGCGAGATCGAGCAGGATCTGGCGCACGTCGCGTGGGCTCCGCGCGTGAACATCTCGGCCAGGACCGGGCGCCACCTCGACAAGCTCGTGCCCGCCCTTGAGCTGGCGCTGGAGAACTGGGACCGCCGCATTCCGACCGGCAAGTTCAACGCGTTCATCACCGAGCTCGTCGCCGCGCACCCGCACCCGCTGCGGGGCGGCAAGCAGCCGCGCATCCTGTTCGGCACGCAGGCGTCGACGCGTCCGCCGACGTTCGTGCTGTTCACGACGGGCTTCCTCGACCCCGGCTACCGCCGATTCGTGCAGCGCCGTCTGCGCGAGCTGTACGACTTCGAGGGAACGCCGATCGTCATCAACATGCGTGTGCGGGAGCGGCGCAAGAGATAGCATCCGACGCGTTCACGCGGGATAATGGGAGGTTGAAGCCGCGACCCCGCGGCGACAACCACAGTGCCCATGACACAGCGCCCACAAGGCCCGCGTGAAACGAGGATGCGATGACGCACACCCTGCCCCTGCCGGAGTTCACCCACGAGCGGGTGGAGGTGATCACCGGGCCGCGCAGTGGACTGTTCATCGCCGTGGCGCTGCACTCGTCTGTGCTGGGCTCTGCCCTCGGCGGTGCGCGGCTGTGGACGTACCCGCACTGGAGCGATGCTCTCGGTGACGCTCTGCGGCTCTCGGCGGCGATGACGCTGAAGAACGCGGCGGCCGGGCTCGACGCGGGTGGCGGCAAGTCGGTGATCGGTCTGCCGCCGGGCACCGTGCTCGACGCCGACCGTCGCCGTGCGGCCTTCCTCGACCTCGGTGACGCCGTCGAGCTGATGGGTGGGCTGTACCGCACCGCGGAAGACGTCGGTTCGACCACCGATGACATGCTGACCGTCAGCGAACGCACGCAGCACGTCGTCGGGTTGCCCTCGACCGTGGGCGGCTCGGGCGAGCCCGCGGGGCCCACGAGCCTCGGCGTCTACGCGTCGTTGCGCGCGGTGCTGGAGCGGGTGGCTGGATCGTCGGATGCCCGAGGTCGCCGCATCGTCATCTCGGGCCTGGGCCAGGTGGGCGGTCGTCTCGCATCGCGCCTGGCGGAGGACGGCGCCGAGCTGACCGTCACCGACATCAACCCGGCACGGCGGGAGTTCGCCGCGTCGATCGGGGCGACCTGGGTGGAACCGGGTACCGAGCACCTGGTGGCCGGCGATGTCTTCGTGCCGGCCGGTATCGGCGGCGTGCTGACCGATGGGGTCATCGACGCGCTGGACGTGAAGGCCGTATGCGGTCCCGCGAACAACCCGCTTGCCGACCACTCGGGCGCAGGGCGCCTGGCGGAGCGGGGCATTCTGTACGCGCCCGACTTCGTCGTGAACGCGGGTGGCGTGATCTACCTCGATCTGGAGGCCAAGCAGATCGGTACGAGCGACGAGATCATGGCACGAGTGGCCGGCATCGGCGACACGGTCGGTCGGATTCTCGACGACGCTGCTGAGCGCGGTGTGACCCCGCTGCAGGCAGCCGAGGAGCTGGCGGCGGCGCGTCTGCGGGCTGGGGCCGAGCTCGGGGTTCGGTAACGCGCGCACACTGAGCGTGCCGCGGGCGGTGCGGCGTGGAAAGGTGGAGGGGTGAGCATCATCCCCCCGGCGCCTGGAGAACCGCGCCGCCCGCAGGGCCCCCGCAATCCCGGAGACGCCTGGGTGGTCGCCGAGACGGGCGAGAAGTACTGGGGCCGATTCGGTGCCGCCGGGCTTCTGGCCGTCGACTCTGTGCGTGGTGTGCTGCTGCAGCACCGCGTGGGCTGGAGCCACTTCGGCGGCACGTGGGGGTTGCCCGGAGGGGCGCTCCACGAGGGGGAGTCCGCGCTCGTCGGCGCGATTCGCGAGGCGCAGGAAGAGGCCGGGGTGCCGGACGGTGCGGTGCGTGCGCGCTTCACCCGGGTGCTCGATCTGAAGATCTGGTCGTACACGACCGTCGTCGCCGATGTGGTCGAACCGTTCGAACCGGTGATCAGTGACCCCGAGAGTCTCGCGCTCGAGTGGGTGCCGGTGGATGCCGTCGATGAGCGGCCGCTGCACCCGGGCTTTGCCGATGCCTGGCCGGCGCTGCGAGCCTTGTTGGCGGTGCGACCCTCGATCGTGGTGGATGCTGCCAACGTGATCGGCTCGGTGCCGGACGGCTGGTGGAGAGACCGCGCCGGTGCCGCCGAGCGGTTGCATGATCGGTTGGCGGTATGGGCGGCTGCGGGAGTCGAGCCGGGGGTGCCTGGCGGGGCTGGGGTGCCCGAGGCGCTTGGGGAGTCTGAGAAGTTTGGGACGCTTGGTGAGCAGGGTGTCCGTTGGTATCCGGACGTCACGATGGTCGTCGAGGGCGTGGCGCGGAAGATGACTGGTGCTGGTGCTGGTGCTGGATCTGGCGCAGCGGTGGATGCGGGCGACGTCGGGGTCGTTGATCTCGGCGGCGGTGTGGATCTCGGGGGAGCGGGGGTCGGCGTAGCCGGGCTCGGGGCAGCTGGCGTCGGGGCAGTCGGCGTCTGGCGTGTCGGCGTCGGGGCTGTCGGGGTCGTGCGAGCGGACGGACACGGCGACGACGCCATCGTTGGTGAAGCGCGTCGCCTGGTCGCTGCGGGGCGTGAGGTTATCGTCGTCACGAGCGATCGCGAACTGCGGACGCGGGTCGAAGCGCTCGGTGCACGCACTCAGTCGGCCGGCTGGATGCGGGATCAGCTCGACGCTCGTTCGGCTCGCAGGGGGCGCTGAGCGCGCTCGGGCAGCTCGTTCAGACTGCTGAGGGTGCTCGTCCGGAGCATTGAGGGTGCTCGCTCGGTCGCTCGGTCGGTCGCTCGGTCGCTCGGTCGGTCGGTCGGTCGGTGAGATTCTTCGTCTGGTGAACCGGCTAGCCACTGAGCGCGTTCAGCTACTGAGCGTGTGCAGTTAGCGCGGTGTTGCAGTTGCGGCGTCGGGGCAGGCTGAGTCCTCCCGACGGTTGAAGCCAGCTAGAAGGGCGCCGGTGCGGCCCCTGGTGACGGGACGAACATCACGCGCCGAGGTGCGGCGTCGGCGTAGGTGGTTCCGTTCGGCGCGGTCCATTGCAGATCGCCCCCGGGAAGCTGCCTTGCTCTCCATCGATGCTGCTCAGGGATGTCGGGATGCTTGAGTGCGTGATGCGTCTTACACAGGTGCGCGAGATTGTCGAGTGACGTCGGCCCGCCGAGCGCATGATCGTGGTTGTGGTCGAGCTCGGTGCGGTGAATGGGCATACGACAACCGGGGAACCGGCAGTGCTGATCGCGTGCTTGCAGGAAGCGCCGCATGCCCGCGGTAGGCATGTAGGTGTCGGTCTCGGTGAGCTGCCCGGTCGGGTCGAGGAACAAGCGCGTCCACGCGGTGCTGCGTCCGGCGAAGGTGCGAGCGACCTCGGGGTGAAGCTCACCGTTTCCGTCGAGCTGCCCGGGACGGTCATCGTCACCCAGGAGCGTGTTGGCGCTGACGGTGACCTGCACGGTCGCCGTGATGTTGTCCATGCCTGTGCCGAGATCCTTTGACGGGGTGGCTGTCAACAGCAAGTCGGTGAGCACGTCGGTGCGGATCTGGTCGAGCGTGCGCTGGTCGGAGGGCAGGCGGATGATGGTCGGCCCGTCAGAGATCATTTGCTCGACGTAGTCCCAGTACGCATCGACGTCGTCGCCGAATGGGGCGTTGTCGAGCGGCACTGCCAACCCGTCGTAGAAGTCCTGCCCGGTGCCGATGCCGGCGCCGGTGCCGGTGCCGGTGTCGGTGCCGGAGTCGGTGCCGGAGTCGGTGCCAGGCGTGCTCACCACCGTGAGGTCGCTGTCGGGCACGCGGGCGGACTCGTCGCCGAGATCTTCGTGCAGACCAGAGTCGTTCTGCAGGGCAGAGTCGTTCTGCAGGGCAGAGTCGTTCTGCAGGGCAGGGTCCCTTTGTAGAGCAGGGTCGTTGTCGAGCTTGTCTTGTAGGGCGTCTTCGTCCATGGGGAGCACGGGGAAGGGGTTCTGATCGACGTTCTGGGTCTGGATACGGCCGAGCTGGGTGAGGCGGTCGTGAATAGCGATGGCGAGGTGCTCGGGCAGGACGACCTGCAGCAGGGCGAGCCCGTCGCCGACGGAGCGCACGGTGACGGTGCGCTCGGCCAGCGCCCGCTCGTGGCGTTCGGTGATGGTGTTGCCAGCCAATGCCGCAGCCACTTCGCGCGCATGGGTTCGCGTGCGCGATGGAGCCTCGGACTCGGCGAACACGACCGTAGCGGCCTCATACAGCGCCATCGTGCCTGCTTCGACAACCCCGTTCTGTACGGCCTCGCGCACGGGTGCGGCGGCGTGCAGGATCTCGTGTACATGCGCTGCAGTCACAGATCCGATACGGAACGATGCTTCGAGCATCGGATAGTCACCCGTGGAGAGGAACCGCGCATCGTCAAAGGCACGTTCCACGGCGCCTCGCGAGGAAGGCACAGCTGCGCAGTGTTCGGCGATCATCGAGCGCCAGATCGCGTCGCGATGCTGCGGTTGATCGGCCACATCGTCATCCATCAGAGCGACCCGCGCAGCCAGTAGATCTGAGGCACGGGCCTCGGCGCGGTTGATCTCGGCACGCACGGCGACCCACTGCTCGAGCAGCGCGGCCTGCTGCTGCATGCGGTCGACGAGTGGGGTGGACATGCCTCCAGATTAGAACAAATATTCTAACGATGCAAGCATATGGCTTCACCCTTCTGGAAGTTTCTCGAATCTAGTTGTTGTTCCCCGCGACGTTGCGAACACGAGACGCTGGAACCATCCCGTCGATACCTGAATGCGGGCGGTGGTGGTTGTAGTGATGGAGCCGCCGCGGGTAGCGGCCGGCATGCTCTTTCTCCGAGGTGTAGGGGACGGCCTATGCCCATTCGCTCGCGAGGGTTCGGTGGAACCGCTCAACTTTGCCATTGGTCTGAGGGCGGCAGGCCCGCACGATACCTGCGTGCCCACCTGGACGCTGTCGATGGCGAGCATTGGAAGCGCTCCGCAGCGAGGTCGACTGTCCATCCCTGGTCCATGATCAGCGCAGCGAGTCGGCGCCACCCCTCGGGAGTGAGCGGCGCGTTAGCGCGCGTCATGGTCCGCCCTTCGCCTCGTGCTCGTGGCCGTGGCCGTGGCGGTAAGCTCTCCGCTAACAAGCCCGACCAGCCAGATCGCCCACCCCAGCCCCGCAAGCCCGCTGCCAGCCATGGCAACTAATCCGAGCATGCCCGCCACCGCGCAGCAGGGCACAACAAGCCACCGCGCCCGGCGATGGGCGTGAACCCACGTTCGTTGATCGCGGTGAATCCCCGGCACATGGAATCCGATCGTGCGCGCCTGTGAGCCAGCGCCGGACGCCGCAACGAGAACAACGAGACCGAGAGACACTGAAGCGACGACAAGCAGCAAACCGTTCATGAGATATCACCGCTCTCCTCAAGCTGGTTCCGCAGAACGGCCCGCGCGCGCGAGAGCCGGCTGCGAATCGTCGCAGACGGCTTTCCGAGGATCGTTGCGACTTCTTCTTGCGTGAATCCCTCCCAGTAGACGAGCTCGATGATTTCCCTATCGAGCGGAGAGAGACATCTGACGAGCTCGCGCACATGCTCGACGAGTTCGGGATCGAACTCGTCTGATGGATGAACGCCGCCCGTAGCCAGATCGGCCCCCACCGACGCGCGAACCCGTTCCGAAAGCGCGGAGCGCCGACGTCGGCCACGCCGGTACTGGGAAAGGACCTTGCGCGCGATGCCGAACAGCCATGCCCTCCGCAGATCCGGCGCAACCGCGTCCCGCTGTTTTGATCTCCATGCGGCCAGGAATGTCTCGCTCACCAGATCAGCGGCGTCCTCCGGTGGCGACACGCGCCGCACGAAGAAGCCGAGGAGCCCCGGGGCTTCCTGCCGGAACGCGTCGGCCAGATCCCCGGGCACGACGGCGGCGTTGTCGCGCACCTGAACGCTCAATGCAGTTGTCCCGTGCAATCGGAAGTGCCCGCCACTTCGTCGCCGAACACGGCCAGGCCGTCAGGGACGGCAATCTGCCGCGCCATGGCGTCGAAGAATGACACCGAGTCGACGACCTCAGCGGTCCATTCGCCCTCGTCGTCCTCGCCGGGGACGAACGGGTTCGCGACAGCATCTTCGTAGATTCGCTGGCCGACTCCACTCCAGTCCTGCGATGTCAACCATTCGCGAAGCTGCGGGTTCTCTCCGCCGACCACAGAACCCACCCGCAGGGCATAAGTGCAGGTGACCTCCACCCCGGTGTCGGTGGCGTACTCGATGGGGATCCGCACGTCCGGATCGAAGTGGGGAGCGAACAGCGCCGCACCCGCGGTCAACGCGCCCGCAGCGACCAGGGCTCCCGGGATGAGCCAGAAGCTCCGACGACGGCGATTCACTCGGGTGCGCGCAGCCTCCGCTCGGGACGCATCGACGAGCGACTCCAATGCGGCTCTCGTGACAATCGAAGGCTCGTACGACTTCGTGCTGCCTCGTAGCAGCTCATCCACACTCGGCTTGCTCATGACACTCCCATTCCACCAGTGAGGGGAGCTCTTCCCCCGTCACTGATGTAATGGCCGGATCAATCGAAAGTGATGCATCGGGCTACCGACCCGTGTTCGCAACCTCCTGGGGAAGTACACCTAGTCGGCGAGAGGAACGATCATCGGTGCTGAGTCGGGAAGCGACACCACGATCACCCGCGGCGCCTGGATGCTCGCGAGCTCGCCGGGCAGATCCACGGGCGCGCGGGGAGCCGGGGTCGCTTCCGCGGGCGCGAGCGGAGCCAGGGTCGCTCCCTCCGCAGCACGCCACACCGTGACGGCGGCGCCGGTGCTCTCTGCGATCTGCGCGCTGAGCTGCGCCGTTCGGGGATCGTCAGCATCCGCCGTCACAAGGATGACGCGACCGATCGATGCACGACGCGCCGCGGACGGCGCGATGCGTCGGTCGTGGCGCCAGATCGCGAAGTGATAGCCGAATACGACAACTGTGGCGCTGAGCAGCCCGAGCGGAGCCCGGATCTGCTCGACCAGCGCGGCCGGCCGTGCGTCGTCGAGCAGGAAGTCGAACAGGCGGTATCCGATGATCAGCAGAGTGATCAGGCCGACGATCGCGCTCGCGCCGAACACGGCGACGAGGTACACACGGCGGGCGGGTTCGGCAGCATCCGCCGTCGTGGTGGTGTGTGTCGGACGCCACGCGACCCACCAGGCGATCGCGCCCACGGCGAGGGCGCTGATGCCTCCGAGCAACAGCGTTCGCGGCACATGCGCGCTCAGCGTCGGGGCGAGCACAGCGAGCAGGGCGTTGATGACCACTCCGAAACCGCTGGCCGCGCCGACCAATGCGATCGCCGAGATCACGAGGCGGCCGGCGAGGCGCGCGGTGTGCTCGCGCTGGGCGAGCACGGCGCTGTGGTGCACCCACACCGCCGCGGCGACCAGTACCGTCGCGACGGCGACGTCGAGCGGTGCGAGCACCTCGTTCGAGGGGGCGGTGTCGAAGATCAGACGCAGGCCGACGTACAGGGTCGTGCCGAGTGCGAACAGTTCTGCGCCCGCCGAGATTCCCACAATGGCCACGAGCAGCACGTCCGCGAAGACACCCGGGGTCGAACGTACCCGGTGGTAGAACCAGTGCCACCACCACAGGGTCGTTCCGAGCAGCAGCCAGACAAACCCCTGCAAAACGGCGATGGGCCACGGGCGTGACGCCGCCAGGACGTGAGAGGCATCTACCAGAGCCTCGGACAGCAACGCTGAGAGGGCGGACACAGCGCCGAAGGAGGCGATAGCCAGGGCATAGAGCGATGAGAGTTCGAGCGGTAGGCCGACAAGCCGAGTCGGTGCCGTCGCCGACCATGACCGCAGTCTGACGTGCCACAACCAGATTCCTGTCCACACGACGCCGCTCGCGAGTTGTCCCGGGCGCCAGTGGCCGTCGAGGCCCGCGGTCGCGGCGAGCCCGAGTGAGATCGACGCAGCGATGAGCGACGTCACGGTCATTGCCGTGACGTACAGCGCCCACACCAGCGAGGCGCGCTCGCCGGGGTCGGCGAGCCGGCGCCGCAGGAACCACCACAGTCCAGCGCCCAACGGCACGCCGATCACCGTGAATGCGAGCGAACGTGCGAGGCCTGCGTCGTCATCGACGAGTACCGCTCCTGCGCTGAGGGCGCGGTCGGCGAGTCCGCTCAACCCGGCGGCGGCGACGCAGACGAGCGCGAACAACAGGGCGTAGAGGATGATGCGCCGCACGATCGCCTGTGCGCTCCGCGGCGGCGGGACGGGAATTGCGGGGGCGGCCATCAGGGTGTGCCATTCGGATAGCAGATGGTGAATTGCCAGGGCGCACCATCGATCAGCCAGGTATCGCCGTCGCGCACGAGATCGAAGACCTCGTCGCTCTGGTACTCGTCGCTGATGGGTCCGGATCCGCTCACGGTGGTGATGACCACCCGCACGCGTGCGGTCTCATCGTGTTCGGTCGTGCTCACCAGCACGACGCGGTTCTCATCTGCGATTGGTGGCAGGCGATCGCAGTCTTCGGTGATCTCGGGGGCGAGCAGATCCATTGCCGCTGCCGTATCGCCGTCGTTCACCGCCTGCACGTAGCGCTGCACGACCCCTTCGGCGCTGTCGGGGTCGTACGTGGCTGATTGGCCCCGGGTGAGTACGGCGATCAACGCGATCGCGACGACCACCGCGACCAGCGCCAGAATCACCCAGAGGGCCAGCCGTGACTTGCGAGCATCGTCGCTCATGGCTCCCACGAACCTCTCTCCCGCTGCGGGTGGCAACATGCCGCATCCGCGCGGATGCCCATAGTGTACGACCGAATCGCGCGCGCATGAGGGAGAATCCGCGCGGCGCCAGGGGACAGTCGGCGCGTCAGTCGCGTCCGCGCAGCCGATCGATCTCGCGACGCTCTCGCTTGGTCGGGCGTCCCGCTCCGCGGTCGCGCACCGCGAGCAGGGCGACGGGGTCGCGCGGTGGGGTGCGATCGTCGTACGCGGTCGCGGCAATGGGTGCCCCGACCCGCTTCGACAGGGTCTTGCGCACGACGAGGATGCGATCGAAACCCGACATGCGAACGCGCACCTCATCGCCGGGTTTGACCGTCTGCGCGGCCTTCGTGCGCTCGCCGTTGATGCGAATATGCCCCGCGCGGCATGCGGTCGTCGCCGCCGAGCGGGTCTTGTAGACCCTGATCGACCAGAGCCAGCTGTCGACGCGCACGGGTTTGACAGCATCCGATGCGGCGGGGGACGACGTCTGGTTCGTCATCGCGATGTCTCCTCTCGCAGGGGCGCCGTCGTGCGCCCGGTGGGGATACTGCGCGGGGCGGGGGCGTTGCGCAGTCGGTGCAGCGCCCCCGCGATGATCAGACCCTGACCGAGTGTGTAGGTGAGCATGACGGCGGGGCTGGTCCAGTCAGGCATCCCGTCGAGGAAGAGGCGGAACGCGAGGATCGAATCGCTGAGCAGAAAGAACGCGCCGCCCACTGCGAGAGGGTGGTTGCCGCGCGCGGCGGTCGCCGCGGTGCCGGCCAGCACGAGTCCGTAGGCGGCGATGCCGAGCAGGAGGCCGTCTGATTGCGGGCCGACGACGACCAGCATGCCGACCCACCAGGCGGCGTAGACCAGCGTCCACCAGGGCAATCGACGCACAGCGGTGTATCGCAGAAACAACACGATGTAGGCGATGTGCGCGAGACCGAAGAAGAGGAGCATCAGCGGTAGTTCGGGCCCGCTGGGGAAGAACGTGCCGGCGCCGTCGCCGAGCCACGAGAACAGCAGGGCGGCGCCGAGTAGTGCGATGGTTCCGCGTGGTCGCAGGCGTGGCGCGGCGGCGAGCACTGGCAGAGCCAGCAGGGGCATCAGCGTCAGTTTCGTGGGCGCCGCGAGGGGACTCTGCAGGGTGAGCGCGGTGACGTGGATGATCGCGAGGACGATGTACGGGGCCCAGACGGCGATGTCGAGGGGGCGGATGCTACGCAGCATCCCTCCATCGTATTCAGGCGTTCATGACTCGACGGTGACGTCTTGCACCTCGCCGTCGGGGCTGAGGTGCGCGGCGGGCCAGTATCCGGTGGGGAAGTGCTCACCGCACGCGTCGGTGAAGTGCAGCACGGTCTCGTCGGTTGTGACCTCGATCGCGTCGAGTTGCAGGTCGGTGGCGCCGGCGTCGAGCTCGGCGGGTGTGGGGTCTGCGTCGCTGAAGCGCGTGAAGACAGCATCCGCGGCTCGGCGGCGGATGCCGTCGATATCGGTGACCAGTGCACGGGCGCGGGGGAGGAGGGCGCGGACGGCATCGATGTCGGCGCCGTCGACGATGAGGTCGAGTTCGCGATCGTCGTGCGGGATGCTGGCGGCGTACCAGTCGTGGATGACGGTGTCGCCGTCGTCGAGCGTCGTCTCGGCTCGGGTGAGCCGGCCGAGGGCCGGGTCGTCGATGATCGGGTGTGCGGAGGTCATAGCGCCACCGTAGCGGTCTGCGGTGACGTATCAGTCGTGCAGCGGGCGCGTCACGAGGACTCGGCCGCCCGTGAGGGTGGCGTCGTGGGTGAACCCGGCGGCCAGGAACGTGGTGAGCGCGCCGTGGAACATGTCGTTCGCGCGGTGGGTGCCGTGGGTGTTGTCGACCGGATACGCCTCGATGAGTCGGGCGCCACCCTGGCGGGCGTGGTCGATCGCGGCTTCGAGGAGGATGGCGTTGAGACCGGTGCCGCGGTGTTCGCGACGCACGACGAAGCACGTGACCGCCCATACGGAGTCGTCGTCGAGGGGCTCGGTCGTGGCGCCGACGATGGAACGCGTGTTGAGGATGCGCAGCTGGGTGGTGCGTGGCCCGACGCGGATCCACCCGGCGGCTTCGCCGTCGACGTATGCCACGAGCCCGGGCGTCTGACGTGTGGCGATCTCGTCGTGCAGCAGGTCGCGTCGCTCGTCGACCGACGTGGACTGCCAATCTTTGTTGCGCACGACGGGCCAGATGCACTGGCAGCTGCGCCCGTCACCGCCGCCGGACAGGGCGTGCTGCACGTCGCCCCATCGTTCGATCGTCGCCCGCTCTGTGGTGATCGTCGCCATGTTCGCACGCTACGCCGGGCGTCGGACATCGGCAATGATCCCGTGCCTCTGGTGCGCGCCACGCCCGGAAAACGCCAAGGTGTGCGCCTGGTTCGCGAGGCCCGTTCGCGTCGGCTAGGATAGGGGAGTTGCCTGCGCGAAAGCGCGGTCGTCCACGGGCTGTGGCGCAGCTTGGTAGCGCGCTTGACTGGGGGTCAGGTGAGTTAGAGCGGCGGAGCAGCACGAAAACTAAACAACGGGATGTGGCGCAGCTTGGTAGCGCACTTGACTGGGGGTCAAGGGGTCGCAGGTTCAAATCCTGTCATCCCGACAAAAAGCCCTGGTGAGAGGCAACTTTCACCAGGGCTTCGTCGTTTCTCGGGCTGGTCACTGGCTGGTCCACTCGCTTGATCCGCTCGAACAGGTCGCCGTCGAAGTGGACCGATCTAGTGCGGCGTCGTCGCCCGCGAAGTGCACCAGAAGGTGCCCGTGGAGTGGACCAGAGTCCGCGCAGGACGGTGCTCCGGCCCCCGGGCCCGCACCGTCGCCGCCTACCGCGACCGCTACGCCATCACCGACCCCACCCCGCTCGGAACCCAGGCCCAGGACGACGCGCAGAAGATCGACGCTGCACGCGCCGGCGCAGCGATTGACCGAGTTCGGAGAATCCTCGATGCCGGAGGGCAGTCACAGGAGCCGGCCATCCGCACGGGGTCAACACGGGTCGGCCCGATGCTGTAGCCCTGACGACCAGCCGGGTCTACTATTGAGACAGGCAGTCTGGACTGCCTGTCTCCGAGTCTGAGTCCCCACGCGACGAAGACGCCGAGGACAACCGCCGACGCGGAATCCAGAGAAGCAGTACCTGTTGGTTCGAGATCTCTCTCATGTCACAGGGCTGGTAGGCGTGGGGTGCACAGCCCGGAACAAGAGATTGAGATGACCCCCAGCAACAACACTCCGAGTCGTGCGCTCCAGCAGGACGCGCGTGCCTGGTCGAGATTCACCGGCACGAACTACACCTCCGCGTTGCGACAGATGAGTTCACCGCTGGCCCAGGGCTTCCTCGGTCCGCGGGTCAGCGCGCGACGGCTGATCGTCACCCTCAACGATCACGAGCTGGTCGGCGCACAAGGCGGCGACCCCTTCCTCGGCGAGAACGGTGTCCGCTCAGACTCGCCATGGCGCTTCGACGGCAAGACCGACTACATCCAGCTTGCCCTCATCACTGACATGCTCCGGATGTTCAGACCGACCGCGGGTTCCGAGGCTCCGGAGGTCGGCAGCTACTCTCTGAAGCACACTGCGGAGTGGTTCCTCAGCCCGCACTGCTCATATGTCTCCAATGGGCGACTGATCTGGGCAGCAGCGGCGTTGGGGTTCCCGATCGCTGACCCGGATGGGGACGGCCCGAACGTTCTGATCGGCGTGTCCGAGCGCGAGCATGATTACGTGCGCCGGATGGTCGGCTCCGGGTACGCCCAGCCACAAGCCGATCACTACCGTCCCGCCGCGTACGATCACCTGCGCGCTGCGCTTGCTCGGGCGGGCGCTGGCGAGCTCATCACGGAGGACTGGATTCGGCCGGAGCCGGTGAACGATCCTGCTCCCTTCCACGACTGGCTCGTTCAGCAGGTCGGGCGTAACGACGTCGTCGGTGACCTCACGGGCGACTACTCGGCCGGAGTCCGAGACAGCGACCACCGCATCGCTCGTAGTGCCGCCGAGCTTCTAGCGATCTTCCATGAGGTCTCGCACTCGCCCGAGGCCTACGACGCTGTGGTGATCTCGATCGCCGAGTGGATGCGGACAAACCCCTCGTCGGCGGCGCCTATTCGCACCGAGCCGATCGGCGGAGACACGCACGATCACGGAGGCTGGGGCGCCGGTTCTGGAACGACGGAGCGCTACGAGTATCTGTGCCCGTGCGGCAGCGGGGCAATCGTCGAGGAGCACGACAACATCCCCGGCTTCCGCGAACATGACGTGTGGATCGCTTGCGAGAAGTGTCGCGCAGAGTGGCGCTTCGCCGAAGGCAAGGGCGTGCGGGACTGGGCGTTGGAACCCGAAGCCCTGCACGCCACTGTCTGACATACGAGGCACGAAACCCCACGCCTCACCGAGTCGGGGCGAGTTCGACTCGGTGAGGCGTCCGCGGGAACCCGACTACGCCAACGAATCGCGAGCAGGCGGCTGAATCATCAGCACATTCGAGACGCCGCCCTGATTAACGCAGTCCTGTGCGAAGTCATGAACGTGCCAGAAGAAGTCGAGCGCTGGCTCGGCTGCGTTCACTGTGGTCTCGACCGGCGTGTAGTGGTGCAGCGGGACTGAAACGCCGTCGTAGGTGAAGCCCATGTTGTCCTTCGTCAGGATCATCAGCGGCTCCTCGCCGACCCACTCGATCCCAAGGCGCACGTCATACTCATCGTTACCCGTCGTCTCTGCTGCCGTCCTCGCAAGCGCCAGCAGATCGGCGATCGCGCACTCGATGGCAACAGACTCCACCTGCCATCCCTCAAAGTACGCATCGCTGCTCATGCGATGCCCGCCCACGGCCGCGGCCACCGTCACCGAGCCGTCATGGTGGATGCTCATCCACGACTCCCGCCACATCGAGCGTTCGCCGGTCGCATTGTTCACGGCCACCCAACGGCGCAATCCCGGACGCGGGTTGTCACGATCCACGTTCTCCAACGGGTGGATGCCACCACGCCCGGCGTAGGTGAGGGCCAGCCCGACGGTCTTCGTCAGCACAGCTCGCGCTTCCTCCCGAGTCAGCCGCCCACGGAACCGAGGAATGCGAGGGTGGGCAACCGCGATCAGCCAGGCACGCTTGTCGGAGTCCCTACCGGCGGCAGCCTCCTGGAACAATGCATCCAGAGCCTCGGTCGCATGCCGACGCTCCTCGAACCGAGCACGGTACATAGCCTCGATCTGCCGTTCCTTCATCCACACCGTGTCCGAGTCGTTACGCATCGGTGCCGCGAAGTAGTCGTTCTTGTAGATCAGGTGTGGCCCGTCAACGCTCGCGAACACCTCCACCACCACAGCCCGATTCTCCTCGTCCCCGAGACGATGCACGTTGAGCCCAAAGACCGGCGGCGAGATCGCAGTGAACGCAGCGCTCCTCATCGAGCGCTCATACGCTTCATCGAACTCACCCACATCAACTCGTGCGGTCGCCGCCTTTTGGGACTCGCGCACACCGAACACGATCACACCTCCGCCGCTGTTCGCCATCGCAGCAACGTCCTTCGGGAAGTCCGTCTGCGGCAACCCCTTCGCTGGAGGCAGCTCCGACTTCCAGTCCAGATCATTCGCCTCCGCGACCCCCGCGGCGACCGCCGCGTCGAGCAGGTCATCGGTCAGCGGCGACGGCACACGACCGAGAGCGCGGTGCAGAGCAGTGAACGTCATGATTCCAGCCTAGGGACGAGCGCCGACATAACCCGGGGGACTCCGGTTTCCTCTTCCCGATGTCAGGGCGTCGTCTTACAGTGGATGACGAGGCGGCCTCTATATTGGTGCTGTCGCTCCCCGCGACGGTATGACCACCCCACACGTTACGGGCGGTCCTTTCAGGTTCTTGTCGCCGAACCCCTGGAAGGACTGTGCCCATGTTCCGGCTCATCTGGGCGGCCAGCGTCCGCACCCGCGACATCCTCAGCTACGCGCCCACCAACCTCCTCATCGCCGCCACCCGCACCCGCAGAGGCCTGCGCTGGGGCATCCCCGCGATGCTCTTCGCGATCCCGTACTTTCTCGCCGCCCACTGGTGCGTGACCACTATCGAGGCCGGCGGCGGCGGCTGGCTCAACCTCGTAGTGCTGCTGTGCGGGTGGAACTCGATCAAGCTGACCCTCAACGGGTCGATCGCCGTGATCCTGCTGGTCCGTGCCCGTATTCAGGGAGCCGTCGCGCGTCGAGACGCCATTCGGGCAGATCGAGTATCGGTCTCTTCCAGAGCTTTCGACTGATGTCCGCGAGCTCCGTGCCCTGCGGCGGGTGCAAGGCTGCGGCCGGTAAGTGTCGGTGCCTCATGGCATGGTCTTACCGGGTGCACCTGACGCTCAGGGGGCGAGGTGCTTCGTTAGGATGGTAAGCATGGCGACAGCAGGGAATAAGAATTACCACGCTCTCGATGGGCTCGAGCGTGCCGTGGTCGACCTCGTTCGCGTTGGCACGCGTGGCCATGGTGCGGGCGTGCGGCAGCTCGCGTCACGACTGATGCGGTCGGTCCCGACCGGCGTCCAGGATACCGAGTCATTTCGTGACGCCGTGCATCAGGCAATCGCAGCGGGTTCAGACGCGACCGAATTACGTTACGTCTCGGGCGCCGTCCCGACCGAGGGTGACAGCGCGCAACCGCTGGTGGACATCGACCTCTTGCCAGATGGTGGGGGACTCGTCCTCGGCGATGACGTGATGGTCGAACTCCGTGAGGTGCTGCTGGAGCGTAGTCGTGCGGACGAGTTGCGACGAGCGGGCGCAGGCCTCACTCGTACGCTCCTCCTGAGCGGACCCCCCGGTGTCGGCAAGACCATGACGGCCCGCTGGCTCGCTCAGTCGCTTCAACTGCCACTGCTGTCCCTTGATCTGTCGTCCGTTGTCTCCAGCTACCTCGGGAGCTCCGGACGGAATATCAAGTCCGTTCTCGATTACGCGAAGAGCGGTCCCTGCGTGCTGCTCCTGGACGAGTTCGACGCCATCGCTAAGCGCCGGGACGACGATTCTGACATCGGTGAGCTCAAGCGCATTGTCAATGTGATCTTGGTCGAACTCGACCGGTGGCACGACAGCAGTCTGCTGATCGCAGCGACCAATCACCCGCAACTCCTCGACACGGCAGTTGAGCGGCGCTTCGACCGCTCTCTCGTTCTGTCTCTTCCAGGGGACGAAGAACGACGCGCCATTCTGGACAACCTCGCCACGGGCTTCGAGGGCGTCGACGCGGACGCTCTCGTTCTCGCAACCGAGCTCACTTCTGGGACGACGAGCTCCGACCTCACGCGGCTTTGGTCGCTTGCGCACAGACGATCGATCCTCAACGGCTCTGCGGTCACAGATGAGCTTCTTAGCCAGTTGGCGCGTCACATCGGGGACGCTGGACCTCACCGTGACAGGCTCTTCTTGACCATGCGGGACAAGTTGGGGATGTCGAACAGACAAATCGCCTCTCTCGTGGGTGTGAGCCATCCGACCGTCGCCGTCGGTATCAAACGAGCAGAAGGAGTCCAGCGTGGCGGACGTGCGAAGCAATGAAGCTGTATCGCGACCGCTTCTCGTAAATGGAGAAGCACTGAAACTTGATGTTCAAGCGCCTCGCTCCGGTGGTGGTGAGAAGCACGAACCGCAGACCATCGAGCAGGCGCAGAGCATTCTCGCTCCCCAGATAGTCGCTGCGACCGAAGCGGTTGCGACGTTGTCCCAGACACTTCGGGCAAGTGACCGTGTCTACGTCGAGGCCAAGCTGCTCCCGAACTATCTAGCGGCATCGTATTTTCCGACCGAGCTCCTGGCTCAGGTAGGCGCATCTCCGGTCGGTTCGCGGGCAGATGTCGGCTTGTACGTGACGAAAGCGAAGAGCGTCGAAGCTCAGACGCGACGGCTCATCTTCACGGTCTCGGACAGCGGCCTGGGTGAACTCCGGCGGCTCATCACGGAAGGTGGACGGAACCGGACCGAACAGCAAGCCTTCGCACAGATACGCGAGCTCAGCGAGATTTCACTGCCGCGTCAATCCGATGTCTTACGGGCGCCGGAAGCCGCCGATACGCAGGTCGACTCCACCCCGCGGCGAGTCTGGGAAGCGGTCCTGCACCCGCGCACTTCGAGACTTGGTGAATCGATACCGCTCGATGAGGAAACACTCGAACGCTGGTTCGCGCTCATCTTGGACGAAGGCGGCGAGGTTCACCGTGACTACGTTCGACGTGTCGGCGGGTTGACCTTCACCCCGGTGAGCCTTGACGTCGAGCGGGCGTCCTCTCTTGCGCGATTCAATCCGTTGCGCGTCCTACGTCCGATGCCAGCGATCCGACCCCGACCGCGTTTCGGCACTCGCAGTGTGCAGCGACTGACCTCGCCGCCGACGAATCAACCGGTCCTCTCAAGCGTTTCGGTCGCGGTATTCGACGGGGGCGTGGACACGACCCGCAGAAACGGCTCACTGTTCGCTATCCCGACGCACGACCTCACACCAGAAGCGCCGGATCAAGACGAACTCGATCACGGCACAGGCGTCACCGGAGCCGTTCTTTACGGTCTCGTCGCACCCGGACAGCAAGCTCCAACGCCGCCACTTCCCGTTGAGAGCTACCGAGTGCTCCCGGCCCCGAACATTCCCGGAGACCTTGAAGGTTATTGGGTTCTCGACCGGATCAAGGAGCAAGTCGAGGCCAAGGGACATCGCCTCGTCAACCTCAGCCTCGGGCCGACCCTCGCTGTCGAGGACGACATGGAGCCGAACCGATGGACGAGCGAACTCGATCAGCTGGCTTGGGAGAAGGACGTACTGTTCGTCGTCGCCGCCGGCAATGACGGCGATCAGGACCAGATAACCGGCCTCCATCGCGTCCAGGTACCGGCCGACATGGCCAACGGGGTGGCTGTCGGCGCATGCGATGCCCCAGCTCCGGAGAAGCCGTGGACGCGCGCACCATACTCGTCGATGGGGCCTGGCCGTCACGGAGCACGCGTCCAGCCCCTCGGTGTCCAGTTCGGCGGCAGCGACAGTCGGATGTTTAACGTTGTTCGAGCAGATGGCAGCTTCCTTGAAGCAGCCGGAACAAGTTTCGCTGCACCGGTCACAACGCACGCCCTCGCCGACCTCGTCACCAGGCTTCCTCGCGTCAATAGCAGCGTCCTCCGAGCCTTCACCACCCACTTCGCCGAACGCCCGAGAAACCATGCGAAGCTCCGCGATGAGGTGGGCTACGGGCGTCAGCTGCTCAGCTTCGATGAGGTACTGGACTGCGCACCCAACGAGGCACATATCCTGTTCATCGATGAAATCGAGCGCGGTGACCTCCTCGGATATCAAGTCCCTGTCGCCGATCCGGCCACCACCGACGTGCAACTCCAAATCACGCTCGCCTACGCATCACCAGTCGATCCGACGCAGCCGACCGAGTACACCAGTGCTTCTCTCGAACTCGTTCTACGACCGCATCATCGAATCCACACATTCACGCCGCCGAAAGGGCTACCTGACAAGAAGCAGACTCTGGACATCGGTGGCGACAGGGCACGTGCGCTCCTCGCCCAAGGATGGACGCCTAGCCAGGAACCCGTCACCAAGACGCTCGGCGCCGCAAAGACGGGAGCCTCGGAAGCGCAACTGCGAGACAGTGGGAAGTGGGAGACCGTCCGCCACTACCGAGTGACCTTGAAGCCCAGCGAGACCGAGTTTCCAAGACTTGAGCTGTCCTACGTCGCGCGCCGAAGCGGAGCTCTCGACAACTCACCGACCAAGATTCCCTTCGCGCTCCTCGTCTCGGTCGTTGACGAATCGGGAACAACCGACGTGTACGACTCCATCCGTACGCGATTTGGAGCGCTCCGGCCAGTGCAGCGTGCGAGGACAAGGCTGCGAGCACGTGGCGTCTCGGCGCCTCACTGGTATTGAGGCCGAGACGCATGCGGACGCCACTCACTGCGGGGACAGCACCCGACGGCGCGGCCGTCAATAACTACGCCGGACATTCCGAGGCATCAAATCTGGTGAAACACGGCGCTATAACTCCGCGTGCGGGCGCATTGTCCGGCTGCGGCAGAGTCGAACGGCAAGTGATGTCGTATCTTCCACATCGACTTGGAGGCTGGCATGGGGCGAAGTAAAGCGAGAAAGCCGAAGCGCGCTCAAGCCAAGCCCGTGGCGCCCGAACTCGATGAACTTGCGCAAACCTATTGTCGGTTCGGCCCTGACCAGCTGTGGGCCACGTTATTTGCGGCAGCCTCTTCACCGTCCGCTCGTCACCGGGCCACATCAATCGGCGTGGCGCTCGCCGCGGGCCTCCGCGCGAGTTCCGCTTCCAACGCGCATTCAAGCGAGCCTCTGCCTGACGCACAGGAGCTGGTTGATATAGCGGCTGAGTCCAAGGGCATCGGTGTCATGCACGAGGACTACATCTCGACCGACCCCACCAATGTCGCGACCGTCCGAGTCGATGACGAACTGCTGCGCTATGTGCCAGGTTTGATCGAGAGGCCGATAGCCGACCTCTCCCGGGCTCTGCGACTTGCCGACGCGGTAGACGATCGACTTGTGCGGCGGCACAAGTTTGGCATCGCCAATGTGGTCCGAGTAGCGCTCAGGTACGTGGACTACTGCCTGAACGCTCTGCTGCCGGAGTGGCAACCGGCTCCGGACATCGAACTCGGCGACGAAATCGAGATTCCAGTCAACGAGCTGGACGCCGCCGGCAAGCTCGTTTCCGCTGACCCGCTCGAGTCGCTCCAACTAGACCAAGCGGATCTGCTTGCGCTTGAATGGATGACCTCGCCGGCGGTCTCGGCAAAGTACAACCACGAAAGTCCGACGAGTCCCTTCGGGCGGACTCTGCGTTATCGTCTCTCAACAGCTGGCCCGCATTATCGATGGCTGCCACCGACCTATGTCCCCGAAGTGCTTGCTCACGCGGTCACGGAACTTGTCGATGGCCTTGAACGTGATAACCACGCTAGGCGAGCGCTCCGGGCTTCCTGCATCGATGCGATCCGCGGTGCACTCTGGCGGTTCTCGAATACCTTGGTCGAGGCGCCGCCCAAACCACCCGATGAGACGCCTCCACTGACAGGGAACGAAATCCAGTGGCTCGTTCCGGTCGACGGGCCAAACTTCATCGCGGTATCGATCCTCTTCACAGAAGACCTTCCTAGAACAGGGTCGTCGTCGCCGGCGTGCGTAACGCTGGCAGACCGCGTCCGGGACCATGACCCGTCCGACGGCCCGATCTCGGCACAGATCGCTGGTGGTGGCACCATCAAGTTGCTCCCCGGCGCAAGCGTTGTTCCGCTTGTCATCGTCGCAGGCACATCCCATCTGATGGCACCTCAGGCTCCTGGCCAAGCAACCCTCGCACTGGAAGACCTCACCTGGATTGCGGAGACAGCAACAGCTGACGACGACCTGTATCGATTCGTCCGTGACTTGAGCTCACCAGAGTTCCCATCCAGCTTCGGCTGGGAAGCAATCAACTACTGGGAACCATGGAGGACAAACGACAAGACCTTCTTCAAAGGCGGGATCAGCCCAACCCACATGTACTTCGAGGCGCACGCAGGAGAAGCCGAGTGGGAGCGCGCGGTCGCTCTCTCGCGCTTAGAAGTCGCGCTTCATGGAACAGGGCTACCGCCGCTGCGGCACGCGGAGATGGCCGAAATCTCATCCGGCAACGTCGCGTCCGTATCGTTCCTTGGCCCCGAGAGCGAATACGACTATCGACGGGGAACCCACCATGCACCTAATCGCATCGGCTGGTCCCTGCCTCTCATCACGCCTCCGATCGCAATCGTCAGGTCCGACCCGGACTGGACGGATGGCCAGGAGTATCGGTTCCTGTTCGACGTCTGTGGGGGCCTCATCTTCGCTTTCGACGCAATCGGTGAGTCGTGGCGACGTGCGCACGAAGACCTCGGAACCGGCGGATATCGGCTCTGGCTTCGGGCGGTTGAACGAGGCGATGAAGTGGTTGAGTTCTCATCTTCGTGGACTAGAACGGAGGGTGCTCCGCACGTGGCGCTCTGGAGTTTCGACCTGGAGGAGTTCGTGCAGGAGGCGGACGGCAAACCCTTCGCAGCCAATGCGCTCACAGCCAACGCCCTCGAACAGCTTCTTGCGTACGGCGGCGTCGGTGACAGTGTTGCGCAAGAGATCGGACGCGAATGGCTCACCTGCCGACCATTCCTGATACTCGAGACGAAGACCGCGCGAACCAAACTCAACCATCTGCCGAGGCCCTGGCAGCTGAGCCCGTCTGACGGATCAGCAGCAACTGCTTCTTTCGCCCGTCGCTTGCATGCGACGGGCATACAACCAGGCGAGTACCGCGGGATCGAAGCCAATGCGCTAGTCAGGACACATCTCGCGCCCGCAGCTCTGGAACAGCTCAACGATCGAATCACATTGCACAACACCGATGTGATCGTCGCCACGGGAATGGAGCAGCTCAATCGTGTCTATGACCACCTCCAGGAAGAACAAGGAAACCTGACCCGCGTCGCCCAGAATCTGAGCACGGAGTGGGATCCAGTGGCGCGCATGGCCGAGCTCGCCAGCGAAACGCTCGAACTACGGCAGTGCAACGAGGTCATCGTCGAAGCCGCATTGAGATTGGACTTGGATGTCGGTGGGCAGCAGCCTGTTACGCCTCAAAGCTGGAGTGCGCTTCTAGCGGCAGCAGATGCATATCGCACTATGACGACGTTGAGCGAGCGGCTGCATCATCGGGTCGCTCCCGCGATCATCGAGATCAGTTCTGCATACGAGCTCACATTCAAAGACGACGAGCACGCGACTGAAGATTCATGGGTGTTGGAAGGGGGATCTCTTAACACGGCGGCGGCCACTATCCGCCTCGGCCCCGTGCCCGATGACGACGAGGCAGGCGCAGGAGGACTTGAGGACGCCGTTGACTCAGCGATGCTGGAATCCTTCGGCGCGTCCACTTCCGATCTCTTCATAGTCTTGATGGCGCTCGCTCAGTGGGATTCATTCAACGACGGCAGAAGCATCACATTCGCCTCAGAGGACGAGGCTCTTAGCTGGGTCTTTGAAGCAGCCGGTGATCCCGACGAAGAACAGCGGTTGCGTCTTCGGCACGCATTTCAAATGCTTACAGTGTCCTCGGACATCCTGCGATCCAGCAGTTGGGAGCCGTGGCAAACACGTACCCGCAGGCATCGTCTACTTGTTCAACCGCTTGTAAGGCGTCTGGATGGCACCATCCTGATCGCTCCGCAGTATCTCCTGACAACCTTGAGCGTCTACAACAATCACCTGACGCAGGGCGTTCTTCCCTGGACGGGCGAGGTGCCTGACAAGGTGTCCAAGGCTCTTGCTGAGAGACGATCGGGGAGGAACAAGGCGTTCGAGCGGACACTTGAGCGGCAGCTTCAAGAAGTCGGGTTCAAGACCATCGCGCGCGTGAAGCCTGGCGACCACGCTCGTCTGGGCGTCCCGGAGCTGACGACAGAAGTAGACCTTGTTTGTGGGCGTAGCGGCGATCCGAACATCTGGCTGATCGAGGCGAAAGACCCCGCATCCGTTTACGCCTTTGCGGAGACAGCGCGCCAGCTGCGGGCCTTCTACAGTGACTCGGAGAGCAAGGGCCGAATCAAGCCATGCTATGCGACTCAGCTCGCACGCAAGGAAGCAGAATTGAAGCCCCACGTCGAAGAAATAGCGAAGAAGCTCGGAATCGCCGCACCTCCAGGTGCGAGAGGGCACATCCTCCAGACTCGGTTCGTAACCCGCCACCTAACGCCGGCCGGATATGTGACCTCGCGTCCATACGAAGTATTGACCGCGACGCAGCTTCTAACCACGCTTGGCGAAACTGGAGACGTGACTGCGAGAACCTCGAAAGGTCCAGACGATGGGTCGAACGGGCGTGAGGAAGGAATCGGTGACAACTGATCGTTGGTGCCGGGAGGCGCTGGCGGGAAGGATGTCATCATGCCCGGTCCCTATCCCAGAGAGTTCCGCGAGGACGTCGTCGCTGTCGCTCGTAGCCGTGAGAGCGGCGTCACCATCAAGCAGATTGCGACCGACTTCGGTATCAGCG
>NZ_JBKFTM010000008.1:0-9993 GCF_046507855.1 Microbacterium sp. 2216-1
GATGCGAGTGTGGTAACCCACATCCTTGCCGGAGGTCTTCTCTATGTCACGCGTTCACAACCTCCCGAGGAACTACAGTTAGCTCCCACACGGCTTGACCGTCCTCCGGGGTGAGCGCGTAGATGTTCTCAACGTGCGTGCGCGGAATCACGAGAACCGCACCCGCGTTACCCGGCCACCACTTCGGCGCGATACGCGCAAAAGCACGCTCCGTGACGGCAACGACATCCGAAGGTTGATTCCGCTCGTTGAAGATGCCCCGCTGAAGTCCACAGAAGGGGCATACGTAAGCAGCCGGTTCATGAGTAACGGAGAGCACGCACGATTGTCCCATGTGCCCCGGGTACGCAGTGTGTGAATCTCCGCGGAACCGCGTCCGCCGGAAAACCCTGCCGACCGGCAGTCATGACGATCGTCTACGGAGTCCGCGCCCCCTCCTCGCGCGTGTTGCGCCACAAACCGAGAAACCCGTACGCGGGACTTTGCTCGACGGGCGCTCAGTATTCTGAGCGGATCCAATCGGTGACGGGTTCGAAGGTAGCGTCAAGATTCGGCGGCGTTTCACCAAGGGCAACGACGCTCGTTAGTATCAGCCCGCGGTCGTACTCAATTCGCTTTGTGGCGATGCCGGTGAACCGATCCACCACCATCGTCTGTCGCATTGCGGGGTCTTCCCCGTGCTCAAGCGTGAGAAGTAGCGAGCTTTGGCCGATGCGTTGAAGAAGGACCGGACGGAAGTGCGTAGGACGATTCCCCCAGAGCAACAACTCGGTTGGCCAGAGCATCTTCAGCTGTTCTGGTAGAGAAGCGATGAAATCCAGCTGACGGGGCTCGCCGCCCCCGTAATCGACGACGCCTTCGACGTAGGACCACCTCGCTCCGTTGTCGCGCACCATCTCCCAGGCCGCTGCCGGTTCGCTCACCCAGAATCGAAACTGATCGATCCCAAGCCGACCCTGACTCACACCCTCGACCATGAGAGTGCGCGGCGCAGCCAACGCAGCAATTTCGGAACGCACTTGTTCGGCATCCGCGACGTCCAGAACGCGGTCATAAAGCATGGTTGCCAGTCTGCCCGCGCCGACCCGCGATGGACAACCGTCATCAGCGTCATCAGAACGACCTTGCCGTCCGGCGCTCCGTCTGACGGCGGCCGCAGGGCAGGCCTAGCGAAGCGGGTCTGGCGGCACTTGAGTGAGGCCCGTGGCCTGGCGACCTTCCCATCGAAATCGTCAGCCGCCACGCGGCTGTGAGCTCGGGTTCTGGACCCTGGCGCTCACGACCGGCAACCTCGCCACCGAGAACGATCGTCTCAGACAAGTTTTCCGCCATCCGCTTCCAAACGGCTGCCGCAGATGCTTGTCATGACCTCCGAACGGCAGACGTTGTCGGCGGATCTTGTGAGACACGCTCGGCTTGTTCGCGCGGTGCCCGGGCCGCCTCGGACGGTGGGATTCGTGAGACTGCCGTGTCTGGGCAGATGATACTCATCCGCCCCGGCAGGTGGCTATCGTTTGGAGCGTGCGCCCGCTCTGCTCAATACAGCACTGGCGATGATGAGGATCACTGAGCCGGTGGCGATTCCGAGGACGGCGGCGGGGACCGTCGTAGCTTGGATCATGATGCCTGCGAGAGCGCTGCCGAGTGCTGCTCCTACGTTGTGGCTGGTGTTGGCCCAGGTTGTCGCTGAGTTCTGGCGGTGCTCGCCACCTTCCTGGTGGGCGGCAAAGTAGGCCACGATCATCACTGGGGAGAAGAACAAGCCAGCTGCGGCAAGAACAACGGACACGGCAACAGCCCCGGTCACAAGCGCAATGACGGAGCTCACGACGACCAGAGCGGCCGCTAAGGCCAGAAGCTGCCGCATCGGTGACCCGGGTACGCGAAGCGCTCCATAGAGAAGCCCGCCGGCTGCGCTACCTCCGGCAAACAGACCGAGTGCGATGCCTGCTGCTGCCGGGCCGCCGGCGCCGGCGACGACAACGGGGACGCTGATGCTGAGGCTGCCGGAGATCGCTCCCGCAACGAGTGTGGGTATCAAGATCGCAACGAACCGGGGTTCGAGGAGCAAGGGCCGTTCGCGGGTCCCCCGCTTATCCTGTGGAAGTTGTGGTCCCATGTCCCCGACAGTGCGCGTGGTGACGAAGAGAAGGCCGCCGACGAGAACGAGAGCGGATGGGACCAGAAGCGCCGCACCGGGAGCGATGAACGCGAGGGCAAGGCCTGTTGCGGCGGGACCTCCGAGATAGAGCAACTCCTCGACAACCGCATCAAAGCTGAGACCCTTTTTCAGAAGCTCACTCGTCGGTGCGAGTCGTCCCCACGCGACGCGCATGGTCGGCCCAAGCGGTGGCGCGACGGCCCCAGCAACGGTCGCGAGAACGAGGAGCGTCCCGCCGTCTAGTTGATAGAAGGTTGACAAAGCGATGGCGGCAAGAATGGCGCTGAACAGCACAACCAGTACCGCAAGGATGCGCCGGGCCCCGAAATGGTCAATAAACCATGCACGTATGGGGGCGAGGAAGCTCGCTCCCGCGCCGTACAAGCCGACGGCGATACCGGCCAATCCAACAGAGCCGGTCACGTCGGTGACCGCGTAGAACAGGGGAAGAAAGACAAGCGCGTAGGCGCCTCTGCCAATGAGGGCGGCCCCGAAGGTTCCGAGAACTCGAGGCAGTCTGAGCACGTCGATATAACGTGCCGTCCGGGTGGACTGCATGATGGGTGACTCCAAGCCAATTAGCGCGCTGTCAGCGCGCTGAAGAGAAATGATCGGTTGGGAGAGCGACGTCTGAGGTCGCTGTCACCGATCAGTCACAGGAAAGAAGCACGCGCTCACTCTACCGGTGCGCGATCGGCGCTCCAGAGCACCTGCCGAAAACGATCGTTCTCGGTGACGACTGGACTCCGATTGGAGGTGCGAGCCAGACCGCCCGCGCGTGGTACGAGTGTGAAGCAGCCCAAGGCCCGAAGTTTGTCGATCCGAACGAGCACTTGGAGGAGGCGTTTCGCGGCCGAGAGCTGTGTCGCGGCTTAAGCGATAGTTGCAGGCGGATAGACGTGAGCGTTGAACTAAGACGCTTCGACGTCACGTCCACGCAATACGATTCGACCGTGACTTCTGAGAATCAGATCGGCCCCGACGTGTCAATCGCCAGCGCACCTGAGGATTACGATCCTGGGCGCGTCGGCCTGATCCTAACCGCGATCCAGATCTTTGTCACGGGCTTGACCACCTACATCGTGATCGCGATCTGCTCTACTGCCGCAATCGGCTACTCAGAGGGGTTGCAGCTCTTCGGAATCGCGCTGGCCTCCACCCCGCTCACCGTCCTAGCCTTTCTTGTCGGGCTTCCCCTTCGCCTCGCTCCGCGCGCTCGTCGCTGGTGGAGGGAACACACGTCCTGGTTCCTCGCGCTGCTCGGACTCGCTGTCGTCTGCATACTCCTGTCGTACGTCGTGGGTGACGCCGGACCGATCAAGTACGACGAAGCCGACTGGCCGCTCGTTGACGGCTACGTCCCGGAGTGGCGGCTGCTGATCCCGTCCCTCGCTCTGATGGCGTTCGCCACCATGCATCTTCGCCTCCCACCGCGCCGGCGCCATCAGCCCACCTGAGCGAGTGCAGTCTCGGGCTGAACGACGCAACGCCCGAACTCGAGAGCTTCCCGACGCATAAGGGCTGCGCCGTATGCCCCGGGACTGCTGCACGGTTTATGGCGGCCGGGATCAATGCCGACCGCCGTTGTACCGGAAACGATTGTGTTCGGCGGAGGCGTCCGCGCTGCCTGGCGCGGATCACCCCCGCGCACGGATGTCACGCTTCCTTCCGTCCCGGCCATGTCTCAGGTGAAGCAGGCCACAAGATGGAGATGACCATGATCAGCGATGATGAACTGACGAGACGGCTTTCGGCCGAGAGCCGACGAGGCGAGCAGCAGCCGTTGCCGTCCGGAATGGTCGCGCTCCTCGTTTCAGAAGCTCGGTCTGAAGCAGCAGCTGCGTCATGGAGAAGACGCGCCTGCGCGGCAGTTGCTGGCGCAGCTGTGATCGGCGGCGGAGTGTTCGCAGCGCCGGCTGTTGCAGAGACCATTCGGCACTTCATCGCCCAGACCGAGATCGTGTTCGGCGGTTCCGAGGTGATCGAGGACAGCGAGTTCGTTGACACCTCAGCGTCTGATCTGGGCGAGTACCTCGAATCTATCTATCCAGCGCAGCTTCAGCTGGCGCCGGGCCAGACCAAGAAAGGTCTGATCGAACAGGTGCGAGCTGCACACTCCGCAGAGCCCGGTGTTACACAGCGAGTCGGGTTGATCCGGAGCTTCGAACATGCCGCGTACGTCGGTTGGATCGAAGAGTGGCTTACTGCGCACGATGCTTGCGACAAGACCCGTATGGCGGCCGCGGCGAAGGTGATCTCCGACGCGGCGACATGGCCTGCGTTCGTCCAGACAGACGGCGGCGGAATCACGTACATCATGGCCAGGTTCGGGAAAGAGATCTCCGCCGAGGACGTGCAAGCGGCGCAGGAACTTGCACAGATCGAGGGGGCTTCGGGCTGGGACGGCGTTGATCGCTCCAACAGACCTGACTCGTACTACGAGACATTCTTGAATGACTATGAGGCGAGCAAGTGAGCGCCACGGACGTGAACGAGCTGCCTCCGGCCGTGACGTCCGCGCGGCCCGCGGCCTCCCTCGACATCTTGATCGCCGAACTAGTGCCCGATCTGCTTGGATATTTCACCAACCGCCTCACCAACCGTGAAGACGCCGCGGACGCCGTCGCCGATACTCTTCTCGTGCTGTGGCGGAAGCAAAAGTCTCTACCGTTGCTTCACGAAGATGCCCGCCGATACGCCTTCGGGATCGCGCGACACGTACTCCAGAGCACACGTCGAGGAGCAGTCCGCAGGAACGCACTCGCCGATCGTCTCCGCGCTGTCGTGCGCGAGGATGCCGTCACCAACCCTGAACCCGACCTCGAACTTCGAGCTGCCCTGGCAACCCTAACGGCGAAAGACCGCGAACTCGTTCTACTCGTCGGCTGGGACGGGTTCACGGTCGCCGACGCTGGCCGCGTTCTCGGCTTAACCCCGGAAGCTGCGAGGGCTCGTTACTCTCGTGCGCGCGGCAAGCTCCGTCAACAGCTGTCATCACCCGATTGACGGTCTCCAATAACCCCCGCCGAAACTAGGTTGGGGCGCACGATTACGGCGCTGGTCCCGAGCTATGTAGCGCGCCGCCGCCGTAAACGATCGTTTTCGGCAGGCCCTGTGCGGCTAACCCTTCCCTCCAACTCGACGGCGAGTCTTGAAAGGCATGTGACCCGCCAACCTCTTGCTAGCTTGGCTGCGTGGTCGTTGACGAAAGATCTCTTAGTGGCCGGCACCAAATTCTGTCTGCGTATGTGGCGGTTCTGCAGGAGCCAGATCGCCTTCTTGCCGTGTGCGCTTCGGTGGAAGGCGACGACGATGAGTTGCGAGCGGCTGTGGCCGAGAACTTCACCCTGAGCGAGATCGAAGCTGATGCGGTTCTCAGGCTTCAGGTGTCGCGTTTCTCCCCCGCTCAGCTGCGGAGAGTCCGACAGGAGCTCACCGAAGTAGAGCAACGCCTTTCTGAACTCAACCCATAGTCACCCGGAACGGCGATTCGTGACCTCAGCCTCTTCACGCAGCCGCTCGAGCACGTGGCGGTACTCGGGATCTCCGGTCGCATCGCCCTGCGAGTGAACTTCCCAAGCACTGCCCCCGCACTTCGTCTCAAGAAGCTCGATGATGTCCTCGTACGGCGCCGCGAACGTCTCGGGAGAGGCGAACATGTTGACGGAGACCTCGGCAAGCGTGAATCGATCAAGTTCGGTCACGATACATACTCAGCATCTGCACTAACTGTCGCAACGGGGGTGCGCCGTTGTTGCCGAAGCTGTCGCTTGCAGTAGTTTCCACCGCTCTCGTGGATATCGCTCGCTCACCGGAGGAGAACCGGCATGGCTAGACCACGCGTCAAGAATCGAGTGCGTCTGTCTTCGATCGATGGCCCGTTGCTGCTGTCGCAACGGCTCTTCACTATCACTCCGCCTGCGGGATCGACACTATGCGCGCTCATCGTGCGTGGCGGCTCATGCGTTGGTTCTCAGCGCTACATTGACGACGAGTATCGTCGGGGCATGGTGCGTATCAAGCGGTTGGGCAACGAAGCCGCAACAACTGGACGTTCAGCGCTGCTACTCCCGGGAGCTGACTACCCTGCACAGGCACCGCTACTGTACTGGTCCGCGGCCGCACTCGCTTCCAACGGATGGTGCGTGTGCGTGGCGGAGTGGGAAGACGGCGATGGAGACTTCGCAAGTCCGTATCAATTGATCGATCGCGCTTTCGAGCTTCACGCGGCGGAGGCATCGACTCAGCCTGATCTGGTGGTCGCCAAGTCGCTCGGGACTTTCGCATTGCCGCGCTGCGTTGACGAGGGTATCGCTGGCGTGTGGTTGACGCCTCTACTCAACAAGCCGGAGGTCGCCTCGGCGCTGCGTGCGGCGGACCACAGGCACCTCGCGATCGGCGGGACGAAGGATCGCCACTGGATACCGGAGGCTGTGCCAGGTACGAACGCCAAGATAATCGCATTCGACGACGTCGATCATGCGCTGCTCCATGACGATTGGCGGACGTCGATGAAGCTCCATTCCGATATCGCTGCGGAAGTTGACACACACGTTCAAGGGGTCTGACGGGAGGCCCCGAAGTCGACGGCGGTCGAGGCGATCTGGCGCTGCCGGAAACGTGGCTCTTCGCATTCTGAGGTGTAGCAGAGGGGCGGCGGCTGGTTCGCGGATAGACGTCGAGGTCTTCCAGGATGGAAGTTCATGCACCACCCATCCGCCGGAAGACCCGGCGGGCGCTCGACGGTGCGAGTCTGCTCTGGCCCAGACGGCAGCGCCACAACATTCGAAGACCACGGACGGAGCTCCTCTCCATGATCATCGCCATCAGCACCGCAATCCCTCTGCTCATCGCGGGGGTCATCATGGTGTGGACTGCCTATCGGGCGTACCGTCGCGCCCTCCCTATGAACTTCTGGATAGGCATCAGGACCACAACGACCCTTCGCTCCGTGGACGCTTGGAGTCACGGACACGCCGCCGCCGCGGTTCCCATTGCGATAGGTGGGTTCGGCCTCATCGCCGCGGCCGCAACCGCTGTCTTCGTCGGTGAGGACTACGCCATCGGTGCGGCCGCCGTCGGCTGTGCCTGGATCGCGATCTGGCTCGTCATCGGATCAGTGGTGGCAGGAAAGGCCGCCCGTCAGGCAGAGAACTCTCCGAGCGATTGATCGACGATCGGGCTGTCCGAACGATGTCGGGCACGCTCGGTGGGAGGCCTCGGCCGCGAGCAGGAGACGGGTTGCGCGCCAGAAACGCGCCGAAGCCGTACCCGTCGAGATCACAGACGCGACCTTGCTCACAGGTCGACAATCCCCAACTCGGAAGCTCCTGCAACGTTTGCACGCATCCCGGGCATGTATTGGTAGATGCTCTAGGAGGGGTCATGACTCGTACGAATCTGGACGAAGCGCTTGATGGCATGGCAACGAGCCTGTCTGGCTCGGTGGTGTCCGAGGCCGAACGTATCGCTGACGAAACGATGCCGAAGCGACTCAGCGCCGGCAGAAAGGTGCGTGGCAGATGGCTACTTCCGGCATGTGTCGCGGGCGGGGTTTTGCTAACCGCTGGTGCGAGTACCGGGGTGATTGCAATGTCGCACTGGGCAGGAGTGAGCATGCCGCTCGGAAACGTGCGCAACACGGCGCCGATTCCGGTGACGTGGGTCACTGAAGACGGTCACGCGGAGAACTGTCGGGCATGGATCGAGGTGCGCAATCCCCATCGAGGCGATGACGCGACTCTGGACGACGCGATCGTCTCGCACAACTGGACAGGACTGGGGCAGCACCTATACGACACAGAACCTCCTAGAGAGGGTGACAGCGATGGTGAAAGCCGCGTCGCCCTTGGCCTGGAGCCGATCCTCCGCGCATTCGTACAACAGACTTTTGACGACATTCACTGGCTGAGCGAGGGCCACCGTGCAGGCCCCCTTCCAGATTCGGACGCCCGAACCGTGGACGCTATGGGCATGATCTGTGGTGCTGCGGGATGAGCACGAGCAAGTCTCGCGCCACGGCCGCGGTCCGCGCGCACGCGGCCGATGTGCTGGCCTACCTGACTCGGCGCGTCGACTCACCGGAGGATGCTGCAGATTTATTGTCCGAGGTGCTCCTGATCGTATGGAAGCGGATCACAGCGCTCCCCTCCGATGACTCCGAAGTTCGTCCATGGATGTTCGGGATCGCGCGGAAGGTTCTGCTTCGTCATCATCGGACCATGCAGCGCAAGCATGCTGTGGCTGATCGACTACGAAGCATGTTGACCGTCGCAGAAAGTCCCGCCTTTTCGGATCGTGATGATCATGCAGACCTTCGAGACGCCCTAATACGTCTCGAACAGGTTGATCGCGACATCATCGGCCTCGTGCACTGGGAGGGCTTCTCGCTCAAGGATGTAGGGCGGATCATGCGCATGAAGGAGGGAACGGTCCGGAGTCGCTATCACCGCGCACGCGCATCGTTGAGAACCTACCTGGCGGAACGCCCCGAGGGCACCACCTCTCCAAACGACGAACCCACTGCCGCTGCCGCTGTCGTAGAAGACCGTTCACGACAGGACCTCGTCGACAGCTGAGGGCGCAATAGTTCGGGTGCCACGCGCTGTAGAGCAATCCTCGACAGCAGTTGCTCCATGAGCGGTAGCCGCGTAATGAGATCCGAGTTCTCCGGGCTGCCGAGTAGCGTCATCCCATGCGGAAACCGTTCATGAATACACCGAGGCAGCTCGAGTCTCTCGATGGGCAGCAGTACCTCGTGCTCCGTCCTACCTCAAGGCTGGCGGATCGGTACGCAACGGAACAGGGCAAGGCGTTGGGGCTAGCGGGGCTTCCGCACCCGCACAGCGGCCATGTGACGCTACGAGGCTTCTACGAGCCATCGCGCCTCAAGGAACTCAGCGCGCTCGTGCACGCCTGGGCATGTGAGCAACAGCCAATCGAGATCATCGGCCAGGCAGTCGATGCGTTCCCGGCCCCTTGGCAGATCCTCATCCTTCGGCTCGCTCGTAGCAGTTCCCTCGTCTCCGCCTACGCGACATTGACCGACATGCTGGACGCCACTAGCTTTCGTCGACTTGGTGAGCTGCCCCTGGCCGACTGGACCTTCCATATGTCCATCGTTTATGGCGAAACGCTGTCGCGTGAAGGCTGGAAGGCAATCGAGTCCGCACGAGTTCACGAGTTCGAACAGCCGCTGCACGAGACGGTCACCGAGGTAGAGCTTGTCTCGTATGCTCACGGTGAGGAACACAGCGAAGTCATCCAACTCGGCCACTGAGGCGCACGTCGCCAACGCGCCGTGCTCGGTGAGCGCCGGCGTTCTCTTGCCAAAGACGACCGTTTCGGCGGATGCCGCCCGTCGGTCAGGCCGGAGGTTCTACGTGGCCGAGATCGCATGGGCAGTCTTCCCCCACGACGAGAACTCGAACCCGCTCGCGGTCGACTATTTCGATCGGCTCCGGCCCCGCGCTTCGTATTCGTCCTTCGCGGACTACCGCTCCGCTCGCCTCCGGCAGACACAGAACGGGTCGAGACGTTCGTATGGCGTGTGATCGGGCTGATTCTCGCTGCTCCGCCGTGTAGTGCGGTAGGACGTCTGCGCCGCCGAGTAAATCGAGCCCACTGGTGTCGGACAGGCCAACTTCATTCGGGTGGGCGTGAGGAACGAATCGGTGACAACTGATCGTTGGTGTCGGGAGGGGCTGGCGGGAAGGATGTCATCATGCCCGGTCCCTATCCCAGAGAGTTCCGCGGGGACGTCGTCGCTGTCGCTCGTAGCCGTGAGAGCGGCGTCACCATCAAGCAGATTGCGACCGACTTCGGTATCAGCG
>NZ_JBKFTM010000009.1:0-5462 GCF_046507855.1 Microbacterium sp. 2216-1
AGTCCGGCGGTGTCCTACTCTCCCACAGGGTCCCCCCTGCAGTACCATCGGCGCTGTGAGGCTTAGCTTCCGGGTTCGGAATGTGACCGGGCGTTTCCCTCACGCTATGGCCGCCGTAACACTATTGACATGTGTCGGCAACACACTCGTGGGTGTGTTGTTTGGTTCCGACCGTACGTCGAGAACCACAAAGTGGACGCGAAAAATCTTTGGAAAGAATGGTGTTATCAAGTCATCGGCTTATTAGTACCAGTCAGCTGCACACGTTGCCGTGCTTCCACATCTGGCCTATCAACCCAGTAGTCTGGCTGGGAGCCTCTCCACCCGAAGGTGATGGAAGTCTCATCTTGAGGCCGGCTTCCCGCTTAGATGCTTTCAGCGGTTATCCATCCCGAACGTAGCTAACCAGCGGTGCTCCTGGCGGAACAACTGGCACACCAGAGGTTCGTCCAACCCGGTCCTCTCGTACTAGGGTCAGATCCTCTCAAACTTCCTACGCGCGCAGCGGATAGGGACCGAACTGTCTCACGACGTTCTAAACCCAGCTCGCGTACCGCTTTAATGGGCGAACAGCCCAACCCTTGGGACCTACTCCAGCCCCAGGATGCGACGAGCCGACATCGAGGTGCCAAACCATGCCGTCGATATGGACTCTTGGGCAAGATCAGCCTGTTATCCCCGAGGTACCTTTTATCCGTTGAGCGACAGCGCTTCCACAAGCCACTGCCGGATCACTAGTCCCGACTTTCGTCCCTGCTCGACCTGTCAGTCTCACAGTCAAGCTCCCTTGTGCACTTACACTCGCCACCTGATTGCCAACCAGGTTGAGGGAACCTTTGGGCGCCTCCGTTACTTTTTGGGAGGCAACCGCCCCAGTTAAACTACCCACCAGGCACTGTCCCTGAACCGGATCACGGTTCGAAGTTAGATATCCAATATGACCAGAGTGGTATTTCAACAATGACTCCACCATAACTGGCGTCATGGTTTCATAGTCTCCCACCTATCCTACACAAGCCACACCGAACACCAATACCAAGCTGTAGTAAAGGTCACGGGGTCTTTCCGTCCTGCTGCGCGTAACGAGCATCTTTACTCGTAATGCAATTTCGCCGAGTTCGCGGTTGAGACAGTTGGGAAGTCGTTACGCCATTCGTGCAGGTCGGAACTTACCCGACAAGGAATTTCGCTACCTTAGGATGGTTATAGTTACCACCGCCGTTTACTGGGGCTTAAATTCTCAGCTTCGCCTTGCGGCTAACCGGTCCTCTTAACCTTCCAGCACCGGGCAGGCGTCAGTCCGTATACATCGACTTGCGTCTTCGCACGGACCTGTGTTTTTAGTAAACAGTCGCTACCCACTAGTCTCTGCGGCCACCACACCCTTTCCGGAGCAAGTCCGTATAAGTGGATGGCCCCCCTTCTCCCGAAGTTACGGGGGCATTTTGCCGAGTTCCTTAACCACGATTCTCTCGATCTCCTTGGTATTCTCTACCTGACCACCTGAGTCGGTTTGGGGTACGGGCGGCTTGAACCTCGCGTCGATGCTTTTCTCGGCAGCATAGGATCACCCACTTTTTATCCGCATCGTGTCTCAGCCATCATGAGTCACGGATTTGCCTATGACTCGGCCTACGCACTTGCACCAGGACAACCATCGCCTGGCTTGGGCTACCTTCCTGCGTCACACCTGTTAATACGCTAGCCGCACCAGCATAGGGTCGTGTGCTCCACCAGCCGGTGCCACCCGAAGGTGACGATGACTGGCTTTGGACACTTAGCATTACTGGATTAGCTTGGGCGGTTCTTCGCCGGTACGGGAATATCAACCCGTTGTCCATCGACTACGCCTGTCGGCCTCGCCTTAGGTCCCGACTTACCCAGGGAAGATTAGCTTGACCCTGGAACCCTTGGTCTTCCGGAGGACGTGTTTCTCACACGTCTTTCGCTACTCATGCCTGCATTCTCACTCGTGTAGCGTCCACGGCTGGTTCACACCGCCGCTTCACTCGCCACACGACGCTCTCCTACCCATCAACACGGCTGGACCACGAAGGCCTACCAAAAATGTCAATGCCACAACTTCGGTGGCGTGCTTGAGCCCCGTTACATTGTCGGCGCGGAATCACTTGACCAGTGAGCTATTACGCACTCTTTCAAGGGTGGCTGCTTCTAAGCCAACCTCCTGGTTGTCTAAGCAACTCCACATCCTTTTCCACTTAGCACGCGCTTTGGGACCTTAGATGGTGGTCTGGGTTGTTTCCCTCTCGACTATGAAGCTTATCCCCCACAGTCTCACTGCTGCGCTCTCACTTACCGGCATTCGGAGTTTGGCTGACGTCAGTAACCTGGTGAGGCCCATCGGCCATCCAGTAGCTCTACCTCCGGCAAGAAACACGCAACGCTGCACCTAAATGCATTTCGGAGAGAACCAGCTATCACGAAGTTTGATTGGCCTTTCACCCCTATCCACAGCTCATCCCCTCAGTTTTCAACCTAAGTGGGTTCGGCCCTCCACGACGTCTTACCGTCGCTTCAGCCTGGCCATGGATAGATCACTTCGCTTCGGGTCTAGGACATGCGACTGAATCGCCCTATTCAGACTCGCTTTCGCTACGGCTACCCCACACGGGTTAACCTCGCCACATATCACTAACTCGCAGGCTCATTCTTCAAAAGGCACGCTGTCACCCCTACTAAGGAGGCTCCAACGGTTTGTAAGCAAACGGTTTCAGGTACTATTTCACTCCCCTCCCGGGGTACTTTTCACCTTTCCCTCACGGTACTTGTCCGCTATCGGTCATCTGGGAGTATTTAGGCTTATCAGGTGGTCCTGACAGATTCACACGGGATTTCTCGGGCCCCGTGCTACTTGGGATACTCTTCACGCTGTGAGCAGCGTTTCAACTACGGGGCTGGCACCCACTATGGCTGGCCTTTCAAGACCATTCGTCTACACCGTCACATCACGTCGACCACTCGGCAGAATGATCAGAAAAGTCCCACAACCCCGGGCATGCAACACCTGCCGGCTATCACACACACCCGGTTTAGCCTCATCCGCTTTCGCTCGCCACTACTCACGGAATCACTGTTGTTTTCTCTTCCTGTGGGTACTGAGATGTTTCACTTCCCCACGTTCCCTCTACCCGCCCTATATATTCAGGCGGGAGTCACCAGGTCGCACAAACGCCTGGCGGGGTTTCCCCATTCGGACATCCTCGGATCAAAACTCGCTTATCAGTTCCCCGAGGCTTATCGCAGATTGCTACGTCCTTCTTCGGCTCCAGATGCCAAGGCATCCACCGTTTGCTCTTAAAGACTTGAAATCACATGAGAAGCCACCAGCCCAGGAAAAGACTGGCAGCAAATATTCTTTAAGATGCTCGCGTCCACTGTGTAGTTCTCAAAGTACGGGCGGTCCCCCCACACCACCCCCACCAGGGGGACGACGAAAGGGGCCACAAGGAAACAGAACAACCCACCCCACAACAGGGAAGGCCGGCCCGGTCCCTCAGGACCCAACAGCGTGCAGGCCCCCAGCTCATCCCCCAGCCCGTTCCCACCGCAAGCGGCGTACTAAAACCAGAAGACTCACCAAGAGCCATGTCAAATGTTCCACCCATGAGCTCCGGTCACACACATTCGGTGTGAATCCGGCTCTGTCGGTCCCGAAGAACCGCAGTGCTCCTTAGAAAGGAGGTGATCCAGCCGCACCTTCCGGTACGGCTACCTTGTTACGACTTAGTCCTAATTACCGATCCCACCTTCGACAGCTCCCTCCCACAAGGGGTTAGGCCACCGGCTTCAGGTGTTACCGACTTTCATGACTTGACGGGCGGTGTGTACAAGACCCGGGAACGTATTCACCGCAGCGTTGCTGATCTGCGATTACTAGCGACTCCGACTTCATGAGGTCGAGTTGCAGACCTCAATCCGAACTGGGACCGGCTTTTTGGGATTCGCTCCACCTCACGGTATTGCAGCCCATTGTACCGGCCATTGTAGCATGCGTGAAGCCCAAGACATAAGGGGCATGATGATTTGACGTCATCCCCACCTTCCTCCGAGTTGACCCCGGCAGTATCCCATGAGTTCCCACCATTACGTGCTGGCAACATAGAACGAGGGTTGCGCTCGTTGCGGGACTTAACCCAACATCTCACGACACGAGCTGACGACAACCATGCACCACCTGTTCACGAGTGTCCAAAGAGTTGACCATTTCTGGCCCGTTCTCGTGTATGTCAAGCCTTGGTAAGGTTCTTCGCGTTGCATCGAATTAATCCGCATGCTCCGCCGCTTGTGCGGGTCCCCGTCAATTCCTTTGAGTTTTAGCCTTGCGGCCGTACTCCCCAGGCGGGGAACTTAATGCGTTAGCTGCGTCACGGAATCCGTGGAAAGGACCCCACAACTAGTTCCCAACGTTTACGGGGTGGACTACCAGGGTATCTAAGCCTGTTTGCTCCCCACCCTTTCGCTCCTCAGCGTCAGTTACGGCCCAGAGATCTGCCTTCGCCATCGGTGTTCCTCCTGATATCTGCGCATTCCACCGCTACACCAGGAATTCCAATCTCCCCTACCGCACTCTAGTCTGCCCGTACCCACTGCAAGCCCGAGGTTGAGCCTCGGAATTTCACAGCAGACGCGACAGACCGCCTACGAGCTCTTTACGCCCAATAATTCCGGATAACGCTTGCACCCTACGTATTACCGCGGCTGCTGGCACGTAGTTAGCCGGTGCTTTTTCTGCAGGTACCGTCACTCTCGCTTCTTCCCTGCTAAAAGAGGTTTACAACCCGAAGGCCGTCATCCCTCACGCGGCGTTGCTGCATCAGGCTTCCGCCCATTGTGCAATATTCCCCACTGCTGCCTCCCGTAGGAGTCTGGGCCGTGTCTCAGTCCCAGTGTGGCCGGTCACCCTCTCAGGCCGGCTACCCGTCGACGCCTTGGTGAGCCATTACCTCACCAACAAGCTGATAGGCCGCGAGCCCATCCCCAACCGAAAAATCTTTCCACCCACACACCATGCGGTGATGGGACATATCCAGTATTAGACGCCGTTTCCAGCGCTTATCCCAGAGTCAGGGGCAGGTTGCTCACGTGTTACTCACCCGTTCGCCACTAATCCACCCAGCAAGCTAGGCTTCATCGTTCGACTTGCATGTGTTAAGCACGCCGCCAGCGTTCATCCTGAGCCAGGATCAAACTCTCCGTAAAAAACGATGCATACCCACCCACCGGGAAAACGGCGAACAGGCAGCGAGTTCAATCATGACCAAAAAACGAACATCATTGCTGACATTCACATATAATTTGATCCAAAGGAATTCTCAACCAGCCAAAAAGACTGGACGAGGATAATTTGGCATTTGACAAGTGCACGCTGTTGAGTTCTCAAGGATCGGACGCACCCACACACCAACCAACAAAGGCCAGACGCGCAAGGCAACTTCACAATC